>NZ_JBTJEL010000032.1:0-355615 GCF_054504345.1 Halosimplex yunnanense | reverse complement strand
GTTGTGCGTCGGTTCGCGGCGACGAGCCGCTCACCCGACGCGTTCGTCGAGGATCAGCCTCATCGACGAATCCTCGTTGTGCGTCGGTTCGCGGCGACGAGCCGCTCACCCGACGCGTTCGTCGAGGATCAGCCTCGTCTTCGTACTCACGACTTCCTCTAGCTCCCGGGTCTGCGTGATGATCTCGTTGACGCGCTCGGTGTCCTGAGCGTCGACGACGAAGACGATGTCCTCCTCGCCGGAGACCTGCCAGACGAAGTCGACTTCCTGCCACTCGGCGACGCGCTCGCTGATGTCGTGGGTGTCGACGCTGACGTCGACGCCGACCTCGATCATCGCTTTGACGTTCCCCGTCCGCGTCGCCACGGTAAACCGCTCGATGACGCCCTCCTCGACGAGCGATTCGACGCGGTTGCGAACGGTCCCCTCGGAGGTCCCCACGCTGTCGGCGATCTCCGTGTACGGCGTCCGCGCGTCCCTGCGGAGGATGTTCAGGATCTCCCGGTCGAGGTCGTCCATCGAATACGCAACCGTTCCGCGCGGCCGCACTTGACCGTTACGAAATTCGTAACCTAACTTCGAAAGCAAGCCTTATGCACGGGGATGGTATACGCATCTCGTAATGACGGACGCCTACGTGGCACTAGAGGGCGGACGCGTCGTCGAGGCGCGTGCGCGCTCGCCGGGCACGACTCGCGGGGAACTGGTCTTCACGACAGCGTACACGGGCTACGAGGAGAGCCTCACGGACCCCTCCTACGAGGAGCAGATCCTCACCTTCTCCTATCCGCTGATCGGCAACTACGGGGTCCGAGAGGAGCGCTTCGAGTCCGACCGAGTCCATCCCCGCGGCGTCGTCGCGCGCGACCTGACCGACGACGTGGTCGAGTGGCTCGAAGAGGAGGGCGTCCCCGCCGTCGACAAGCTCGACACCCGCGACATCGTGACCGAAATTCGGGACTCCGGCGCGATGAAGTGCGGCATCGCCGCCGGCGAGGGCGTCACCGAGCAGGACGCGCTGGACGAACTCGAGCAGTGCAAGCACATGAGCGACCACACCGACATCGGCGACCAGGTCACCACGCCCGAGACAGTCGTCTACAACGAGGACGGCGCGGGCGCCGACGTCGCGCTCATCGACTGCGGCGCGAAGGGCTCGATCATCGAGTCGCTCGTCGAGCGCGACGCGACGGTCCACCTGCTGCCCCACGACACGACCGAGGAGGAGGTCGCCGAGCTCGACCCCGACGTGCTCTTCATCTCCAACGGCCCGGGTGACCCGGAGAACTTCGACCAGGCCAACGAACTCGTCGACAGCTACGTCGGCGAGAAGCCCATCGCCGGGATCTGCCTCGGCCAGCAGGTCGTCGCCAACGCGCTCGGCGGCGAGACCGAGAAGATGGAGTTCGGCCACCGCGGCGTCAACCAGCCCGTCCGCGACCTGCGGACCGACAAGGTGGTCATGACCACCCAGAACCACGGTTACACCGTCGCCGACCCCGGTGACAACCTCGAAGTCACCCAGATCAACGTCAACGACGACACCCCCGAGGGGCTGGAGAACGACGAACTCGACATCCTCACCCGCCAGTACCACCCCGAAGCCAACCCCGGTCCCAACGACTCGAAGGGCTTTTTCGACGAAGTCCTCGCCTTGGCCGACGACGAGACCGTCGCGACGAACTGACGACACCCTCGTTTTTCCCTTCCCGCCCAACTGAGCGTTCGCGAGTAGTGCGACTGCCACAGCGGTCCTCCGGCGGCTACGCCGGGACCGTCAGATCACGTCGTCGGGGTCGTGGACCTCAGCCATCCGCTGGGCCTCAGCGGCGTACTGCGCCTGTAGATCCGGGTCGCTGACCGCACCGAGGTTTCGCTGGTCGGCGTCGACTGCGGCCGTCGTGTCCCGCCTGTCGTTGAAACTGGTGAGCGCGCGCTCCTTGCGGAAGTACCGCTCGCCGTCCGGCGTGGCGTAGGTGAGGATGATGATGTTCTGCTCGTCGTCGGAGTAGGTTCGTTCGACGAGCCACACGCGAACGGACTCGGAGTCGTCGGTCATAGGTGTCCTTCGCGGGCCACCGGCAAAGGCGTTCGAGTGGTGGCCCCTTATCGGCCCCACTCGTAGAACCACCAGGACGCGCCGAGCAGCATCAGCCCCGCGCCCAGCACCGAGGTGGCCGGCTCCGGGAAGACGAACAGCACGAACCCGATGATCATCAAAAGCGACGGTTCGATCTCGTTCCAGTACTCGGAGTAGCTCGGCAGGGCCATGCGCCATCTTGGACCTCCGCTGCGAAAAAGATGGGCTACCCGAGCGAGGGCCGACCGTCACCGCGCAGTGGCGAAGCGACCGGGCAGAACCACCCTCCGGTGTCGGAGGGACCGCGAGGCGGCCACACGCCGGCCGATCGAACGCCGTTAGTCGCCGTCCGATCCCTTCCGTCGGACGTCGATCGTGTCCCGGACGTGCAGCGACACGTCGTAGCGCCACCGCACCTCGGCGACGAACAGCGCGAAGACCGACGCGAGACTCGCGGCGATGGCGGCGATGTGCCAGACGCGCATCCACGGCGGGACCAGGAACACGACCGCCGACATGAGCTTCGCCGGCGCCATCCTGAGGAACGCGCGCTTCAGTCCGATGAGGTCGATGACGCCACCGCTGTCGTCGTCGTCGGTGTTTCGCTCGATTTCCCCGGAACTCGCGAGGTCCTGGCTGGCGGCGCTCCACCCGCCCGCGCTCTCGTCGCCGGTACCGAGCCGTTCGGCGTCGTACGCGCTGGAGAGGGTGACGTTCCACACCATCGTGCCGTTGGGATCGACTTCGAGCACGCGGCCGCCGTTGGAGTCGACGATGAGGGTGTTGCCGTTGGGGAGGCGGTCGGCGTCCCGAGTCCACTGCATGTCGTCGTCCGACCACTGCCAGGACTGCTCCCACGAACCGTTTCGCCGCTGGAACTCGACGACCCTGTTGTTGTGCGAATCGGCGACGACGACGGCCGGACCGCCGCGCGACTCGGGGATGTAATCGGGGTTGTGCTGTTCGTAGAGCACCGAGTAGTCGTCCTCGGCGCCGAGCGTCCAGTTCTCCTGGAGCCCCGTCTCCGGGTCGATGAAGACGACCTGGTCCTGATTGCGGAGCGAGGCCATGACTCTCCCGTCGGGGAGCATCTCAACGTCGTTGAGGTGCGTCCAGTCGTTTGGCCACTCACCGCCGCCGCTCCGGGGGAACTCGGTCATCGCCTGCCACGACCACTCGTGCATCCCGGTCGAGGTGTTCAGCTGATACACCCGGTCGTAGATGATGTCCGCAACGATGAACCTGTTCGGCCCGACCCTATCGACGTCGTGGATCTTCTCGCTGTACAGCGCCGGCGCGACCATGCTGTACAGCGTCTCCGTCTCGCCAGTCGTCAGGTTGATCCGAACGATGTTGTCGCGGACGCAGCGTCGCACGGACGCGTCGCACTCCTCGGGATAGATGAACTCCGAGGCGATGACCGTGACGGTGTATCGGCCCTTCGGCGACGGGTCCACGTCCTGGTACTTGCTGTACTCGTCGTGGTAGTAGAGGACGCGGCCGTCCGGCGCGAACGCCGTGAGCGAGTCTCTGGCCCGGTCCGCGAACCCCTGACCGGTGATCACGGTGACGTTGTCCCGGGGCGGAACGATCTCTTCCCGGTCTTCGAAGGGCAGTTCTGACTGTTCCGCGGCGGCGTTCGCCGCACTCGAGTAATTCAGATACCCGCTCACCAGATAGAGGCACGACGCGGCGACGATACAGAGAACTGCGATGCGGAGGGTACGACGTTTCATACCCCAGATAGGTGAACCCCCGCACAAAGAAATTCCTCTTTCTGATAGACGGGACGCTACGTTCGGTCCCGCAACCGGGTACCGATCTTCCGTCCCGACGCGACAGCTATCTCAGCAGGCTACGGCTACCGCTCAGCGGCAGGAGCAGTCGATACCGCGGAGGGCGCGGCGAGCGTGTGAAAAGTCCGTGAGAGGTCCGAGCGCGTCAGGCCGGCGAGGGCGTCTGGACCGTCGAGATGTAGGCCGCCAGATCGGTCGTCGAGATCATCCCGATGACGCCCTCCTCGTCGTCGACGACGGGGAGGTGGTGGATGCCCTGTTCGATCATGACGTCGGCGGCCTCGACGATAGAGGTCTGGGCTGTCGTCGTCACCACGTCGGTCGTCATGTACCGCTCGACCGTAGTTTCGGCCTTGGGCCGGCTCTTGGCGACGATGTCGACGAAGTCGGTCGTCGTGAGGATGCCCAGCAGCTGGTTGTCCTCGTCGACGACCACCAGCGACCCGATCGCGTGGGACTGCATCCGTTCGGCGGCCTCCTCGACCAGCGTGTCGGGACCGACCGTCTGCAGATCCGAACTCATCAACCGCGCGACGAAGATGTCGTCCATACCAGTTCATCACATACCAAGAATATAAATGCCGACGGTTTTTCCTCGCCCGACCCCCGGCGATACCGCCGTGGGCCGAACCGGAAGGTACACGCCGCGCCCGGGGGTACGACCGCGACGTGTCCTGGTACCTGCTCGCCGTCGCCGGGCTATTCGAGGTCGCGTGGGCCATCGGGCTGGAGTACTCCGATGGACTCACGCGTCCGGTCCCGACGGCCGCGACGATCGCCGCGATGGCCGTCAGCGTCGTCCTGCTCGCGAGGGCCGTCGAGAGTCTGCCCGTCGGGACCGCCTACGCCGTCTGGACCGGTATCGGCGCGGTCGGCACCGCGGCGCTCGGGATCGTTCTCTTCGACGAGCCGGTTAGCCCGGCCCGCGTCGCATTTATCGGCCTGATCGTCGTCGGCATCGCCGGTCTGAACCTCACCTCGGGCGGTGGCTGATCTCCACGAGACCGCCTCGTCCCCCGATGAGGACGGTCAGAACTGCCGATACAGTAGCACGACGAGGCCGACGACGAGCAACCCGATCCCCCAGTAGACGGAGGGGTATGGGAGGGCCTTGAGCAGGAGGGTGACGATTCCGGAGGAGAAAAGCGACCAACCGATCGTGGTGCGATAGCTCATACGATCAGTTCGGTCTGCGAACAGAAATGCGATCGGCCGGCAAAGCGAACGGGATGCAGCGAGTAGGACGCTGTTCGTCCTCGAGAGCGCCGCTTACTCGCCTTTCGGCTGGCCCCAGTACTCGTCGCGCTTGACGCGCTGGCCGACGGGCTGGACGTCCAGCGGTTCGTCGGCGGCCTCGATGGCCTCCAGCGCCGCGCGGGCGGAAGCGAGCGTCGAGAAGTAAGTGATCTCCTCCTCGACGGCCGACTGCAGGGGCTTGCGCTGGCGGGAGACGATGAGGTCAACCTCGCCGTTCTCGATGGCGTCGACGAACTCCTCCTCGTCGTCGAACTGGACGAGGTTGAAGTGCTCGGCGTAGCCCTCGACCAGCTCCTCGCCGGCCTCCGTCTCGCGGCCGGGGAACTCGCTCTCTGAGAGGTCGACGACGGCCGTGCCCTCCAAGGGGATGGGCTTGCCGACGGACATCTGGGCCTTCTGGTAGGCCTTGCCGAACGAGTCGGCGGTGCCCATGACCTCGCCGGTGGATTTCATCTCCGGGCCGAGGCGCGGGTCCGAGCCCGGCAGGCGGTCGAACGGCAGGACGACCTCCTTGATCGAGACCTGTTCGGGGACCTGCTCGTTGACGTCCAGATCTTCGAGGGACTCGCCGGCCATGACCTTCGCCGCGAGCTTCGCGATGGGGACGCCAGTCGCCTTCGAGACGAACGGCACCGTGCGCGAGGAGCGCGGGTTGGCTTCGAGGACGTACACTTCCTCGTCCTTGACGGCCAGTTGGACGTTCATCAGCCCGACCGTGTCGAGCGCGCGGGCGATGTCCTCGGTGACCTGACGCACCTTGCGGTTCACGTCGCGCCCGAGCGAGCGCGGCGGGATCATACACGCGGAGTCGCCGGAGTGGACGCCGGCGGACTCGACGTGTTCCATGATGCCGCCGATGAGCACGTCCTCCCCGTCGGAGACGGCGTCGACGTCGAGTTCGACGGCGCCTTCGAGGAACTCGTCCACGAGGATGGGCTTGTCCGGGCTGACGCGGACCGCCTCCTCGATGTACTCCTTGAGGTCCTCGTCGCTGTAGACGATGTCCATCGCGCGGCCGCCCAGCACGTACGAGGGGCGGACGAGGACGGGGTAGCCGATCTCGTGCGCGAGGTCGAGCGCTTCCTGTTCGCTCGTCGCGGAGCCGCCCTGGGGCTGTGCGATGCCCAGGTCGTCCATGAGGCGGTTGAAGCGGTCGCGGTCCTCGGCGAGGTCCATCGCGTCGACCGAGGTGCCCATGATCTCGCAGTCGAGGCCGCGGCGTTCGAGTTCCGCTTCCAGCGGGTGGCCGATGTCGACCGAGGTCTGGCCGCCGAACTGGACCATCACGCCGTCGGCGCCGGTCTCCTCGACCACGTCGGCGACTTCCTCGGCGGTGATGGGCTCGAAGAACAGCCCGTCCGAGGTGTCGTAGTCCGTCGAGACCGTCTCGGGGTTGTTGTTGACGACGTGCGCGTCGATGCCGACCTCTTCGAGCGCGCGGACGGCGTGGACCGAGCAGTAGTCGAACTCGACGCCCTGCCCGATGCGGATGGGGCCGCCGCCGACGACTACGACGCTCTCGACGTCGCGGTCGACCTGCACCTCGTTCCGGCCGAGTCCCGAGATGGGGTCACGGGAAGAGTAGTAATAGGGCGTCGTCGCCGCGAACTCGCCGGCGCAGGTGTCGACGAGCTTGAAGTCGCGGTCAGAGGTCTGGCCGTCGACCTCGTCGACGGTCGCGTCCGGACCGGGCGAACTGGCCGCCTCGGCGGACTCCGTCTCCGCCCCGCCGTCGGCCATCGCGGTGTCGTCGTCGGGCGCGTCCGGGCCCTCGACGACCGGCAGCCACGAGGCGTGGGTGTCGTTGAACTCGCCGCCGGCCAGCGCGGTAATCTCCTGGTCGGTGAAGCCGACGTCGGCCGCTTCCTGGAAGTCGCCGTTCTGGGCGGCCTCGGCGGCCTCGGCGATGCGCTTGAAGCGCTCGAGGTACCACTCGCGGATCTCGGTGATCTCGCGGATCTGTTCGACCGAGTAGCCGCGACTGAACGCCTCGAAGATGGCATAGGGACGGTCGGGCGAGGGGCGTTCGAGGTAGGTCTCCTCGAGCTCGTCGTTGAAGACGGTCGCGAAGTCGTCGGCGGGGTCGTACTCCGAGGACCGCAGTGCCTTGAGAAGCGACTCCTCGAAGGTGCGACCGATGGCCATCGCCTCGCCGGTGGACTTCATCGCCGGGCCGAGTTCGAACTCGACGTCGCCGAACTTGTCCTTGGGCCAGCGCGGCACCTTCGTGACCACGTAGTCGATGGCGGGCTCGAAGGCGGCGGTGGTCTGGCCCGTGATCTCGTTTTCGATCTCGTGGAGGCGCTTGCCGAGCGCGACCTTCGCGGTGACGCGGGCGATGGGGTACCCAGTCGCCTTCGAGGCGAGCGCGGAGGAGCGGGAGACGCGCGGGTTGACCTCGACGACGCGGTACTCGCCGCCGGGCGTGCCGTCGTCGCGCCAGGCGAACTGGATGTTACAGCCGCCCTGGATGCCGAGTTCGCGGATCGTCTTCAGCGCGGTGTCGCGCATGACCTGGTGGCCCTCGTCGGGGATGACCTGCGAGGGCGTGACGACCGTGGACTCGCCCGTGTGGATGCCCATCGGGTCGAGGTTCTCCATGTTGCAGATGATGATACACGAGTCGTCGGCGTCCCGCATGACCTCGTACTCCAGCTCGATCCAGCCGTCGATCGACTCGGTGATCATCACGCGGTCGTCCCGGGAGAGGCGCAGCCCCTTGTGGACGGCCTCTTTGAGCTGGTCCATGTCGTCGATGACGCCCGACCCGGCACCGCCGAGGGTGTAGGTCGTCCGCATGATGACGGGGAGGCCGCCGACGGCCTCGACCGCGTCCTCGACCTCGTCCATGGCCTCGATGGTGATCGATTCGGGGACCGGCTCGTCGATGGACTCCATGCGCTGGCGGAACTGGTCGCGGTCCTCCGTGGCGTAGATGGTGTCCAGCGGCGTGCCCATCACCTCGACGTCGTGCTCGTCGAGGACGCCCTCCTCGGCGAGTTCGGCGGTGACGTTCAGGCCGGTCTGGCCGCCCAGGCCGGCGATGACGCCGTCGGGCTGTTCCTTCCGGATGATCTCGGCGATGGCCTCGGTGTTGATAGGCTCGATGTAGACGGCGTCGGCCATCTCCGGGTCGGTCATGATCGTCGCCGGGTTCGAGTTGACGAGCACGACGCGAGCGCCCTCTTCCTGCAGCGCGCGACACGCCTGTGCGCCCGAGTAGTCGAACTCGGCCGCTTGCCCGATCTTGATCGGGCCGCTCCCGATGAGCAGAATTGTGCGGTCCTCGTCCTGTGTCATTACCCGGGGAAAGTCCGCTCGTCGTAATAAACCCGGCGAAAGAATACGGATATCGAAACCGAGTTTCGAAAATCGTATTCCGCGCCGGCCGTCCGCCTGTGCGGTCGGTACGGGGAGAACGGAGAAATCGATCCCCGGTCGAGGGCCGCCACCCGGGCCGTCTCGTGGACGGCGGCGCAGCTATCGAACGGTTCGGGACGACACGTAAATCATCGCCGGTTCGGCCTCCGGTCAGGTCGGTCGGAACCGACGATCTCGGTTCCGCCGAGCAGTCGGTCCGCCGTGCGCGAAGTCGTCACTCCACGCCCTCGTCGACTTGGTATCGATAGGGCTGGTCGCGGACGATGTCGACCTCGCCGGACTCGGCGTGGCGGCCGAGAATCGTCGCCACGCGGTGGGCGCTGTCGAACTCCTCACCGTGGGCTTCGAGGAGATCGAGGATCTCCCGGGCGGTCAGCGGCTCCTCTGCGTCGACCTCCCGAAGCACCGATCGGATCCGGTCGAACTCGCTCCGACGGGTGCGCATGCGGAGGACCTTCGGTCCGAGAACCATCAACCTCAGTCAGACGAGCGTCTGACGGCCGCTGCCGCTGTGGAAAAGCAAAAGCGGTCTCGAGGCGGTTCCCGGTCAGACCGCCGAGTCGTGTTCGGTCTCGAACTCGCGTTCCTCGCGGTACTGGTCGACGAACGCGGCGACGTCGAACTCGTGGAGCCACTGCTCGAACTGCGCGGCGGCCTCCTCGTCGTCGGCGTGGCTCACGGCGTGGTCCATGAGCTCGACGACCAGCTCGACGACGGTCTCGTGGAGTCGTCGCGCGTCGAAGTCGGCGACCCACACCATCGAGTAGCCCGCCTGCCCGTCCTCGGAGACGTCCTCGACGACGATCTCCTGGGGGAACTCCTCCATCACGCTGGCCATGACGTGGGCGGTGGTGAACTCCGGGAACTCGTCGGCGGTCTCGATGGTCTCGGTGAGCACCTCGACGAGGAACTCGGGGACGAACCGGCCCAGCGGGTGGACGTCCATCACGACGGCGTGGACGTCGCCGCAGGCGCAGTCGTACTCGCGCAGGCCCATGTCCAGGTCGTGGACGGCGACCGTCTCGCCGCAGGGCAACTCGATATCGGCCCCCTCGCTCCCGGGGACGCGCGGTTCTGCCATTGTCGGATGTACCACAGTGAACCGTTTAAACGCCGCGGTACGGGCTGCGCGGACGTCCAGGTAAGAACTACGGCCAGTCGTCGCGCTCGTCGTCGCCGGCCGCGTCGGCGGGCGTCTCCGGCTCGCCCAGTTCCCACTCGGCGGCCTCCGCGGCGTTTTCGACGTCGAGGAACTCCCAGCCGACCTCCTCGGCGAGCTCCTCGTCCTCGCCGTCGGTGCCGACGAAGACGTGCCGTTCCGTGCCGAACTGCCGCTGGACGTTCTCCAGGCTCTCGGCGCGGCTGCGCGGACCGGAGAAGAAGTCCTGTCGGATCCGGTGTTTGCGCGTGAAGTTCGTCACGACGTACGTCGGCTGTTCGGAGACGACGCCGACGTACTCGCTCCACTGGCGCGCGTCCTGGAACACCCGGTCGGGGTAGGCCAGTTCCTTCAGCGCGTCCAGGTCGAACGCGAGCGTCATGTCGCTGCTGCCGCCGCTGTCCATACTCGACAGACGCACAGCAGGGTGGAAAACGGCTTCGATCAGGCCCCGAGACGGTCGCTCTGGCCGGCGGGCGCGGCGCTCGCCCGGCCGCCGACGCCGCCGACCGCCTGCAGGTACGCGCTCGTCAGCATCGAGATGCCGAAGACGATGACGGCCGTCTCCACGGCCCGGTTGAACGGTCCGCTGAGCTCGCCGAGCGGCATCATCCCGGCGATGAACGTCACCACGAGGTACGTCAGCCAGAAGACGACCCCGAGGACGACCATCGGCATCGCGTTCTCCTTCACGAGCGCGTAGCTCTGGGAGATGGCCTCGAAGACGCCGTCACCTGCCAGCGCGATCCGGTGGCGGACGAAGAAAAACAGCACCGCCAGCGCGATGCCCGGGACCAGGAAAAACAGCGTCCCGAGGACGATTAGCACCAGCGCGACGAAGTTGGCGACCAGCGACTTCACGTAGGCGCCGACCAGTCCCGACGTGATCTCCTCGACCGGGACGCTGTTCGGATCGCGCGCCGCCAGCGCCCGCACGCCGACGACGTGCAGCAGCTCCGCGACGAACGGCAGCACCGACACCATGGCGATCGCGACGGGGAACGAAACCTCCATCCCCGTCTTGTCGACTGCGTCGACGAGCGGCAGCAAGAAGTCGTAGCCCAGCTCCGCCAGTTTGAATCGCACGTCCATCAGCGTGTATCCCCCCGCTTCTCTGAGTGCGAACTCCACCCCGCGCGCGAAGAACGTCTCGTATATCACCGGGTTGGTGAGCCTGAATCCGAGAAACAGGACCAGCACCAGTATCCCCGGGATAGTCATCAATCGCTGTACCGCGTCCTCCAACGTATCACCCACCGCGACTGACATGGACCCGACTGGTCGACTCTCTCACTTAAAGGATTCTATTTATTTCAGTCTGAGTGACCTCTCTGGGGGGAGACCGCATCCCGGCCAATAGCGAGACGGTCTGTGTGCGGGGAGAGCGGAGAACGGACTCGGGAGCGTGCGACAGCGAAATCGAAAACGGCTACGTCGGGAAAATCGGGTGCGGGAGTTACTCGGGCTTCGGCGCGGCCTCTTCGAGCTTGTCCATGTCGACGTCCTCCTCCATGAGCAGGTCCTTGTGCTGGGCGACTTCGCGCTCCTCGCGGATGAGCTTCTTGTACTTGGACTGCTGGGAGAGGTCGCCGATCAGGACGCCGCCGACGATCTTGCCGTCCTTGAAGGCGAGACGGCGCCACTCGGTGTCGCTGTACTTCTGGCTGGCCTCGTCGTCGCCGATGGTCGGGTGGCCGAAGGAGAGGAAGGGGAAGTCGAAGTGGGTGATCGAGTACGAGGAGACCCAGCGGAACTCCTCGGGGTCGTCGGTCTCGCCGCCCTCGCGGAGGTCCTCGACCATGTTCTGACCCGCGATCGAACCCTGCTCCTTCGCGGAGCCCCACGACCCGTTCTCGCCCATGTCGTCGAGGATGGTGTCGTAGAACCAGGTGATGTCACCCGCGGCGTAGATGTCGTCGACGTTGGTCCGCATGAACTCGTCGGTGACGATCCCGTTGTCGTTCGTCTCGACGGGCGTGTCCTGCAGGAACTCCGTGTTGAAGCTCAGGCCGATGGCGACGCCGGCCCAGTCGCCTTCGAAGCGCTCGCCGTTGGGATCGATAGCGGCCTCGACCTGCCCGTTCTCGTCGGTCTCGAAGCGGTCGACGCCGGATTCGAAGACCGGCGTGACGCCGCGCTCGCGCATGGCCTCGTGGAGGATCTCCGCGCCTTCCTCGTCCAGCGCGTAGCGCCACCAGCACTCGCCGCGCATCAGGTAGTTGGCGTCGAGACCCTGTGCGCCGCAGATGGCCGCCAGGTCGATACCGAGCAGACCGGCGCCGACGATGATGCCCTGGTCGGCGTTCTCGACGTTCTCCTTGATCGAGCGGGCGTCCTGGAACGTCCAGAAGTGGTCGATGCCGTCGGCGTCGGCGTTCTGGATACCGAAGCTCGCGAGGCTCGCCGGTGTCCCACCTGTCGCGACGAGCAGCTTGTCGTACTCGTAGTCCTGACCCTCGTGGGTGCGGACGACGTTGTTCTCGGTGTCGACGGTCGTGACGTAGGTGTTGAGCTGGAGGTCGATGTCCCGCTCGTCGTACCACTCCGGTTCGTGGATCGAGATGGGCGCCTCGGGGAGTTTCCCCTTGGCGAACTCTTTGATCAGGATCCGGTTGTACAGTGCCTCCCCCTCGTCGGTGATCACGGTGATGTCGGCGTCAGGGTCCTCCTCCCGAATCGTCTCCGCTGCCGAACTCCCCGCGATGCCATCACCGATGATGACGTGGGATGCGCTCATGCCCGGTACCTTCGTAACCGTGGTTAATGTGGGTTGCTATCTCTCCATGCGGTTGGTTGCCAAACGCACGCAGCGACGGGAAATTCTGATCGTTCCGTCAGCCGTGAGCGGGTTTCCCCCCGCGAGTGCCCACGTCCGGGCGCCGAGCGGTGCCGAACGGGACGTTGAAGAGCGTCCCGTCCTAACCCCAGCGACGAGATGAAACTCCGCCAGAACGTCCGTCACTTCGCGGCGAAGCAGGCGCTGACCCTCCCGGTCGTCGGGGAGAAGGTCACCGACCGGCTCGTCGGGATGCACACGGACATCTTCGCCGGGAAGGCCGAGGAGGGCCGCCGCGAGGAGCGACGGGCGCACCTCGACGACTTCTTCGACGCGACGATGGACACCTACGTCGCCGCACTCGAGGAGGGCTACCCCGAGGCCGAGGCCCGGGAGATCACCCACGTCCAGGCCAACTTCGACTTCTACAACCACGGCTGGACCGAGATGATGGAGTTCCCTTCCGACGAGCTACAGGCCCACTACGACCGCTACGCCGACTTCTTCGAGCCCCACGGCATCACTATCGACGACCCGCTCGGCGAGTTCGCCCCCGCGGGCGGCGTCGCCGATGCCCCCTCGACTCCCGAGAAGCTGAAGGACCCCGAGCATCCCCACGCTGAGGGCGGGTTCGCCGACGACGTCTACGTCGAGACCGACGACGGCGACCTCGTCGTCGGCGGCCGCGAGGAACCCGAAGACGTCGACGTGGACGCCGCTCCCGGCGCCGACGAGACGTAGCGGTACCAGCAGGCCGTTGCTGTCGGCGACTGGCCCGGAGTGCGACTAGAACCAGCCCCGAGGACAGCGTCGCGAAGCCACCGAACCCGGCGCCGGTTCCGGCCGTCACCGGCGACGAACCCAGTTCTGCGGTCACGGCCGCCGCCCGCTTCGGTTGGGCAGTCGCCTGGACTCCGACGGCGACCGTTCAATCCGAGCCCTTGCCCGTCGTCGGACCCCGCAGATGGAGATGCTCCGGGGCGTGCCAGCGGCGGAGTCACGGCCGGGCGGCAGAACGGACCGTGAGAAGGGCCAGGATCACGCTCGCGGCGAGCGTGGCGACCACTCCGAACCCTGACCCTGCGCCCTCTGTTGTCGTTTCCGGCGACGGCTGACGGCCGGCAGACGGAGTCGCGGCACGCGGCGATCCGGCTTCGGTCGTTTCGGTGACGGACCGGAGACTCTCGGTCGCCGACGCGCCGATAGGGGTCTCAGACGCCGTGACGGGACCTGTCGCAGTCGGCGATCGGGTCGGTGTTCCGTCCGTCGCTGTCGGGGTCACCGTCCGCGTCGCTGTCTGTGTGGGGGTCCCTATCGGTTCCGCAGGCGATGCCGGTGCGAAGTCCGTCCGGGCCACGGCGTCGCCGGACGTGTCGTACGGCCGGTCGACGGACGGGGTGTCGAACCACTTGTCGTGGTCAGCGTCGCGGTGGACGACGGCGACGAGCGGATCCGAGCTTCGCGTCGCACGGCCGACGTAGACCGGCACGTCCTCGTGACTGCCCGGAGAGAGATACCCGGAGACGCCCGCGACCGGGCCGGTAGCACTCCCCCGGTGGAGAACGACGAACCCGCCGCGCGAGAGGGCCGCGTCGACGGTGACCGCGTCGTAACTCCCAGAGGCGTTCCGTTCGGTTTCACGGACTGTGACCGACCCCGAGATTGGTGCCACGACGACGGTCGACGGCTCCGGCGGGTCCCCGTCCTCCCGGTTGAGGATGCCGCGTCCGTCGAAGCGGACGGACGCATTCGCCACCGTTCCGGCGGGGACGCCACTCAGGTCGAACGTCGCCGAGAAGTTCCCCGTGTCGTCGACGGTAGCGGTCGTCCGCCGGACGAAGGACTCGCTCTCGGCCGTCTTCGGGTCGTCTTGCCCGCGGAGGACGACCGTGACATCGAGCCCACCGGGGACGTTCGTCCCTCCGCGGACGGCCTGATTGGGACCCGGAGCGACGTAGACCCGCTCGCGCTGTTCGTCGTCGTACCGGATCTCGGCAGTCCGGATTAGGACATCGAAGTCCCGCGTCGCGCCCACGCGCTCGTCGCCCGCCGTCAGGTTCGACCCCCCGGCCAGGGTCACTTCGGCGCTGAAGTGGTCGTACTGCCTCAGACCCGGCGAGTACTCCGGGTTGGGTTGCGAGACGTTCCGGTCGACCCCCGGACCCGGCGCGTCCGAGGAGGTGACCGTCACGCGGTCCGTGTCCACGACGACGTACGTCGTGCCGTTGGCTGCGTCGACGAACGCGCGCGTCCCGTTCGGGAACGAATCGATCCATTTGGAGTACCGCTGAGGGCCGGTCATCCCCTCGAACGTCAGGTTCGCCGCGGGCGTCCCGAACCGGTCGAGAAACGCCGTCGTCGCGTTTCCGTCGCCCAGATCCGCGGCGAGATCGGCGTGCGCTATCTCGACGACGAACGGATCACCGACCGTGAACTGTTCGCGGACCG
This sequence comes from Halosimplex yunnanense, assembly GCF_054504345.1. Lineage (NCBI taxonomy): Archaea > Methanobacteriati > Methanobacteriota > Halobacteria > Halobacteriales > Haloarculaceae > Halosimplex > Halosimplex yunnanense. The sequence goes on along the minus strand of NZ_JBTJEL010000032.1, from coordinate 340,718 downwards.
GGAGCGTGCCGGCCGTGACCCGCTCGCGAACGGCAGACGTCGAATCCAGATCCTCGAACTCGACGCGCGCACTGGACCGGATGGTCAGATTCAGGTCGCTATCCCCGGTGTCCGACTGAGCTGCCGGTCCCGTGATCGACCGGTCCTGATGGGCCGCCGTCCCGCCGACCGGAACGGCGGCCGCGAACGCTACCGTCGCGGCGACGAACGCGGCTATCGAGAGGGCGGTCACCCGACTGGAGGGCATCGTTCGACCGCCCGGCCGGCCGGATTAAATGTCTTCTGTCGGAACGGTTTTGTCCGCTGGCGGCGTCCCGCCGACGATGCCCTCCGAACAGTCTCGCCGACGGCTCCTCGCTTCGCTCGCCGGTCTGGCGAGCGCCGGGACCGCCGGCGCCGCCGCTCGCTCGGGATCGACCGACAGCGCGGAACCGGCCGGTGGAACCGGTGCGGCCCGACCCGGTTCCACCGTCCGAGGTACCGACACCGTCACGTCGCCGACGCCCGCGCAGTCCGACGCGGTCTGGACGGAGACGTTCGGGACCACGGACGACAGGCCCATAGCTGCGGTCCCCGCACACGGCGAGGGCGCCGCCCTCCTCGTCAGTCCCCGCGAGACGGAGTACGGACTCCGGGTGATCCAGTTCCTGCACGACGGAACCCTGGAAGTGGACGCTCGCCTCGACGCGCCGGAGTGGTACGACGGCTGGTTCGCCCGCACCGACGACGGGTACGTCGTCGTCACGGACGCGAGCGACAGGCGACGGCCGTGGATCCTGTCGCTCGGACCCAACGGCGAGCGTCGCTGGGAGAAGGACGTCAGGCTGGGTGAGGCGCTCGAACCCAACTCGACCGCGGCCGGTCGGCGACCAGACGGCGGGGTCGTCCTCGGCGGCGGCATGGGCGAGGACGGGAACCGGGTCGCGTGGGCCCTCGGGACCGATGCCGACGGCGACCGGGAGTGGTTTCACACGTACCAGTTCGACGATTTCAGAGTCATGGATATCACCGCTCGTCACGACGGCGGCTACCTCCTCGTCGGCGAGTCGAGACCGCCCTCGGTCGAGGGGACCGTGCCCGCGCTCCTCGCGACCGGCGAGTACGGCCGCGAGCAGTGGCGCCGGACCCTCGCCGGGTACGCCGAGGAAGCACTCCGCGTGCTCCCCCGCCCGGGCGGTGCGGTCCTCCTCGGAGAGATCTACCACTACGACAGACAGGAGGCGGTCCTGTCTGTCGTCGACGATCAGGGGTTTCCTGTCTGGCGCCGCAGGTTCGAGGGGGTCCGGCCGACCGACCTCGCGCCCCTCGACGAGGGGTTCGCCGTGGCGACTCGCAGCCAACTGTTCGGGACCGATCGACTCGGACGACGCGACTGGGATCGGACGTTCGAGTACGAGGACGTGCAGGTCGTGGCCGCAACCGAGGAACAACTGTTCGTCGCCGGTCAGGTCGATTCCATGGACCGATGGGGGAGCCCCGAGATGTGGGCCGCGGGCGTCTCGCTCCCGGATTCGTAGCCCGGCGAGCGAATCGATCGGCGGCAGTTTCGCCGATCCGCCGCGGGCCTGCCGGTCGAACTGCGTCGCCGCCGGCGGATCAGTCCGCGTCTGAGCCGGCGGCAGCCGGCGTCTCCTCGGCCGCCGAGAGCGCCTGTACGACCGTCGACCGCCACTCCTCGACGCTCTCGAGGTCGTCGGCCAGCGCCGCGAGTTCCTCTTCGACGTCCGTAACCGCGTCAGTGAGTTCGGCCCTCGTCTCGGTCACCGTCGCGTCGAGGTCCGCGACCGCCTCGTCCACGTCCCCGACGGATTCGAGGTCCGCCTCGACCGTCGCGAGCCGGTCGTCGAGCCGCGACTGGGCGGCCTCGACGGAGTCGACTCGGCGCTCGACGTCCTCGACGTGCGCCTCGACGGTCCGGAGGTCGTCGCGCACCTCCGCGAGCAACTGCTCGGCGGTGCCCTCCTCGTCGAGGAACGCTTCGAGGGCGTCGACGTACGCGTCGAGTTGCCCGATGCGCGCCATGCAGTGGTCGAGCTTCGCGTCGACGCTCCCGGTCGTATCCGGCCGCAGGTGACTGCGCAGCGTCGCCACCGCCTGCGAGGACGGGTCGTCGTCCCGCAGTTCCGCTGCCAGGCGCTCGACAACCGAATCGTGGGGTTCCGGTTGCGTCGGAACACCTCCACCGACGTCCTCCGTCGCCGCCGACGCGAGGGCCTGTTCACTGTCGGTAGGGGACGGTGTCGGCCTGTCGGTTCCCGACCCACCCCGGGTCAGAACCTGTCGTTCACCGGTGTCGGTTGTCTGCTCCGACTCGGTCTCGCTCGTCTGTTCGGCGTCGTCAGCCTGTTCGATGTCGTCCGCCTGTTCGATATTCTCGGCCTGTTCAGTATCGTCGGCCTGCTCGACCTCGTTCGTCTGTTCGCCGTCGATCGATCGCTCCGTCTCTGTCGCCTGCTCGTCACCGCTCGCCCCGGCTTCGTCGCGTTCGTTCGACCACGTCCGTTCACTGCGCTGTTCGTCGGTCGGTTCCGGTTCGTCCTGATTCATCGTGGTACCCGAATCGCCCCAATCCCTGCCCGTAGGACTGCTCTGTCGGTCCGTCGAGCGGGCGTCGCCGCCGGTATCGCCGTCGACGATCGAGACGTCGATCCGATCGTCGTCGACCGGTTGCCAGTCGGCGGCATCGCCCGTGTCGAGATCGTCCGCGACCGCGACTTCGACCGCTGGGTCGTCCAGCCAGTCGCGGAGTTCGTCCGGATCCGCGTCGGCGATCCCGTACAGCGTCGCACTCGGATCACCGTCCCGGATCACGTCCTCGTAGACGATCTCGTCTGCACTCGTCACGGACCAGTGTTCGTACCCCTCGTCCGCGTGGAATCCCACCGCGGTTACGTCCACACCCGGTGGCAGCGATTCGAGGAGTCGGACGGCTACCGGCTCGCCGGCGTCTGTCGACGCGCGCAGGCGAACCGACGGATACGCGTAGCCGTCGACCACGAACCGCTTCGTAACCGCGATGGTGGGGGTATCTGACATTCGTTACCGCCGGGACCAATTATCTCTCTTCTACACCTTCAGTATTGGTGTCATTCCAGCGTTCCCGGGCGATGAAAATACCACGAACTCACGGATAGTTGCGAATAATCCGAATCGATCCAAAAATACGTGCCAGCCGCAGCAGGTGTGGAACCGCCCCCGGCCGCTGGTCACCGGCCGGTGATCAGGTCAGCGCAGGCGTAGCCGGCCTCGATCCCGCCGTTGAGCGACCGCTCGGGGTACTGCGCCCGGGAGGCCATGCCGGCGTAGTAGACGCCCTCGGCGACCTCGTCGCTCAGGTCGTAGGGGACGACCATGTCGAGGTAGCCGCGCTCGTAGATGGGGGCCGTCCGGGGGTTGCGCGCGGTCTTCACCCAGTTGACGCTGTCGGGGTCGAAGTGTGGGAACAGATCTTTGATCCCGGCTTCCCAGTGGGACTCGACCTCCGCATCGGACATCTGCCAGAGGTCCTCGGAGGGGTCCTGCACGTAACTGGCGGTGTAGTAGAGGTGCTCCCCGCCGTAGCGCTCCGGCGGGACGAAGTTGGTGTGCTCGATGAACACGCCGAACGGCGCGTCGTCCTTGATGTTCAGCCAGTAGGTGTCCGACAGCGACTCCTCCATGCTCCAGACCGAACACACCGTCCCCTGGAAGTCGATCTCGCAGGGGTAGCCGGTCAGGTCTTCGAGCACGTTCGGCATCGCCGCGACGACGACGCCGTCGACCTCGTAAGTCTCCTCCTCGCCGTCGCGCTCGACGGTCAGCGACTCGACGGCGCCGTCGGAGCCCGTCGAGCCGTCGGTCGTGCCGATCTCCGTCACGCGCGCACCCGTGGTGACGGTGTCGCGGCCGACGGCCGCCAGCAGTTCGTCCAGCAGGCGGCCGAACCCGCCGTCGAGGTAGCCCAGTTGCTCGCCGCGCAGTGGGTCGCGCTCGCCGCGGAACTTGACGCGGCCGAGCAGCCACGCCGCCGAGACGTCTTCCTTGCGGGAGCCGAACTTCGCGTCCAGCAGCGGTTCCCAGAACGACTCGTAGACGTTCCGGGTGGTGTGCTCCAGCAGGAACTCCTTGATTGGCACGTCCTCGAAGTCGGTGATGTCGTCGTAGGTGTCGAAGTTCGGCCAGCCACCGCGGACGTCGATCTCCTTGACGAGCATGCCGAGGCGGAACTTGTCGTAGACGGACAGGTGCGGGTAGGCGAGGATCTCCCAGGCCTTCTCCATCGGGTGGACGACGCCATCGACGTAGTAAGAGTCAGTCTTGTAGCGCCACTCGAGGTCGTCGCCGAGGCTGAGTTCCTCGATCAGTTCGACGATAGTCTCCTCGGAGGCCGAGAGGTGGTGATAGAACGTCTCGATGGGGTCGCCGGCCGTCTCGTAGACGGCGGCCAGCCCGCCCACCTGGTCGCTCGCTTCGAAGACCTGCACGTCGTGGCCGCGTTGCTGGAGCCGGTACGCGGCCGCGAGGCCGGCGATACCGCCGCCGACGACACCGATCATACCTCGCAGTTCCGCCGTGACGGGGAAAGCCCTTTTCGTTCGCCCGCCCGCGGGCGAGCGGCCGTGCGGCGGACTCCCGGGTAGTTCGCTGGACGACGGCGCCGTCGGATGAGAGACGCCACCCCCGCCCGAGACGCCGCCGGTGGGGCAGTCCGCTACCTTTTTCCCCGCAGTCCGGGAATTGCGTCGCATATGGTGACGGTGCGGGCGCAGGCGACGAGCGCGAATCTCGGGAGTGGCTTCGACGTATTCGGCGTGGCTCTGGACAGGCCCGCCGACGTGGTCAGGGTGGAGCGCGCCGCGGAGACGACCATCGACGTGACGGGCGCCGGCAGTCAGTTCATCCCGGAGGACCCCGAGGACAACACCGTCGGGGCCGTCGCCGAGGCGCTGGACGCCCCCGCGCACATCGAGATCGACAAGGGCGTCCGGCCCGCCTCGGGACTCGGTTCGTCGGCCGCGAGCGCCGCCGCCGCGGCCGTGGCACTCAATCGCCTCTACGACCGCGGGCTCACCCGCAAGGAACTCGTGCCGATCGCCGCCGAGGGCGAGGCCGTCGTCTCCGGCGACGCCCACGACGACAACGTCGCCCCGGCGATCCTCGGCGGGTTCACGATCGCGACCCCCGACGGCGTCTCGAAGGTCGACGCCGACATCCCGCTGGTCGCCTGCCTGCCGGACATCGTCGTCTCGACCCGCGACGCCCGCGAGGTCGTCCCCGAGGGCGCTCGCGTCAGCGACATCGTCGAGACCGTCGGCAACGCCGCGACGCTCACGACCGGGATGCACCGCTCGGACCCCGAACTGGTCGGCCGCGGGATGGAAGACGCCGTCGTCACGCCGGCGCGCGCGAAACTCATCGACGGCTACGACGAAGTCAGGCAAGCGGCCTTCGACGCGGGCGCGACCGGCGTGACCATCAGCGGTGCCGGCCCCAGCGTCATCGCCGCCTGCTACGAGACCGACCAGCGGGCCATCGCCTCGGCCATGGTCGACGCCTTCGAGGACGTCGGCGTCGACTCGCGGGTCTACCAGACGCGGATCGGCGAGGGCGCGACGTTCCACTGAGTCCGGTCGACCCCTCCGGATCCGTTGACGGAGGCGTTTTTCAGTCTCGGGAGCGTTACTCACTCCATGGGTACCCAGGGGTCTTCGCCTGCCGACGCGCTCGACGTTTTCGCGGCCGTCGACACGCCCGCGACGCCGCTGACGACGAGCGAAGTCGCGGAGGAACTCGACTGCGCCCGGCGGACGGCCTACGGGAAACTCGAAACGCTGGCCGACCGCGGCGATATCGAGACGAAAAAGGTCGGTGCGCGCGCTCGCGTCTGGTGGCGACCCGCCGAACAGACCGGTTCCGAACGGACGGGGGGAGGACCCGCAACGGATCCGGAGTCGAAATCGGTCTTCGAGCGAGCGCAGTTCGAGGAACTCACCGAGGCCGTCACGGACTACGCCATCTTCGTCCTCGACAGCGAGGGGCACGTCCGGACGTGGAACGACGGCGCCAGACAGATCAAAGGCTACGAGAAGGCGGAGATCGTCGGCGAGCACTTCTCGACGTTCTACACAGACGCCGACCGCGAGGCGGGCGTCCCCGCGGAGAACCTGGAGAAAGCGACGGCGAACGGCCGGACCGAAGACGAGGGCGAGCGCGTCCGCAAGGACGGCTCGACGTTCTGGGCGAACGTCACGATCACCGCCATCCGCGGCGACGACGGGGATCTCCAGGGGTTCATCAAGGTCACCCGCGACATGACCGAGCGCCACGAGTACGAACAGCAACTCCAGACCGAGAAGGAGCGCTTCGAGACGCTCGTCCGGGAGGTGAAAGACTACGCCATCTTCCTGCTCGACGAGGAGGGCTACGTCCAGACGTGGAACGACGGCGCGAGAGAGATCAAGGGTTACGAGGAGGCCGATATCGTCGGCGAGCACTTCTCGACGTTCTACACAGACGCCGACCGCGAGGCGGGCGTCCCCGCGGAGAACCTGGAGAAAGCGACGGAGAACGGCCGGACAGAGGACGAAGGCAAGCGCGTCCGCAAGGACGGGTCGACGTTCTGGGCGAACGTCATCATCACCGCGCTCCACGACGACGACGGGGAGATCCGCGGCTACGCGAAAGTCACGCGGGACATGACCGAGCGCCACGAGTACGAACAGCGACTCCGGTCCCAGCGCGACGAACTCGACGAGCTCAACCAGATCAACACGGTCATCCGGGACATCGACCAGACGCTCGTGGCCGCAACCTCGCGCGAGGAGATCGAACAGGAGGTGTGCGACCGCCTCGCCTCGTCGGAGACGTACTCCGCCGCGTGGATCGCGGAGTACACCGACGATTACAAAGCTGCCGTGCCGCGGACCTCGGCCGGCATCAGCGACGAGTATCTCCAGTCGATCCAGTCGGTGGACGCGGGGGCGGAGACGGAGGCCGGCATCGGCGCGAACGCGCTCCAGACCGAGGCGATCCAGCCGGTCCACCAGTTGCAGGCCGACCGGTCCGGCGAGCCGTGGCGCGACGCCTCGCTCGCCGAGGGGTACGAGTCGGCGATCACGGTCCCGCTGGTGTACAACGACGTCGAGTACGGCGTCCTGACGGTGTACGCCGGCAGCGAGTCGGCCTTCGACGAGCGGAAGGTCTCGGTCATGAGCGAACTCGGCGAGACGATCAGCCACGCCATCGCCGCCATCCGGCGCAAGGAGCGCGAGCAGACGCTCACGGCGCTCCAGGGGTCGACCCGCCAGCTGTTGCACGCGGAGTCCCGGGAGGCGATCGGCGACGTCATCGTCGAGACGCTCACCGACGAGCTGACCCTCTCGGACGCGCTGGTCTACTGTTTCGACACGTCCGAGAACACGCTCGAGCCCGTGAGTTCGTCCTTCGAGACGGAAGCGTACGCCAGCCAGCTCGGGCCGCTCACGGCCGGCGCCGACTCGCCAGTCTGGACGGCCTTCGTGGAAGACGAGTCGCAGGTCACCGACGCCGCGATCCCGGCGACGGGCCTCGACCAGCAACAGACGATGTTGCTCCCGCTGGGCGACCACGGGGTGCTCGCGGTCGCCGTCGCCGAGCAGGAGACCGTCGACGCCGACACGCGGAACCTCGTCGAACTCGTCGCGGCGACGGCCGAGGCGGCCTTCGATCGCGTGGAGAGTCAGGCGAACCTCCGCGAACGCGACGAACTGCTGCAGGAACAGAACCAGCGACTCCAGCGGCTCAACCAGATCAACACGATCATCCGCGAGATCGACCAGGGGCTCGTCCAGGCGTCGACCCGCGAGGAGATCCAGCGCGTCGTCTGCGAGCAACTGACCAAGAGCGACCGCTTCCGGTTCGCCTGGATCGGCACGCCGAGCGACGTCGAGGGCGGCCTCACGCCGGAGGCCTGGAACGGCGTCGACAGGGGATACCTGGACGCGATCGAGCTGCCGCGAGCGGCCGAGACGGGCGACCCGATCCCGGCGGCGTCGGCCGTCCAGACCGGCGACATCACCGTCGTCGCGAACGTCGCCGAGAAGCTCCGCGGCGGCCAGTGGCGCAAGGAGGCGTTCTCCCGGGAGTTCCAGTCGGTCATCAGCGTCCCGCTGCAGTACGGCGATGTCACCTACGGGGCGCTGTCGGTCTACGCGGGCCGGCCCGACGTGTTCGAGGAGATGGAGCGGTCGGTGTTCGCGGAACTCGGGGAGACGATCGCCAACGCGATCGACGGCGTCGACACGAAGCAGTCGCTGCTTTCCGACACCGCGATCGAACTCGAGTTCCGGCTCCACGACGAGTCGGCGAGCTTCCTCGCCCGACTCGCCCGGCAGTTCGAGAGCGAGATCACCTACGAGGGCGCGATTCCGTTGTCGGAGGGCCGCGGTCGCCTCTTCTTCGTCGCGCACAACGCGTCGCCCGACGCCGTCGACGACGTCCTCGATCGGTCGGTGAGCGTCGAGTCCCACGAGGTGCTCGTGACCGGCGACGACGGCCCGCTCGTCGAATCGGTCGTCTCCGGGCGAACGGTCGCGCTCTCGCTCGTCGAACAGGGGGCGTCCGTGCGGCGGCTGACGGTGTCCGAGGGCGCGCTCGATCTGAAAGTCGACGTCCCCTCGGGTACCGACGTGCGCGGGTTCATCGAGCGGATCCAGGCCCAGTACGACGACGTGGAGTTCCTCGCACGCCGCGAGCGCGAGCGGCCGGTCCAGACGCGTGAGGGGCTGGCCGCCGCGCTCGAACGCTCGCTGACCGACCGCCAGCTGGAAGTCCTCGAGACCGCGTACTACAGCGGCTACTTCGCGTCGCCGCGGCGGAGCACGGGCGGTGACGTCGCCGACGTGCTGGACGTCTCCCAGCCGACGGTCACGGAACAGCTCCGGACGGCACAGTGCAAGCTTCTCGACCTCCTATTCGCGGAAGCAGCCGTCGACGGCTAATCGAGGGACGCGAACGCCGAGAAGTCCCAGTCGGCCCTCAGTTCGGAGCAGCGTTCGATCGGCTAAATTGATGCCCGGATGGCGCCGCCCTCGTTATGAAATGAGCCGCTCGCGCTTTGCGGGGCGAGCCGAATGTATCCCGTAATGACGCACAGTGTCGCAGTCGAGGATCGGACACGAAAAGAGACAGTCGGCGAAGCCGTCGTATCGACTGTCGCTGCGGCGACCGACACCGCTCCGCTCTCGCTCGAACCGCTATACGACGCGATCGACTCGAACGTCGCAGCCGCACTCTTCGAGCGCGACCGAGACGGGGCCGACGGGTCGCAGGAACGCGTCGAGTTCACCTACGCCGGGTGCAACGTGGTCGTCGGGGCCGACGGAACGGTCAGCGCGTCGAACACCGACGGGACCGCCGAAACGACCGAATCATGGCCATAATCCCGGCGATGACGTCAGAAGCAGACTCCGCGGCGGACCGGACGTACGAACTCGTCTGTACCGACTGCGAGTTCGAAGCGACCGTCGACGGCACGGTCCACGATGCCCTCGACGTCGCCGATTCCCACCAGGAGGAGCGCGGAACCCGCATCGAGAATCACTTCGTGACGTTCAAGCTAGAAGGATACTCGCCGTAGCCGAGCCCGTAGACGGCCCTGTGCTCCGACCCCGCGAATCGAAGATTCGCGTGCTTCGGCCTACTGCCCGAACTTCCGACAGACGAGTCCGTCGGCGTTCGGACGCTGCAAACCGTTCAGCGTCCGAACCGCCGCGAATCCAAGATTCGCGAGCTTTGGCCTACCGGCCAAAACGCCGCTGCCTGTTCTGATAATCCCGCAGCGCCCGGAGGTAATCACGACGGCGGAAGTCCCGCCAGTTGACGTCGGTGAAGTACAGCTCCGAGTAGACCGACTGCCAGATCATGAAATCCGAGAGGCGCTCGGCGCCGGTCTTGATGACGAGATCCGGCTGGACGGGGAAGACCAGTTCCCGCTCGATAGCGGTCTCGTCGATCTCCTCGGGGGACAGCTCGTCCGCCTCGACCTCCTCGGCGAGGCCCTGGACGGCGGTCGCGAACTCGTGTTTCCCGCCGAGGCCGATGCTGACGACGATCGGCGCGTCGGCCTGTTCCTCGTCGTCGGGACCGCGGACGGCGAGTTCCAGGGGCGCCCGCACGTTGACGAGTTCCTCGCGGATCGTCCCGACGACTTCGGGGTCGAGGACGCTCACGTAGACGGCGATCCGGTCGACGCCGAACTCGACGGCCCACTCGAAGAACCGTTCGAGCGTCTGATAGGCGTCGGGCTCGAGGAGGTCGCGCTCGGTGACGATGACGGCCACGGTCTCGGGGAGGTCCGCGTCGCTGTGGCGAAGGCGGAGGGCGAGATATCGATCGTAGAGGACCACAGGCCCTGTTCCGCCGGATACACCCTAAATCTCACGCTCGGGGACGGCAGCCGGGAGGCGAACCATTGGACAGTCGACTGACGGATGCGGCCGGCCAGCAACGTGTCACGTCGACGGCACGGGCGAGACGGTTCGGAAACGGTAAGTAGCTCTCCGCGGGATACCGACAGTAGCGTGACACCCACAGTCCGGCGGGCTGGCGCGTTCGCCCTCGTCGGGACGCTGGCGCTGGCCGTCCCACCGATCGCCAGCAACACGAGTCGGGCGCTGGCGACCGTCGCCGCGCCCGGGCCGTTCCTCCTCGTCGCCGCGCTCGCGCTCTACGTCGTCGACGAGGGGCCGGTCTTCGAACTGTTCGCCCGACCTGGCGACCGCCGCGACGGCCGGCTCTACGGCCTCGCCGGCTTCGCCCTCGCGGCCGCCGCGCTCGCCCTCCTCGCGGTCCGGTTCGCGATGCCGCTGCCCGTCTTCGTCGGGACCGTCCTCCTGCTGTCGTGGGGCAACCTCGGCGGCCACCTCGTTCGCTCGCTGCGCGACGAGCCCATCCTCGCCACCGTCGGGTTCGTCGCCGCGGGATTCGCCGCCGGCGCCGCCGGGCAGTACGCCGCGGCGGCGCTGATCGACAGCACGGTCCACTGGCCGCTGGTCGCGTTCCTCGCGGCGAGCGGCGCGTTGCTCGGCGCGCTCCTGCGGGCCGTCCTCTTCGAGCGCGACGACCCGCTGGTCATGGTCTCCATCGGCCTGCTCCTCTGGCTGTTCGCCGACCTGCCGCTGTCGGTCGACACCTCGGGCGTCGCCGCCGCGCTGGCCGTCGCCATCCTGCTCGGGGCGCTGGCCTACGCGCTGGATACCGCCTCGCTCCCGGGAATGATCACCGGCGTCTTCCTCTGCCTGCAGACGATCGTCCTCGGCGACGTCGGCTGGTTCCTCCTGCTGGTGACCTTCTTCGGCGTCGGCGGGCTCTCCTCGAAGTTCCGCTACGCGGAGAAGGAGGCCCGCGGCATCGCCGAGGAGAACGAGGGCGCCCGCGGCAGCGGGAACGTCCTCGCGAACTCGCTGGTCGGGCTGTTCGCCGTCCTCGGGTGGTCGGCCAGCCCGACGCTGACGGGGCTCCAGCCGGAGCTGTTCCTGTTCGCGTTCGCCGGGTCGATCGCCGCGGCGATGAGCGACACCCTCTCCAGCGAGATCGGCGGCGTCTTCGACGACCCGCGGCTGATCACGACCTTCGAGCGCGTCGAGCCCGGGACCGACGGCGCGGTCACGTGGCAGGGGGAAGTCGCCGGCCTCGCCGGCGCCGTCCTCATCGCCGCCATCTCGCTCGGCGTCTTCGAGACGGTCGACCCGCAGGGCGCCGGCATCGTCGTCTTCGGCGGCGTCGTCGGGATGACCGTCGACAGCCTGCTGGGCGCGACGGTCGAGGGCGTCTTCCTCGAAAACGAGGGGGTCAACTTCTTCGCGACGCTCGCCGCGGGCGTCGCCGCGGGGCTGGCGGCCGTCGTCGTCGGCCCCGTCGTCCTATGACCGCCGTCCGAACCGGGCGACGCCCCGACCTGCCGGCGCTCCGAGCCATCCAGACGGCCGTGCTCGCCGAGCCCTGGGAAGAACTGCTCGCCGTCGCCGTCGACGGACCCCCGGTCTTGCTCGTCGCAACCGACTCCGCCGACGAGCACGACGCACCTGCGACGAACGACGGCCCGGCGACGCCGGTCGGGTACGCCCTCGCAGTGACCGACGGTGACGACGAGGCCGGCTACCTCGCCGAACTGGCCGTCGCGCCCGACGCGCAGGGTCGCGGCCACGGCTCGGTGCTGGTCGACGAACTGGTCGAACGGCTCGGGGAGTCAGGCCTCGAAGAACTGCGCGTCACCGTCCGGGAAGTCGACGAGCGCGCCCGCGAGTTCTACCGCGAGCGCGGCTTCGAACGGCGAGACCGGCTCCCCGACCACTACGAGAGCGGCGACGGCGTGCTGCTCGTCCGAGAGATCGACGGCTGAAACTGAAATCCGGTTCTCAGACCTCGTCGGCGGTGAGAACCCGGACGTTGACCGGCTGCTTGACGTACTCGCCCTCCGCGCGGCAGACCACCAGATCGATCCCGCGCTGGGCGGCGACGTCGAGGACGCGCTGGGGGAGTTCGCCGTCGAGGACGACCGACGACGGCACCTGGTCTGTTGTCTCCAGCAGGTCGAACGCGTCTTCGACCGGCCCTTCGGTGATCGTCTCGTACGACGCGTCGAGCAGCCGCACGGTTCCAGTATCGCCGTCGATCACTGCCTCGACGTGGCTGGCGAGCGTGCCCGGGGTGGACGCTTTGTCCGCGGACGCTGCCTCCACGTCCGCCTCGGTCGCTGATCCGGCCGGCTCGGCTTCGGTGTTCGCGATCCCGTCGGTTTCCGCTACCGTATCGGTCTCCGCGACCGCGTCGGCGTCCGTCGCCGAACTCGTGGCGGCTGATTGGTCGGCTACGCTGTCGGCGGCCGACTCCGCGGCTGTCTCGCCGTCGACGGATCCGCCGGTGTTCGACGAGCCGTCGGGAGCGTCGCTGGTGCCGTCGGGCTCGTCGACTTCGAGACTGTCGGGTTCGACCGCCGACTCCGGGTCGAGGGTGTCCGAACTACCGTCGGGTGGGGACGGCTGGGCGCTCCCGTCGGTGGCGGCCAGACCGTGCTGTTCCCCCGTCTCGGCGTCGGCGGCCGAGACGGTCTCGAAGGGCACCTTGTCGCGGAGCGCGCTCATCAGCTCGCCGCGCGTGAGGTCCTCGACCGACCGGTCGGTCGGCGCGAGCGCGACGTAGTCGATGTCGCCGACCTGCGCGAGCTCCTTCAGGATGAGGTCGCCCCCGCGGTCGCCGTCGAGGAAGGCCGTCACCGTCCGGTCGGAGGTCAGCTCCGCGACGGCGTCGGGCACGTCGGTCCCCTCGACCGCGATGGCGTTTTTGATGCCGTACTTGAGGAGCGTCAGGACGTCCGCGCGGCCCTCGACGACGATGATGGCGTCGCTGTCCTCGACGCGGGGACCGGCGGGCATGCCCGCGAACTCGGAGATGTCCTCGACGCGGACGCTCCGGCGGACCTCCTCGACCAGGTCCTCGCTGGACATGGTCGTCGCGTCGAACTCCGCGAGGAGTTCCTTCGCGCGCTCGACGACCTGCCGGCGCTTGGCCGAGCGCACGTCTTCGATGTCGCGAACCTCCACGTCCGACTGGGAGGGCCCGACCCGTTCGATACTTTCCAGAGCGGCCGCGAGGATCGCCGTCTGTACCCGATCGAGGCCGCTGGCGATCGTTATCTCGCCGAAGGAACTGCCGCGTTCGGACTCGATCTCGACGTCGATGCGGCCGAGCTTGCTCGACTCCTGCAGGTCCCGCAAGTCGAGTTCGTCGCCGAGCAAGCCTTCCGTCTGTCCGAACACCGCGCCGACGACGTCACTCCGCTCGACCACCCCGCTCGTCCTGATGTCCGCGTGAATGAGATATTTCGCTGAATCGTACATTGATGAATTGCCCCCCTTCGGGGCGCTGTGATGGTGAATGTCCGTCCATGAACCGTCTCATGGAACCACCTCGTACTTGTCACTCGAGCACTCTAATATCTGCGGATTACACCACCCTCGGGCGCCCCGTCGCCACACATGTTCGCCACACCGGCCGACCCGCGAGAGATACCGATTCCCGCGTCCAGCCACCTGTGAAGAAAAATCCTCTTCGATACCTCGGTTCGATTGCATTCGACGAAAGGTTAACGGGAGTGTAGTCGGACACGGGTGTATGCACGAGCGGACGCGGCTGATCGGCTGGTCGGCGGTCGGAATAGTGCTCGCGGCGCTCGCGGTCCCGTGGTTCATGTGGGGCGGCGACGCCGTCGCGGCCGGGCTGCCGGTGTGGGTCTGGTGGCACGTCGGCTGGCTCTGCCTGACGGCCATCGTCTTCTGGGTCTTCACGCAGCGCGCGTGGGGCCTCGGCGTCGAGGGGGTGAGCCGCGATGGCTGAGGCGGCCCTGCAGATGGGGATCATCGTCGGCTACATGCTCGTGGCGCTGGCCGTCGGCGTCGTCGCGTACCGACTGACCGAGCGGACCGCCGAGGACTACTATCTCGCCTCCCGGACGTTCGGAACGGTCGTCCTCCTCTTCACCACGTTCGCGACGCTGCTGTCTGCGTTCACGTTCTTCGCCGGGCCGAACATCAGCTACAGCGCCGGCCCGGAGTGGATCCTCGTGATGGGGCTCATGGACGGCGTCATCTTCGGGATCCTCTGGTACGTGCTCGGCTACAAGCAGTGGCTCGTCGGGAAGGAAAACGGCTACGTCACGCTTGGCGAGATGCTCGGCGACCGCTTCGGGTCGCTCGGCCTGCGCGTGCTCGTTGCGGCGATCAGCATCTTCTGGCTGTTTCCCTACGTGATGCTCCAGCAGCAGGGCGCGGGTACCGCGATCGAGGCGCTGACCGGCGGCGCGGTCCCCTACTGGGCCGGCGCGGGAGGGATCACGCTGTTCATGATCGGCTACGTCGCCCTCTCGGGGATGCGCGGCGTCGCCTGGACGGACACGCTCCAGGGTGCCTTTATGCTCGTGATGGTCTGGGCCGCCTTCGCCTGGGTCGCGACCGCTGTCGGCGGCGTCGACGCTGCGACGGCGACGCTGGGCGACGTCGACGGGAACTTCCTCGCGCTCGGCGGCGGCCTCTACACCCCCGAATACGTCCTCTCGCGGGCCATCGCCATCGCCTTCGGCGTCACCATGTTCCCGCAGGTCAACCAGCGCTTCTTCGTCGCGGAGTCCAAGGCCGTCATCAAGCGCACGCTCCCGCTGTGGCCCGTACTCGTCGTCCTGCTGTTCGTCCCCGCGTTCATGCTCGGCGCGTGGGCGCAGGGGCTGGGGATCGAACTCGGTAGCAACGACAACGTCCTCCCGCTGTTGCTCGCGGAGTACACGCCCACGTGGTTCGCGGCGCTCGTGGTGGCGGGTGCGATGGCCGCGATGATGAGTTCCAGCGACTCGATGCTGCTGTCCGGCTCGTCGTATTTCACTCGCGACGTGTACCGCCCGCTGGTCGAGGAAGCGAGCGACCGCCGCGAAGCGTTCCTCGGCCGGGTCGGCGTGGCCGTCTTCGCCACGCTCGCGTTCGTCGCCAGCCTGTTCCGCCCGGCGACGCTGCTGGATATCGGCGACACGGCGTTCGGCGGGTTCGCCCAGCTCTCGCTGCCGGTCCTCGTCGCACTGTACTGGCCAGGGACGACCCGCTGGGGGATGTACGTCGGAATCGGCGCGAGTCAGCTGTTCTACCTCGCGAGCGTCTTCGTCGAAGCCGTTCCACAGAGCTACCTGGGCGGCTGGTCGGCCGCCGTCGTCGGCATGCTCCTCGGGCTAGTGGTGACGGTCACGTTCTCAGCGCTGACGAGCCACGCCCTCGAAGAGGACACCACCCTCTACGTGACGGGGGCGGACTGACGCGTCGGTTCGGCGCGGAACAGCTACCGAGGGTTGCTACCACCGCACCTCGCTTCAGCGCCGCTCTGAAAGGGCCGACACGATCCCTTCGAGCCGTCGTCTACAGTCTTCGAAGAGAATCTCGAGCGAGAACTCGCGACCGTCCAGCGCGTACCGGCGGCGGATCAGATACCCACTGCCCACGACGGCGTTGACGATCGGAACGAGAGCGACGAGCGACATCGCCGCTCCCCTCGGGCGCCACTCCGTCTCTCTCGCGACCCGCCGAGAGTCCATGTACAACGCGACGGGCAGCGAGATCCACGTCCCGAACAGGGCCAGCGCGAACACGGCGTCGAACGGGATCAACCAGCCTGGGACGAGGACGCTAGCGATCCAGGCCCCGACGCCCGCTTTCACGATCCGGTCCCACATCCGATCGTCGACGGTCTCCAGACGGTCGACGGCGAGCTCGGTAACTGGGGTTCCCGACTGCGGAGAGCTCGTCTCCGCGTCCGTCTCTTCTCCCTCGCTGACGGCGCTCGATGCCGGTGAATCCGCGACCGAAACGACCTCGACGTCCGGGTCACCTTTCAGAACGTGCCCCTCGTCGAGCGCGGTCTCTTTGAACGTCTCGGCAGCCCGGTCCGCGTCGTCGGATCGGACCCGCATCGACAGGGTCGTCTCCTCGCTGGTTTCCGCGTCGATAACCGTTCCGGTGATTTCGAGCGTGTATGTCGGTGACGCGGTCCCCGGCGAGTCCGGGATTCCACCTGTGTTTCGGTCTGAACGACGGCTCTCGCCCGTGGTGCCGGCCAGTGCCGCGATACCACCAACCACAGTGAGGATGAACCCAAACCCTGTCGTCGCTCCTTTCGCTGGGTTGGGCGAAGAGACCGCTCCTTCGTAGCAGTTCCCTTCGACGTAGACCCCGCCGACCCAACTGCCTTCCGTACACGTCCTCGAAGTAACCGTCTGTTCGCTCGGCATCCCTAATCCGGCGAGAAGTACCAATATACCGATTATCAATAGTATAACTCCAGCGTTCGATCCCATACGGGTACGGCCACAGGTATTACACAAAATACTGGCGCATACCCGGTACGTCGGTGATAGGCAGATGTAGTCTATCGCTATTGATTCTCGTATCGGTCCGTTTTCGAGCCCGTCGCTACGTGTCGATCGGCGCCACAGCGTCCGTTCGAACCGCGAGAACAGTCGTGGCAACGCGCCTGTCACTGTCGATTGGCAAGGTATTTATCCGATGAGTAACCCGCTTGCAACTGGAGTTTGCGATCGCGACCGCGCCGGCGGGCGCCCGTGATAGAGGGCGTCCGTTCGGCTATCTGGGTCGGAATCGCGACAGGAGAGTGGAGAACGATGGCATCAAGGAATACGCAACTGGGGTGTCTGCTCCTGACCGTGCTGACAGTCGTGTCAGTCTCGGCCGGGGCCGCAGCGCTCGCAGGAACGGTAGGCGCACAGGCGAACGAGCAAGAGGACGGGTCACCCGTCACCGTGAGTCCGGGTCTCGCGGGAACGACGAACGACTTCACGTTCACGATGGATCTGAGCGACAACTCCTCGGACGTGGAGGTCGAAAGCGCGTGGATCGGTTTCGACGACGCGAGCGGGATCAACGGCACCGCGCTCGCCGAGCGGATCAAGAGTGGCGAGAGCGAGGTTTCGGTGTCGGCAGACGGAGCCAGCGCCGAGTTCTGGGGCGTCTACTGGCAGAGCAGCAACGGCGTCCAGATCGGTGCGAGCCACTTCACGCTCGCCGAGGCCGACTCGTACACGATCACGATCACCAACGTCCCCGTCCCGAACAGCGGTGAGTTCACCGCGACCTACGAACTGACGAACGGTAGCTACGGGACGCTCAACGCCCAGACGCTTACTGACTCCTTCGAGATTACCGAGGAGACGGCGACGGCGGCGCCGACCGCCACGGCAGCGCCGACCGAAACGGCAGCGTCGACCGACACGTCGACGCCCACGGCCACGGCGGGGTCGAACGAGACTGCGGCGCCGACCGACACGCAGACGGCCACGGCGACCGCGACTGCGACGCCGACGGCGACGCCGACCGCGACGGCAACGGCAACCGAGACTGCGACGCCCACGGCGACGGCCACGGCGGCGCCGACCGACACGCCGACGGCCTCCCCGACTCCCGAATCGGAGGGCGGTCCCGCGGAAGTGACTGACGCGAACGTGGACACGACTTCCGGGGACGGCCCGGGCATGGGCGGCCTCACCGTGGTGCTGGCGATCGCTGGGTTCGCCTTCGCAGCAACGCGCCGCGAGTAACCACTCGGTGACGAGCCCCCCCGCGCCGGAACCGCCGGCCTGGGATCGGGGTTGACAGTCGCCGCGAACGTGGCGACGGTCGGAATCGGCGGCGTTCTCCGTCGACGGCCTCCCCGACTCTTAACCCTTACAACCTTTCGCTCGGTAGCCGTCGCCATGCAGACCCACATTGTCCCGGTCGGATTCGACTACGACCGGCTGATCGCGCCGCTCGTGCGCGACAGACTCGACGTCGACCGCGTCGTCCTGCTGGAGGGCGCGGTCGGCAGCGAGGCCAACGTCGAGTACTCGCGGAACCTCGCGGCGAAACTCGAGAAGGACTACCGGAACCTGCTCGGCGCCGAGACCGAACGGTTCGTCGTCGAGGACGTCTACGACTACGACGAGGCCTTCGAGCAGGCGTTCGCACTCATCAACACTGAACTCGACCGCGAGGGCGACGCCAACGTCTGGGTCAACATCTCCGCGATGCCCCGCACCGTCTCCTTCGCCTTCGCTACGGCCGCCCACTCCATCATGGTCGAACGCGAGGAGGACCGCCAGCGCATCCACACCTACTACACCGTCCCCGAGAAGTACCTCGAGACGGAACTCGCCGAGGAACTCCACCGCGGTATCGACCTGCTCTCGGATCTGGAGGGGGAAGTCGACGACCCCGAACTGGCCGAGCGCGTCGACGAGCGGCTCTCGGCCGCCGAGGAACTCCTCTCGGAGTTCGACGAGCGCGGGACGACCATCGGTGCCAAGGAGTTCGACGGCAAGCACATCCTCGAACTCCCCGTCGCCTCCTTCTCGAACGTCAAACCCTTCGAGGAACTCATTCTCTTCACCCTCGGCGAACACGGCGAGTTCGAGTCCGTCTCCGAACTCGCTCAGGAACTCGCCCGCGAGCTCGGCGAGGAGTACACCGACAGCTTCCGCTCGAAGGTCATCTACAACGTCGACCGCCTGGGGCCGGGCGGCAAGGGCTACATCGAGCAGGAGGAACACGGGAAGTCCTACAGGACGCAACTCTCCCGCATCGGCGAACTGTGGGTCCGCGCGCACTCCGACGACTGAAGGAAGCAGATCCGCCGACCCGGTCACTCGCCGGCGACCGACGGCTCGGCCGACCGAGTCTCGACGCCCGCATTTTCTCCGGACTCGCTACCGTCCCGCAGCCGCGCGATCCGGTCGTCGATGGTGGGTGGGTAGGCGCCGTAGTCGTGGGCGATCCCGCCGTTGTGCCACGCGAAGTTCACGGTTTTGACCCGCTCGAGCGCCTCGGCGAGCGCGTCGGGGCTGGTCGCCGCCGCGGCGTGCTCGTCGGCCTGGTACTCCTGGCCCCCGGCGACCCATTGAAGTCCGAGTCGGTGGAGCCAGGCCACGGCCGCGAACGCCCACAGACCCAGCGAGGCCCAGACGACGGTCGCGAACGCGAGCGCCCAGTAGCCGACCGTGAACAGGGTCTGCTTGTAGAGGTGCCGGTGGCGGACGTGGCCCAGTTCGTGGGCGACGAGCGCCCGGACCCCCTCAGGGTCGAGTTCCTCGACGGCGTCGTCGGTCAGGAAGACCCAGTAGTAGCCCGCGAAGCCGGCGACCACCGCTTCGACGTGTCGGCTGTCGCCCGTGTCTAACAGCCGGGTCCCGCGGACGGACACGTCTTGACGGTCGCAGAACTCCGACAGTTCGCGCCCGACCTCCCCCGGGACTGCGCCGGTGTCGTTGAGCGCTCTGATTGCGAACGGGCGCAGCAACTGATCGACCGCCACCAGCAGCGCGATGACGACGCCACCGAGCAGCGGCACATCGGTAATCGCCGGCGCGAGCGTCAGCAGGACGACGGCGGCGACCCAGTAGCGGGCGACGCGGTACAGCGCCGACTTCCCCCAGTCCGCGAGGTACACGAGCGAATTGTACGGGACGTCGCTGAGATCCCTGACGACCGGCTCGGTCGCGAGCGACGTACTGAGCCAGACGCTACAGACGAACGGGGCCAGCACGACCGTCCACTTGGATACCGTCCACCACGCGCCCGTCGGCACGTCGGGGAGGAATTCCCCGACGACCAGCGACACGAGCGACGGCCCGCCCACCCACAGCGCGATGGCGGCCGCCGCGACCGACCCGAACAGGAGCGCGTTGCCCCTCGTCGTTCGGACCGCGTTAATCCGGTCGATCAGCGATTCGGGGCCCCGGACGACCGAGCGCGCGCGGAACCGGACAACCGCGTACGTCCCGAGCGACGACGCGACGAGGAGCGCCGCCAGGATACTGATCGTACTGACCGGGAACCGATAGGTGATCGATCCCTCCCCGCTCACGTCCGAGGAGGCCAGCTCGTACCGGGCGGTCCAGAGCGACCGCGATCGGACCGAGCCCTGGCTGATCCCCGTTCCCGGCGGCACGTCGAGGACGAACGTCGATGCGTCGGTCGGCGCGACGGCGGTCAGCGCGTCCGCCGATACCGCACCGCTCAACGGTCCCGTCCGGGTGTCGACGTCGGTCCGGATCTCGGTCCGGTAGAGTTCGCCGCCGCTGACGAGTTGTCCGTTTACGTACTGGGATATCCTCGCGTCGACGGTCCGGACCGATACCTCGTGGACTGGGATCGACGCGTCGTCGGCCAACCGACCCGCGACCGCCTTCGGGTCGTCGGTCGACCGGACCGGCAGGAACACCGTCACCGTGTCGTCGCCCTCCGGATTCACGTCCACGAGTACGGCGTCTTCGGAGGGGAGAGAGAGGTCTCTTCCAGCCCCCTGACCGTCTACCGCGGCGACACCGACCGAGAAGAGGACCGCCGCACACACCAACCCCGCCACGCCGGCGACCACCAGCCTGGATTCCATGGTACCGTCGAACAATCGACCTGTATTTAATTTTCCCCTGTCACGACGAGGAGCGGAGCAACCGACATCACACGCTGGAACGGTGAGCGATCGATCTCGCTACCTCCCGGCCGTTCGTGTCACATCTACCACAGCAAAAGTATAGAAGGGCGGAATGATAACATTGTGACACGTAAATGGCGACGAAGGAACTCCTGCTCGTGGGGCTGGGTGCGGCGGTCGCGGTCGCTGGCGTGGTCGCAGTCACCGATCTGGGACCTGTCCAGCTTTCGGTGCAGATCGAGGGATCGGGGGACGGCGACGCCGGGGAGGTCGACGTACCGAACGACGGCGAGGGGATAAGCCTGCTCGACGAGAAGACCGGCACGCCACCTGAAGAGCGGGAACCGGGGGTGAAAGGGACCGATCCACCGCCGATAGAGGTGACGCCGACGACCCC
Organism: Halosimplex yunnanense; assembly: GCF_054504345.1. Classification (NCBI taxonomy): domain Archaea; kingdom Methanobacteriati; phylum Methanobacteriota; class Halobacteria; order Halobacteriales; family Haloarculaceae; genus Halosimplex; species Halosimplex yunnanense. The sequence goes on along the minus strand of NZ_JBTJEL010000032.1, from coordinate 319,345 downwards.
GCCGCCGTCGACTTCACCGACTGACACTGTGGAGACCTCTCTCGACATCTCGAAGGTCGAGTACGCCGTCCACAACCGCGTCAACGAGATCCGGACCGGTCGGAACCTCTCCCGGCTCCGGATGGCCCCGAAGCTGCGGTCAGCCGCGCGGTACCACAGCCGCGACATGGCCGACAGCGGCTACTTCGCTCACACCTCGCCGGATGGCGAGACGCGCGCCGACCGCTACGAGCGCGTCGAGTTCCAGTGCCGGGTCGACACTGGCGTCGGCAACGAGTACGTCACTGGTGCCGAGAACATCGCCTACACCTGGGCGAACGTCACCGTCGAGTCGGACGACGGCACGGTCTCCTACGGCGGCAACGAGACCGCGATCGGCCGCGGCATCGTCGCCCAGTGGATGGACTCCGAGGGCCACCGCGATAACCTCCTCCGGGAGTACTGGGAGTACGAGGGGATCGGCGTCGCCACCGCCGACGTGGACGGCGAAACGAAAGTCTACGCCACGCAGAACTTCTGTTGAGTCGCTCACAGCGGGCGGCACGGCTACCCGATCCGTGCCAGCGGCCGTCGGGATGACGTAAGAGTTATTTTCCCGCCTCGTCCACTCTCTACCGATGACAGGGCCGTTCGCCGGAATCGACGTTCGCGCCACGAACGAGCCCCGCCGCTCGGTAGCCGTCGCCGTACGTGTAGGGGCGCCCTAGCCCCGACACACCCTATTTTCGACCGCGTTCGCACTGATTCGCCGACCATCCACCAGACAGACCGATGTACGACACCGCGATACCGACCGACCGCACGTATCGACCGACAGCCACCGACCGCCGACCCGCCGCGACTTCGGGAGGGTCCCGATGAGTACCGACAGCGAGGACTCGGCCGCTGAGACGACCGAACCTGCCGACGAGGGTGCCTCGCTCCCCGGCGAGTACGATCCCGACGCGGTCGAGTCGAAGTGGCAGCGCCGCTGGGTCGAGGAGGACACCTACGCCTACGACCGCGAGGCCGCCCTCGACGCCGACACGGCCTTCTCCATCGACACGCCGCCGCCGACGGTCTCGGGCGACCTCCACATGGGCCACCTCTACCAGTTCACGCTGCAGGACTTCGTCGCCCGCTACCACCGGATGGCCGACCCCGCCGTCTACTTCCCGTTCGGCTACGACGACAACGGCATCGCCTCCGAGCGGCTGACCGAGCGCGAACTCGGCATCCGCCACCAGGACTACTCCCGGCGGGAGTTCCAGGAGAAGTGCCGCGACGTCTGCGCCGACTACGAGGACGCCTTCACCGACGACGTCCAGTCGCTGGCCGTCTCGGTCGACTGGGACAACACCTACAAGACCATCTCGCCGTCGGTCCAGCGGGTCTCGCAGCTCTCCTTCATCGACCTGTACGAGCAGGGCCGGGAGTACCGCCAGCGCGCCCCCACCATCTGGTGTCCCGACTGCGAGACGGCCATCTCGCAGGTCGAACAGGAGGACAAGGACAAGCACACGAAGTTCAACGACATCCACTTCGACCTCGTCGAGACCGGTGACGGGCCGGCCGACGAAGACGCCGTCTTCACCATCTCGACGACGCGCCCCGAGTTGCTGCCCGCCTGTGTCTCCGTCTTCGTCCACCCGGACGACGAGGAGAACCAGCACCTCGTCGGCGGGACGGCCCGGGTCCCTATCTTCGGGCAGGAGGTCCCGATCATCGAGGACGAGCGGGTCGACATGGAGACCGGCAGCGGCATCGTCATGTGCTGTACCTTCGGCGACCAGAACGACATCGAGTGGTACCAGGCCCACGGCCTGCCGCTGCGGATCGCCATCGACGAGTCGGGCACGATGACCGATCTGGCCGGCGACTACCAGGGCATGACCACCGAGGAGGCCCGCGAGGCCATCATCGAGGACCTCGACGACGTCGGCGCCCTCGTCGAGAGCCGCGACCACGACCACACCGTCCAGGTTCACGAGCGCTGCGAGACCGAGGTCGAGTACCTCGTCACCGAGCAGTGGTACGTCGAGATGCTCGACAAGACCGACGAGTACCTGGAGGCCGGCGAGCAGATGGAGTGGTACCCCGAGAAGATGTTCACCCGCTACCAGCACTGGATCGAGGGGCTGGAGTGGGACTGGTGTATCTCCCGCCAGCGCGACTCGGGCATCCCCATCCCCGTCTGGTACTGCGACGACTGCGGCGAGACGATCATGGCCGAGAAGGCCGCCCTCCCCGTCGATCCGCTCGGGGACGACCCGCCGGTCGATAGCTGCCCCGAGTGCGGCGGCAGCGACTTCCGTCCCGAGGAGGACGTCTTCGACACGTGGGCCACCTCGTCGCTGACGCCGCTGGTCAACGCCGGCTGGGACTGGGACGACGAGGCCGAGGAGTTCACGATGGAGCGGCCCGAACTGTACCAGTTCGACCTTCGCCCGCAGGGCCACGACATCATCTCCTTCTGGCTGTTCCACACCGTCGTCAAGTGCTACGAGCACACCGGCGAGGTCCCATTCGAGAGCGTCATGATCAACGGCATGGTTCTCGACGAGAACCGCGAGGCCATGTCCAAGTCGAAGGGCAACGTGATCCCGCCGTCGGAGGTGACCGAGAACTTCCCGGTCGACGCCGCCAGATACTGGGCCGCTGGCACCTCCATCGGCGACGACTTCCCCTACAAGGAGGGCGACCTCGAAGCCGGCGAGCGCCTGCTCCAGAAGCTCTGGAACGCCTCACGTCTCATCGACCAGCTCACTCCCGCCGCCGACGAGGTCACGGAACCGGCCGAGGAGGACCTCGCCGCCGTCGACCGGTGGATCCTCGCGGAGCTCGACGACGCGGTCGCCTCGCTGACCGAGCAGTTCGAGAGCTACGAGTTCTCGAAGGCCCGCAACGAGCTGCGGTCGTTCTTCTGGAACACGTTCTGCGACGACTACCTCGAGATCGCCAAACAGCGGCTCAGCGACGGCGGGGATCCGTCGACGGAATACGCGCTGATCACCGCCCATCGGGCGTTCCTGAAGCTGTTCGCGCCGTTCCTGCCCCACGTGACCGAGGAACTGTGGCAGCGCCTCTACGCGGACGAGGATGCGGAACTGGACTCCGTCCACACGACCGACTGGCCGGAGACCCGCGGCTACGAGGCCGACCTCGACGCGGGCGAGCGGGCGATGGAGGTCATCGCCGCGCTGCGCCGCTACAAGACCGACTCGGGGCTGGCGCTCAACGCCGACCTCGACCGCGTCGAGGTCTACGGCGGCGTCGCCGGCTTCGAGGACGCCATCGCCGAGGCGATGCACGTCGAGACGCTGGAGACGCTCGACGAAGCGCCCGAGGTCACCACCGAGGTCACCGGCGTCGACCTCGACTACTCGCTGGTCGGGCCGGAGTACGGCAGCGAGGTCGGCGACATCGACGCCGCCATCGAGGCCGGCGAGTTCGAGGAAGTCGACGGCAAACTGCAGGTCGCCGGCGTCGAACTCGACGGCGAGATGTACGAGATCGAGGAGGCTCGGACCTACTCCGGTGAGGGCGAGATGATCGAGACCGAGAACGCGATCGTCATCGTCGGCTGAAGTCGCGTTTCACGCTTTCACGGGAAACGTGTAATCAAGCTATATCCCAGTGAATCGACCGCTCGCTCGGTATTGAGATCTGGCGGCCTGGTAATCTCCACTCGCTCTGCGTTTCACGTTTCTATTGAAGTCTCGGACTACGTGAACATGTCCCCCTCGAAAACTGCTTGCACGAGGGCAGATTCGGCCTTCCGGAGGTGTTGAGACGCAGTGCTCGGTGCACAGTCGAGCGCTGCTGCGACGTCTTCAGTCGTTGCTTCGCGTGGGATGTTGTAGTACCCACTGGCAAGCGCCTGCTCGACGGCTTCTATCTGGCGGTCTGTCAGCGACGCCGTGATGCGTTCGTCGGGTTGGTTGTAGTCGCCGATGCGTTCGACGTCCACCGGAAGCTGCTCGCTCGCATTTGCGATGGCCTGCTGCAGGTCTTCGGGCTGGCCGAGGAGACGGAAGACGAAACGAGAACCATCTTCGACATCGACCGGTGGGATCATCGTGAGTGACTGCTCCGTGAAAACTCTCTGCAGCCAGATCTCGTACTCGTTCAGCTCACTGACTACGTACACTACCGCGTAGCCGGTCCGGCGACGCAGGAATGCGTGATCGAGTATCCCTTCAGTCACCGCGAGTCTCGAGTCGAGCGCAGAGATATCACCCGTGACTGAACAGACGTAGGTCCGCGGACCGTCCTCACTAAACCCCCCGTATCGGACGCGGACCACGTCAGAAGCCGGGGTGTCGGCCAGTGCGGAATGGACGGGTGAGTCCTGACTTTCTCCGAGACTGACTCGAACACGGGCGAATTTCATACGCGTTGCTTACCCCCTCGTTTTAAACTCTCAAAAATGTGGCCCAACTACCCAATCTGTTCGGAGTCACAAACAGCACCGATGGCAGTTCCGGACGCCCCCCAGACTACTGACGCATCGCTGCTTGGCGAGCCCGGTGTCGAATCGACCTACCGAGACATCAATGGGGTTCAGTTACACGTCGTGACCGCGGGTGACTCCGACAGGCCCGTGGTCGTCTTACTGCACGGGCACCCAGATTTCTGGTACGGGTGGCGTGACCAAATCCGAGCGCTCGCTGATGCGGGTTTCCGTGTGGTTATTCCGGATCAGCGGGGGGTTAACTTGAGTGAGGCACCGGACGGAATCGACCCGTATCGGATAGATGAGCTGGCGGCCGACGTTCGTGAACTCATTCACAGCGAGGGTCAGGACTCGGCTCATGTCGTCGGGCACGACTTCGGGGCGTTCGTGGCCTGGAACGTCGCACTTCGCTATCCCTCACTCGTCGACCGTCTCGGGATCTTCAACGTTCCCCACCCGAACGTGTACTGGGAGACGGTGGCATCGAGTCCCCGGCAGATCGCCCGGAGCTGGTACGTCTGGTTCTATCAGGTCCCGCGGTTGCCCGAGTGGCTCCTGGAGCGCAACGACATGGACAACATGGTCGACACGCTCGAGATCAGCTCAAAGCCTGGCACCTTCGACGAGGAAACGATCGAGCGCTACAAGACCGCCTGGCGACACACCGGGATTCGACCGCGGATAAACTGGTATCGCGGGTTTCGGCGATCAGGACGTCCATCGCAGGAGACCGTCTCCCAGCCCACGCTGATCTGTTGGGGGGAAGACGACGTCGGGCTCGTTCCGTCGATGGCTGAAAAGAGCGTCGAGAAGTGTGCCGACGCCGAACTGCGGATGTTCTCCAACGCGTCCCACTGGGTGCATCTCGAACGTGAGGCAGTGACTGAAGAGCTACTGCGTCACCTTACAGGGAACTAACTGTAGACCCTCTGGGCGTTCTACAGCAGTCCACTCAGAAGGACCGTACTTTTTGGAAGATGTGAACGGTCAGATTCAGCAGCGACGGTACGAGACAAATATCATCGTGTTGACTCCCCTCAGTCCAACTGGACAGGGAGTTCGGTCTCCCGCAGGTGGTAGTGCGGCGGGTCGAACTCGGTGGTGAGCGCGCGAACGTCGACGCCCGCCTCCACAACCTCTGCCAGCAGGTCCGCGAACTCGGGGTCAATTTCGCGGAACGGCTCCCATCGCTGGATGTCGGGCCGCTGGACGACGAAGACGAGGTGGGCCTCCACGCCGTCCGCGACGAGCGATTCGAGGCTGCGGAGGTGGCGACGACCCCGCTCGGTGGGGCGGTCGGGGAACTTCGCGACGCCGTCGTCGACGTGCGTGGTCGATTTCACCTCGACGTAGGCCGTCCGGCCGCTGTCCGCGCGTTCCAGCTTGAAATCAGCCCGGCCGTGGTCGGGCAGCGAGGGTTCCCGGGTTACCTCGTCGGCCCACTCGAAGTCGGGCAGGTGGCCGCGGTCGAGCACTTCGGCGAACAGGTCGTTCGCGAGCGCGGCGCGGAGACTGACGTGGACGGTGTCCCCCGCGTGACCGTCGACCTGGATCGCGATGGCGTCGTAGTCGGTCGCCCGGTCGGGGTCGTCCGCGGGTTCGCACAGCACCTCGTTGCCCGGGACGAGCACGTTCCGGAGTTTCCCGGGGTCGCCGAGGTAGACTTTCCCGACCGAGTCGCCGAAGTCGACTCGGATCACGAACCGGTTGACCCGCTCGACGAACTCGCCGGTGACAGCCTCGGCGTCGCGCGAGAGGAGGGGATCGGTCATCAACCCGCTGTAGCCGGCCCACCGGCGTATGGATTCCGTTCCGGTCAGACAGGCTGGAGCAGGTTCGAAATCAGCGAGCGCCCCGCTTGACCTTCTCAACCCGTGTCGCGAGCGCGAGGAACGTCGCGACGAGTGTGAGCACGACGGCCCAGCCGGCCGCCAGGTCGTGTGCGGCGACAGCGTGGTCGGGGACGCCCGGCGCGACGAACGGTTCGGCCCGAAGCCAGGTGTGGTGGGGGCCATCGAGCAGCGGCCAGAAGTAGTCGACCACGTCGTTGAACCCGTACCACGCGAGCGCGACGGCGACCGAGCCGACCGAGAACGACGCGTAGCGGTGGATCAGGAACGCCTCGACGGCCATCGCGAGGTGGCTGAAGATGAGGAACCAGTAGAGCCACGGGGCGATCCCGGCGGAGCCGTTGAGGACGAGCTGGACGTACGGCGTCCACAGGCCGAGCTTGATGCAGCCGAAGAAGGCCAGCATGTGCAGCGGGTCGGCCTCGATATCGAGTCGCCAGGCGAGCAGCGAGAGGCCGATGAACATCGTCGCCACGGGCGAGTCGGGGATGAGCGGATAGGCGGCGGGCGACGCGGCGCCGAGTTGTCCCCCGAGCAGCGGGGGCGCGAGGTCGGTCGGTTGCCCGGCGTAGTACCAGAAGCCGAACAGCGTCCCGACGAGGTTGACGAGCGCGATGGGCCACGCGAGCCGCAGGCCGAGGTCCTCCAGCCAGTCGGGCAGCGGCGCGACGTAGCGGGGGAGCCCGTCGGCGTCGGGCAGCGGGGCGTCGAAGTACCGGGCGACGATGCGCTCGACGCGCCGGCCGACCCCGTCGGAGGCGGACATGGCAGACGGGACGGCCGCCGCCGGCAAAAACGGTAGTGATCCAGCCGGCGCTCGGCCGAGCGCTGCCCGACCGGCGGTCCGCCGATCCGTCGCGGCGGCCCCGTGGAGTCAGTCGATTCGCAGCCGCGCCACGGCCGAAGGAGCGAGGCCGACTTCGACCGTCCCGTCGTCGCTCACGGTTTCGGACGAGCGGTCGATCCGATAGGCGTCGGGCTCGGTCCGGGATTCCTGGCTGTCGTGGGGGCCTCCGGTCGGTTCGAGCACCTCGACAGTGACCGATCGGCCGGCCGCGTCGGCGCCGAGGTCGGCGGTCACGGTCCCCTCGTGGGAGAGGTTGCGGTTCGTCAGGAAGACCACCAGTTCCTCGTCGGCGTCGTCGACGACGGCTGTCGCGTCCACGTACGGGACCCCTTCCATCCGCTGGATCCGGGTGCCCAGTTCGGGGAGCGTCCGCGTCGGGCCGCCGACGTCGACGCCGAGGGCGTGCCACGACCGGCCGTCGGCGAGGACTTCGGCGTACAGTTGCTGGACCTGCGCGACGGGGGCAAGCGGTGTGGCGTTCGTCCCGCCGGTGTCGGGGAACTGCTTGATCGGCATGTGGGTGTGGGAGGCGCGGCGGACGGCGCCGCCCTGGCGGACGAACGCGCCGAACATCCCCGAGGTGTAGGCGGCGTTCGCGGTCGTCCCCATCCCGACGTCGGGCCAGTCCTCGCCGACGTGGACGTACAGGCCCCACTCACCGACGTTGATGACGAACGGGTCGACGCCGTGGGCCGCTGCGTCCTCGGCGAGGCCGGCCAGTTCCTCCTCGTACTGCGTCGGGTAGGCGACCAGCGTCTCGAGGTAATCCAGCCGCTCGGCGTCGTGCTCCTCGACCCACTCCTCGGGACTGTCGTCGTCACTCCGGCGGATGCCGAAGTTGTAGTGATGGGTGTCGACGCCGTCGATGCGATCACCGACTTCGGTGAACAGCGCCTCGGCCCACTCGTCGGCGTCCGCCTCGAAGCGCGTGTATCCGGGGTCGAGCAGATCCGCGAACACCGTAATTTCGGGGTCGACGGCGGTCATCGCGTCGTAGTAGGCGTCGGCACCCACTCGCTCGTCGGACCCGCGGGCGAACTCCCACGGGTCGGAGGTGTGGCCGAACTGCCAGTCGCCCCAGACCTCGTTGCCAACCTCCCAGTACTGCACGTCGAACGGCTCCTCGTAGCCGTGTTCGGCCCGAAGCGCGCCCATCTCCGTTTCCTCGGGGTCGCCGTTGCAGTACTCCACCCAGTCGGCGGCCTCCTGGGGGCCGATATCCTCCCACCAGCCGACCGTGATCATCGGCTCGACGTCGAGCTTCCGGCAGAGTTCGATGTACTCGGCCGTCCCGAGGAAGTTCGGTTCGAGGCCGCTCCAGCCGGGCGCCTCGCTGACGGGCCGGTCTTCGAGCGGACCGACGCCCTCGCGCCAGCGGTAGTGGCTCGCGAAGTTCCCGCCCGGCCACTTGATCGACTCGATTTCCAACTCCTCCATCCGCTCCAGCATCTCGGGATTGAACTTGCCGTCGACGGCGTCGCCGGACACGAGCATCACCCAGTCGAGGTCGACGTGGCCGTCCCCCTCGGCGACGAACTGGAGCCGGTACTCGCCGTGCGGGGCGGAGTTGTCGCGGAAGTTGCCCTCGGACCCCTCGGCGGGGTAGCGAGCGTCGCTCTCGCCGGCGAGTTCCAGCCGGAGGTCCTCGTGGCGGACCCACTCGCCGGTGACCGGAATCGACTCGGATGTGAGCACCTCGCCGTCGAAGTCGGTCAGTCGCGCCTCGACGACGTCGACGCCCTCGCCGCGGACCGAGACCGAGAGGTCGTACTCGGCTGTGCGGTAGTCCGGCAGGGGGACGCGCTGGGAGACGCCGCCTGCGGCGCCGTCGTCCCCAGCGCCTCCGGAGACGGTGATTCGCTGGAAATGGGCGTCGTCGCCACCGTGGACGCCGCCAGTAGGCATCTCGTAGTCGGCGTCGCCGATTGGTTGCCACGGGTAGGCGATGCCCTCGTGTTCGGGCAGGTCGTCCTCGTCGTAGGCGAGGCGGCTCCGCTCGGCGGTCTTCCGGTCGAAGCACCACGGCTCGAAGGAGTTGTTCGTCGCGTGTTCGGCGTAGATACCGGGGTAGATCTCGCGGCCGTAATGTTCGACGTAGGCCCCGAAGATCCGCGGGGAGACCGACCAGGCGCTCCGGTCGTCGGCGTCGACCGTCACCTCGGCCGCGAACGGCCCGTCCGTCGACTGCGTGTCCGTCATGCTCCGGCAAACGACCGACCGGACCAAGAGTGTTAACACACGGGGCGCGGCGGTGCCAGCACGCGCCGACCGCTATCGGCGGCGAACGATACTCGTTAAGTGATTCCGCAGCCAAGTCGAGGGTATGACCGACGAAACGGATCTTGAGGAACTCCGCCGCGGGACCGACCTCGTCAAGCGCGGGTTCGCGAAGATGCAGAAGGGCGGCGTCATCATGGACGTCGTGAACCGCGAGCAGGCCCGCATCGCCGAGGACGTGGGCGCCGTCGCGGTGATGAACCTCGAAGCCGTCCCGGCCGACATCCGCAAGCGCGGCGGCGTCGCCCGGATGGCCGACCCCGCCTCGCTCCGCGAGGTCATCGACGAAGTCTCCATCCCGGTGATGGGCAAGGCCCGCATCGGCCACACGAAGGAGGCCCAGATCCTCGAGGCCACGGGCGCGGACATGATCGACGAGAGCGAGGTCCTGACGCCCGCCGACGACCGCTACCACATCGACAAGCGCGACTTCACCGCCCCGTTCGTCTGCGGCGCGCGCAACCTCGGCGAGGCCCTCCGCCGCATCGACGAGGGCGCGGCGATGATCCGCACGAAGGGCGAGGCCGGCACCGGCGACGTGAACCAGGCCGTCCACCACCAGCGCAACATCAAGGGCGCCATCCGCGAGCTCGAGGGAGCGACCCACGAGGAACGCGAGAAGTGGGCCCGCGAGCACGAGGCGCCGGCCGAACTCGTCCACGAGACCGCAGAGATGGGCCGACTGCCGGTCGTCAACTTCGCCGCCGGCGGCATCGCGACGCCGGCCGACGCGGCGCTGATGATGCACCACGGCTGCGACGGCATCTTCGTCGGCTCCGGAATCTTCGGCGCGGAGGACCCCGAGGCGATGGGCCGCGCAATCGTCGAGGCCGTCAACAACTGGGACGACCCCGAGAAGCTCACCGAAATCTCCTCGAACATCGGCAAGGGCATGCAGGGCGACGCCAACGCCGACCTGCCCGAGGAAGAGAAGATGCAGGGCCGCGGCGTCTGAGCGGGTCGATATTCTCGGTCTTACTTACTCTTCGCCATTCGGCGTTTCGAACCGCTCCAGCGCCAGCGTCGCCGGGTCGAGGGCGTAATATGACTCCCAGACCGGCGCCAGTGAGACGACGCGGCTCTCCCCGACGGCCGCCTCGGCGTGGCGGTGGTGGTGACCCACGAGACACAGCGACGGCTCGACGGTCTCGATCAGTTCGTCGATCGGGTCACTGCCCGGGTCGTAGCCGTAGCTGATGAGGCCGTGGGGCGCCTCGTGGGTGAGCAGTACATCTACGTCCGCGCCGCGTCCGACCTCCATCGCGCGCTCGACTTCGCCGCGGGTGAAGTGGCGTCGACGGTCGCCGGCGAGTTCCGACCGGTCGAAGTCGTACCTCGTCGGCGCGTAGTTGCCGGAGAGACCGAGGACGGTCAACTCGCAAACTTCGGCGAGCCGACTGGCGAGCAGGTGGACGTTGCGCGCGTCCGCCGGCGGGTCGGTGCCGCGCAACCGATCGATCACGTCGAAGTCCTCGTTGTTGCCCGCGACGAACCACGTCGGGACGGGCAGGTCGTAGTGTTCGAGGTCGCCGACGTGGAGCGCTCGGTCGGCGTCGGCGCGCTCGTAGGCCGCGAGCAACTGCTGGAGGTTGTCGGGATCCGAAGCGTGGGCGTCGCCGAGAACGAGCATCGATTACCCCGCGGCGAGCAGGTCGTCGATGCGCCCCTCGAGGTGGTCGATCTCCTCGCGGAGTTCGTCGGCCTCGTCGTCGTCGAGTTCCTCCAGCCGGTCGCGAAGCCCGCGCAGGCGGGTGCGCTTCTCCGCGGAGTCGACGCCGGTCTTCTGGACGTAGTACTGATCGTGGACGTCGTAGACGTCCTCCTCGTCGATCTCCGTGGTGGCGACGACCACGTCGAGCTTGTCGGGATCGACGCCGAGCACCCACTCTCGTGGGACGTCCGCCTCGTCGAGGTGGTCGAAGATCTCTTCCTCGTCCTTCAGCCGGCGTCGCTTGCGGTGCGTGCGACTCACGGTGCCGAACTGGCCGCTGATGCGTCCCTCGGGACCGACGTAGTCGAGGAGTTCGTCGCCGACGTCCCGCCGGAGGTCGTCGGCGCCGCGCTGGACGTCCGAGAGGAGGACGTACAGGTCGATCGCGTCCGACGAAGAGAGCCCGCCGAGGTCAGTCGCGTCGTGGCGCTCCAGCCAGTCGGCGAGCAACAGGGCGTCGTCGTGGACGGACTCGGGCGGCCGGCGCACGTCCCACCGCGAGCGGACGAACGGGCTGTCGAACTCGGCGTCCGCGCCCGTTCCGGTTTCGCCCTCCTCGCCGGCCACCTCGAACTGGCCGCTCTCCACCTCGAATCCGGGTGCGAGCGACAGCACGGCCACGTACGGTCCGACGCCGGGCGGGAGCGAGTCGAGGTCGAGCGGGTCGGTCTCGACGCGGTCTGCGAGCGTCTCGAACTGCTCTCGTCGGAGGGTGCGCTGGCCGCCCTCGCGGACGGCGACGAAGATCGCCTCGTCGTCGGTCCGGTCGACCGAAAACACCCGCTCGTCGCCGGGGGTGACCAGCACCGCGTCGGGTTCCAGCGAGTCGCAGCGTTCGCGGAGCCGGCGCCATCGGGCGTCGAAGGACATATCGATAGTTCGGGTCTCGCGGGGAAAAGCGCGCTGCCGGCCACGGCGCGCTCCTGGAGTCGCCGCGCCGTCGGCGGGCCGCCAGTGCCGCGCTCAGGCCCCAGCCTCGCGATCGCCGTCGGTCGACGCGAAGGGGCCGTCGCATCGGCGCCGGAGATACCCGAGTCCGAGGCCGGTGAGGGTGGTGACGACGACTGGCGTGCCCGCAGTTACGACGAGGGCGATGAACGTCCCGACCATGCCGTAGGCGACAGCCGAAAGCAGCGTCCCCGCGATCAGAAGTGGCGTGATGAGCGAGACCTCCGGTGGCCAGTTGGTGACGAGCGGAGACATCATCCCGAGCACGGCGAGCGGCGGCGCGAGCACGAGCGTCATGACTCCGACGAGGAATCCGGCCAGCGCGTGCCCGCGGTACGTGCGCTCGGCGGTCCACGAGAGCGGGTAGCGCCAGACGATCGCTCCGGCACAGAACGCCGCGACCGTCGCGGAGACCACCAGCACTGACGCCGAGACGACGAAGAGGCCGTACGGACTGACGAACCGGACGTACGCGACCGTGTACAGCAGCGCCGACGCTGCGAACGCCACGCCCGCCCCGAGCGGCCGATTGGCGAGTCGTGCGACCCGACCTGTCACTCCCACGGACAGCCACCCATAGGACGTCATCAGGCGGGGTCCGTAAGTAGGTTTGGCGCCCGGGCTCGCCGGGAAGGCGCGTTCACCGGCCTGTTCGGCCGCTGCGGAGCGCCGTGTGAGCCGTTCGCTCGCGGCCTGAACAAACACAACGCCCAAGCCGCTCGATTCACTGGGACAGGGTATGTTCCAGGCGACGACCGTCGAGTCGGTCCGTGCGTTCCTCGCGGGATTCGAGACGCTCGGGGACCGACTGGGTGTGACGGTCCTGCTCATCGCGGGACTGGCCGTCGTCGGCTGGGTCGTCCTCCCGCGACTCGCGGTCAGGGCTCGCGATTCGGCGCTCCAGTGGGCGGTCAGCGGTGCCCTCCTGCGCGCCATCCAGCTCTCGCTGCTCGTCGGCGGGGGACTGTCGCTGCTCGTCCTCTGGGGACACGGCGCGTACATCGACGAGGGACTCAACAGTCTGAACGACCCCGCCGAGATGTTCGGGCGCGTCGTCGCGAGCATCCTGATCGCCTTCGCCGCCTACGCGGGCACGCGGTTCCTCTCGGACGCCGTCGCGAACCTCGGTCGCCAGACCGACTGGATGACCGACCACCAGGAGGAGATCGTCCTCCGGACCTCCCAGCTGGTCCTGTTCGGGTTCGCCGGTATCGTCGTCCTCAGCGTGTGGGGCCAGAACCTCGAGGGGCTGCTCGTCGGGGCCGGGTTCCTCGGCATCGTCGTCGGCTTCGCCGCCCGCCAGACGCTCGGGTCGCTCATCGCCGGGTTCGTCCTCATGTTCTCCCGCCCGTTCACCATCGGCGACTGGGTGCAGGTCGGCGACCAGGAGGGCATCGTCACCGACATCACCATCTTCAACACCCGGCTGGAGAACTTCGACGGCGAGTTCGTCATCATCCCCAACGACCGCGTGGCCGACCGCCCCATCACCAACCGCAGCCAGAAGGGCCTGCTGCGCATCCGCGTCGACGTGGGCATCGACTACGGGGCCGACCCCGAGCGCGCCCAGCAGGTCGCCGTTGAGGCCATCTCCGGCCTCCCCGAAGTCGTCGACTCCCCGGCCCCGCAGGTCTTCCCCAAGGAGTTCGGCGACTCGTCGGTCGTCCTCGAGATGCGCTTCTGGATCGACCACCCGACCCCGCCGCGCAAGTGGAAGGCCGTCTCCGCGGTCATCTCGGCCGTGAAGACGGCCTTCGAGGAGGAGGGCATCAAGATTCCTTTCCCCCAGCGGGAACTCACCGGTCGCGCCGAGCAGGGCGGCTTCCACGTTCGTGACGGCGACGGGACGACCGACGACGTCACCGACAGCGCACCGGATCCCCGCAGGAACGACTGACGCACGCGCTGGTCGCCGCCGGCTTCCGGAAAACGATCCGTCGTCCTATTCGACGCCGAAGTATCCCTCGATGACGAGCGCGAAGCCGACGATCCAGATCCCGGCCAGCGCCGTCACCGCAGCGACGTGGAACGCCCACGTGATCCCCTCACCACCCAGCAACGGCGTCGACATCGCTTCGCCGACCCAGGCCACCGGTCCGGCGGTCCCCTCCCGCGTCACCGCGACGAGGAAAGCCATCAGAACCGCCGGTCCGGCCGCGCCGAGCAACGCCAGCCCCAGCCGACGGCTCGTCCGAGCGACGCTCCGCGGTCGTCTCCCCCGCGTCACGAACGCGTCGGCGTCGGAACCGGAATGTGCCATGATACGCTATGTCACATCGCACCCGACTTAAACGTATCGTCCCGTGCCCGCAATTGGCACGGTCCCGGGACGTGAACGGACTGAACTGGCCGATTGGAGGCAACTGAAACAGCGTCGCGGGACAGTCGCGAGAATTCGAAGGACAACGGCGAACGTACCGAGGACCGCTCGCGTTCAGTCGGCGGGGCGTTCGAACTCGGCATCGGTCTCCTCTTCGAGGGCTTCCCGCTCGGCGCTCGGGAGAGCGCCCTTGAACCGCCGGAGGACGCGGCGGGCCTCGCTCACTTCGGCGTCGCCCAGCGCTTTGACGAGCGCCAGCGCGCGACGGGCGCGGGTCTTGCGCCAGGACTCCTCGCGGTGCTCGTAGGTCCGGATCGACCGCAGGAAGTCGACCTTCCGGAACTCCGGCCAGTAGGGGGTACAGAAGTAGACGGCCGCTTCGTTGCCGTTGGCGTGCCACGGCAGGAAGTTCGACGTCCGCTCGTCGCCGCCGGTACGGACGATCAGGTCGACGTCACGACTCGGTCCCCGGTAGAGGCGCTCCTCGACCGTCGCGACGTCGATGTCTTCGGTGTCGAGTTCACCCTCGCCGACCTCGCGGGCGACGTCGCGCGCGGCCGAGAGCAACTCGGCGCGACCCCCGTACGCGAGGGCGATGTTCAGGTCGAGTTCGTCGTAGTCGGCCGTGCGGCGCTCGGCGTAGTCGATCGCGTCGCGAACCCGGTCGGGGAGGCGCTGGGTCTCCCCGATGGCGCGGATGCGGACCTCCGAGTCGTGGACGCGGTCGGCGTCCGCGAACTCCCGAAGCTTCTCGCAGATCAGGTCGAACAGCGCCTCGTTCTGCTCGTCGGGGCGGTCGAAGTTCTCCGTGGAGAACGTGTACAGCGTCAGCTCGTCGACGCCGACTTCCTCGCACCACTCGAGGACCTGCTCGGTCGTCTGGGCGCCGGCGCGGTGGCCATCGGTGGCATCGTCGCCGTGGTTCCGCGCGTACCGGCGATTCCCGTCCTGGATGACCGCGACGTGGCTCGGTGCCCCCGAAAGCTCCCATTCGAGCAGTCGCTCGTAAGCCCGGGACGCCAACTGCCGCACTCGCTTCATCTGTTTGATATTCTTTCAGGCCAGCGATATGAGTGTTGTGCTTGGTAGACCCCCCGTCCCCGGAGCGACCCGAAGCGGTTTTGATACGGACGGTCCTACTCGACGAACGTTCAACCCAGATGACAGCGTGGCCATGATAGATCTCAGTGCCGGCGACAGCGACGCAGTGCCGACCGACGCCAGGGACGGGGTGGCAGGACTCGACGCCGATTCCCCGCGGATAGTCAGCATCAGCGACATCCACGGCTATCTCGACGACGCCCGCAGCGCGCTCACTGCCCTCGGCGACCACCCGGACTACGAGCCGCTTGTCGAGGCCGACGAGGAGGGGCGACTTCACTGGGCCGACGGCGACGACTCCGTCCTCGTCGTCAACGGCGATCTGGTCGACCGCGGCCCCGACAACGAGGGCGTCATCGACCTCGTCGAACGCCTCGCCCGTGAAGCCCCACCCGGCCACGTCCGCGTGACCCTCGGCAACCACGAGTGGGGCGTGCTCTTTCGCGACCTCGTCAGCTGGGGCGCGTGGTTCTCCGGCCAGCAGACCGACGCCGATCGACGGCAACTCTGTAACGCGGTCGAACGCGGCGAGGTTGTCGCGGCCTATCAGGGCTACAACTTCACCTACGCGCACGCCGGCCACGTCGCCGACTACGAGGCCGCGGCCGTCAACGACCAGTTCGTCGACGCCGCGCTCGAACTCCGCGAGACCGTCGGCGCTTCCGAGGACGACGAAACGCAACAGCGCCTCGTCGACGACTATCGGCGGATCCTCGGACTCGGCGGGGAGATCGGCCGCGGACCGGGCGCCGGCATCGCGTGGCTCGACTTTCAGTTTCTCCCCGGCAACGCACCGCCGCAGATCGTCGGCCACACGCGGCAGGACCGCCCCGTCCGGGAAGGGAACGTCGTCTGCGAAAACGTGATCCGCGCGAACCACGCGGAACCCGGCGGGGAGGCCGTCCTCGTCGAAACGCCCGACGAACTCGCGGCCGTCCGACGGACCGACGACGGCGACGTCGAGCGCTCGCCGTTCGAGATCCCCGAATCGGATTCTCCCTGAACCTGCGTTGTGCTGCGCCGCGCCGAGTCGATGCCCTGCTCGGTCCGGTCTGGGCTCACCGATAACGCTACCGCCGTAGCGTGTTAGCGCGCGAAAAGAGGATTTTCCGTCGAAGTCGTTCGCCCGTTCGTCAGTCGCTCGTGTCGATGGCGTCAGTCGAGGGCGTGTAGACGTTGTCCCGGATGTGCCCCCAGTCGTCGAAGGGGTCGCCGTCGGAGTAGCCGAGCACCTCGCGGCCGCTGTTGTAGTTCATGACGCTCGAATACTCGTCGTAGGGGACCTCCCTCGAGTCGACTCCCTCGTAGGTCCCGTGGCCGAGGCCGACGGAGTGACCGAGTTCGTGCATGAAGTGGTTCGCCTGGGACAGCGGCGGGTCGAGCGCCTTGCAGACCATCGCGCCGTTGCTGTTCCGGATGGACGAGAAGCCGGCGACGTCTCGGCCGTTCAGGTACGGGTCGACGACGAAGACGCCGTACCGGTAGCCCTTGCCGTTGGTGTCCATGTGCTCGGCCATGATCTCGTTGCGCTCGGTGAGGTTCGTCGTCGGCGAGCGGGCGATCTCGTCGTCGACGTCGACGTGCAGCGAGATGCCCCGCGAACCGTCCGGGTTGTCGACCGGCGCGTTCGCGTACTCCTCGACGACCATGTCGATCGCCTCCGCGGACGGCTTCCGTCCGCTCATGTAGTCGAGTTCGACGAAGACGTCGAACCGCGCGGGGTCGGCCTCCGCCATCGCCGGGTCGTCGGAGACTTCCTCGGCGTCCGAGAGCCCGTCGCCGTCGGTGTCGGTCACGGTCGGGTCGGAACCGTACTGGTTGACTTCGGGGCCGTCGCCGACTCCATCACCGTCTGTGTCGGCGACCAACGGATCCGCGTTCGTCGCGACCTCCCGACCGTCTGCTAGCCCGTCGTCGTCGGAGTCCGCGACCGTCGGGTCCGTTTCGTACTGGACCGCCTCGGCCTTGTCGTCCAGTCCGTCGTCGTCCGTGTCCGCGGCCGTCGGGTCGGTCTCGAGTTCACCGATCTCGTACTCGTCGTCGAGTCCGTCACCGTCCGTATCGAGCGCTGCGGGGTCGGTGCCGTGCTCGTGAACCTCCGCGCCGTCCGCGAGACCGTCATCGTCGGAGTCGGTCGCGGTCGGGTCGGAACCGTACTCGGTGACTTCCGGCCCGTCCGCGAGACCGTCCTCGTCCGTATCGGCCACGGTCAGGTTCGTCTCGTTCCGGACCTCGGCACCGTCGGCCAACCCGTCGTCGTCCACGTCCGCGTTGGCGGGGTCGGAGCCGTACTCGGTGACCTCTGCACCGTCGGCGAGGCCGTCCTCGTCGGTGTCGGTCGCCAGCGGGTCCGTCCCGTACTCGTCGACTTCCGCGCCGTCAGCGAGTCCGTCTTCGTCTGTGTCTGCGACCGTGGGGTCGGTTCCGGCGTCGATCTCCGCGCCGTCTGCGAGACCGTCGTCGTCGGTGTCGGCGTCGAGCGGGTCGGTGTCCAACTCCTCGATCTCCTGCCGGTCGTCGAGGCCGTCCCCGTCGGTGTTCGCGTCGGCGGGATCGGTTCCGTACTGGTCCATCTCCGCGCCGTCGGCGAGACCGTCGCCGTCAGTGTCCGGTTCCGCGGGGTCGGTGCCGGCGTCGACCTCCGTCCTGTCGTCGAGGCCGTCCTGATCGGTGTCAGTGGCGAGTGGGTCGGTCCCGTGGTCGTTCACTTCCGTCCCGTCGGCCAGTCCGTCCTCGTCGGAGTCGGCGGCCATCGGATCGGTCTCGCGGTCGTTCACTTCGACGCCGTCGGCGAGGCCGTCGTCGTCCGAGTCCCCGACCGCCGGATCGGTGTCGTAGCTGTCGATCTCGGCGCCGTCGGCCAGTCCGTCGCCGTCGGAGTCCGATTCGCCCGGGTCGGTGCCGTAGTCGTCGAGTTCTGCGGCGTCGGCTATCCCGTCATCGTCGGTGTCGGCGGCGAGGGGGTCGGTCCCGTGGTCGTTCGCTTCCGTCCCATCGACGAGACCGTCCCCGTCGGAGTCGCCCACTGTCGAGTCGGTGCCGGCGTCGACCTCCGCGCCGTCCACGAGGCCGTCGCCATCGGTGTCCGCGCTCGCGGGGTCGGTCCCGTACTCGTCGACCTCGGCGACGTCGTCGAGGCCGTCGTCGTCCGAGTCTCCGCTGTCCGGGTCGGTCCCGAGTTCGCGCTCCCGTTCGTCGGTCAGCCCGTCGTCGTCGCTGTCGGCCGCGGCCGGGTTCGAGTTCAGTTCGTTCACTTCGACGCCGTCGGCCAGCCCGTCGCCGTCCGAGTCGGCCGCGGTCGGGTCGGTGTCGTGATCGGTGACTTCCTCGCCGTCGTCGAGGCCGTCGTCGTCCGTGTCCGCGACCGCGGGATCGGTCCCGTGGTCGTCGATCTCGGTCCCGTCGGGGAGCCCGTCCCCGTCGGAGTCGATCGAACCGGGATTCGTCCCGTAGCGGTGTACTTCGTGCCCGTCGTCGATCCCGTCACCGTCGGAGTCCGACGTGAGCGGGTCCGTGCCCTGTGTCGCTTCTTCGCCGTCGTCCAGTCCGTCGCCGTCGGTGTCCGCGGCGAACGCGTTCGTGTCCGATGTGAGTTCCGTCGCCAGCGGGCGGCCGTCCCCGTCCGTGGAGACCACCCCCGCCGAGGCGCCGCCGACCGCGATCATCACCACGAAGATCGCGACCGCCGACTTTGCCTGCTCCATGAATACAGTCAATCCTACTTTCCTCGTATATACTTTTCTGTGCGCCGCTATTGGGTGTAAATAAATGCTGAATACGAGCGAGGTAGTTACCAGATAGCGGCGAACGAGTGGAGTTAGGTACCGATACAAACTGCTTGTAAACAGTCTGTAATTGCTATATTTAGTTGATTAACTCTAGGGACGGATCACTATTTACAGAAGATCTGAGGGGGGCAAAATTGGGACCTATTATAATATCTAGTAATGGTACAATTCCGTGTAGAGATATCTTCGGGCCTGAATTTGGATGTTCATTGATTGTTTTTAGGTGCTAGATAGTTATTCGGAGAGGCTTTACTGGATAATTACATGCAGAGTTTCTCACGGTCGGGTTGCATGTCACAGGTACGTCCCGGTGTAGGCTTGTGACGTCCTTCGCGGTCGCGCGGGTGCCCCATCACGCCACAGTACTGCTCATGTGGTGGTTCCATAGACTAAATTCGGCGACGGGTTCTGGCAAGTGTGGAAAAAGACTGCTGGTAGCGGGAACTCGTGAGATATGGGTGCATACCTTTGGACGCACCAGGCCACGCACAATGTCTATAGTTGCAATAGAGAGAGACGGAGTCTGTTGCTGGAACGTCGACAAATTGAACTACAGGAGCGAGTGACTTCCGACAGTGAAGGAACTGTCAGCTATCGAGGCCTGGAAAACGGAAAAGCCGTGAAGCTGATTAGGCGTCAGGACCGGTTGCAGACTTCAGCGTCGATGAAGTCTGACCATCCGGCGACTGGTACACAACATCGATCTCGTAGTCACCTTTGACAGCAACGACGAGCCTGTTACCAGAGGACACTCCGGACGCAGACACGTAGCTGTTCTGGTCCCCGTCACTTTCACTCCACGCACCCGACGAGTCCATGTCGTGGTCAGAGTCACTGAAGCTGGGACTCGTAGAAGGTGAATAGTCGGAGAAAAACCCGCTCCCGCGGACGTATAGATTCCCTGCTTCAATCGTTTCACCACTATCGTGGCTGATAGTCAGTAGACCGAAGTCTGAATTTGTAGAGTCGACTTCGTAATCGGTGCTAAAGCTTGCGGTCGGAGCAGCGTTTGTCTCCGGCCCCATACCGAGCACGAACGATGCGATGACGGCCGCGAGGATGACTGTGATCGCGACCATCAGGATCACGCCGATGACCGGCGACACTGCGTCGTCTTCCTGCAGCAGTTTCTTGATTTGCATACAAGTCGCAAGTTACTGGCCCTTACCATAAAGGGAGACTGTAGTTTTCTGGCAACAGCATTTCAGCGAGACCTATCAGGCTATTTCATCGCGAGATTATGCGTTCAAGAGGTTGTAGAACGGCCGTCTAAAAGTTTATATCGCTGAATTACCCGAAACTCAGCAATCGTATTGGGTTACTGAAACCAGTCCCATCGCACGATTCGATGAGAGTATCCGGCTGTGGCAGTGGTCGGACTGGCTGGCGGTCATCGTTGATCAAGCCCGTCTCCCCGTCTGCATCGTTCGCACCCCGTGTGGCCTCGATAGTTTCCGACCATCACGATGGTGCGGTCGATTCCCGTGAGGTTCCGAGTAAATCCGGGAGTTGTTTTCTCTTACACTACTGTGAAGATGGGGACACTCTCGATGGGCTGTACCTTGACCGGGCCAGCGTCCGCCATCGCTGGATTTCTTTTGCCCTCGATTTCGGGTCCCGCCCTGATCGGAGAGAAGACCGATATCTTCCGCTTCGCTCAGTCGTCCCTCGACATCGCGCTCCGCTCGACTACTCGACGGTACCACTCATCGACTATCACTTCGGGAGTGAGAAACGGCAGATTCAGAGAGTTCTACCCTCTACGTGATGAGGTCCGTTGAAAATGTGATGGGACCGCCGAGATTCGAACTCAGGTCCGACGCACCCCATGCGCCGAGGATACCGCTACCCCACGGTCCCGCGTATTGGCAGATGTGCCTCCCCTGATTAAGCCCTTCGCTTTCGACTCGTCAGACCAGCACCCGTTCGAGATCGATTACCACGCCCTCATCGGCCTCGGGATCGCCGGCGAGCGTGCCCAGACAGACCGCAGCACCGTCGGGCGTGTAGCACGCGAGCAGATCGCCGCGGAACACGTCGTCGACCTCCAGCAGCCCGGGCGCGTAGACGGGCGCGCCCTCGGCCACCTCGCGGGCGGCGCTCTCGGCGATGGTCGCGCTCGACAGGGAGACGAGGGCGCGTTCGGCCGGCTGGACGACCTCACGCAGCGGGTCGCTATCTCCCTCGTCGGCCCACGCGAGCGCGTCGGCGAGGTCGTACAGCGACGACAGGGCGGTGTCGTCGAACGGGCCGGTCGCCGTTCGGCGGAGGTGGCCCATGTGCGCGCCGGTGCCGAGCGCCAGCCCGAGGTCGTGACAGAGCTTTCGAATGTAGGTCCCGCTCTCGCAGCGGACCCGCAACAGGGCCTGTCGGTCTTCGACTTCGAGCGCGTCGAGGTCGTAGATCTCCCGCGAGCGCAGGCGCCGGACGACCGCGCTCTTCTTGGGGGGTTTCTGGTAGATTTCGCCCTCGAACTCGGCGAGGACCGCTTCGAAATCAGCGGGCGCGGGGCCGTGAAGTTCGAGAACGGCGACGTACTCCTTGACGCTGTCGTCGAAGACCTGGGCCATCCGCGTGGCGTCGCCCAGGAGCATGGGGAGACAACCGGTCACCTTCGGGTCGAGGGTTCCGGCGTGGGCGGCGCGGTCGACGCCGACCATGTCGCGGACCCACGCGGCGACCTGGTGGGCCGAAGGACCCGGCGGCTTGTCGAGGTTGACGACGCCGAAATCGAGGAGATCGTCGACCGAGCGGTCGTCGGGCGGGCCGCGAAGCGCCATCAGAAATCGTACTCGACGGAGGTGACAGGCGTTTTCCCCTCGTCGTCGGCCGGGTCGTAGGACTCGACCGCCGAGAGCGCGATCTCGACTTCCGTCTCCGGACTCCACCGCGAGGTGTTGATCACGAGATCGTAGATAGAGCGGTCCTCGATGTCGATGTTGTAGTACTCGCGGTAGCGTCTGGCCTCGCTCTCGGCGCGCTCTTCGGTCTCCCGCTGGGCGGTGTCGACGGTCTTGTCCTCGCGGTCGGCGATACGGTCGATCCGCACCTCGAAGGGCGCGTCGAGCCAGAACTTCAGGTCGGCGTGGTCGCCGGCCATCCAGCCGGCCAGCCTGGATTCGAGGACGAGGTCGTCGCGTTCGCTCGCGATCTCCCGGAGGCGGCGGTCGAGGTCGCGGTCGACCTGGTCGTCCTCCTCGGCGAGTTTGTTGAACTCGACGAGCGAATGGCCGCGTTCGTCGGCTAGCGACCGGAAGATGTCGCCGCCGCTGACGTAGTCGTACCCCAGCGCGTCGGCGAGCGCCTCGGCGAAAGTCGTCTTGCCGCTCCCGGCGGGGCCGGAGACGGTTATCAACATACCTGACGTGCGGGCGGTCGGTAAAAAGACGTTACGAACGACCGTTTCCCATGTGACCGCCTACACCGTCGAGCAATGCAGATCCGCCTGCCGATCGCACGTGCGTAGAATACCGACACAGGATCGTTCGGTAGCCCCCAGTTCGACACGACATCCGTTCGAATCATTTCACGAACGGATGTCATGTATGTTTGGGATAATTATTTAGAATGTGTATTTCTACGTCCTGTCGATGACGCGTGATTCTGAGAGCGAAGGTGGCACAGCGGACAACAGTCCGGGTGGGCTGGCCCGGCGACGGTTCCTCGCCGCGCAGTCGATGCTCGCCGTCGGTTCGGTGACGGGACTGGGGACCGCCACTGCGACAGCACAGTCGGAGGAGTCCGTCGAGAACACGGTGACGGTCGACACCGACGAGCGGTCGGGGGAAGTCCACGACACGCTGTTCGGGCGGCTGAACGAACACTACGGGGACGCGACGATCTATCCGGGGGTGTACTCGCTCCACGTGATGAACCCGACGTTCTGGCGGGTCCCCGACTACTGGTTCAGCGCCGAGATCGACACGTTCTACGAGGTCGAACGCCACGACACGCTGCCGTACCCGTGGGAACCCGTGGACGGGTCGGGCGTGAGCTTCGAACACCGGACCGACGGGGAGCGCGTCGCCGGCGGGGAGACGCCCCACGGCACCGTCGGCTACGAGCGGATCTCCGTCGACGACACCGACGCGACCGGTGGTCTGAGACAACGAATCGTCCTCCCCGACTACCGGACGCTCGGGTACGATCTGGAATTTTCGGTCCGCGGCGACGTCGACGCCGTGACAGCGACGATCACCACGCTCGACGGCGACGTGCTCGCCGAGACCGAGGTTGAAGTCGACGACGAGTGGGAGCGACACGAACCGACCCTCGAACTCGACGAGGCCAGCGGCGACGAGTACGCCGGCGGAACGGCCGGGAACATCCAGACTCCCTGCGGCCAGTACGCCGTCGAGTTCACGGCCGAGGGCGAGGGTCACTTCGACATCGACTTCGTCGAACTCGCGGCCGACGACGCGGTTAACGGGAAGTTCAACCCCCTGACGGTCGAACTGCTGGAGGACCAGAACGGCACGTGGCTGAAGTGGCCGGGCGGGAACGTCACCAGCCAGTACAACTGGCGCGACGGCGTCGGCCCGCTGGAGGAGCGCACGCCGCGGTTCAACCACGCCTGGCAGGGGATGCAGCCCAACTTCCTCGGTACCGCCGAGTACCTCGAACTCTGCGAGGTCGCCGATCTGGTCCCGGAGATCACCGTCGGCTGGTGGGGCAACCCGCCGGAGTGGGCCGCGGAGCGGCAGATACTCCCCGAGGACGCCGCCGACTGGGTGGAGTACGTCAACGGCGACGACGACACCGAGATGGGCGCGCTGCGCGAGGAGCACGGCCGCGAAGAGCCGTGGGACGTCGAGCACTGGGGCGTGGGCAACGAGGTCTGGGGCGACTGGCAGTTCGGCCACACGCCGGACCCCTCGGAGTACGCCACCGGTTCCGACGAGCGGATCGGCTTCGAGGCCTACTCCGAAGCGATGCGCGAGGTCGACGGCGACATCACCGTGATCGCGAGCGGCTGGGACCCCGCGGAAGCCGAGCACAACGACACGCCGTGGAACGAGACGCTGTTCGAGGAGCTATCGCTGGAGACCCTCGACGGCGTGAACGTCCACCGCTACCAGTGGGGGCTGGACAGTGCAGACGAGGTCGAGACGTGGAAGAGCGAGAACGACGCCGACGACTGGGACTACAACGAGGTGCTCGTGATGGCCGCGACCCAACTCGGCGAGCAACTCGGCGAACTCGGCGAGCTGGCTGCGGAGTCGGGTTACGACGACTTCTACGTCAATCTCAGCGAGATCGGCATCTTCCCGACCGTCGCGGAGGGAGCCCCCTATCCCGGGCCGGAGACGATGCCGGGCGCCTCCTACGTAGCGGGCGTCCTCAACGCCTGCATCCGCGAGGAGAGCGTCGACTGGGCGGCCCAGACGTGGGTTCCCCTGAAGACGTGGGTGCCCGTGAAGACCAACGAGAACCCGCCGGACCCGAACCCGCTGCGGCCCGACGGCTCGGTGACCGGACTGTACTCGGCGGTCTTCGAGGCCAGGGCCGAGTGGCGCTCGGTCGGCGTCAGTGCGTCGGGCGCGAGCCGCGACCTCCCCGACACGGGGCCGCGGATCAACCCGATGTCGGACGTCCCGTACGTCGACGCCGCGGCGATGCAGGACAAGCGAGGCAAGGAACTGGCCGTCTTCCTGACCAACCGGAACCTGCGCGCCTCGAGCGAGGTCACCGTCGAACTCGGCGACCGATACGCCCGCGGGCCCGTCGAGGTGGTCAAACTGGAACCCGCCAGCGAGGAGCGCCCGCTGCCCCACGAGTTCCCCACCTCGTGGGACGAACCGACGAACCACGCGGTCGTCCACACCGTCGAAGAGGTCGACAGCGACGGCACGGTGACTCTCGACCTCGGGCCGGCATCTATCGCCCGCCTGTACGTCGACAACGACCGCGGCCGAGCCGACATCATCGGCGACAACGGCGTCTGGCACGGCCTCGACGGCGAGGAGGACATCCCGATCGAGAACAATCGCTCGCCAGGTCGCGGGAAGGGCCGAGGCAAAGACAGAGACGGGGGCCGAGACGAGGGTCGGGGAAAGGAGAGAGACGACGACCGAGACGACGAAGAGAGGGGCAACGGCCGCGGTCGTTGAACGAACGGCGATCGCTTCCGGCGGCTTTCGGGGCTTCTCACGGGCTGGGAAGCCCCGGCTGGGCATATATGGTGCGTCCGCGTACGTTCGGGTGACGGTAGCTCCCCGGAGGCCAATCATGGAACACACCCCAGCGGAAGACGGATCGAAGCGGCTCCCGGCCGTCGACGCGGACGACGCGCCGACGCTCACGGCGGAAATCATCGATCCCTCGGACGGCCCCGCCGAGTGTACGATCTTCCCGCTCGACGGGTCCGACACGGAGCTCGTCACCCAGTGGATCACGGCCAGAGAAGGCTCGTTCGTCAGTCTCGCCGAGCGGCGGTAACGTCCCTCCACGGCGTCGAGTGGCCCTGACCGGCTACCCGAGCAGATATCGCGTCCACGGGTAGCGTTCGACCAGCGGCTGGCCGCCGACCTCGTACTGTTCGATGTAGGCGTCGAGCCCGAGGATGCGGCCGGCGCCGAAGGCGGCGACCGAGAGGAACACGAGCATGTACGCGAAGTCGCCGTTGATGTAGCCGTGACCGATGTCCCAGTTCCCCAGATAGAACATGAGCATCATGAACGCGCCCCAGAAGGCGGCCAGCCGGGTGAGACAGCCGACGATCAGCCCGAGCCCGATGAGAACCTCGCCCCACGGGACGGCGATATTCACGAAGTCCACGAACCACGACGTCTCGCCCATCGTGACGAACAGATCGGCGACCGGACTCCCGTTCGCCGGCGGCGCGTTCTGGAGGTAGCCAGCGGCGCTGAAACTTCCGGAGAGCACCTTGTCGATCCCGCTCTGCAGGAACGCCAATCCCATCATCAAACGGAGCGCGAGGATGAACCAGACGCTGAGCGTGTGCAGTCGACCGCTCGCGGTGAATCCGCCGATCGTGCTCTCCAGACGCACCTCTCGAGATGACATAGTGAACTGAACACTATTCCGTAAGTCTCTTAAGTGTACTCCCGCCCCGTCGGGAGCAGGGATCCGCGAATATCGGCTCGAAACCGCTCGCCGCGTCGGAGTAGACGGCGGGAGACGGTCTGGATATTCCGTACGTAACCGTCTCGCTCGGATCGTCTTCCGGTTACAGCCGCGATTGTCGAGATGTAATTGCGGTTTCGCGAAGTCCGGCTGTCCGATACGTACCGGTTTCTCCGTCGTCCGAGAAAGCCTTTGGCCGTTCCAGCCCGATCTACGGTATGGATCCCTCCGTCCTCGACGCCGTCGATCGGGCGATCCTGTATCACCTCCAGCAGGACGCTCGTCGCTCGCTGACGGACATCGCCGAAGCGGTCGGCGTGACCGCCAACACGGTGCGAAACCGGATCAGCGATCTCGAAGCCGAAGGCGTGATCGAGGGGTACCAGGTCAACGTCAACTACGACTCCGCCGGCGTCCAGCACTACTTCATGTTCGTCTGCTCCGCCCCGGTGAGCCGACGCGAGAAGCTCGCCGAGATGGCGAAGGGGAAACCCGGAGTCGTCGAGGTTCTCACTCTCATGACCGGCCGGAACAACGTGTACATCCTCGCGGCAGAGACCGAAAAAGAGGCGATAACCGACCTCGCCTTCGAGCTGGACGAGGCCGGCCTCGACATCGAAAGCGAACACCTGATCAAACACCACGAGCGGATCCCCTTCGCCGGCTTCCGTCTGGACGAGACCGTCTGACCACCACCGCATCCTACGACGCTGTGGTTGCTCCTCCGAATCGCCGTCGAAATTTCGGAAAATTAACCTCTTTTATACTTATGGTTAGGTTTTTCCCTGTCCTCACAGTACGCATCGGCGATGAGTTCTCGCCGACCAGTCGCCTCGGAGGCGTCGGTGTTCCGACCCGCAGCCGACCAGTGTCCACTGGGCAATCTTCCATCCGGAGGTGATACCGCCGGTCGAACGTCCCCATCTCGCGGCCAGCGTTCGCAGACACGACGACAGCACCACCGCACGTACCTCGATAGCCGAACTACTCCAGCCTGAACGGTTCAATGGATCACTTCATCGAATGCGACGACTGCGGGTTCGTGCTCGTCACCGAACCCGATTCCTCGCCCGTGCCGAAACGCGTCGACTCGTGTCCGGACTGCGGCGGAACCAGTTTCGCGTTCCCGGACTGACCGACGGGTTTTCTCGAAGTGAGTGGCGCCGCTGTCGGTGGGCCTGCGGTTGCTACCAGCGATAGCAGCATCGAAAACCGCCGTGGAGAAGCCCTCGGCCGTCAGGACGAACTCGGCGTCGTCTGGACGTTGAGCGCTTTGCGGACGATCTGGGTGAAGCTCATCGAGCAGACGAAGTACCAGATGATCCACGCCCACATCGGCCCGATGCGGTTGCTCCAGCTCTCGATGCCGCCGATGATCGGCAGCACCATCACCGGCGGTTCGCCGGAGACCATCGCGCCCGTGCGGACCATGTAGTAGATCCACAGGAACACGGGGATGTTGACGAGCATGATCCAGACCATCGGGCGGAACTGCTCTTTGAACATGCCGAGCTGGTCGCCCATGGCCTCCATCTGCTCTTCCTGAATCTCTTCGAGGGCCTCGTCGTCACCGCGCTCCTTGGCGGCCTTGCGACGCTCCTGGATCTCCTGCATCTGTTCCTGGTACTCGCCCATCTTGTCCATGTTCATGAGCTTGCCCTGCAGGAGCGTCGAGTTGAGCCCCGTGAACACCGCGAGCACGAGGATCATGATGTAGAAGGGGAGGACGTCGGCCAGCGGGCCGAGGACGATGTCGAGGACGCCCCCGACCGTGTTACGAATGGGCGCCTGCGAGTACCCGAGGAACAGGGAGATGGTCCCCAGAGCAGCCATCTTGTCCCAGCGGGACCACCCCCCGTCTTCGTCGTCGGACGAGGACGTGGAGGCGGATTCGACATCGCTGGACCCGGCGTCGCTGGGCCCCGAGGAGCCGCTCCCGGTCGACCCGCCGCTCTCGGGCGGCGCGTCGTCGCCGAGC
The DNA here is from genome assembly GCF_054504345.1 of Halosimplex yunnanense. Taxonomy (NCBI): domain Archaea; kingdom Methanobacteriati; phylum Methanobacteriota; class Halobacteria; order Halobacteriales; family Haloarculaceae; genus Halosimplex; species Halosimplex yunnanense. Next base: position 291,004 of record NZ_JBTJEL010000032.1, on the reverse strand, counting down.
GCCTGGCGGACGCCTTCGGGGTCGTCGACGACGAACCCCTCGCCGTCGACGTCGACGAGGATGCCCTGCTCGATGAGCCGGCCCCACTCGCCGCTCGTGATGTCGCCGCTGACGTCAGCCCACTGAACGGTGCCCTTGTCGTCGGCGACTTCGAGCACGCGCGCCAAGGCGTCGGCCATCGACTGGCTCTCCTCGGCCAGCGACGCCGCTTTTTCTTCGATCCGTGCCATTGCTACGTACCTCGGAGCTTCTGCGTTATCAAGTTTTTACTCTGGCCCCGTCGGCGACCGTCTCGCTGGGACGGCCGATCGGGACGGAAAACCGCGATTCAGGCGTTCGATTCGACGGCCGCCCGCACGTCCTCCCAGACCTCGTCCGGCGTCTGGTCGCCGTCGACCTCGACGTATCCGGTGTGGTCGGCGTAGTGTTCGAGGACCGGCTCGGTGTCCTCCTGGTAGACGTCCAGGCGGTTGCGAACCGACTCTTCCTGGTCGTCCTCGCGCTGGTAGAGTTCGCCGCCGCACTTGTCGCAGACGCCCTCCTCCTCGGGCGGGCTGAACTCGACGTGGTAGTTGGCGCCGCACTCGGAACAGACGCGACGGCCGGTGAGTCGCTCGACGAGGACCTCGCGAGGCACGTCGAGGAAGAGGACGACGTCGAGGTCGGTCATGTCCTCGAGCGCCTCGACCTGGTGTTCGTTGCGCGGGTAGCCGTCGAGGACGAACCCGTCGAGATCGGTGATGAGTTCCTCGACCATCGCGTCGACGACCTCGTCGGGCACGAGTTCGCCCTTGTCCATGTACTCGCCGGGCGTATCGTACTCGACGTCCATGTCGCTGATGTCCATGTCCTTGTTCTGGCGGAACGCGTCGCCGGTCGCGGCGTGTTCGACGCCGAACTCCTCGGCGAGCCGCTCGCTCTGTGTGCCTTTCCCCGCACCGGGCGGACCGAGAATCAGGATCTTCGGATTCATACTCCGGGCTTCGACGCACCTCCTCTTTTTAGTGTCGTTCTGGGCGCCCGGCGGCCGGCCCACGTCGCTTGCAGCGGTATCCTTACAGTGTCGCCGCGAGCACTCCCGCGAATGGACGAACGCGTCCGCCGCACGGTCGAGACCTACGAACGCGTCGCGGAGCAGTACGCACGTCTGCACGATGACCGCGCCGTAGTCGCCGACCTCGTCGAGCAGTTCGTCACCGCCGTCGACGAGCGTGACGGCCGCGGTGACGATCAGACCGACCGGGAACGCCCGCGCGTGCTCGACGTGGGCTGTGGCCCGGGCTGGGAGTCGGAAGCCTTCGCCGAAGCGGGGTTCGCCGCCGTCTCGTTCGATCTCACCCGGCGCTTTCTCGAACAGGCGCGCGACCGGGTTCCCGACGGTACGGTCGCCCGCGGTGACATGCGTGCGCTCCCGTTCGCCGACGACGCCTTCGACGGCCTCTGGGCCTGTGCGTCGCTACTGCACGTCCCCGAAGCCGAGGTCCCGCCGACCGTCGCGGCGTTCGAGCGCGTCCTCGCCGACGGCGGCGTCGCGCTCGTCTCCCTGAAGCGCTCCGACGGGGACGACGGTCGCGACGAGAGCCCCTACGACGACGACAGACGCCACTTCGAGCGTTACGACGCCGAAACCGTTACCGATCTGTTCTCGGACGCCGGGTTCGCAGTCCGGAACGTGGACACGAACGACGGCTGGGTCGCCGTGTGCGCGACCGCCTGAGGGAACTATCGTCAGGGACCCCGACTATCTGAGAGGCGGTCCGCTCACAGCCACCCCACCAGCGGGGCCAAGAGGAGATACACCCACAGCAGGACGCCGGCGGCGAGGAACCGGTTGACCGCCTCCAGCGACGCCTGCCTGTGGACCGATCCCGCGGCGACGAGCCCGAGCGCCGCCGTGATCCCGATCCGGTGTAACACGACGTCGAGCGGGAGGACCGTGACCCCGAGGAACTGGTAGTCGACGACGATCGCCGCGCCGATCCCGAGCGCGGCAGCGGCGAACGAGCGCACCGGTTCGAGCCCGCGACCGAAGGTGTACGCGGCGATAGGGAGGCCGAACGCGAGCACGGGGTACAGCGCTGCGGCGATCACCTTCGGCGACGTCTCCCGGAACTGCCCTTCGAGGAAGATGCCGCCGAACCGCACCGACAGGTAGATCGCGAACAGCGCCGCGAACAGCAGCGCGTACGACAGCGTCCACGCGAGGAGCGCGACCTGCCGGCGGTCCAGCCGGTCCCACGAGCGGAGCGCCGCCGCCACTCGCGCCCGCGACAGGAACGACAGCCCGACCGGCGTCTCGTCACCGCGATCCCGTTCAGCACCGTCTCGGCCGGTGAGCAGGGACAACACCGAGCGCCGTCGCCGGCCGGAGCCGACGGCGATCAGCCCCGCGACGGCGGCGATCCCGGCCGTTCTCGCGTCGGGCAGCGGGTCCGACACGCCGCGGAAGTCGACAACCGTCGCCCAGCCGTCCGAACCGACGCCCTTCGGGTTGTCGAGGTACATCCGCCAGACGGCGTCGACGGCCGGCCTGTCCCAGAACTCTGACTCGACGTAGTCCTGTGCGTCCTCGGTGTCGTGGACGGTGTGCCTGAGCCGGAACCAGTCCCAGTGGTCGCTGTGGGCCTGGATGGCCACCCACTCGTCCGATTCGTAGGGTGACTCGTAGACGCGCAAGTGATAGCGCGACGCGAAGTACCGGCCGTCGTGTAACTGGTAGGTCTCGTCGATCCACTCGCCGCCGGCGGCCTCGCCCACACCGCCGGTGAACGGGAGCGCTCGGTAGGGACGCCGCGTCGTCCGGTTCGGCCCTTCCTCGGTGAGCGCCCGGTCGTGGACGTACAGGTATCGCTTGGCGCCGCGGGCGGCCGCCCACTCGACGACCGTCTGGTTGGCCGCGTCGACCTCGTTCTGGTCACCGTCGTCCGGATCGACGTCCTGCCAGGCCTCCTCCGTCTCGTTCCACGTGGCGTCGCGCCGCTCGCTGAGGTAGAAGCGAACCGTCTCGGCGTCCGCGTAGACGACGACGTTGATCGCGAGCGTCCGTCCCGCCGGCGAGCGCTGGCGACTCGTGTACGGCCAGAAGACGTTCTCGCCCGGTTTCGGCTCGACGAGCTTCTGGGGGGTCGCACCCGGCGTCCCGGCGCCGGTCGACGCCGCCGACAGGACGAGCGTCGCCGCCCCGGCGAGGACGAGCAACACGACGAGCGCGGCGAGCGTCGCCGCTCGCGGCGGTGGCCACGACTGCTCCACAGCCCGCGCTATGAGACCGAAGGCTATACGCGTTCTGGCGACCCGGTATCAGTCCGGTCGGGCGGCCACGGTCGACTCGTCCGGAGAACAATAGCTTTTCTAATGGGCAGAGAGAACCGCTCCGCAGGGATGTATATCGTCATCGTCGGCGCGGGGGACATCGGTACCCCCCTCATCGAGATCGCGACGCGAGGCGGGAACGAAGTCGTCGTGATAGAGAACGACGAGGAGCGCGCGGAGCTGGCCGCCTCGGAGTACGACGCCCTCGTGCTCCACGCGAACGCCACCAACAACAAGACGCTCAAAGACGCCGGCATCGAGGACGCCGACGCCCTGATCAGCACGACCGACCAGGACGCGACGAACATCATGGTCTGTCTCCTCGCTCAGGAGTTCGAGGTCCCCAACATCGTCTCGGTCGTTCACAGCCCCGAGCACATGGATCTGTTCAACCGCATCGGGGTGAACGTCATGCAGAATCCACAGCGGCTCATCGCCGAGTACCTCTATCGCGCCGTCAAGCGGCCGTCTATCGTCGACTACATGCGGATCGGCGAACACGCCGAGGTGTTCGAAATCGACGTGGAAGAGAACGCGCCGATCGCCGGCAAAACCCTTCAGGAGGCCAACGATTCGGGGCTGTTCTCCGAAGAAGTCCTCATCGTCGCCATCGAGCGCGAGGGGAGCAGCGATCCGATCACCCCTCGCGGTGGCACGGTCATCGAGGCCAACGACCTCGTGACCGTCTACTCCGCCGAGGGTGCGACACCGGAGGTCACCGACATCTTCGGTCACCGAGAGGACCACTGATCGCGATGCCGATGGAGCGTCGACACGCCGACGAGCGCCCGAGACCGGTCGCCTCGGGAACGCCGGATTATAGAACGCGGCCGACGCAACACCGATACGAATGAGACAGCGATTGCAGCCGCTGGCGCGCGACCTCGGGAGGATCCTCATGGCGCTCTCCGGGGTCGTGTTCGCCTCCATCGTCGTCTCTCTCGCCTGGGGAGAGCTGTTCGCGGTCCCGGCGCTCGTCGTCTCGGGACTGATCCCCCTGACGCTCGGTCGCTTTCTGAGCGCCCGCTACAGCGACGCCGGCGAGATCGGTAAGCTCCACGGAATGATGATCGCGGCTTCGGGATGGTTCCTCGTGGCCGTGTTCGGGACGCTGCCGTTCGTCCTCGTCGCGTGGACGGTCGCGGTCGATCCGTTCCCGGGGCCGTTCGCCGTCCCCGCCGCGCTGGACACGCCGACCCTCGCCGCGTTCCGTGATCCCCTGAACGGCTTCTTCGAGTCGATGTCGGGGATCACCGGGACCGGGCTGACGATGACCGACGACGAGGGCGCCCTCCCGCACACGATCCAGTGGTGGCGCACCATCATCGAATGGGTCGGCGGCGTCGGCGTGATCGTCCTCACTACGGCGATCCTCGCCCGCCCCGGCTCGGGGTCGCTGACCCTCTACGAGAGCGAGGCCCGCTCGGAGAAGATCCACCCGAGCATCGTCTCGACGGTGCGGACGATCTGGTGGATCTTCATCCTCTTCACGTTCGTCGCGATCGGCATCCTCTGGTTGGCTGGCATGCCGGCCTGGGACGCCATCAACCACGCTATGACCGGCCTCTCGACGGGCGGATTCAGCGTCACGGACGCCAGCATCGGCGAGTACGACAACCCGATCATCGACTTCGCGATGGTCCCCGTGATGATCCTGGGGAGTATCGCCTTCCCCATCCACTTCCTCATGCTGCGCGGCGACCTGAAGAACCTCTACACGGACCCCCAGACCCGCTGGCTCTGGGGCTACTTCTCGCTCGGGTCGGTCGCGCTGGTCGGGCTGTTGTGGCTGGACGGGACTTTCGAGACCAGCCGCGTCGCCGTCACGAACGGCGTCGTCCTGACGGGGTCGACGGCGTCGCTGTTCCAGACGATCCGCTACGGCCTCTTCCAGTTCGTCTCGGCGGCCTCCTGTACCGGATTCGGGACGACGGGCATCGGCGACTGGTCGGCGCCGGCACAGCTCACGATGTCGGGCGCGATGGTTCTCGGCGCGGCGGCGGGGTCGACCGTCGGCGGCATCAAGCTCATCCGCCTGATCACGCTGGTCAAGGGGACCGCGTTCCGCATCCGCGGCGTGTTCTACCCCGAGACGGCGGTCCGGTTTCTCAAATTCAACGGCCGCCACCTCGGCGAGGAGGAACTCAGTCGCGAACTGGAGGAGGCGGCCATCATCGCCTTCCTCTGGATGGTCTTCCTCGGTGTCGGTCTCGCCGTGCTGTTGCTGACCATCGACTCGTCGTTCACGCTCGAAAACGCCATCTTCGAGATCACGTCGGCACAGGGGAACGTCGGCCTCTCGTCGGGGATCACCGGGCCGAACATGCCCACCCCCGCGAAGGTCATGTTCCTGTTCAACATGTGGATCGGTCGCCTGGAGATCATCCCGGTGTTAGTCCTGCTGCGCGGACTGCTCGACACCTTCAACTTCTACCGCTAACCATGAATCCGGATAACATCCCGCTGATCCGTCTCGTCTTCAGATTCGGCGCGGAAGACCGCGTGCTGGACGGCATCCTGCTTGCTGGCCCGCTGGTCGTCCTCGCGATGATCGTCGGCGGCCGGTCGCCGCTGACTGCCGCCATCGTCGGGCTGTACGTCCTCTCGTTCGCCGTCTACGTCGTCTACAACGGCATCACCTCGGGAGAGTAACACGGGGACTTTCTGGACGGCGACTGCGTCGCGGGGTCGTACTCGAAGCCGGACTGGCCCAAGGTACCGCGGTCTGTCCGCGCTCGTCACATCTTGTCGGCGACTTCGGTGAACGAGTCGGTGTCGACGAAGACGACGACGTGGTCGCCCTCCTGAACGACGGTGTCACCGCGGGGTGTGATGTGCGTCCCGTCGCGAGCGATGGCACCGATGACCGCTCGCTCCGGGAAGTCAGCCGACGATTCCCTGATCGTCCGGTCGACCAGGATGCTGCCGGCCTCGACCTCGAATTCGAGGACTTCCGCCTGGTCGGCCTCGATGATGGCGACGTTCTCCGCGCGGCGTTCGCGCGTGAACCGGGTGATCTCCTCGGCGGTGACGTTACGCGGGCTGACGGCCACGTCGACGCCGACCGTCTCGAACAGGTCGACGAAATCGACCGTCTCGACCACTGCGATGGCCCGCTCGGCGCCTAGCCGGCTGCTCAGCAACGTCACCAGCAGGTTCTGCTGGTCGGTCGGGAGCGCCGAGATCAGGACGTCGGCATCGCCAATCTTCTCCTGGGCGAGCAGGTCCTGGTCGGTGGCGTCGCCGTTGATGACGGTCGTCTTCGGGAGCTGCTCGGCGATCCAGCGGGCGCGTTCGTCGTCCTCCTCGATGAGCCGCGGCGAGAATCCGCCCTCTTCGAGCAACCGTGCCGTCTGGTAACCGATTTCGCCGCCGCCGGCGATCACGATGTTCCGCGGCCCGTGCTGTTCCGGGGCGATGGCCGTACTGAACTCACGCATGCTGTCGGGACTCCCGATCGAGATGACGTCGTCGCCGGCACGCAGGACGGTCTGGCCGCGGGGGATGATCACCTCGCCGTCCCGGATCACGCCGGCGAACGTCAGCGAGTCGAACCGGTCGGCCTCCGCGACCGTCTGGTCGGCGACCGGGCTCCCCTCCGGAATCTCGAACTCGGTCATCTGGACGAGTCCGTCGGCGAAGGTATCGACGTCCTGAGCGCTCGGGAGTCCGGTCACGCCGACGATGGCTTCCGCGGCGAGCAGGTCGGTACACACCATGAAGTCGACGCCGAACGCATGCTTGTCGCGCTCCCACGGCCGCAGGTACTTCGGGCTCTTGGTCCGCGCGATGGTGAACACGTCGCCGCAGACCTTGGCGATGCCGCAGGCGATGATGTTGGTCTCGTCGTCGTCGGTGCTGGCGATGAAGAGATCCGCTTCGCCGACGTCGGCCTCTTCGAGCGTCTCGATCTCCGAGGCGTCGCCCTCGATCGGGAGGACGTCCATGTCGTAGGTCAGTGACTCGACGCGTTCGGGGTCTCTGTCGACGACGACGACCTCGTGCTCGTCGGAGAGGCTCTCCGCGGTCGTCGACCCGACCTCGCCCGCGCCGACGATCACGATCCGCACTCGCGTGCCTCCGGATGCATACCACGATGTTGCTGCCCCACCGGGAAGTGGATTTCCTTCGGTGGGGTCGATCCGACCAAAGCAGTTATCCGATATCTCTTCGTCCCATCCGTCAGCAATCGTGTTCTCGAGAGGGCCGCATCGCGACTGTACGCGACCGAGTGCGCACGGTCGCCGTCGGACCGACGAGCGGACGGAGAGTCGATCGACTCCCCGACGGGTCGGCGAACGGAGCGAGACGCCGTGGTGAGCGTCGACTGGCGGCAGAGTGTCGCGCTCACGGGAACGGTCGTCAAGTATCTCACCGTCACGATGGTGATACCGCTGATCGTGGGCCTCGTCTACGGCGAGGACGTCGGCGTCTTCGTCCTCTCGATCGGTGTCACCGTCGGCCTCGGCCTCGCACTCGAGCAGGTCGGCGAGGTCGACGACCTCGGTCCGCGGGAGGCGCTTCTGTTCGTTACCCTCTCGTGGTTCCTCGTCCCACTCGTCGGGACGATCCCGTATCTCTTCGGCGCCACCGGGACCATCGCCCACCCAGTCAACGCCACGTTCGAGAGCGTGAGCGGGTTCACGACGACCGGGGCGACCGTCATGGGAAAGATCTCCGTCGAACACCACTCCCACGCCATCATGATCTGGCGCCAGCTCACGCAGTGGCTCGGCGGGATGGGGATCATCGTCCTGATGGTCGCCATCTTCCCGGAAGTCGCTGTCAACGGCGCCCAACTGATCGAATCGGAAGCCCCAGGCCCCGAACTCCAGCGGCTCACTCCCCGGATCGCCGAGACCGCTCGCCTGCTGTGGCTGTTCTACCTCGGCTTCACAGTCCTGTATATCCTCCTGCTGTTGGCGCTGAACCAGACTCATCTGGCCGAGAACATGGGCGTGTACAACGCCGTCGCCCACGGCTTCACGACGCTGCCGACCGGCGGGTTCTCGCCGGAGGCCAACAGCATCGCCGCGTTCTCGCCGGCGGTCCAGTGGCTCGTGATCCCGTTCATGATCGTCGCGGGGACGAACTTCGCGCTGTTTTACTTCCTGCTCCAGCGCGAGTACGGCTCGTTCTTCAAGAACCGCGAGTTTCAGGCGTACATCGGCGCGAACGTCGGATTGACGCTCCTCCTGTGGGTCCTGCTGTTCCTCGGATCGGCACCGGCGCTCGAACTCGGCGGGGTGACCGAGGGCGCGCTGGAGAACTCGCTCCGACAGGCGGCCTTCCAGATCGCCTCACTGTTGAACTCGACGGGGTACGCGACGAGCGACTTCATCGAGTGGAACGACACCGCGAAGATGGTGTTACTGTTCGCGATGTTCATCGGCGGCTCCGCCGGGTCGACCGGCGGCGGGGTGAAGGTCATCAGGTGGCTGGTCGTACTGAAGTCGATCCGCCGCCAGCTGTTCACGACGGCCCACCCCAACGCCGTCAAACCGGTCCGGCTGGGCGGGTTCGTCATCGACGAGGAGGTCATCAAGGCGATCTACGGGTTCACGCTGCTGTACCTGCTCCTGTTCGGCGTGTCGACCGTGCTCCTCGCGCTGGACGCCGGCCGCGTCGGTATGGAACTGACGACGCTCGAAGCGGTCAGCGCGAGCATCGCGACCATCGGGAACATCGGCCCCGGCTTCGGCTTCCTGGGTCCGTTCGGAAGCTATCTCGAGTTCCCCTGGACGTCGAAGCTGCTGATGTCGTTCCTGATGCTCATCGGCCGGCTGGAGATCATCCCGGTGCTCGTGCTGTTCACCGGCGCGTTCTGGCGGCGGTGACCCCGCCGTCTCGACGACGTGGACGGCGACAATCTCCGCTTCCGTGCCGAGGTGCGCGGCGAGCGTCCCCGCGGTCGCCTCGGCGTCCGACGCGGAAGCGGTCGGAACGACCAGTCGTTCGAACAGCCAGCCAGTCACGTCAGACCACCGACCCGACGACGAGCCTGTCCCGTTCAACCCTCCACGTGCCGTCGGATCGGATATACGTAGGTCGATCCGTAGGCAGTCTCCGAACTCGTTCGACTGCCCCGAACGGGCCGAACAGGGACTGAAACGCGAAAATACTCCAAATCAGGTCGGCCGTCGACCGGACCAAACGGTCAGTAGTCGTCGAGCGCCGCCTGATCGGGACCGCGTCGCTTCTCGACCGGGACGTTCGTCGCGACGATCTCGTCGACTTCACCGCGGGAGCTCGCGTCGCTGTTTATCGCCCGCGTCGCGCCCTCGCGCTCGACGAGAAAGCCCGCCTCGTCGTAGCGCTCGTACATCACGCCGCTGTTGGAGAGGACGACCGAGACGCCGCGGTCGTCCAGCTCGCTCGCCACCTCGAGCAACCGCTGCTGGTCCTCCCGGTCGAACCCCTCGGCGCTGTACTCCGCGAAGTCGGCGGTCGGACTCATCGGCTCGTACGGCGGGTCGAAGTAGACCAGATCGCCGCGCTCGGCGACGTCGAGGACGTACGAGAAGTCGCCGTTACGGACCTCCGTCCCTGCAAGCGCCCGTGAGGCCGCGCGGATCCGCTCGGCCTGTACCCAGTCCGGGTCGGCGTAGCGGCCGATGGGGACGTTGAACCCCCCGTCGGCGTTCTCGCGGTAGAGGCCGTTGTAGCAGGTCCGGTTGAGATACAGCAGGAGTGCGGCCTCTTCCAGCCGGTCGCCGTCGCTGCCGGGCCAGCCGTCGCCGTAGGCGCGCTCGTTGAACCGGGCGCGCTGCTGGTAGTAGTACTGCTCGACGGCCTTCCCACGGCGGGTCTCCCCGGCGAATTCCAGTTCGGGGTCCGGTTCGGCCTCGGGGTCGCGGAACTCGCGGAGCCGCTCGATCAGCGCCTCCGGCCGGTCGCGGACCTGCTCGTAGAAGTTCACGAGTCTGGGATTGGTGTCGTTCACCGTCGCCGCGGCCGGTTCGAGATCGAAGAAGACGGCGCCGCCGCCGAAGAAGGGCTCGTGATAGCGCTCGAAGGAGTCGGGGAACCGCGCGTACAGTTCGTCGAGCAACTGGCGCTTGCCACCCGCCCACTTCAGTACCGGCTTCGCCATTCACCGGACCGTTGTCGGACAGGCTCTTAAGCGGTGGGTATCCGGCGATGCGAATCGGGCGCGCCCACGCCGGACCGCGCTTACTCCTCGTCGTCCGGGAAGAACAGGGCCGGCTCCTCGTGGGTGAACGTGACGTACTCCTCGGCGAGGTTCCGGACGTGCGTGTAGAGGCGACCCTCGCGCGCGGCGAGTTCGCCGAGCCCCTCGACCGCCGCGTCGTCGTAGTAGAGCGGGCAGCAGACCGCCCGCTCGCCACCTTCGTTCTTGAGGACGACGAGCGCAAAGACGATGCCGCTCTCGACGCGGTAGACGTCGTGCTCGCCGAACTCGCCGGCGTCGACCCACTCGCGCAACCGCTCGAACTCGTCGTCGGGCACGAGCACGTCGAAGCCCCATCGCTCGCCGGTGACGGCCGTTACGTCGCCGGGGTGGAGTTCGAGCACGTCCCACCCGGCCGCCTCGAACTCCGCCGCCGTCGCCTCCACGTCGCCGATGAGGTCGTCCCAGTGCTCGCGGACGGCGGCCGCCGCGCCCATCCCCGCGAACGCCGGCCCGCCCGCGGCCTCCTCGTCCTCGGTCATGTCCCCGATTCAGTGGGGCCGGGCGGAAAAGGTGTCGCTCCGGGCGGCGTGACGGGCTCAGTCGTCGGCCGCCGAGTCGTCGGCACTGGCACTGGCCGAATCGTCGCGCGCCGTGCGTTCGGCAGCGGCGTCGATCGGTTCCGAGTCCCAGTAGGGGTGGTCGTCCAGCAGGCGGAAGCAGGCGGCCCGCTGGCCGGGTACCTCGATCTCGTACTCCTCGGGTGCTTCAGCGCGGCAGGCCTCCCGGGCGTGCGGACACCGTGTGTGGAACCGGCAGCCCGCCGGCGGGTCCCGCGGCGAGGGCACGTCGCCGGCCAGCGCGTCGACGCGGCGGCCCTGCTCGCTGGTGTCCGCCCGCGGCACGCTGTCCAGCAGCGCCTGCGTGTAGGGGTGCTGCGGGTCCTCGAAGATGGCGTCGACCGGGCCGCGCTCGACGATCTCGCCGAGGTACATCACGGCGACGCGGTCGGAGATGTGCCGGACGACGGAGAGATCGTGGGCGATGAACAGGTACGACAGGCCCAGTTCCTCCTGCAAGTCCTCGAGCAGGTTGAGTATCTGGGCCTGGACGCTCACGTCCAGCGCGCTCACGGGTTCGTCGAGGACGAGGAAGTCCGGTTCGAGCGCGAGCGCGCGGGCGATGCCGATGCGCTGGCGCTGGCCGCCCGAGAACTCGTGGGGGTAGCGGTCGACCTGATCGGCCGAGAGCCCGACCCGTTCCAGCAGTTCCTTCGCCCGATCCCGGCGGATCTCCGACAGCGACCGCCCCTGCGAGACTTCGACGACGATCGGACCGCTATCCGCGTCGTCACCCTCGACGACCTCGGCCGTCAGGTTCTCGGAGACCGACGCCGAGACCCGGCCGTCGCGACGGCGGACCCTGACGTGGACCGTCGCGACGCCGTCGACCGGGTCGACCACGCGGTCCACGTCGTCGTCGACGCGCACCTCCACGCGGTCGGGGTCGATTCCCTCGACGGTCACGTCGGCCGTAGTCCGCACGTCGGGATCGGTGTCGGGCAGCCCGTGGATCACGAGCGGCTCGGTGACGATAGCGCCCGCGGTCTGGCGCGGGTCGAGGCTGGAGAAGGGGTCCTGGAAGACGACCTGCGCGCGCCGACGGAACTCGGTCAGGTCGTCGCGGCCGAACACCGACTCGCCGTCGAAGCGAACGTCCCCCTCGGTCGGGTCCTGCAGCGCCAGCAGCGTCTCTCCGGTGGTCGACTTGCCGCAGCCGGACTCGCCGACGAGCCCGAGCGTCTCGCCCTCCTCGATGGCGAAGCTCACGCCGTCGACGGCCTTCACGCTCCGCCCGCCGCTGCCAAGCAACCGGTCGAGCAGCGAGTCGTCGTCGGCGAAGTACTTCCGGAGCCCGTCGACCTCGACGAGCGGGCGGTCGGCTCCGGTCCCGTCGGACGCATCACGGGAGCGCTCGCGGTCACTCACGGCGCTCACCTCCCTCCTCGTCGAAGAAGCCCTCGGGCAGCGCAGCGGCCTCGCTGTACCCGCGCTCGGCGAGGACGCAGCGCGCGGCGTGTTCCGCGCCGCCGGCGTCGAACTCCGGCGGGTGGTCGAGACAGGCCTCCATCGCCTTCGGGCAGCGGTCCGCGAAGTAACAGCGGTCGCCCATCTCCGCATCGAGCAGGCTCGGGACCGACCCCTCGATGGGTTGCAGTCGCGGCGCCGGGTCTTCCAGATCCGGGATCGACCCGATCAGGCCCTGCGTGTACGGATGGACGGCGTCCTCGAAGACGTCTTCGAGCGTCCCGCGCTCGACGACCTCGCCGGCGTACATCACGCAGACGCGGTCGCTCATCCGCGCGATGACGCCCAGGTCGTGGGTGATGAGCAGGACGCTCATGTCCCGCTCGGCCTGGATGTCCCGGAGCAGTTCGAGGATCTGCGCCTGGATGGTCACGTCCAGCGCGGTCGTCGGCTCGTCGGCGATGAGCAGGTCGGGCTCGCCGGCCAGCGCCTGGGCGATCATCGCCCGCTGGAGCATCCCGCCGGAGAACTCGTGGGGGAACTGCTCGGCCCGCTCGGCGGGGTCCGGGATGCCGACCTGTTCGAGCAACTCGACGGCGCGGTCGTGACTCTCCGGCTCGGTGTAGTCGCGGCCGGGCACGATGCCGTCGAGGAAGTACGAGCCGAGCCCGTACCCCTGCGTCCGCGAGCGCGTCGACCGGGGGTTCGACCGCGCCCGCCGCTGGACCTCGACGGCCTCGGCGATCTGCTCGCCGACCGTCAGCGACGGGTTGAAACTGCTCATCGGGTCCTGGAAGATCGTCGCGAACGACGGCCCGCGAAGCGCTCGCCGGACGCGCTCGGGGAGTTCTCGCAAGTCGACCATGTCGCCGTCGGCGGCCTCCGGGAACTCCGCGGCCAGGTCGGGATCGCGGTACCACACTTCCCCTTCGGTGATCCGCCCCGGCGACTCGACGAGGTCGATGAGCGACAGCGCGGTGACGGACTTGCCCGACCCGGACTCGCCGACGATGCCGAGGATCTCGCCCTCGCGCACGTCGAAGCTGACCGACTCGACGGCGTTGACCTGTCCCTGTTCCGTGAAAAAGCGCGTCGACAGGTCGCGGACGCGGAGGAGGTCGCGGGCCATCTACACGCCACCTCCTTCGCCCTCGATACCGGGGTCCAGTGCGTCGCGCAGCCAGTCGCCGACGAGGTTGATCCCGATCACCGTGAGGACGATAGCGAGGCCGGGCATCGCGGCGATCCACCACGATGTCGTCTGGTACTGCCGGCCCTGCGAGATGTCGAAGCCCCACGAGAGCGTCGTCCCCGAGAACCCGAGGAAGGATAGGGCGCTCTCCAGCAGGATGATCGCCGCGACCTGGATGGTCGCGAGCACGAGAATCGGCGTGAGGCTGTTGGGCAGGACGTGCTTGCGGATGACGAAGCGGTCGGGCGCGCCCAGCGACTCCGCGGCGGTGACGTACTCCTCCTCGCGGACCGACAGCGCCTCGCCGCGGGCGACGCGGGCGAACCACACCCAGTTGACCAGCCCGACGACGACGATGACCGTCCCCGGGAGCGTGAACTGCTCGGGCATTCCCGCCGGGTAGGTCAGGCCACCTGGCAGCGAGAGCGCGCCGCGTATCGCCGGTGCGATCCCGGTCACGACGAACGGATCCGGGACGGCCACGCTCGCCTCGCCCCACAGCCCGACCAGCGCGATGGCGAGCACGAGCGACGGGAACGCGAGACTCACGTCCGCGATTCGCATCAGCACGTCGTCGACCCGGCCGCTGTAGTAGCCCGAGACCAGTCCCGTCGGGACGCCGAGCGCCATCGCCAGTACCGTCCCGAGGAGGCCGACCATCAGGGAGGTCCGGGCGCCGTAGATCGTCCGCGAAAGCATGTCTCTGCCGAGTCCGTCGGTCCCGAGCGGGTGTTCGGTCGTCGCGTTCACGAGCACCGTCTCGTTGGTGATCTGCAGCGACCCGTTGACCATCTCCTGGCCGGTCTGGGTCTCCGCGCGGCTGAACCCGAGCGGCGGCTGCTGCTTGTTGTCGAGGCTCTGGTCCGTCGGGTTCCACGGGGCGATAAACGGTGCGAACACCGCGACCACCAGGACGGCAGCGACCAGCCCGAGGCCGAGCTTCGCGAGGAAGCTCCGGTCGAACTCCCGCCGGAGGTTCCGCAGCGTCCGCGGCGAGACCGACGAGCGGACCATCGCAGGCAGTCGGACCAGCCACTCGAGCGGGTTCGGTACCATTCAGTCCATCACCTGCGGGTTGAGCGTCGCGTACAGCGCGTCGACGACGATGTTCACGATCACGAAGCCGGCGCCGATGACGACGAGACAGCCCTGGATGAGCGGCCAGTCGCGGTTGCCGATGGCGTCGATGACGAGCGTCCCGAGGCCCGGCCAGTCGAAGACCGCCTCCGTGATGACGGCCCCGCCGATGAGCGTCCCGAGCTGGAGCCCGACGACGGTGATAACGGGGATGAGCGTGTTCCGTAGCGCGTGGCGGTAGCGCACTAGCGTCTCGGGCAGTCCCTTCGCGCGGGCCGCCCGGACGTAGCCCTGGCCGAGCTGGTCGAGCATCCCCGAGCGAGTCAGCCGCGTGATGAGCGCCGTGAAGTACGTCCCCAGCGTGATCGCCGGGAGCGTGATGTACAGCAGCCACGTCCGCAGATCCGTGAGGAACCCGGAGACGTCCAGTGGGAGCGCGTAGCCCTGCTGGGGGCCGGCGACGACCAGCAGGTTGCCCAGCACGTCGAGTAGCCCCATCGGGCGCGTACTCGTCGGGAACAGGTCGAACTGCACGGCGAAGACGATGACGAGCATCACGCCGAGCCAGAAGTTCGGCGTCGAGATGCCGAGCAGCGAGAACAGCGTCGCGCCGTAGTCCGCGGAGCTGTGTCGCCGCGTCGCGCTGAGGACACCGAGCGGGATCGACAGCGCGATGGCGACGACCGTCGCCGTGAGCGCGAGCTCGAGCGTCGCCGGTACCTTGGCGAACACGCGCGGGCCGACCGCCGTCCGCGACCGGTAGGAGTAGCCCATGTCGCCGGTGGCTAGCTGGCCCACGTAGTCGAGGTACTGGACGTACAGCGGCCTGTTCAGTCCCAGATCCGCGGCGATACGCTCGCGGGTGGCCTGGCTCGCGTCCAGCGGCGCGATGAAGTCGACGGGGCTGCCCGGCGTGACGTACCGGAGGACGAAGACGACAGTCACGACTCCCCAGACGACGACGAGCCCCTGCAGCGCCCGCTTCAGCAGGAACCGACCCATCGACGCCACGCTATCGCCCCCGCAGCTTCCACCGCGCTGGCCGCGTCAGCGACATCTAACTGTCGGTGCCGCTTCCGCCGCCGCCCATACTCTGGGCCTGGTTCATCAGTTCGTCCACTCGTTCGTTCTCCAGCGAGGTCAGCGCGCCGTCGGAAGTCAGCAGCGGGATGATCGTCTGGCTCGCGTCGAAGGTCGCGTTGCCCCAGCCGATGAGGTAGAACGCCGGTCCCGTCGAGATGTCCCCGTCGAGCAGGACGTCCGTCAGGTTCCCGAAGTCCCGCTGGTTGACCGACGCCGAGACGTTCTCCAGTTCGTCGATGTAGTTCACGACCGCCTGGGCGATCTCGAGGTCCTTCAGGTAGCGCCCGTTCGGCGTGTGGAGTTCGATCTCGGCGCCGGCGTAGCCGCTCTCCTCGACGAGACGCTGGGCCTCCTCGGGGTCGTAGGGGTACGGGTCGAGGTCGGGGTTGTAGCCTGTGAACCCGTCGAGCGTCGGCTGTGCGGTCTGGTCGGCGAACCCGGAGAGGACGTTGTCGATGATGCTCTCCAGGTCGACCGCGTAGTTCATCGCCTTGCGGAACTGAACCGAGTCGAACGGCTCCTTGTTGTAGATCATCGCGTTGTAGATGATCCGCGTGCTCGGTACCGCGCTGATGTCCGCGTTGTCGGCGTCGCGCACCTGACTGATGTTCTGTGGCGGGACGTTCACGATGACGTCCGTCTCGTCGCTGAGCAACTGGTTGACGCGCGTGCTCGCCTCGCTCGCGGCCGTGATGACCAGTTCCTCGGCCGGCGGTTGATCGCCCCAGTAGTCGCCGTAGCGCTCGTAGACGACCTCGACGTCCTGCTCGTAGTTCGAGAGCTGGAACGGGCCGGTCCCGTTCATCTCGGAGTTGATCGTCGCCGCGTCGTTGTCCTCGATCCACGACTTGTTCACGATGTCGCCGTAGGTCGCAAACAGCGCGAAGACGATGGGGTTGAGCCCCTCGGAGTCGACGAGGACCGCGCTGTCGCCGTCGGCCGGCTCCGCGCCGGTGACGCCGGCGAGCTGGTCGGACTGGGGGCTGTCCAGCCCGCCGACTTCCGGCTTGACGATCCGGTTGATCGAGAAGGCGACGTCTTCCTTGGTCAGCGAATCACCGCTGTGGAACGAGACGCCCGAGCGAAGCTCGAAGCGGACCCGGCCGTCCTCGACTCGCTCGTAGCCGGTCGCGAGCTTGTTGACGACCTTCCCCTCGCGGTCGCGGCCGAGCAGTCCCTCGTAGACCTGCAGGACGATGTTGTCCGTCGGCGTCTCGCGGTGGTCGTGGGGGTCCAGTCCCGAGTCCATGTTAGACTGGGTGATCTGGACGGACGTCTTCTCGCCCGTCGGCTCGATGGCCGAGCCGTCGATGCGCTCGTCGCGGCGGGCCTCCCAGTTCACGTCCGCGGACTTCCCGTAGACTGAGTACTGGCGGTTCAGGTAGATCCACGGCGCCTCGTCGTGGAGCACGCGGTTGGCCCGCTGGAGGTAGCCCTCGCGGGTCTCCGGTTCCGGACGCGGCGTCGCGGTGTCCGTCGCGGCTCCGTCGCCGCCGTCACCGCCGTCGCCGCCGTCCTCGGCACCGTCACCGCCGTCCTCGGCGCCGTCGTCGCCGTCCGTCGGCGTCCCGCCGTCATCCGAACAGCCCGCGATCGCGGCAGCGCCCGCCGCGGTCCCGGTCAGCTTCAGAAAACTGCGTCTATCGATATCCCGTGACATAGTACGCGGATCGAAGTGTGTGTACAAATAAGCTGGGACCGAGTTCGCGAGGGCGGGCGGATATCAGGGGTTACAGTAGTCGCGTGCCCGCCTGACGGCGTCCTTGCGGCCGATGAACGTGAGGTGGTCGCCGCGTTCGATCCGGTCGTCGGGTTCCGGCAGCCGGTTCTCCGTGTCCCGCGTGATCAGGGCCAGGTGGCAGTTGTCCGGGAGTTGCGCCTGCAGTTCGGAGACCGTCTCGCCGGCGACGTCGTCGGTCGTGACTTCGACCTCCTGAACGTCGCCCTCACGGTCGAGTTCCGTCATCCAGCGGGCGATCCCGGGGCGTTCGATGACGTTGTCCATCGACCACGCGATCGACATGCCGCTGGAGATGGCCTCGATGTCGAGGTTCTCGAAGGCGGCGACGTTGTCGGGGCTGTTGACCCTGGCGACCACCGTCTCGACGCCGAACGTGTTCTTCGCGAGCTGGCCGATCAGCATGTTCACGTCGTCGTCGGCCGTCGCAGCGGCGATGACCTTGGCGTTCCCCGCGCCCGCGTTCTCGAGCACGTCGCGCTGGGTCCCGTCGCCCTGGTGGACCGAGAAGCCGTCGCGGCGGAGCCGCTCGACGGCCCGCTCGTCGGACTCGACTATCACGACCTCCTCGCCGCGGTCTTCGAGCCGTTCGGCGAGGGCTCGCCCCACGCGGCCGCCGCCGACGACCATCGCTCGCATCGGAATCACGTTCAACCCTTGCGCGATGTGACGGGCCAGACCGCCTTCAATCACCACGGTCGCGAAGATGACGAGGAAGACAGCGCCGACGAGCGTTGTCGCCGCCTCCGGATTCTGCGGACGGAGTTCGAGCGCGAACAGCGTCGCGACGCTGGCCGGGATGATCCCGCGCGGGCCGATCGCGGCGATGTAGAGCCGCTCCTCGAAGGTAAAGCGGCCGCCGACGGTACAGAGCAGAACGAGCGCCGGCCGGACGACAGCAGCGATGGCGACGACGGCGACGACCCCGCCGGGACCGAGCGCGAGGAAGTCCTCCAGCGTCAGCAGCGACGCGAGGACGATGAAGACGAACGTCAGGACGATGAGCGTGATGTCGCCTTTGAACTGCTCGATCTGGTCACGGTACGGCAGCGACACGTTCCCGAGGACGAACCCGGCGGCCGCGACCGCGGCGATCCCCGATTCCGAACCGAGTTCGCCAGCGATGCCCGTCTCGGCCGCGGCGATCTCCGCAAACCCGTACGCCCCCAGCGCCGCGATGAGGACGATGAGTCGAGCGTTCTGCGGCGCGTTCTCCACGGAGAGTTCGACGTGGTTGAGCAGGTACCAGACGATCGCCGCGACGAGACAGCCGACGACGACGCCCAGCACGAGCCGTATCGCGAACTTCTGGACGAGCGTCGGCAGCCCGCTCGACCCCAGGAGGACGTACTCGAACATCACGAGCGCGAGGATCGCGGCCGTCACGTCGTTGACGACGCCCTCCGTCTCCAGCGTCGTGGCGACCCGCTCCCGGACGGGGACGACGTTCATGATCGGCGTGATGACCGTCGGTCCCGTCGCGACGAGCAGCGCGCCGACGAGCAGCGCGACGTTCCACGACGTGCCGAGTACGAACCTGACGGCGGTCGCCGTGCCGACCAGCGAGACGAACGCCCCGACGGTGACCAGCCGGAGCGTCTCCCGCGGCGCCTCGCGCAACCGGTCCACGTGGAGGTGAAAGGCTCCCTCGAAGACGATGATCGCGACGCTCAGCCCGACGATGGCCGGCAGTGCGTCCCCGAATATCCCGGGATCGATGAGACCGAACCCTTCCGGACCGACGAGCACTCCCGCGACGATCAGGAAGAGGACGCTCGGGATCTGCAGCCGGTCGGCGAGCACTTGGGCGGCGACGCCGATACCCATGATCGTGACGACGATCTGAACGATGTCGATCGCGGTGCTCATCGGGCACCCCTCCCGAGGTGGTAACTGTCGGCCGCCTGTCCGTCCGTCAGATGCACGTGCGTCGCTCTCCGTTCGGAATCGCCAAAACGGTTTGCGATGCGGTGACGTCGATGCCGTCTGTCAGGGCCGTTCGGCCACGAAGACACACTCTTTGGGCCCGCGACGGTCGACCGCGAACTCGCCGAGAACCGCCACGCGGCCGCCGAACTCACCGAGCAACTCCACGAGAATTCGCCCGACGACGTCGGTCCGCAGTCGCTGACGACGTGAAGCCGCCGCCGGGGCTGAGCGGCGAGAACGCGTCCCCGACACGTTCGAAGCGCGCCTGCGGCCGGCGTCCGCTCAGTGTGACGGTCAGGTCGTGCCGAACCGACCGCTGGGTCGGAGAACCCTACCTGTGGAGGGTTCGGGTCGTTTATGTGAATCGGACGAGGGGTTGGAACCGACGAGCATGCCCTCCCTCACTCGGCCGACCGAACACCCCGACGGCTTCGCGCCGGTGTTGCTAGCAAATCTGGTCCCTCTGGTCGGCGTCGTCGCCGTCGGCTGGGACGCCGCGACGCTGTCCGTCGTCTACGCCGCGGAAGTCGCCCTGTCGTTACCGCTGGCGGCCGTCGAGACGCTGTTCGCACAGCGTCACCCGCCCGACGAGCGCAACGGGTTCGTCAGCGTCGGCGAGTCGGATCTGATCGACAAGCGCGGAAGCGTCCGGGTCGTATCCCGGCTGCCGCCGATTTACCCCCGAAACGTTCCGTTCACGGTCGGCGTCGTGATGGCCGTGTGGTTTCTCCCGGTCTTTCTCGGACTCACCCTCTCGGAGGTCCTGCCGCTGACTGCAACGCTCGCCCGCCCGGAGGTCCTCGCTAGCGTTGCGGGACTCGTTCTCGCGGCGGTCATCGAGACGGCGACGGAGTTCTTCGGCCACCGCGAGTACGAGGAAGTCTCGCCGTACGCGGTCATCGAGACGCCGGTGCGGCGCGGTTTCTTCCTGGGCTTCCTCCTGTTCGTCGCTCCAGCGCTCGAGGCTGCCGTCGGCGGGGTCGGCGTGCTGGGGCTGCTGGTACTCGGGAAACTCTACGTCGAGTACTCGGGCTACCGCGCGGAACACAGCGATAGTGGCCGCCTCTCGGATTGGCTGGCCGGCCCGGACGATGCGGTCGAACTCGACCCCGTTGCGGTCCCCGATGGCGACCCGACCTCCGCGTTCCGAACCGATCGGCGGACCGTCCTCCTCGACGGGACCTTCGGGGCGCTCGCTGAACTCGGGCCGCTCTGCGTGAGCTTTGGCGGGACCGGCTGGTTCTTCCTCTCCCTCGTGGTCCCGTCCTCGATATCACTGGTCCTCACCGCCGGTCTGGCCCTATCGACGCTGTGCCTCGGGGCCATTGCCGTCCGTATCGGGGCCTACTACCTCAGGTACGCCCCCCTGGAGTACCGGCGATACGACGAGCACGTCGTCGCCTACGACACGTGGCTTGACGAACCGCAGTGGTCGTCCCCGCTCGCGGCGTTGCGAGACGTCTCGGTCGTCGACGACCGGCTCGCCGACCGGCTTCGCGACACCAGAACGTTCGAGGTCACGACTGGCTGGGGCGACGACGCGTGCGAGCGACAGATCGGCCCGCTCGTCGAAGCCGACGCGGCCGTCGAGTCGTTCGACTTCCCCGTCCGGACCGACCTCGAACCGTTCGACCGGCGCTACGCCGTCGCGGCCGCCACCACCGCTGCGATCGTCGCCCTCGGCTATGTCGCCATCGCGCTGGCGTCACGTGAATCGCTGGAGCCGCTGCTGTTTGGTGTGTTCCTGTTTCCCTTCCCCGCACTGGTCGTCATCGGCATCTGGCGGCGGGCCTACCCTGACAGCGGGGGATGGCCGACGCCCGAGTACGGCGTCGAGTGACGTCGCTGGTCGTCACTCGCCGACGAGATATCGCGTCCGCAAAAATGGTGTAACCGCTGATTGAGAGAGGATGGCCGGCGTTACTAACCGAACATCTGGCGCATCATGGGGTGCATCTCCATGAGTTGCTCTTCGGCGATCTCCTCGTAGATCTTGTAGGTGATGGAGACGGTCAGCAGCAGGCCCGTCCCGGAGACGTTCCCGATAGTACCCATCATGTTGGCGAGGACGGCCAGCAGGCCGACCAGGGCGCCGCCGATGATGGTCACCTGCGGGATGTAGCGTTCGAGCACTTTCTCGATGACGCTGGTGTTCCGGCGGAAGCCGGGGATCTCCATCCCCGAGTTGTGGATCTGCTCGGCGGTCGCCTCCGGGCCCATGTCCGTGGTCTCGACCCAGAAGATGGCGAAGACCGCGCCGCCGACGACCATGAAGGTGAGGTCAACGCCCACCCGGAGCATGATCTGCCAGGGGGCGTTCGACGTCTCACCGAGCCACCACATCCACTGGGCCGGGTTCCGGACCGGAGCCAGATAGTAGAACAGGCCGCCGACCGGGTTGGCGACGCCGCCCTGGCTCTGCTGGTAGACGCCGAGCCACGCGGGCATGCCACCCTGGCCGAGCTGGGCGCGCAGGATGCGACCCAGGAACTGGATGTTGGCCTGTAGCGCGCGGACGAGAATCATCGGCAGGACGCTCGCGTAGATGAGCTTCACGGGGAAGCGACCGCGGGCGCCCTTCACGCGCGTGTTCGAGAGCGGGATCTCGACCCGGACGCTCTCCGCGTAGACGACCGTGACGAAGATCAGCACGGTCGTGATCAGCGCGAGAATCTGTCCTTCCCCGAAGACGAGCGTCTGGAGCCCGCTCCCGAGGATGGGACCCACGTCGAGTTCGCCGGTCAGGATCTGTATCCAGGTCGGGATGATACCGATGTTCCCCTCGCTGCCGATGAAGCTCGTCGAGACGAGCCCACCGATCAACCGCTGGCTGACGCCGGCGATGATGAACAGACCGATCCCGGAGCCGACGCCCCACTTGGAGATGACCTCGTCCATGAAGAGGATGAGGACACCGCCGACGAAGATCTGGGCGAACATCAGGCACTGGACGCCGAACTCCCCGCCGGGGAACGACTGGGCGAGCGCGGGGCTGGCCGGCAGGAATCCGCCGGCGAACACCATCGGCAGGCCCGTCAGGCAGATCATCACGAGCACCAGGAACTTCTGGAGTCCCTGGTAGAGCACCTGATCCCGCGGGTTGTTCTGCGTGTCCAGGCCGAGCAGGTCGGCACCGCCGAGCAACTGCAACACGATGCTCGCCGTGACGATCGGGCCGATACCGAGTTGCAGGATCGTCCCCTGGCCACCGGCCAGGATCGAACGGAATCGTCCGAATGCTTCAGTTCCCTGGCCTTGCAGGCCGAACAGGAAGACGTTCGTCAGGAAAAAGTACAGCACCAGCACCCCGGCCGTCCAGCCCAGCTTCCGCTTGAACGGGACGTGCCCGTCCGGTCGCTGGACGGAGGGCATGCGGGTGAGTACCGGTTCGGCGGTGTCCTTCCAGCCCATGTTTATGAGTCGTCTTCTTCGTCAGGTGTATCCTTGTCGGTTCGCTCGGCGCGAGCCTCGCCGGCCTCGGTCAGCTCGACCGAGCCGCCGGCGTCCTCGACTTTCTCCTCGGCCGCGTCGGAGAACGCGTCCGCGACGAGGTGGAGTTCGTTGCGGACCTGTCCGCTACCGAGCACCTTCACGACGTCGACCTCGTGGCCGTCCTCGGCCACGTCACGCGCGTCGATGGCGTAGCCGTCGCCGTCTTCCTCGGCGACGCCCTCGGCCGCCAGCAGCGCAGCGTCCTCGTCGAGTTCGCGGACGTCGACCTCCGCGACCTCCTCTTGGACGTCGTCCGGTCGCTTGAACCCGTGTTTGTCCCACGGGCCGTGATTGTGCATCTCGTGTTTGCGGCTCCCGGCGTTGCCGCGCCCGCCCCGATGGCCGGCGCCGCGACGGTTCTTGTGGGAGCCGCCGCCGTGCGTGCGCGAACCGCGCTGTCGTTTCTTCTTTGACGTCATCGCATCGCCTCCAGGAGGTCGTCGATGGACTCGGAGTCGTGCTTGCCGAGTTCCCCGCCCTCCTTGGTCGGGTGTTTGATCCCGTCGTGACCGCCACGCGGGGGGTGCAGGCGCAGCGTCGGGGCTAGCCCCTGCTCTTTGAGCGTCGTCTCCTCGTCGACCAGCGCCTCAGCCAGCTCCTCGACGCTCATGTAGTCGGTGTTGGCGACGACCCACGAGTCGTCGATGTCGGCCTCGCCCTCGAGCGGCTCGCCGCGCCGCTCGATGAGCAGGGCCACGGTCTCGACGCTGGGCTCGCCGTATGCCACGTAGTCGTTGACCTTCGTGACCATCCCGCGGTAGGTCTCCGTCTCCGGGACGAAGGTGGCGTGGTTCACGTTGTGGACGTTCAGCATCTCCAGCGTGTCCTGTACGTCCTGGTTCATGTTGACCTCGCCGCGAAGCTGTACGAGCGCTTGCATCACTCGATCACCTCTCGCTTCTCCCAGGTCTCCTGGGGGACGCGTGCCTCGGCGGTGTTCTGGAGCGCGTTGAACGTCGCCTTCGCGAAGTTCACCGTCGTCCGGGTGTTCCCGGACGAGCGCGTCCAGATGTCCTCGATACCGGCGAGTTCGAGCACGTGGCGGACGGTCTCTCCGCCGGCCAGCCCGAGCCCGCGCGGCGCGGGCTGGAGCTCGACCTCGACGCTGCCGGCCTTGCCGGTCGTGCGGAGCGCGACGGTGTGGGGGCGCCCACAGCCACACTCCCAGGACCCGCAGCCCCGCGAGACGTCGATGAGGTTCAGCTTGGCCACCTCGATGGCCTTCTGGATGGCGCCGCCGACCTGGTCGTCGCGGCCTTCCGCGTAGCCGACGAGGCCGTCGCGGTTGCCGACGACGACCACGCAACGGAACTTCACGCGGCGGCCGGAGTCGGTCATCCGCTGGACCATGTTGATGTCCAGCACCTCGTCTTCCAGCCCGGGGACGAGCTGGTCGACGATCTCGGGTTCTTTCAGGGGCAGGCCGGAGTTGAGGGCGTCCTGCATCGAGTCGATCTCGCCCTCGGCGACGGCCTTGCCCAGGCGTGTGCGCGGCTCCCAGCCGCTACTCATAGCTCATCCGCCTCCAGTAGTTGTTCTCGCATGTCGTCGAAGTGTTCGGGTAGGTCTGTTGCGTCGAAGTCCCCGCTGTACAGCCCGTCGTCGAGCTGCTCGGCGTACTCGGCGATGTGCTCGCCGCGCGTGCGCGACCAGTCCGCGAGGACGCTGTCGTTGTGGGGGATCTCGAGTCCGGCATCGATTGCGCCTTCCTGTACTGCGAATACTTTGCTACCCGGCGTCGGCGTGTTGAGGCCGATGTCGAGCACGGCCTCCTCGAGGCCGGCCTCGACCGCACGGAGTCCCGCGAGGACGCCGGTCAGGTACGCCGCGGGCATGTTGCCCGTCGGCGCTTCCCAGCCGTAGTCCGCGAGGTCGCTCGAGTGTGCGCTCGCGACCGTCTCGTCGCCGCTCGGCCCAGTCGTGATCAGCTGCGCCGTGACGTGCTTGTTGCTCTTGCGAGCGACCAAGCGCGGTTTACCGGATTTCAGCAGGCGCAACCTCTGATGGTAATCGGTTCGGGCCTCGCGGCGTCGCCGCATCGGCACCGTGTAGCGTGGTCCTGTCGCCATTAGTTGTCCTCCAAGGTTCGTTCGATGTCCGCGACGCTGTCGAACTCCCCACCGCTCGCGCGGTCGTAGAGTTCGCGGTAGCGCGACTTCGAGATCTCGCCCGAGTCACGCAGCTCGCGGAGTTTTTCGCGCTGTGCGCGGATTTTGCTCTGCCACTTCTCCTTCTCGTTCTCGCGACCGCCCGCGGTCCCCTTCCGGGAGCCCTGTCCCTTCTGGTGGCCGTAGGCGCGCTTCTCCTGGCGCTCGCGGGCGCGACCGCGCGAGTTGCCCTTCGGGGCTTCCGCGCGGATGGCGCCCTCGTCGACGAGTTCGCGGATGTCGTCGCGAGTGATCGCGTCCGCGAGTTCGCCCTGTCGCTCGGGGTCGAGCCAGATCTTGTTCTCGCCGACGTCGAGGACGTCGGCCGCCATGCGTTTCTGTGCGCTCAGGTCAGTCATCTACTTCGACCTCCTCGTAGGTGGGGTTGAGCACGCGGATCTCTCGGTCCTCGGCCTCGTCCTCGATGCGCTCGCGCTTGCGACCGCCGACTTTCGAGGCGATGCGGACGGCCTGCGTGTCGCCGTCCACGTCTTCGAGGTCGTCGAGGTTGTGCACGCGCACTTCCTCGAAGCCCGAGGGGTGCAGGCCGCGAACTTCCGTCGGCGTGCGGAAACCCGCCTGGACGGTGTCGCCCTTGCCCTTGATGCCGATCCGCTGCTTCGAGAGCGTCCCGCGGGGCTTGCGCCACGACGTCGAGACGCGCTTTTTCTTGTGGTGGTCCTGGCGGTTGAACTGCGGCATACTCGTCGTGCGTCGCTCGTTGAGCAGCCGCTCGGTGTTCTCGTCCAGGTCCGGCTCGAAGTCGACGTCGATGCGCGGCCGCATCTCCGTCTCGACGTCTTCGTCCGGCTCCTCGGCTTCCGCCTCGGCCGGCTCGTCCTCTTCGACTTCGGCCTCGGTCTCCTCGGCGACTTCGAGGCCGCCGACGTCGGCCTTGATCCGGGCCGCCAGCGCGTTGCCCACCACGTCGGCGAGCTCTTCCTGGCTGGCACCGCGGACGTCGTCGACCGTATCGTAGCCGGCCTCCTCGAGGTCCTCCGCGCGGGAGGGCCCGACGCCGCTGATGTCCTCGAGCGTCTCGAATTCGTCGTCCTGAGCCTCCTCGGTAGAGTCGGCCTCGGCGTCTTGGTTGTCGTCTGCCATCAGGCGTCACCTCGGGTCGGCTTCTGTGTGATGTAGACCCCGTCCTGGAAGACGCGAACGTCCTTGTCCGTGACGCGGGTCAGCTGCTCGATGTCCGCTGCGGTCTGGCCGACGGCTTCGACGTCGGGACCGGACAGCGTGATCGTCTCCTCGGAGATGTCCACGTCCGTGTCGCCGTGGATCTCCGTGCGGCGCGGGGCGCGCTCCCCGAGGAAGTTCTCGATGACGACCTCGCCGCCCTGAACTTCCACCTGCATCGGGAAGTGGGAGTAGAAGACTTCCATCTCGTACTCCCAGCCCTCGCTCACGCCGTGGAACATGTTCCGGATGTGGCTCTCGAAGGTCCCCAGCGTGGACGTCGTCTTGGCGTCGTCCTCGTCGCTCTCGATGACGACGCTGCCGTCGTCGACCGAGACCGAAACGTCGGGGTACCAGAGCCGCCGGGTCACGCTCCCGTTGGGCCCCTCGACCGTCAGCTCGAGGTGGTCCATCTCGGCGCTTACCTCGTCTGGAATTTCTAGTTCTGTGCGTGGCATTGTCAGTATACGTATGCGATGACCTGGCCACCGATGCCCGCTTCGCGGGCCTCGTAGTGGCTCATGATCCCGTGGCTGGTCGTGACGACGAGCGTCCCGTAGTCACGGGCGGGGAGGAATCGCTTCTCCCACTTCTCGAACTCGTCGGCGCCCGCCGAATAGCGGGGCAGGACCGGGCCACATTCGTTGATCGATCCTTTCAGTTCGACCTCGAACTTGCCGGCTTTGCCGTCGTCGACGAAGGTGAACCCGTCGATGTACCCGCGGTCGTAGAAGACCTCGAGTACGCTGCCGATCTCGTTCGAGGCGGGTGATACCTCGTGGTCGAGATGCCCGACGCTCTCGGCGTTGTCGATGCCCGAGAGCGCGTTGGCGAGTGGGTCGTTTCCTGTCATGAATATTTCCTGAATCCCATGCTCCGAGAGACCTCCCGGAAGCACTGGCGACACAGCCAGATGTCGTACTTGCCGACCAGTCCCTGCTCGCGGCCGCACCGCTGGCAGGACTCGAGCTGGCCGGTCCGCTTTGCAACCTGCTCGCCGGTCTTCTCTTCGTCGGGCTCTGTTTCGCTCTCGCTCATTCGCTGACCTCCACGTCGAACGCCCCCTCGACGAACGCGACCGCGTCGTCGACGTCGAGTCGGTGACTCGACGGGATCTGTCGGGACGCCTTGTCTCGCTTGGACACGCGGTAGCCCGGCCGGACCAGGTTGACCGTCACGTCCAGGCCGTAGATACCGGTGTTCGGGTCGTACTCCTGGCTCGGGAAGTCGGTGTGTTCCTCGACGCCGAAGCTGAAGTTGCCGGTGTCGTCGAACTGCGACCGGCTCAGGTCGGCCAGATCGAGCGCCGTCTCGAGGAACGCGTGGGCGTCCTCGTCGCGCAGGGTGACCTTCGCACCGATGGGGTCGCCCTGGCGGAGACCGAACTCGCCGACCGTCGCCTGGGCCAGCGTGCGGACCGGCTGCTGGCCCGCGACGTCTTCCAGGATCTCCTCGGCGTCCGCGAGTTCGCGACCGCCCTCGCCGACGCCCATGTGGACGACGACCTTCTCGACGCGCGGCTCGCGCATCTCGTGGAAGTCACCGCCGGATTCGCTCTCGGAGCTCATTCGGCGTCACCTCCTTCCTCGACGTCGGCCGCGGCCTCCGCGGTCGCGTCTTCGGGCGCCGCGTCGTCGTCGCCCGTGAAGTTCTCGTCGATGACGACGACGTAGTTCTCGATCGTCTCGAAGCCCTCGCCGTCGTCCTGCTCGACGATGACGTTGTTGTCGGCGCTGCCGGGCGTGACCTGAATGGACTCGATCGTCCCGATCTCGCCGGCGTGGGCGCCGTCGACGGCCGTGACCAGCGCGCCCTCTTCGTACTCGAAGTGGGCGACGATCTCGCCGTCGTCGTTGGAGACGACTACGGAGTCGCCGCCGTCGTAGGGGGCGCCCTCGTCGACGACCAGCGTCTGGCCGTCGTGCAGCGTCAACTGCACGTCGCCGCCGGGGACGTGCTGTTTGTTCACGATCTTGCCGAGCGCGGAGTCCGCGGCCTCGGCGTCGATGGGCGTCAGCGCGAGCCGACCGCCCTGACCGGGGAACACGCGGTAGTACTCCTCTCGCTCGACGAACGCCAGGATGTCGAACATCCCGACCGGACGCTCCTCGTCGGAGACCGCCTTGCCGTTGATCAGGACGCTGTCCTGGTTGAGGGCGTAGCGGGCCTCCTTGCGGGTGTCCGCGTACCCGAGCACGTCCCGCAGGACGATGAGCAGGGGAACCCCCGCCTCACCGTGGGGACCGGCGTCGGCCTTGACGGTGAACGTCTCGGTCTTGCGTTCGATCGGCCAGCTGTTCGGCACCGAGAGTCGTTTCTGATGCTTCGTCATGCGCTGTCCTCCTCGGATTCCAGACGCTCCTGCCGCAGGTCGTCCTCGAGGTCGAGGTCGGTGACGCGCAGGTTCGAGGCGTCGACCGGGCGGGGAACTTCCTCGCCGTCGGCCGCCTCGACCGTCACGTCCTCGACGCGGACCGTCGTCTCCGACAGGTCGACGTCGATGACCTCGCCGGTCTCGCCGGCGAAGTCGCCGCGCAGCACCTCGACGGTGTCGCCCTCGTTGACGCGCACGTTGCGCTGGCCGTACTCCTCGCGCAGGTCGGGCGCGAGCGTGGCACGGACCTTCGCGTGGCGCTCGTGCAGCGCCGCGGAAGCGTCGTCGTTTCGCTGTTTGCGTGGTTGCTTGCTCATACTATCATCGTCGCTGTGGACGCAACTGATCCGAATCGCTCCGCGACTTCGCGGGCGATCGGGCCTTTCAGTTCAGTCCCGCGGGGGTCCTCGTTGTCGTCGACGACGACCGCCGCGTTGTCCTCGAACTTCACGCGGGTCCCGTCCGGGCGGCGGATCGGCTTGCGCTGGCGGACGACGACCGCCTCCAGCACCTGCCGCCGCATCTCCGGGGTCCCCTTCGTGACCGAGACGGTGATCTTGTCACCGATACCCGCCTTCGGATGGCGGTTTTTCGCTCCCGAGTAGCCGGCGATGGAGATGACTTTGAGCTCGCGTGCGCCCGTGTTGTCCGCACACGTGATCAGCGAGCCCTTCTCAAGCCCCTGCGTGACGTCTGCTTTCATCGCCTCCATCAGTCGTCACCTCCCTCGCGGGAAACCACGACGTGGCTTTTCGTCTTCGAGAGCGGTCGACACTCCGCGATCGTGACCGTGTCGCCCTCGGCGAGACCGAGACACTCGGGTGCGTGGGCCGGAATGCGGCTCCGCCGTTTCATGAGGCGGTCGTATTTCGGCACCGGCACGTCGTACTCTCGCTCGACGACGACGGTCTTGTCCATGTCAGTCGACGCGACTGTGCCCTCGATCGTCTGCCCGCGGACACTCAGCGTGCCGTGGAACGGGCAGTTATCGTCGTCACAGGCCGCGTCGGGTTCTTGTACGTTCAATCCTAGCGCCATTTGCTATCACCAGATTTCTCCGTTCGTCGTGCAGGCCGTGCGACCAGCCTGCGGCCTTCGACCGTCACGACCTCTCCCGACGAGAGGTCGAACTCGAAGGTCGTCCCCTCCTTGGGGACTGTCGCCACCCGATCCGCTCGCGCCGGCGAGGCCGCTGCCTCGCGCTCGATACCGAGGGTCTTGGTCGTCTCCGCGACGACCGTCCCCTCGATGCCGAGCAGGTCGGGGTTGGCGCCCGCACGGACGCGAGCCTCCAGCCCGACCAGTTCGTGTCGCGCCAGCGTCTCGGGTGTCAGCGGCATTATTCGGACTCCTCGAGGTCGCCTTCTTCCCGCTGGATCGTCTTGATCCGCGCGATGGCCTTGCGGAGCTCCTTGATGCGACCCGGGTTCTCCGGGGCGCCACCGGCCGCCTGAACGGCGCGGTCGTTGAGCAGCTCCGTCTCCAGCTCTTCGAGTTCCGCCTCTCGCTCGGCGGGCGTCATGTCACGGATCTCTTCGGTGTAGAGGACGGTCATTCGTCGTCACCCTCCTCGTCGGCGTCGGATTCGTCGTCGGCCGCGTCGGCCTCGGACTCCTCGTCGGCGTCTTCCATCTCGTCCATGAGTTCCTCGGCTTCCGCCTCGGTGTCCTCGTCGAGCTCCTCGTCGACGGCCTCCTCGAGGTCGTCGAGCTCTTCCTCGACATCCCCGTCGTCGGGCACGTCGACGTCTTCGACCTCGTCGACCTCCTCGGCGACTTCCTCGACGACCTCTTCGTCGACGCCGTCGTCGGTCTCCGCTTCGGTGACCGGTTCGGCGTCGTCCTCGTCGGGTTCGCCCTCGAGGAGCTCCTCGACGGACTCGTCTTCGACGTCGGCGACGTAGTCCTCGACTTCCATGTCCTCGTAGACCTCGAAGTCGTCGGGGAGTTCGGCCTCGGGCGGGATGATCTTCACCTGCACGCCGATGGTGCCGAGCTTCATGACCGCGGTGCCGACCCCGTGGTCGACGATGTCCTCGGCCGGCTCACCGTTGTGCTTGATGTACCCGCGGTTGAACTTCTCTACGCGCGAGCGCGCACCGGTGACCTTCCCCGAGAGGACGATCTCGGCGCCCTTCGCGCCGGCTTCCATGATCCGGTCGATCGTGGTGTGACCGGCCTTGCGGAAGTACCAGCCGCGCTCCAGGGCGTTGGCCAGGCGGTCGGCGACGATCCGGGCGTTCAGATCCGGCTCGTCGACTTCCTGAACGTCGACCTGCGGGTCCTCGAGGTCGAACCGCTCCTCGAGTTCCGTCGTGATCTTGCGGATGTTCTTCCCGCCCTTGCCGATGACCATACCGGGCTTCTCGGCCTTCAGGACGATCTGGGTGCCCATCGGGGTCTTGGCGACTTCCATGCCGCCGTAGCCCGCGCGGCCCAGTTCCTCGCCGAAGAACTCGTCGATCTGGGTCCGCTGAAGGCCGTCCTCGATGAACTGCTGTTCGTCGGCCATTATTCCTCGACCTCCTCGAGGATGAGTTCGACGTCGACCTGCATGGTGTTCCAGGGGCTCGCACGACCCATCGCGCGGGGCTTGCGACCCTGCTGTTCGCCGACCTTGTGGGCGGCGCAGTGCATGATCTCCATCGCTTCACCCTCGAAGCCCTGCTCGTCTGCGTTACCGATCGCGTTCTCGAGCAGGTCGAGGAAGGCCTTGCTGGCCTTCTCCGGGTAGCGGCCGGCGTCCCAGCCGTCGATGTCGTTTCGATGACCGACGCCCGAGTTGTGCTGGCGGAACGGCACCGACTGCTCCTCGTCGATGACCGCCTGCAGGTACTCGACGGCGTCGCCGGCCGTCTTCCCCTTGATCTCGCGGGCGATGGCCTTGCTGTGCTTGTGGCTCATCTGACGCTCCCGAAGCATCGCTTTCGCCGTGGTCTCCGGGTCGGCGTCGACTGAGTAGCTGATTCCCATATTATTTGAGCGGTACGAACTTCGAGGAGCGCGTGGCCCCGATACCGGCCTGGCCGTGCTCGACCGAGGTCCGTGTCAGCTGGAACTCGCCGAGGTAGTGGCCCAGCATCTCCGGCTCGACCTTGACGCGCTCGAAGCTCTGTCCGGTGTAGACGGCGAAGGTCAGCCCGACCATCTCCGGGACGATCGGCATGTCGCGCAGATGCGTCCGGATCGGGTCGTTGGCCGTCTCCTCCTCGCCGGCTTCACGAGCCTCTTCGAGCAGCTTCTGCTTCTCGACCGAGAGGCCACGCGTGATACTTCGCCGCTGTCGAGCGGGCAGCAGTTCCGCGACTTCCTCGAGCTCCATGTCCTGCAGCTCGTCGAGCGTGTGACCACGGTAGGTGAACTCACCTTCGTGGCCGATCTGGTATTCCGAACTCATCAGTTACCACCTCGGCCGGTGCGGCGCGAGGAGATGTCCCCGACCTTGCGGCCCGGCGGGGCGTCCCGCGAGACCGACTTCGGTTTGCCGGGGTGCTGGCGACCGCCCCCACCGAAGGGATGGTCGACCGCGTTCATGGCCACACCACGCACGCGCGGCCACTTCGTGCCGCGCGCTTTCATCTTGTGGTGCTTGTTACCTGCCTTGACCATCGGCTTCTCCGTGCGGCCACCGCCGGCCACCACGCCGATCGTCGCTCGGCAGTCCGGGTCCAGCCGCTTCATCTCCCCGGAGGGGAGCTTGACGACCGCGACGTTGCGGTCGTGGGTGAGCAGCTGGGCGTTGACCCCGGACGCGCGGGCGAACTTCCCGCCGTCGCCGGGGTTGGCCTCGACGTTGCACACCGGGATCCCCTCGGGGATCTCCGCGAGCGGGAGCGTGTTCCCGGGTGCGATCTCGGCGCTGACGCCGACCTGAATCCGGTCGCCGACGCCGACGCCCTCGGGCGCGAGGACGAGTCGCTGGTCGCCGTCCTCGAACTCGATGGCCGCGACCGGCGCCGAGCGAGCGGGGTCGTGTTCGATGTCCACGACCGTCCCGGCGATCACGTCGCCGTCTTCGACCGTGCGGTGCGACAGTTCAGCCTTGTAACGGTGCGACGGCGCACGGAACGTCGAAGTACCGCGACCGCGCCGTTGTCCCTGGATTCGTCGTCCCATGGTTAGAACACCCCGATGCGCGAGGCGACGTCTTCGGCCTCGTCGTCCTCGGAGAGTTTGACGTACGCTTTCTTCTCGCCGTCCGGCTGGACCTGCGTCGTCACGTCGACGACGGTGACGTCGAACTGCTCGGAGACCGCGTCCGCGATCTCCGGCTTCGTCGCGTCGCCGGCGACGACGAACTGGAG
This sequence comes from Halosimplex yunnanense, assembly GCF_054504345.1. Lineage (NCBI taxonomy): Archaea > Methanobacteriati > Methanobacteriota > Halobacteria > Halobacteriales > Haloarculaceae > Halosimplex > Halosimplex yunnanense. The sequence continues at coordinate 258,016 of NZ_JBTJEL010000032.1, read as the reverse complement.
CTTGTTCTGGAAGTCCAGGTCGTCCATCGCCTTCTCCGTCATGTTCGGATACTTGATGACGCTCATCGGTCGGCCACCTCCGCGACGGCCGATTCGGTCCAGACCGTGAGACGACCGGCGTCGCCGCCGGGCGCCAGGTCTTCGGCGTTGACCTCGCGCGCGGTCGTCACGTCGGCGCCCGCGAGGTTGCGGGCGGCCTTCGAGGGCTCCTCGCTCGTCACGAAGAGCACGGACTTCGCGCGCTGGTACTTGCGTCCGCGGGTCGTCCCGCGGCCGGCGCGAACCGTCGCCTCGTCGGCGCGCTCGATGTCGGCGTCGATGCCGAGGTCCTCGAGCACGTCGACGACCTCCTGGGTCTTGACCAGGTCCTCGAAGTCGTCGGAGACGACCAGCGGCAGGTCGACGTCGTCGTCGAACGCGTGACCGCGCTCCGCGACGACTTCGGCGTCCGTGGTGGCCGCGACGGCCGAGCGGACGGCGAGCTTCTTCTCCTTCGTGTTGAGGTCGAGCCCGCGGTCCTTCTCCTCTTTCGGCGGATGTGCGCGACGACCGCCGACGGTCTGGGGGACGCGCGCCCCCTGTCCGTTCTCCCGGGGCACGTGGGCCATGCCGCGGCCACTACCCTGGGACTCGGCCGGCGTTCGCAGCCCGGCGTAGTCGTCGCTGCCGTAGTCCTGCTTCCGGTTGGCCTGCGCGGCGAGGACGGCCCGCCGGATGACGTCCGGTCGGTACTCCGTCTCGAAGACCTCGGGGAGCTCGACGCTCCCGTCGTCGTCGCCGTTCAGGTCGAGTACTGTTGTTTCCATGCGTTAGTCCTCCTGTGATGTCGCGGCGCGCCCGCGACCGCCCTGGTTGGACTGGGTCGAGACGTACCGGACCTCGGGGTCGAGGCGCGGCTGGTCGTTGGGTCGGACCGCGGGCCGGAAGCGCACGACGCGCTGGTCCGGACCGGGTACCGAGCCCTTGACGAGCGTGTACGGCCCGTCGACCTCGCCGTAGTTGACGAAGCCGCCCTCGACGGTCGGCTCGGACCCCTCGCCGATGTCGATGAGTCGCTTGTTCAGTTCCGTGCGCTGGTGGTAGCCGGTCTGCCCCTGCTGGGGGACCGTCGAGCGCACGCGGGAGGGGTTCCACGGGCCGAGGTTGCCGATGCGTCGGCGCCAGCCCTGGCGGGCGTGTTTGCCCTTCCGCTTCTGGACGCCCCATCGCTTGACGGGACCCTGCGTCCCTTTGCCCTTGGTGACCGCGGCCACGTCGGCGTACTCGCCGGCGCGGAACACGTCGTTCATGGCGTGCTCGCCGCCGTCGGCGACGAGGTCGAGCCCGAAGTCGAGACGGTCGGACAGGGAGCCACCGCCGACTCGGGTTTCCATGACGTCGGGTTTCTTGCGCGGGACGCCGGGGACTTCCTCGGGGACCGTGTGCGTGATGACGCGCACGTCTCCGAGGTCGCCTGCGTCGTGTGCTTCGCGGATCTGTTCCTCTGCGGCGTCAGCGTCGTGGTCCTCCGGCACGTCGAGGGCGCGGTCGAGTTCACCGTGGAACTCGTCGGCCCACACTTCCGTGAGGGGACGCTGGCCGTACGGCGTGTCTTCGTAGGCTCGGAGCGCGACGGCGCGCATCGGCGGCGTCTCGACGACCGTCACGGGGACGGTCTCCTCCATCCCCTCGCGGGGGGAGTCGGGCTCGTCGTTGATGAGCACGACGTGGGTCATGCCGGCCTTGTAGCCGGCGAAGCCCTGGAGACCCGGCTGGCCGTCGTCGTCGGGCCAACTGTTGAACCGCGGGGTCTCACTTGCCGCTCGCGTACGCGGGCCGAAGCCCAGCGAGCCTTTGCGTGGTCTGTTCTTACCTGGCATTTGTCTTACCTCGTCAGTCTGAGGGGCGCGAGCGTGGCGAACACCGCTTCTTCCGTTCGCACGACCTCGCTTCCCTGATCTGGAACCGTATTGAGCCAGAGGTCGAACCTTTCGTCGCCTGTCTCCGCCGCGACGGTGTCCGGGTCCTCGCCGAGGATCGCGGGGAGGCCCCGCTCGGGCGCACCGAAGGCGACCGTCAGGTCACCCAGGGGCGCCGCCTCGTCGTCGGATGCGTCAGATGCGTCGGATCCGCTCGCACTCCCGTCGCGGGTACCATCCCCGCCACGAAGCTGTTCGACCAGCTGGTCGAGCTTCGTGACGGTCAGCTCCTCGCCGTAGCGAGAGGCCGCGATGGTCAGCCCGGCATCGGGACGCGCGAGCGCGTCGTCGATCTCGGCCGAGTCGACGACGAACCCTGCCGCGGGCTCGTCGACGAGCTTCGCCCGAACCGGTCGTCGCGAAGAGACCCTGACGGAGACGCGCTCTCCCTCACCCACCTCCATTCCGGAGGGGACGGGGAGGGAGACTGGGTGTTGCAGTCCGCAATTGACCCGTACGCGTCCATCAGCACCGACCTCGGTCACGATTCCCTGTCTTAACGACCCCGATTCGTCCGAACCGGAGCCGGTCTGTGAACGCACGCGGAGCGCCGGCAGGACACCAGCGTACTCCAGTTCGTCCCGCCTGTCCCATACCTCCTTTCGGAGATAGGGGGGTGTGGCGGCGTACCGCAGCACCGTTTCGACGAACCCGGCACCTCGTTTCTCGACCCCTTCTGGGTCGCCGTAGACCGTGAGACGGTCCACCCGGAACACCGTGGCCGCGCGGGCCACGTAACCTACTTTGCGAGTCGCCTCGCGTTTGTCTTCGGCTTCCCGGGTGAGGGATGCCGGCACGAGCACGCTAGTGGTCATGCCGTGACGCTTCCACGCCGCGCCACTAGACTGTAGCGATACTTCTCCATCCCACCCTTAAAAATAGCGCGCTTCACGCGCGCGGAGGGAACCGTTCACACGCGTCCCATTCACACACGCTCCGGGCTTCACGACGAGCTATCTACTCGCAACTCGTCGGTTCGTTTCCGGCCGCGTATCGCATGATTGCGGACGCGGTGCGACAGGATCCACTCCGTACGCCGCCGACCGCCTGCTCTCAGTCGTCGGACGGGATGCTCTCGTCGCAGACCGGGCAGGAACCGCGTCCCTCCCCGGCGGCGAGGTCGTTCGGCTGGCCGGTCCATCCGCAGACGGGACACATGACGGGATCGCCGGGCATGACGTCTGAACGATGCGGCCGCTGGCCGGAAAAGAGTGGTGCCCCCCGTGTGCGCGCGAGAGTGGGGAATTCGCCGGCCCATCTCTCCCGACAAATCGGGAGGCGGCGCGGCAGTCAGTCCGGATCGTCCGGCCGTTTCGGAAGTCTTTTATCCCTCTCCGCCAGTCGATTATGATGTGAGGCGCGCCGGGTCGACCGGTGGGCGCCGAACGGAACGCGCGACGGTGGTGTAGTGGTATCACAGGACCCTGCCACGGTCCTAACGGGGGTTCAAATCCCCCCCGTCGCATTTCTCTCGAAATCACTCGGCGAGCGACGTGTCCGATCGTATCTGCATCGCGGACACAGTCCAGAGTCGAGTCGGTTCCCCTCGTCGAGATGCAACTCCCGTGAGAAAGCGCTGATAATCAGTGCTTACGTCGGTGATATCCGCGTCGCCGCGAGAAGCGTCAGTCCGCGTGCTGGACGCTGCGGGCGTTCTGTCGGAGTTCGGCCTTCCGGTCCTCGATGGCGCTCTCGATCGCGGCGCGCATGTCGATACCACTGGCGTCGTCCAGCGCCTGCTGGAGCTTCGACAGCGTCTCGTCGTCTTCGTACGAGGGTGTGTCGGGTAAGCCGTTCATACCCTACCGACGACTGAGGTTCTGCCTTAAGGTTTCGGTCTAAATATCCGATTTGAGAAGGTCGCAAACAGGCCGCAGGTAGGCCGCAGAAACGCCGCCGTGGCGAGAGTGCGGCGGTCAGGATCGCGTCACTGGCGCTCGCGGGCGACGCCGACTGCGTTCCCCCAGGCGTGGCAGCTGAGGATCGCCCCGTAGGCGACGACGAGCGACGCGATGGCCGGGCCGGCCCGGGGAATCGACGTCGCGAGGTTCGCCACCGAGGCGGTCATGCTGAGCGCGACCAGCCCGCCCATCCAGCGAGTGAAGTACGCGGCGTGGACGGCGCTCGGCTTGAGCGACGACGGGGCGAACGCGTCGCGGAGCGACCGCTCCCGGGCGTAGCTGGCGAGCGCCACCGGGAGCAGGTACGACGCGACCAGAAACAGGCAGAAGACGGCGGTCCCGCCCGCGTAGACGATGGCGGTCTCGCCGAACCCGAAAACGGTCGTCTGGCCCTCCGAGAGCGCCCCGTAGGCGGTAACGAGCAGTACCGCTATCGGCACGGTGAGGTAGCCGACACCGATGGCGACGCCGCCGAGGCTTCGGCGGAGGAGGTCGATGGGGTCGGCGAAGAAATCCGGCGCTGGACGGTCGTCCTGACTCGTTTCGAATACCCGAACGAGGTAGCCGACGACTACTACTGCCGGGAGCACCGGGATCAGGAACGCGAGCAGGCAGAGGACCCAGCAGGCTACCAGCGGGCGCTCGCGCTCGGCGCCTGTCAGCGGGTAGCCGAAAGCGCCGAATTGCTCTGCGCGCATTCGTATCGGGACCTTACCGCCTGTCCACGTAGTGGCACCGATTTCGATCCCAACGAGAATTCGGCACATCCGAACGGCTGATTCGGCCGGTTAGACGGATATTAGCGGATAATCACACGCAGTAATGCGGTTTTACCGAACTCCACGATCGATCCCCATTCAGCAATGAAAAACAATTAAGTGGATACGCCGCTCATTTTCTCGAGAATTATGTCACGTGACGGTTCGCAGTTGACGCGGCGAAAGTTCGTTTACGCAGGTGGGATCGCTGCAACGATGGGACTCGCGGGTTGTTCCGGCGGCGACGAAACCCCGACAGAGGGCGACGGCGGCGACGGTGGCGACGGCGGTGACGGTGGCGACGGCGGCACCGGAACCCCTGCCGGCCCCGTCGAAGTCGTCCACGGATGGACCGGTGGGGACGGCCAGCAGGCCGGACAGAACCTGCGGGACACCTTCCAGGAGGGGCACCCCGACACGGAGGTCGACTGGAATCCGGTCGGCGGCGGCGCGAACACGAACCTCAACGCCGTTGTCGCCAATCGACTCCAGAACAACGACCCGCCGGGCGTGTTCGCCAACTGGCCGGGCAAGTGGATGCAACGGTACCAGGGTGTCCTCGGCAACGTCGACGACGTCTGGGAAGAGGAAGGCTTCGAGGACAGCCACGTCCAGGAGGCTCAGGATCTGCACAAGCAGAACGGCTCGTACCGCGGCGTTCCGGTCGGTTCGCACCGACTGAACTGCCTGTTCTACAACGTCTCCGTCGTCGAGGAGGCGGGCGTCGACCCGTCGTCGCTGAACAGCATCGACGCGTTCATCGACGCGCTCGACACCGTCAGCACGGAGACCGACAAGATCCCGTTCACGCACCTCATGTCCGGTCCGTGGGGCACCGTCCAGCTGTTCGGCGAGATGTTCCTCGGCGAGCACGGCTACGACGCCTACATGAACTTCATCAACGGGGACCCGGACCGCGCCAAGGTGGTCTCGACGTTCGAGAACATGGAGACCATCCTGTCGAACTACATCAGCGACGACGCCTCGTCGCTGGACCTGACGGCTTCGAACAGCAACATCATCAGCGGCGAGGCCGCGTTCATCCACCAGGGTAACTGGGCGGCGGGCGCGTTCCGGAACGCCGACGACTTCGCCTACGATGAGGACTGGGGCTTCAAGACGTTCCCCGGCACCGAGGGGATGTACTCGCTGCACTTCGACTCGTTCCTCTACCCGTCGGACAACCCCACGCCGACGGCGTCGAAGACGTGGCTGCGCTACGTCGGCAGCGAGCAGGGCCAGATCGCGTTCAACAAGCTCAAGGGGTCGATTCCGACCCGGACCGACGTCGACATGAGCGAGTTCGGTCCGTACCTCCAGGAGACACAGGAGGACTTCGCCAACGCCGAGGAGCGGCCGCCGAACCTCTATCACGGGCTGGGCGTCACCGACCAGGCGCAGTCGTCGCTGGAGGACGTCGTCTCGAGCGAGTTCTCCGGTCCGTTCAACCCCGAGGCCGCGGCCGACGGCTTCGTCGACGCGGTCTCCAACTGACGGAGGGGCTGGATGTGGAACCCCCTCTCGCCGGGGCGCCGTGACGGCCCCGGCGGTCAGTCGGACGGAGACGGAAGCGACGGCACCAGCGGCGTGGACGGCCGGAGCGGCGCCGACAGCGAGGCGAGAGCCGACGGCGCGACTACCGGCGAGTCCAGCCAGTCGCGGGCGGTCCGAACGGACGGCGGCGTCACCGCAGAACGCAAGCCCGGCGTCGTCGGGCGACTAATCGACAGAGTCGACGACCGCTTCGGCAGCGACTTCGTCGAGTCGCTTCCGTTCTGGGGACCGCCGTTCCTCCTCGTCGGGCTGTTCGTCTACGGGGCGATCGTCTGGAACCTGCTCATCTCGCTGACGGACTTCACGAACTTCGGGTCGCCCGACTACAGCGACCTGGACTTCGAGATGTACGCCCGCGCGCTGTCGGATTCGGGCGTCATCACCGCGACGACGAACACGTTCCTGTTGACGGTCGCGTTCACGCTGGCGACGCTCGCCGTCGGGCTCGGCCTCGCGATCCTGATCGACCGGGGCATCCGTTTCGAGAACACGTTCCGGACGATCTACCTGCTACCGATGAGCCTCTCGTTCGTCGTGACGGCGCAGTTCTGGCTGTGGATGTACAACGTCAACAACGGCATCCTCAACATCGCCATCGGAACCATCGGTCTCGGACCGATCGACTGGATCGGGAACCCCGAGGTCGTCCTCTGGGCGGTGGTGCTCGCGTTGATGTGGCAGTTCTCGGGGTACGCGATGGTTGTCTACCTCGCCGGGCTGCGGGCGATCCCGACCGAGCACTACGAGGCGGCGCAAGTCGACGGGGCCTCTACCCTGAAGATGTACCTGCGGGTCATCGTCCCGCAGCTCAAGGGTGCCACCATCAGCGCCTCGGTCGTGCTGATGGTGTTCGCGCTGAAGGCGTTCGACTTCCTCTACTCGCTGGTGTCGGGCTACCGCCCGCCCAACGGTATCGACATCCTCGCGACGAAGATGGTCCGTGAATCATACGGTAATCTCAACTGGGCGTACGGGTCGGCCATCGCGATCATCCTCTTCCTGCTCGCGCTGGTGATCATCGGCCCGTACCTCGTCTACGAGTACAAGCGGGGTCACCTATGAGCAAGACACCGACCGGTGCCGGAACGGACGAAGCCGCCGAAGCGACCGACGACCACGGCAGCGGGCGACTCGACGGCATCGACGGCTACCGGGTCGCACTGTACGCCACGCTCGTCGGCCTGCTGGCGGTGTACATGGTCCCGATCGAGTCGGGACTGGTCACGTCGATCAAGACGAGCCCGACCGGCGTCAGTTCGACGCTGCCGTACCTGCCGCCGCCACCCGAGTTCTTCACTACCGAGAAGTGGCAGACGGCCTTCGACGCGCTGAGCCGCGGGCTGTTCAACAGCGCGCTGTACGCCGTCCCGGCCACCGTCATCTCGGCCTTTTTCGGTAGCATCGCGGCCTACGGACTCACGCAGGCCAACTGGAAGGAACGGTACAAGATACCGATCCTCGCGCTGTTCGTCGCCGGGGTCTTCATCCCGTACCAGGCGGTGCTGGTCCCGCTCTCGCAGTTCTGGTCGAACGTCGTCAACGTCTCGGACCTGCTCGGGTTCCTCTGGGCGTTCGGGATCAGCGACGACTACGCGGGGCTGATCGAGCTGTCGATCACCCACATCGCGTACGGGATCCCGATGTGTACGGTCCTGTTCCGGTCGTACTACCGGAACATGAGCGAGGAGATGATCGAGTCGGCACGGCTGGACGGCGCGTCGATGTTCGGCGTCTACCGGCGGATCGTCTTGCCGCTGTCGACGCCGATGTTCGCGGTCGTCCTGATCTACCAGTTCACCCAGATCTGGAACGACCTGCTGTTCGCGCTGATCCTCGTCTCCTCGTCGGCCAGTCCCGCCGCGCCGGTGGTGCTGATCCTCGCGGGACTCGGCCAGTCGATGGAGGGGCAGGACTTCCCGCTCCGGATGGCCGGGGCGTTCTTCGCCGCCTTGCCCACGCTCGCGGTCTACATCTTCTTCGGCGAGGAGTTCGCCGAGGGGGTGGCGACGTGACCAGCGAGCGATTCCGCGGCGCGGACCCGCTCGGACGGCCCAGCAGCGACAGCACGACCACGCGACCCCGTAGCGACACTCCGAAGACGACACGTCCCGTAGACGGGAGGCAATGACATGGCTCAACTCGAACTCGACGAACTGACGAAAGTATTCCAGGACGGCAACGACGAGGTCGTCGCGGTCGACGGCGTCTCGATCGACATCCCCGACGGCGAGTTCCTCGTCGTCGTCGGCCCATCGGGCTGTGGGAAGTCGACGACCCTGCGGATGGTCGCCGGCCTCGAATCGGTCACGGACGGCGAGATCCGTCTCGGCGGCCGGGTCCTCAACGACGTCAAGCCGCAGAACCGCGACATCGCGATGGTGTTCCAGTCCTACGCGCTCTACCCGCACATGAGCGTCCGGGGCAACATGTCGTTCGGCCTCGAAGAGTCGACCGACCTCCCGGACGCCGAGATCGACCAGCGCGTCGAGGACGCGGCCGATATGATGGGCATCGAGGACCTGCTCGACCGCAAGCCGGGCGAACTCTCCGGCGGGCAGCGCCAGCGCGTGGCGCTCGGCCGCGCCATCGTCCGCGACCCGGAAGTGTTCCTGATGGACGAGCCGCTCAGCAACCTCGACGCCAAGCTGCGGTCGCAGATGCGGACGGAGCTCCAGCGCATTCAGGAGGACCTGGGCGTGACGACGATGTACGTCACCCACGACCAGACCGAGGCGATGACGATGGGCGACCGGATCGCCATCCTCAACGACGGGCGCCTCCAGCAGGTCGCGACGCCGCTCGAGTGTTACCACGAGCCCGCGAACCAGTTCGTGGCCGGGTTCATCGGCGAGCCGTCGATGAACTTCTTCGACGTCGACCGGTCGGGCGACCGGCTCGTCGGCGACGCCTTCGAGTACCCGCTGACCGACCACATCAGCGCCGACATCGGCGACGTGAGTGAACTCGTCCTCGGGGTCCGCCCCGAATCGGTCGAACTCGTCGGGGAGGCGACGGGCCGCCACGACTTCGAGACGACGGTCGACGTCGTCGAGCCGATGGGCAACGAGAACACGGTCTACCTCGACTTCGACGCCGACGCCACCAACCAGCTCGTCGCGACGACCGACGGGATGCACCGGATCGAAGAGGGCGACCGCGTGGCCGCGCGGATCCCCGACGACGCGATCCACGTCTTCGACCGCGCGACCGGCGAGGCGCTGCACAACCGCTCGATCGCCGAGGAACCGGTCCCCGACCCGCCCGCCGAATAACGACCGTCGAACCGACGATCGCGATCGGTCGCCGATCGCATCTCCCTTTTAGGTGCCGCACGTCTGTGTTCGCATGCGATTCGGCATCATCAGCACTGCGGACATCGGCGTCGAGTCGGTCGTTCCGGGCATCGAATCCAGCGGCCACGAGGTCGCGGCGATCGCCTCGCGCGACGGTACAGCCGCGGAGGCCGTCGCCGACCGCTTCGGCGTCGACGCCGCCTACGAGGGGTACGACGCGATGCTCGACGACGACAGCCTCGACGCGGTGTACATCCCGCTCCCGAACGGCTTGCACGCCGAGTGGATCCGCGCGGCGGCCGACGCCGGGCTGGACGTCCTCTGCGAGAAGCCGCTGACCGGGAGCGCAGCGGAGACGGAGGCCGTCTTCGACTACTGCGAGGAGCGCGGCGTCACCCTGATGGAAGCGTTCATGTACCGCTTCCACCCGCTCACCGAGCGCGCGGCCGAGATCGTCTCCGAAGAGCTCGGCGAAGTCCGCGCGGTCACGTCGACGTTCACGTTCCGGATGCCCGACGGCGCCGAGGACATCCGCCTCGACCCCGACCTGGAGGGCGGGTCGGTCCTCGACGTGGGGACCTACGCCGTCAGCGCCGCCCGGCTGTTCCTCGGCGAGCCCGACCGCGTCTACGCCCGGACGCACGACGGGCGCGACTGCGGCGTCGACACGGAGATGGCCGGCGTGCTGGAGTACGACTCCGGCGCGAGCGCCCGCGTCCAGAGCGGGTTCGAGACCCCGCTCACCCAGTACTACCGCGTCGAGACGACCGACGGCTGGCTCCGCGCCGAACCCACTTTCGACGTGGACGTCGACGGCGAGACCTCCCTGACCTACGCCGTCGACGGTCGTGAGGTCACTGAGACGTTCGATCCGGCTGACCACTACCGTCTCGAAGTCGAGCACTTCGCCGACTGCGTCGAACGGGGTGAGACGCCGCGGGTCGACCGCGAGGAGAGCGTGAATCAGGCCCGCGTCCTCGACGCCGTCTTCGAGAGCGCGGAGGCCGGCGAACCCGTCTCGCTGGACTGAGTCCCGACCCGCGACTGACTCGGAACCCGCTTCTCCTGCCCGAAGAACTACGGCAGCAGGCGTCGTGGCTGCGAGCATGCCTGACGAGCCACTGGACCCGATCGGCGTCGGGACGTGGGAGAACGACGACCCCGATCAGTGCGCGGAGACGGTGGAGACGGCCCTGGAGCTGGGGTACCGCCACGTCGACACCGCGCGGTTCTACGGGAACGAAGAAGCCGTCGGCGAGGGCATCGCGCGGGCAGACGTGTCCCGCGAGGAGGTGTTCCTCGCGTCGAAACTCCACCCGATGGCCGAGGGACTGGCGTACGACGAAGTTTACGACGGGATCGAGGAGAGCCTGTCGCTGCTCGGCGTCGACGCGCTGGATCTGGTCTACGTTCACTGGCCGGTCGGCAACTACGACGCCGAAGCGACCCTCTCGGCGTTCGCCGACCTCGCCGACGACGGGCTGACACGCCACGTTGGCGTCTCGAACTTCGACACGGCGTTGCTCGACGAAGCGCTGGGGGAGCTCGACGTGCCGCTGTTCGCCAATCAGGTCGAACGCCACCCGATGCTCCCCCGCGAGGACCTCGTTGCCCACGCGCAAGAGCACGACTACTACCTCGTCGCCTACTCGCCGCTGGGCCGCGGGGACGCGCTCGACCTGCCCGAGGTCGAGGCCGTCGCCGAGAAACACGACGTCTCGCCCGCACAGGTCTGTCTCGCGTGGGTCAACCACCCCGAGAACGTCGTCGCCATCCCGAAGGCCACCGGTCGCGACCACCTCGCGGACAACCTCGCCGCCGCGGAGGTGGAACTGGACGCCGAAGACGTCGAGCGCATCGACGCCGTCGAGGAACGCGAGCGGTTCGTCGACCGCGAGGGCGCGCCCTGGAAGTGATCCCGGGTCGTCGTGCGGTCGCAAGGGCGAACAATTAGGTGAGCGGCGCCGTAGCCCCGGTCATGACAGTCATCGGGTTCCTGAGCGTCGCACCGGTCATCGAGGGGAGCATGTCCGAAGAGGTCGCGAAGGCGGTCGCCGCGCTCGAGGACTTCGACGTGGGCTACGAGACGACGCCGATGGGGACGATCATCGAGGCCGACGACTCCGCGGAGCTGTTCGCCGCGGCCGGCGCCGCCCACGAGGCCGTCGACGCCGACCGCGTCAGCACGTTCCTGAAGGTCGACGACAAGCGGACGGTCGAGCAGGCCGCCAGCGAGAAGGTCGACGCCGTCGAGGAGCACCTCGGCCGCGAGGCCAGACGCGACCGGTCGGAGTAGCGTCCACCCCGAGGTTCTTCAAGGAAGGGGCACGCGAACGGAGTATGGTAGCGCTGTGGCGGTACGCCGTCGGCGCGGTCGCAGTAGTGCTCGGCATCGCGTGGATCCTCGCGCCGACGCGGATGTCGCGACTCCAGACGCGCGTGCTGTACCTGGGATTCGCCGACGACGACTACGAACAGAACGAGACGCAGGAGCTGGTCGGCCGAATCGGCGGCGCGCTGCTGGCGGTACTCGGTGTCGCCTTCGCGATGGGGCTCTCGCTGTGACCCCCGGCGGCTGCACTCTCGCCGAGACGGTGTCGAACCGAAGATGCAAGTCCCGCGGGTGAGGACTGCGGGTATGGAGAGTCTCAACCGGACCGCGACGGACCTGGTCGACGAAGCGCTCGACTTCGCCGACGAGCTGAACGTCGCCGTCCACCAGATGGACAACGAGGCGCTCGTGCTGGACTTCGGCGTCGACGTGCCCGGCGGCGTCGAGGCGGGGCTGATGCTCGCCGAGATACAGACCGCCGGGCTGGCGACCGTCCAGAGCGGGATGGACGAGGTCGCCGGCGCGCCGCTGACCCACGTCGAACTCTCGACGGACCACCCGGCGATGGCGCTTCTGTGCTCGCAGAAGGCGGGCTGGGAACTCAGCGTCGACGGGTTCGAGGGACTGGGCAGCGGCCCCGCACGCGCGCTCGTCGCCGAGGAAGACGAGTTCCAGCGCGTCGGCTACCGCGACGACTTCGAGTTCGCCGTCCTCGCCGTCGAGACCGAGGAGGTCCCCGACGAGCGCGTGATCGACCACGTCGCCGAGGTGGCGAGCGTCGCCGAGAGCGGCGTCTTCATGCCCGCCTTCTCGACGGCGAGTCTCACAGGAAGCGTCGCGGCCGCCGCTCGCGCCGCGGAGATGGCGACCTTCCGGCTCTCGGAGCTGGGCTACGACCCGCTCGACGTCCTGTCGGCGTCCGGCTCGGCGCCGGTCGCGCCGGTTGCCGACGACGAGGAGGGGGCCATCGCCCGGACGAACGACGCCTTGGCCTACGGCGGACAGGCCCACGTCGTCGTCGACGAGCCGTTCGACCGCTTCGACGAGGTGGCCTCGACCGCGACCGAGGAGTACGACCGACCGTTCGCCGACATCTTCGCCCACGCCGACTGGGACTTCCACGAGGTGCCCGAGTCGGTCTTCGCGCCGGCGCAGGTCACCATCGACGTGCTCGGCGGGGACACTCACGTCGTCGGCGACGTGAACGACGAGCGGCTCGCGGAGAGTTTCGGCCTGTAGATGCGCTACAAGATCGTCCCGCCGGTCCGCGACCGTGAGTTCCTCGCCAGCGCCCAGCGCGCGGTGCCGCTCGTCCCCGGGACCGTCGAGGACTGCTGCGTCAGGCTGGTCGACGAGACCACCGCGCCCTCCCGGGACGCCGCCCGCGAGTACCTCACCTTCCTGCAGGCGCTGGAACTGGTCGAGGAGACGCCGAGCGGCTTCCGTCGCCGACGGGTCGACGTCGACGACACTGACCTCGGCGAGGCGTTCGAGGACCGAGTCTTCGGCGCGAGCGAACTCCTCGACGCGCTCCGGACGAACGGGCCACTGACCGACGAGGAGGCTTTCGCAGCGCTACGAGGACACGTCCCCGAATGGGAGCGCGACCGCCACACCGACTGGGAGGCCGAGTGGCGCGAGCGGACCGGGCGCCTACTGGGATGGAGCGATGTTCTCGGACTGACGGCGCGCGAGGGCGACGGCAGCCGCTATCGAGCGATCGAACGAACGTAGCACCGAAAATCGACCGCGCCGGAGACCGAACTACTGTTCGGCCAGCCACTCGCGCGCTTCGGCCATATCCGAAGTCATGAGCGGTTCCGAGGACCCCTCGTCCATGTCATCGATCATGTTCTCGACGTCCATCTCCGAGATGACGCTGTCGGGGTGGACGATAGCCGAGTGTTCGAGACCGGCTTCGAGCGCGCGCGGCATCCAGTCGGTCTGCATCCAGCGCTGGTCCTGGTCGTCGTGCGCGTTGATACCGCGCGTGTCCGTCAGGACCTTCTCGGCGTTTCGATCTTTGATAGCGTCGAGAAGAGCCTCACAGCCGCCACGGAAGGCCGATCCGGAGACGTACTCGTCCCACGTGAAGACGATTCCGCCGATATCCTGGTCCCACTCGATCGTATAGTTCTCCGCGTCATCGATAGTCTGAGACGACATACTTCGTAAAATCCGTCTATCCGTGATAAATTGAACCCGACGAGTATCATTCGTTAGAATCGGCCGACTGTCGATCGGGACGCCTGCTGTGGCGCCCCGAACGAGGGGGCGGCAGCCGGCCCGGGATCGGCGCGAAGACGGAACCGAAAGCCATTAGCTATATCCAACATATCGGCGAGTATGCGAGAGTTCGAGTTCGTTCTCACTTACGATGCGGGCGCCGACGAACTGATGGACGAGTTCGTCGAGCGGTCGAACCTGCGGGCGCAGACGGCGGCCTGCTTCGCCGACGAACGGGCCATGTGGCGCGTCGACCACGTCTACGGCCCCGAGTCGGCGCTCGACGCGGTCGAACCGCGGTTCCTCGACGAGTCGGTCTGCAACGAGTGTCTCGACGTAGAAGGATGCAACTCGACGCGGGAGTATCAGGTCCTGAATAGGAACCCCGAGCACCGCGTGTACTTCACCCGCCGGGAGGAGATCCAGCACTGCCACTCGATCCCCTACCTCGCCGTCGACCACGTCGGCGACGGGCTCCTGATCGACGCCGAGCGCTCCGGCGCGGAGTACATCTGGCGGCTGCTGGTCCCCGAGGGGTGCGCCGTCGGAGAGCTGTACGACCGGATCGACGCCCGCCTGCGCGACGGCATCGCGCTCGAACTCAGCCACCTCTCCGAGCCCCAGAACTGGAACGGCGGGTTCGACACCGGCGGTCTCCTGACGACCGAGGAGCGCGAGACCGTCGCGGCCGCCGCCGAGGCGGGCTATTACGGCACGCCCCGCGACGCGACCGTCGCCGACCTCGCGGAGCGGCTCGACACGCCCCACTCGACCGTCCAGTACCGACTCCAGCGCGCCGAGGAGAAGGTCATGACGAAGTTCGCGACTGAAACGCTCTGAATCGAACGGGCTCTTCCTCTCAGGCGTTCGGGTCACTGAGCGTCGCCGTCGCGATGCCGGCGAGCGAGAGCGCAGCGGCGGCCAGCAGGAACGAGTCGGTCCACCCGAGCGTGACGACGAGCCCGCTCGCGACCGTCCCGCCGAAGATGCTCCCCCAGATCTTCGCGCTGTAGAGCAGCGCGTAGTTCTCCGAGGAGTAGGCCTGACCGTAGTACTCGCCCACGAGCGTCGGGAAGATGGAGAAGGGGGGACTCCGGAAGAGCGCGGCCGCGCCGACGAGCGCGACGAACCCGGTCGCCGCGTTCGCGCTCCCGACCGGGACCGTTGCCGCCAGCGCGATCCCGCCGAGGAACAGGGAGGCACCCACGGTCCGCTCGCGGCCCAACCGGTCGGAGAGCCCGCCGATGACGGCGATGCCGAGCGCGTCCGCGACCGCAACGACCGACGCGCTGGCCGTGGCGATAGCCGCCGGGAGCGCGAGCGCGTCCGCGTAGGAGATGACCTTCCCGATGAGCATCAGCCCGACGCCGTTGACGATCGCGAACACGACGTAGAGCACCCAGAACTGCCACGTCCGGATCGTTTCGCGCCAGCCGTACTCGACGCGGTCGGCGGCGGAACCGGATTCGGTGTCGACATCGGCGCGGTCCGACGACGCCGCATCCTCGCCGCCGTCCGACTCGACCGGGTCTCCGTCGCCGTCCGAATTTTCCTCGACATCACCGAGTTTCGGCGGGTCGCGGAGGACCGCCGCGCCGAGCAGTGCGACTGCCCCGGTCGCCACGCCGAGCGCGAGCAGCGTCGACTCGAAGGCGCCGTCGACGCCGCGGCGGACGCCGGGGATGAGCAGGAAGCTGACCCCGCTGTAGGACGTGGTGACGACGCCGGTCGCGAGCCCGCGGCGGTCGGTGAACCACTTCACGGGCGTGTTCACGGCGACGGTGTAGACGACGCCGCTGCCGATCCCGCCGATCGCGTAGGCGGCGTAGACTGCCGGCAGCGAGCCCGCGACGCCGGTCCACGCGTAGCCGACCGCGACCAGCGGCGCGCCGACCAGCAGCGGAACCCTCGGGCCCCAGCGGTCGCGCACCCAGCCGGCGGGGAACTGCGAGACGGCCTGGAAGACGAGAAAGACGGTGAAGACGGTCCCGAGCGCCGTCTCGCTCGCACCGAGGCGCGTCCCCAGCGGGAGCCGGATCGACGACCAGACGAACTGGTAGGTGCCGATCAGTCCCATTGCCAGCGCGGCGACGGCGACCAGTATCCAGCGGCGACGGCCACCGATCCCGTCGGAGTCCGACATATCCATCAACGACGTTGCGACTCGCCGTAATGAAACTCACGACACCGCCGTCGCGGTGCCGGGCGGGGTTCCCGCCGCGGGCGTTCCGCTCGTGAGCAAGCCGTACTCGACTGCGCTCCTCAGTCTTCGACGAGCGACGCGACCATCCCGTCGACGTACTCGATCTCGTCGTCGTTGACGCCGTGGCCCATGCCCTCGTAGATCCGCTCCTCGACGTCTGCCCCGAGGTCTTCCAGCACTTCGGTCGTGACGTGCACGCGCTCCTCGGGGATGTGGGGGTCAACGTCGCTGCAGCCGACGAACGCGGGCGTCCCCTCCAGCGACCCCTCGAACTCGTCGGGGTCGATCGTCTCGCCGATGAGCCCGCCGGAGAAGGCGACGACGCCGCCGTAGCGCCGGGGGTTGCGCGCGACGAATTCGGTGCCGAGACAGGCGCCCTGTGAGAACCCGAGGACCATCACCCGCTCGGTGGGAATCCCGCTGTCGGTGGCCCGTCCGATGGCGTCCTCGATCGCCTGCAGGCCGGACGACCGACCGGGCTCGTTCGACTCGACGGGCTGGAGGAAGGAGTTGGGGTACCACGTGTTGCGGTCGGCCTGCGGGGCCAGCAGCGCCAGCCCGTCGCGGTGGAGTCGCCGGCCCATCTGCAGGATGCTCTCGGCCGTCGCACCGCGGCCGTGGACGAGGACCAGCGCGGCCTCGGCCTCGTCGAGGGCCGTGCCGCCCGTCGCGAGGGGCTGTCCCTGGTGCGGGCCGTCCATTCAGGCCACCTCCGGGACTGTGCCAGCGGTCGACTGTCGACGACTGCGCCGTGCGGCCTCTCGGCGTCCGGATCGTGCGTTCGTCATGCGCTCCTGTAGGCCATCGACCTACAAAGTCTCTCGCCGGCGTCGGCGTCACCCGATGACGCCGATGTCACCGGTCGACGGATCCGCCGACATTGCCGCGACTACAGGTCGAGAATTTCCCGAGCCTGCGCCGGCGAAGCCACCTCGCGGCCGAGTTCGTCGGCGAGGCGGACGACCCGCTCGACCAGTTGCGCGTTGCTCTCGGCGAGTTCGCCCTCGCGGTAGTAGACGTTGTCTTCCAGCCCGACGCGGACGTTGCCGCCGAAGAGGACCCCCAGAGTCGCGAACGGCAGCTGATGGCGGCCAAAGCCGAGCGTGTTGAACAGCGCGCCCTCCGGCAGGTTGTCGATGGCGTTCAGGAAATTTCGGGGACGGGGACGGGTGAGTGTCCCCGGCCCGAAGATGAGCGTCGCGTAGACTGGGTCGTCCAGGTCTCGGCGCTCGAGCAGGCCGTGGACCTCGTTCAGGTGGCCGTCGTTGAACACCTCCAGTTCGGGCTTGATCCCGCGGTCGGCCATCTCGTCGTAGAGCGCGTCGATGGTCGCGATCGTGTTCTCGCTCGTCAGCCGGTCGTAGCGATTGAGGGGTCCCATGTCGAGCGACGCCATCTCCGGCGGCGGGTCGGTGCGCAGCGACAGGTGTCGCTTCCCCGTCGGCGCCTGTGTCGCACCCGTCGTGTGCTGGATGATCACGTCATCGGCGTGGCGGCGGATCGCATCGTCGATCGCCTGAAAGCGCTCCGTCGAGAAGGCGCGCTCGCCGTTGTCCGTCCGCGCGTGGACGTGGACGATGGCGGCGCCCGCCTCCTCGGCAGCGGCGGCGGCCTTCCCGATCTCCTCGGGCGTCTCCGGCAGGTTCGGGTTCGCTTCCTTCCCGTGGATGCCGCCCGTCAGCGCCGCGGTGACGACGACTGGCTCGCCGGCGAGAAAGCGCTCGTAGCTCACGATTCGTCAGCCTCCGTCGTGTCGGCGAGATCCGGCACCGAGGGATCGTCGCTGGCGTGTTCGACGTAGATCTCGCAGTCCTCGGCGTGGTGGAGTTCGAAGCGGTCGTTGCAGACGTCCGCGCGCATGGGCTGGACGAACCGCTCGGCCGCCCCGCAATAGGCGCGCGCCTCGTCGAAGGACGCCCCGTCGGCGGACTCGCGATAGGAGAGGTACGGGCAGGCCATGCCCGTCGTTGGGCGCACAGCGTCAAAAACCCCGATTGCCGCCGTCGAGTCCCATCGGTCACGACTGCGACGTCGACCCGCGCTGGGCACCTGGCGACAGCCCAGCCACGACCTCGCGACCGGCCCCGGTGTTCGCTACAGCGTCTGGCCGCCCATGCAGTTCGGACAGTAGATCCGGCCGTCGGTGATCAGCAGGTACGACCGGCCGCACTGCTCACATCGGCCGTTTACCGAGAGCTCGCCGACCTCTCTCGCGACGCCCCTGATCGTGTTCCGCAGCCGCTCGATCTCCCGGTCCTGCCGCTCGAGACGGGCGACGAATTCTTCTCTGCGAGGCTGTCTTCCGTCTCTCGCGTCGGTTGGAAATTGCCGCCTGCGGGGGGATTCCCGACGAGAATCTATCATCGGGAACAGCGCTCCGCGTCTCCGTTCACCGCAATTGCGTCCTGCGTGTCACGCCTCGACCCGTCTGCGCCCGCCCGTCGCTGGTCGTGATCGGTGCCTGTGGCGAGAACCGCTCGAACGTCGGTGACGACACTCATCGATCGAGTAGAGGACGGACACGCCGATAGAGGCCACGTCTAATATATTAACGCGGCGGGCGCCGACCCGGAGTCGCAACCTTGTTTACCGGACTCGCTGAGAGGGAGATATGAACTTCTTCGACAGGCTGGCCGACCGCATCGCGACGGCCGACAGCGTGGTTTCGGTCGGGCTGGACCCCGATCCCGCGCGGATCCCCGACCACCTGCAGGACCACGACCTGCCCCGCTGGGCGTTCAACCGGCGTATCATCGACGCGACGCACGAACACGCCGCCGCGTTCAAGCCTAACGCCGCCTTCTACGAGGACCCCGACGGCTGGAAGGCGCTTCGCGAGACCGTCGCCTACGCTCACGGCAAGGACGTGCCGGTCCTGCTGGACGCCAAGCGCGCCGACATCGGCAACACCGCCCGCCAGTACGCCGACCTGCTCTCCGACGACGGGATGGGTGCCGACGCCATCACGGTCAACCCCTACCTCGGCCGCGACTCGCTGGAGCCGTTCCTCTCGCAGGCCGAGAAGGGCGTATTCGTCCTCTGTCGGACCTCCAACCGCGGCGGCGCGGACCTGCAGGACCTCGAACTGGAATCGGGCGAACCGCTCTACGAGCGCGTCGCCGCGCTCGCCGACCTGTGGAACGCGAACGACAACGTCGGCCTCGTCGTCGGCGCGACGGCGCCCGACGAACTCGAAGAGATCCGTGAGGTCGTCCCAGACCTCCCCTTCCTCGTCCCCGGCGTCGGCGCGCAGGGCGGCGACGCCGAGGCCGCCGTCGAACACGGCCTCGCCGAGGGCGTCGGCCTCGTCAACTCCTCCCGGGGGATCATCTTCGCCGGGGAGAACCAGGGCGAAGCGTTCGCCGAGGCCGCCGGGCAGGCCGCGAAGCGACTGAAGAAGCAACTGAACCAGTTCCGGTAGCGATCCCGCGAGCGTCGGTCGTCCGGACACCAGTATTTAATTCTAGGGCAGCGGTGCCGACGCTGAAACCGTGCGTTCCGTTATAGGGGTCGCGGGCTCGTCGGTCGTCCCGTGATGACAGCGACCGATTCCGCGCTCCGACGGTTCGTCGGAGTCACCGTCGATCCGCAGACGTACAGGAACATCGCGTACCTGCTGCTCGCGTTCCCGCTCGGGATACTCTACTTCACGGTCCTGTGGGGCGGCGGCGCCACGGGGATCTCGCTCGTCCCGTTCCTCCTGCTGGGCGTCCCCGTCCTCGTGGCCGTCCTCGGGGTCGCGGTGTACCTCACCGAACTGGAGGCGCGGCTCGCTCGCGGGCTGCTCGGCAGAGACGTCGTCTGTGAGACGCCGCGGCCGGGCGAGGAGACCGCCGTGGCGTTCGCGAAGCGACTCGTGACCGACGTGCGAAGTTACCGGGCGGTCGTCTATCTGCTCTCGAAGTTCGTCATCGGTGTCACCGCCTTCGCGGCGCTGTCGGCCGGCGCGTCGACCTCGGTACTGATGGTCCTCGCGCCGTTCCTCTACGACCACCCCGAGTTCTACTACAACCTCGGCGTCTGGTCCGTCTCGACGCTCCCGGCCGCGGTAGGCGTGGCCGGCGCCGGCGTCGTCGTGGCCCTCCTCACGCTTCACGCGGCGAACCTCGCCGCGCGAGCAGTCGGCGAATACACGGAACTGATGCTGGGGACCGCCGACTGAGCGACGCTCAGTACTCGTAGGTGTCGACGCCGTCGGGGGCGTCCTCGCCGGGATCGACCGGGTCCGTCGGGTCGCCGCCGCGGACGTCGGCGACGCACTCGCTGCAGATCCCCAGTTCGGCGTCGAAGTCGACGTCGCAGACCAGGTTGCCGCAGCGGTCGCAGGTGTGATCCACGTCGCGGTGCTGGCAGATCTCGCACAGCCCGGAGACGCTCATACGAACGGTTGGGTCGCGACGCGTTTAGGGATTGGGTCGGCCCCTGTCCGACACAAGGTACTTGCCGGAGTTGGGTGTCGATTGACGCATGACCGCGCCCTCCCGCCGACGGTTCCTCGCAGCCGCCGCGGCGACACTCGGGCTGAGCGGCTGTCTCGACAGTCGTGACGCCGGCACGGGCGAATCACTGACCGATCCACCGACGACTGGCCGCCCGGTGACGTCGACTGGATCCGCCACGCCGACTTCGGCACCGACGGCGACGGATGCACCCGAGACGGCGACCGAACCGCCGACGGATTCGCCCGCCGACACAGCGACCGAGACGTCGACGGCCGACGGTACCGCGCTCGCGTGGCGCCAGACGTTCGACCAATCGGTAACGACCCCGGTGATCGGCGACGGGCTGGTCTTCGCCGGGTCGGGATCGGGCGCAGTTCGGGCGTATACGCTGGACGGCGAACCGGCGTGGAAGCGCTCGTTCGCCCCGGCAATCTACGATCTGACCGTCGCGGACGGGTGCCTGCTGGTACGCAGCGGATCAAACGATCTCCCGGGCGAACACACCGTCCACGCGCTCGACGCCGCGTCCGGCCGCGAGCGGTGGACGTTCAGTCCCAGGACCTGGTGGCTCGAGGTGCTCGCCGCGGCCGACGGGACCGCCTACGTCGCGACCGCGGACGACGCGCTCGAAGACACAGGAGAGACGCTCTACGCGCTCGCGCTCGACAGCGGTGACACCGAGTGGTCGGCGGAGATCGGCGACCCGCGGGAGGCGATCCTCACCGACGATGCGATCGTCGTCTCCTCGACTCGGCGGATGTACGTCTTCGACCGCGACGACGGCGACGAGCGCTGGAACCGCGCCGGCGAGGAACTCTACACCACGCTCGCGGCCGTCGACGGGACCGTCGTCTACGCGCAGCGCTCGGAATCGAGCGACGCCTATAGCGAGCTGCTGTGCCTCGATCCGGCGACCGGCGAGGAGCGGTGGCGCTTCGATTCGTGGGCGGTCACGTCGACCGCAGCCGGCGACGGCGACCTGTTCGTCGGCGGCGCTCACACCGGCGCCCTCGACACAGCTGACGGATCGGTCCGCTGGGAGGTCGATCGGCCGGGCATGCTGACCGACGCGAGCCTGACCGCCGACCGGCTCTATACGGGTATTGATCGGGTGACAGCCATCTCCCGGGAGGGCGAGCAGGCGTGGACGTGGACGCCGGATCCGCCGCAGGACGGAGTCTCGGCGGCCGGCGTCGCGAACGGGACGCTGTATCTCGACTCGTACCACGACGCGGAGGTGCGGAAGGAGTACAAGTTCGCTATCGACGCGGCGAGCGGCGACGGCCGCTGGCGCTTCGAGAACGGGACCTCCCTCTCGGATCTCGCCGTCGGATCCGACCTGGCCGTCGCGGGGGGCGAGGACGGGTCGCTGTACGCCCTCCGCTGATCGGCGAATGTGCGGCCGTTCGCTCCCACGGCGCTGCCGCGGCCGAGACGTTTAGGGGGGTCGACACCCAAGGGCGGAGCGTGTACGGCCCTCGTCTCGTCTCCGGACTCACGGTCGTCTTCGCGGCCACGGCGGCCCTGTTCGCGGTCTTCGGGGTCGTCTACAACCTCGGCTTCTTCGTCGTCGCGGCGCTGTTCGGCGCGGTCGCCTACTTCATGTGGTACCACGCCTCCGGGCGGTTCGCCCGACGGCTCTACCGCAGCGTCGAGCGCCGCGCCGAACCGGGCGGCCAGCGCGGCGGCTTCGGCGCCGGGCCTCGCGAGGACTGGGAGCCGCCGCGCGACGAGGGGGCGCGCCGCCGCGCACGCGCCGCCGCCGGCCAGCGCGTCCGCCAGGAAAGTCGCCGGCGTCGACGGGCGCAGCAGGGCCAACAGCGTCGACAGCGGGCCGCGGCGGCCGCCCAGCGCGGCGGCCCGACCGCTGCCGAGGCCTACGACACTCTCGGACTAGACCCGGGCGCCGACGACGAGGCGGTGAAGGCGGCCTACCGCGAGAAGGTCAAGGAGGTCCACCCCGATGCGGCCTCCGGCGACGAGGACCGATTCAAGGAAGTCAACGCCGCCTACGAGCGGCTGACCGACGACTGAGGTCGCTCGCGACGCGTCCGGGCTCGTTCTCGACCCGCGATTCGCGTTCGTCAGTCTCGATCGATGTGAGCGGCCAGTTCGTGGTCCAGTTCTTCGAGCCCGTCGACGACCAGTTCGGCCATCCGCTGCGCGCCCTCCCTGCTGAAGTGGGTGTTGTCGGTCTCACCGTCGGGATAGTTGTCGTGCTCGCCCGGCGAGAAGTGGAGGAACAGCGACTTCGACGCCTCGGGTCCCATGTCCCGCAGGAGCGCGCGACTCCGCTCGTCGGCGTCGATCAGGGGTACGTCACGCTCCCGTGCGACCTCCCGCGCTCGCGGCGAGTACGGGTGGGTCTCCTTCGGCTGCCCCTCGTCGTCGAACTGCCGACGCGTGATCGGCGTGAGGAGAATCGGCTCCGCTCCGCGGTCGCGCGTCTCCTCGACGTACCGCTCGAGGTGGGCGGCGAACTCCACCTCGCTCGTGGCCCGCGGCTTCGAGGACTCGTCGTTGTGACCGAACTGGACGAACACGTACTGGCCGTCGACCAACTCGTCGAGCACCGGGTCCCAGTGACCCCGTTCCCGGAACGTGCGAGTGCTGCGCCCGTTTCGAGCGTGGTTTTTCACCGTCACCGACTCGTCGACGTACTCGGCGAACGGCGTTCCCCAGCCCGTTTCGGGGCGGACGCTCGGGTCCTTCTCGGCCATGGTCGAATCCCCGATCAGGTGGACGGTGAGCGACTCCGACGACATACGGTCGCAGTCACCGACGCGCACTAAATGTGCATCGGTGCCGGTGGGTTTCGCTGCCGGTGAGTTTCGTCGCGGTGTGTCTCAGTGCCGACGAGTCCGCCGAACCCGCCGCGACCGAAAACGTTTGGCGCGGTCCGACCGACTGCTGACACAGTGACTCCGCCACTCGCCGTCGACATCGACGGGACGCTCACCGACGAGAACCGCGCCGTCTACCCGCCCGCGCTCACGGTGCTCCGCGAGTGGGACGCGCCGGTGGTCGTCGCCACCGGGAAGGCCCTGCCCTACCCCGTCGCGCTCTGCGAGTTCGCCGGGATCGAACGGACGGTCGTCGCCGAGAACGGCGGCGTCGCGTTCGTCCACGCGACCGACGACCTCCTCTTCCTCGGCGACCGCGAGGCCTCCCAGCGCGTCGTCGAGGAGTACGTCGCCGCCGGCCACGAGCTGGGCTGGGGCGGCCACGACCTCGTCAATCGCTGGCGGGAGACCGAGGTGGCCGTCAGTCGAGAGGCCCCGCTGGAGCCGCTCCAGCGCATCGCCGCCGACCACGGCCTCGAAGTGGTCGACACCGGCTTCGCCTACCACGTCAAATCGCCCGACGTGAGCAAGGGCCGCGCGCTCGAAGCCGTGGCCGAGCGGCTCGACCGGGACCCCGAGGCGTTCGTCGCGGTCGGCGATTCCATCAACGACGTGTCGACCTTCGAGACCGTCGGCCGCTCGTACGCCGTCGCGAACGCCGACGAACCGGCCCGCGAGACGGCCGACGTCGTGGTCGACGGCGAGTTCGGCGAGGGGTTCCTCGAGGCGGTCGAGCGCATCCGGGAGTGACCGCTCGCGGGGGTGGATGAACGCGAGTGACGGACTGAAACCGGCGGATTCCGGCTGACTGACACTCGGGAGCGCTACGGACGGATACGGAGGGTTCGGGTCCGCTACGGACGTGAATCGGCCGCGTACCCGGAGAAGGCTTTTGTACCGTCCCCCGTTACCGACCCCCATGAGCCCCGACCGGGCCGTCCTCGAACGCGCCATCGAGCGCGGTGAGCGCGAGGGCGGCAGCGTCGAGTTCAAAGAGCGGCTCACCAAAGACCTCCACCTCGCAGACGGTCGCCGCGAGAGCCTGGCGGCGCAACTGCGCCACCGCGTCCTCTCGGGCGACGGCGAGGCGACCTACGTCGTCGGGGTGACCGACGACGGCGGTATCGCCGGCATCGCGCCCGACGAGTTCACCGAGTCGATGGACGTGCTGAGCCTGCTGGCCGAGGAAGCCGACGCCCACATCGAGAACGTGGAAACGTGGGGCGTCGACGCCGAGGGCCGCGCGAAGCTGAAAGACAGCGGCGCCAGATCCGAGAGCCCGGCGCGCCCCGACGACGCGCCCGAAGAGGGCATCGTCGGCGTCGCCATCGTCCGCGAGGGCGCCGTCCTCGAAGACGACGAACACATCGTCGTCGGGACGGCCGGCCACGTCGACCACGGCAAGTCCACGCTCGTCGGCTCGCTGGTCACCGGCCAGCCCGACGACGGCGAGGGCGGGACGCGCTCGTACCTCGACGTCCAGCCCCACGAGGTCGAGCGCGGCCTCTCCGCCGATCTCTCCTACGGCGTCTACGGCTTCGACGACGACGGCCCGGTCCGGATGGACAACCCCGACCGCAAGTCCGATCGGGCGCGCGTCGTCGAGGAGGCCGACCGCCTCGTCTCGTTCGTGGACACCGTCGGCCACGAGCCCTGGCTGCGGACGACGATCCGCGGCCTCGTCGGCCAGAAGCTCGACTACGGCCTGCTCGCCGTCGCCGCCGACGACGGCCCGACCAAGACGACCCGCGAGCACCTCGGCATCCTCCTCGCGACCGACCTCCCGACCATCGTCGTCATCACGAAATCCGACATGGTCAGCGAGGAGCGCCTCGACGAGGTCGAACGCGAGGTCGAACGCCTGCTCCGCGAGGTCGGGAAGACCCCGCTCTCGGTGGCCCGCCACGGGGTCGGCGCTGCCGTCGAGGAGATCGACGACACGGTCGTCCCCATCCTCGCGACCAGCGCCGTCACGATGGACGGCATGGACGACCTGGACGAGATCTTAGAGCGGTTGCCCAAGACCGCCGGCCCCGAGGACGACGAGTTCACGATGTACGTCGACCGCTCGTACAAGGTCACCGGCGTCGGCGCCGTCGCCTCGGGCACCATCCGTTCTGGGCAGGTCGAGGCCGGCGACGAACTCCTCCTCGGCCCGATGCAGGACGGGCGTTTCCGCGAAGTGGAAGTCCGATCCATCGAGATGCACTACCACCGCGTCGACAAGGCCCGGGCCGGCCGCATCGTCGGTATCGCCCTGAAGGGCGTCCGCGAGGCCGACGTCGAGCGCGGGATGGTCCTGCTCCCCCGCGATGCCGACCCAGAGCCCGTCCGCGAGTTCGAGGCCGAGGTGATGGTGCTCAACCACCCGACCCGCATCGGCGAAGGCTACGAGCCGGTCGTCCACCTCGAAACCGTCAGCGAGGCTGCCGCCTTCTACCCCGAGGAGGGCCGCCTGCTCCCCGGCGACTCCGGGACGACGCGCGTCCGATTCAAGTTCCGACCCTACATGGTCGAGGAGGGACAACGGTTCGTCTTCCGCGAGGGCCAGTCGAAGGGCGTCGGGAAGGTCACCGACGTCGACATCGAGGACTGACTCCCTGCCCGTCACAGAACTGTCGTTCACGCAACTACTTGCGCACGCAGCCGTTGGTCTTCCCCTAACCGCAACAAGGGACAGTTACAGACCACGGAGTGCGGTTCGAACTCGCGACAGCCCCCAGTTACTGGCGCCGGTATCAGATCGGTACTCCCGGAAGGGCCGTCCAACCCGTGCGGGCCGATCCGTACCGCTGCGTTACCCGTCGAACAGCCTGCTGGTAACTATCCCCCCGAACGATCAGAGGTACAGACGCGTGCCAGACGCGGAACGGGTGGAAGCCGCGTCCCTCGTGCACGCGCACGGAGGAATACCAACTATGAGTCATCGAAACCAGTTCGGACAGAACGAGTTCCAGCAACAGACCAGCCAGCAGCCGACACAGCAACTGGGCCAGCAACAGCCCCAGCAGATCGGACAGCAAAACCAGATCCCGTCCCAGCAGATGGGCGGCCAGCAGGGTCGCGGTGCCGATCAGGGACCGCAGGACCGGCGCCACTCCCAGCAGTTCCGCCAGCGCATGCACGATCTGGCCGAGCAGCGTCCCCGTGACCCTCAGACCGGGCAGTTCCTGCCGACGGGATCACAGCGCGGGCAGCAGACACAGCAGTATCAGCAGCCGCAGCAGCAGTCCCAGCAGCAGCTGGGTCAGCAGCCCCAGCAGCAGATTGGCCAGCAGCCCCAGCAGCAGATGAGTCAACAGCCCCAGCAGCTAGGTCAGCAGCAGCCCCGGCAGCAGCAGGGGCAGCAGTCCCAGCAGCTGGGTCAGCAGCAGCCCCAGCAGCAGATGAGTCAACAGCCCCAGCAACAGATGAGCCAGCAGCCCCAGCAGCAGGGCTACATCCCGGCCCAGCAGCAGCCGGCCGGCCAGCAGGCCGGATTCCCCGGTCAGCAGGGTCGCGGCGCCGACCAGGGCGCCCAGGACCGGCGCCACTCCCAGCAGTTCCGCCAGCGTATGCACGACCTCGCGGAACAGCGACCTCGTGACCCTCAGACCGGGCAGTTCCTGCCGCAGCACCAGCAGAGCCAGCAGGGCCAACAGGGTGGTCAGCAGAGTCAGTCGGGCGGGCAGATGTACGCCCAGCGGAGTCAGCAGGACCAGCAGACCCAGCAGGACCTGCAGAACTGGCAGTAGACGCCCGCCGAGAGCGCACTGTTCCCCGGATAAACGGTCACGCCTCGACCGGTCATTCTTTTTCGCACCGGCGACTCGAATAGCTGCGGCGCTTCTGTATCGCGATCCTGAACGGGAGATGGTCGCAGGTAAGCGAGGGGATTACCGGAGAACGGCTACAGTCGCGGGACAGTACGGGAGTCCGTCGCTCCGCGTCAGGACTCCATCTTCTGGATGATCTGGTCGGCGGCGTCGCGGGCTTCGTTCTCGTCGGCGACGCCGTCGACCGGGATGAGTACGCTCTGGGCGGTCCAGTTCTCGTTGCCGTGCTCGTCGCCCGTGCGGACTTCCGCGCCGTCGACCACCGATCCGGCGACGTTCGCCGCCCAGTCGGGGGTGCGGATCTCGTCGAAGTCGTCGGGGTCGCGGTAGCGGACGTGGTAGTAGTTCTCGCTCTGTTCGACGCCCTCGATCGATGCCGAACCGGACATACCGGTGTTTCCAGTTCCCGCGCCGAGAGTCGTGTGCCGGCATAGGAAGGCGACGGCGTCGCCCCGGCCGTTCACAACTGGTCCGAGCGCAGGAGTCCGTGTAGGAGCTTCGACTCGGCCTTCCGCAGGTGCTCGGCGGCCGTGCTGGGCGCACAGTCCAGCGCGTCGGCGACTACCTCGTGGCTCGCTTCGCGTGGGACCTCGTAGTACCCGAGGTCGAGCGCGGCGACGACGGCCTCGCGCTGGCGCTCGGTCAATCCGGCCTCGGCCGCCGGCGCCGCCGAATCCAGTCCGCCCACTTCCTCGACCGCGACCTCGATCGGGTCGGGCAACTCGCCGATCGCTGACTGAAGTTCGTCGTCGGGACCGAACAGCGAGATTGTCACCGAGCCGTCCTCGTTGTAGCGGATCGGCGGAACGACGACGACCGTCCCGGTGGTGAGCGAGCCGAACAGCTCCCGGACGGACGCCGTCGTGTCGTCGCTGATGTAGGCGTAGAAGGAGCCCTCGCCCGCCGGTTCGATGTCGTAGCCGCGGACCACCGGCACGTCCGCGATGGCCTCCTCGAACGCGTCGGCGTCGCCGCGCACGTAGTGGAGGATGCCGAGGTCCTCGCCCGCGTTGTTCCACTGGAGGGCCAGTGCCCACTCGACGAACGGCGCGGTCGTGACGATCCCGTACACCGGGTGGATCTCCCCTTCCCGGCCGTTGGCCGTCACGCGCACCCGGACGTGTTGCACGAGGGATGAACGGCCCGCTCAGAACTTAAATCCCCCGAGCGGATCCGGCAGATCCGACACAGAGTAGCGGCCGCTACGTTCGGCCATGGGACGAACCCTCCTGACTGGCGCGACGGGAACCCTCGGGCGGGAACTCCGCACCCGGTTGGTGGATGCGGGTGAAACCGTCCGGGCGGCGAGTCGGTCGCCACCGGACCAGGCAAATGACGCCCACGGCAACTGCGCTGCGGTCGAATGGGTCGAACTGGACCTCGCGGACGGGACGGGGATCGAACGCGCGGTCGAAGACGTCGAGGTCGTCGTCCACGCCGCGACGGCGCCGCAGGGCGACGCCGAGGCGGTCGACGTCCGGGGGACCGAGCGATTGCTCGACGCCGCCGAATCGACCGGGGTCCACCACGTCGTCTACCCCTCGATCGTCGGGATCGACGAGATTCCCTATTCGTACTACCAGCACAAACTGGCGGCCGAGGAGCGGGTCGAGGCGAGCGCCGTGCCCGAAACGATCCTCCGCGCGACCCAGTTCCACCAGTTCGTCGACGAATTACTCGGGATAGTCGCCCGGCTGCCGGTCTGGCCGCTGCCGACGCGATTTCGCGCACAACCGGTTGATGCCGGGGAGGTGGCTGACGCGCTCGTCGACTGTGCGACTGGTGACCCTCGCGGTCGCGCGGCGCCCGTCGGCGGCCCCGAAGTCCGGACGCTCGGCGATCTGGCAACCGCTTACCGCGAAGCGCGCGGATTGCGCCGGCCGATCGTTCGGGTCCCACTGCCGGGTGCTGTCGCGCACGGATTCCGCAACGGGGACGCGACCTGCCCGGACCGGGCTGTCGGAACGCTCGGCTGGAACGAGTGGCTCGGCGAGCAATACGGCCGGACCGCAGAATCGGCGCCGTCCGGGACGACCTCGTCGTGATCGCCGGCGTGACGACCGGATACCCCTGGCGTCAGGCTTCTCGAATCAAGCCCACGGCTCCTCGACGAGGTCGTGGAGCGTCTCGACGACGTGGTGGGGTTCCGGCTCCGGGTCGACGGGTTCGCCGTCGGCGAACCAGACCGAGCGCAGGCCCGCGGCGTGTGCGCCGGTCACGTCGGACCCGAGGGAGTTGCCAACGTGGACGGCCCGTTCGGGCTCGACGCCCATCTCCTCGAGCGCGATGTGGAACGGCTCGGGGTCGGGCTTGTACGGGGCGTCGTGGCCCCCGTGGACGATCACCTCGAAGCGGTCCTCGATCCCCAGCGCCGCGAGCTTCTGTGACTGCATCCACGGATCGCCGTTGGTCACCATGCCGATCCGATACGTCTCGGCCAGTGCCTCGATGGCGCGTTCGGCTCCGTCGAGGAACGCGACGTTGCGCTGGTCGCGCTCGTCGGTGTAGATGTCGGCGATCTCCCCGCCGACCGCCTCGTCGTGGCCCGCCTCGACGGCGAAGGTCCCGAACGCCGCCCGGCGCGTGTCGCGGATGTCGTCTCCGGACCCGGCCTCGGAGAACTCGCCCAGTCGCTCGATGTACTCCTCGGCGTCGAAGAAGGGCGTTACGTCCACCCGCTCGAAGGCGACCTCGAGGATGTCGTCGGCGCTCCGCTCGTACGTACAGAGGGTGTCATCTAGGTCGAACAGCACCGCCTCCACGTCCCCAGTCATTGCGGGACGGTACCCACCGACCCGGCAAAAGTAGGTCGCTTCCCAACCGGGAACTATCCATGGGTCGGACTGTCGGCCGCCGAACTACTCCTCGGCCGTCAGTCCCGCGACGAGCGCGTCGACGGCCCGTTTGACCGCCGCACCCGACTCGATGCGAACGGTGCCGTCCCCCGGAAGCGTCAGTCCGGCGTCGCGGTCCGACTCCGCTACGAGCGTGCGTTCGAAGGCCGCGATCGCTTCGCGGGCGGCCTCCGCGACGGCGTCGGCCCGGCGGTCCATCGTCAGCGTCGCGGCGTCGGGATAGATCCGGACGGTCCCCACGCGGTCGTCGCGGAACGCGACGCCGTAGGCGACGGTCCCCTCGGGCGACGGCTCGGCGTCGGGGTCGGCGTCGACGACGCTTACGTCGCCGAGCGGGCCACGATCGCGGCCCGATAGCTCCGATGAGAGCAACTGTGCAATGCGCTTGCCGTCGGTGACGCGGTCCTCGACCATTTCACTCGCCTCCCAGTTCGCTCGCGGCGCGGTCGGCCAGGTCGCCGAGTTCGACGCCCTCGCGGCGGGCGTAGACGATCGCCGCGGCCTCGACCGTGACGCCGAGTTCGGCCTGCAGGCTGTTGACGTCGGCGACGGCGGTCTGCTTCTCGACGCCGGCCTCGACGAGCGCGTCGAGCGCCCGCTCGAAGTTCGAGCGCTGGCGCAACACGTCGTCCTCGGGGACGAACCCGTCAGGGACCGACACCTCCCGCGGGCCGAACGTCGGGACGACGTCGTCCTCGTCCCGGTCCAGCAGCCCCTCCGTGACGGCGACGTCGACCAGCCGTTTGGCCTGCTCTGGGGAGAACCAGTCGCGGTCCAGCGAGAGCGCGACGACGAACTCGCTCTCCGAGAGGCGCTCGCGGCCCTTGGCGCGGAACGGGACGGCGACGGCGCGACGCAGACTCATCGTCACTCGATGGGTGTGCGCCGGCACGTAACGTTGCCGGTCGGCGGCCGTCCGGGTGGCGGCCCCGGTCATCGGCCGACGACCGACCGCCGCTGACAGCGACCCACGCGCGGATCCGCGGTGCCAGCGGCCGGAGTCGAGAGGTTCAAGTACACGCTGTGACACTGCACACGTATGAAGTTCCAGGGACGCTCCACTCGCAAGCGCACCGGCGGCCGGCGCCGGAACTTCCGCAAGAAGAAAAAGCACGAACTCGGCGACCAGCCGACCGAGACCCGCGTCGGCGAGCCGCGCATCAAGACCGTCGACGCCCGCGGCAACACCGAGAAGATCCGCGCCATCACCGCCGACACCGCGAGCGTCGCCGCCGACGGCGAGGTCGTCGCCGCGGAGATCGAAGACGTCGAGGAGAACCCCTCGAACCCCAACTACGTCCGACGGAACATCGTCACCAAGGGCGCCATCATCCAGACCAGCGAGGGACGCGCCCGCGTCACCTCCCGCCCCGGCCAGGACGGCCAGATCAACGCCGTCCTCGTCGAGTAACGCCGCGGACGACTGCGACTTCTCTCCGCTTTCGGCGCCGGATAGTCACACCTCCGGCCGTCGAACCGGGACGGTGCTCGGTGGCTATCGGCTATATACCGCTCCCCTGGACTCCCTTGCCGACGCTACCGATCAGTACCACTCTTAGCGAGCCTTTTGACGGAAGCGCAACCAGTCGTCGGTGGCGTGCGGCGGTCCGCCATCCGCCACCATCCGAGCGCGCCGCCGAGCACTCCACCTGACCGTCGCGCCCGTCGCACGCCGCATCTGCGGACTGTCACCCCGGTGGGGAATCCGCCATCCCCTTTTGCGGTCGAAAAACGTCTCGAGACGCCGGAGCGTTCTACGGACTCGGTGCCGCCTTCTGGAGGGCGCTTTCGGCGATGTTGCCCCCGTAGTCGGCGGTCCGCGACAGCGAGTCGACGACGAGCCCGAGCGACTGAGCGAGTTCCGCCTCGTCGAGGTCGCGGATGACGTCGTCCACGTCACGCGCGCGGTCGTCGATGTCGGGCAGGTCCGCGCGGGCCTCGGTCGCGAGTTCGACGGCCCGGTCCGGGTCGTCTTCCAGAAGCGCGTCCATCGCCGTCTCCGGGACGGTGACCGCCGCGTCCTGCAGTTCGCTCAGCGCCGAGGCGACCGAGTCGTTGACCGGCCCGATCTCGAGCGCGATGGTCGCGATCTTCGTCGCGTGGTCGGCGATGCGTTCGAGCTGGCGGGCGCTCGACTGGTAGTCGAAGACCGTCTCCCGGGGGAAGCCGATCTCCGTCGCGGCCGCGGGGTTGCGAAGCACCGTCCGGAACACCCGCGAGACCATGTACCAGAGCCGGTCGACGTCGTCGTCGCGCTCGATGACGTCCTGGGCCAGCTCGTCGTCGTCTTCCAGCAGCGCGGTCACCGCGTCCGAGAGCATCGTCATCGAGACCAGCCGCATCCGCGTGATCGCGTTGTGGACCGAAAGCTCCGAGGAGTCGAGGAGATCCTGCAGGACGACCCGCTCGCCGGTCTCCTCGATGACTTCGAGGCCCACGAGGCCCTGCGTGGCTTCGCGGATCGTCCGCCGCTGGCCGGCCGTGACTCGTGCGGCCTCGAAGTTGATGACGTCGAACCCGCTGACGTACATCGTCATGACCGCCCGCGTCAGCTGATCCCCCTCCAGCCCGTCGATGTCGATCGAGCCCTCCTCGCGTTCGTTTTCGCTCTTCGGGGACAGCAACAGGATGTCTTCCTCGGAGTGGAACTCCACGACGCTGCCCGCGCTCACGTCGTTCGCCGTCGCCCAATCCTTGGGGAGGGACACCGTGTACGTCGAACCGCCCGTCACCTGCACCTTTCGCGTCTCCATAGCTACGGGTCGCTCGTACGACCCAATAAATCAACCCCTTTCTATATATTTACCACTACATACCAGTACATTGCGACATATATCGCGAGGGATCACGCCGAGACGTCCCGTATCTCCGCACCGATCGGGCTGCCGTGACGGTCTCTCGTCGGCTATATAGCTGGATCGGGTTCCGGCGTGCTCCACTGACGGACCGGACTGACGCCCGCCGAGGCGTCACCGTCGCGATCGACACGCGCCACACCTGCTGTCACGTCGACGGATCGATCCCGAATCGACAGTTCTGATCCCACACATTCGGCGGCGCTACGAGCCGATACCGGTCGGTTGTGTCGTGGATGCGGCCTGAGACTGGGTCGCGAGGGGGCGAAATCAGCATGAGTATGTACGACTATATAGCCATAATAGTAGAGTATTTAGTTAAACTAGGACCACTCTTCGGGTAATGCGGGATAGACCTGTAACCCGCCGACAGTTGTTGGCAGGCGCGGTTGGCGCGGCCGCGTCACTGGGTGGCTGTATCAGCACGAGTCCCCAGCCGCCGGGACAAGCGGCGGCCGGCTCGGGTGGTGGCGGCGGCTCGGACCTGGAACAGCTCAAGGCCGGGGGGTCGTCGACGCTGTTCCCGATGGTCCAGCGCGCTGCGTCCTACTGGGCCTCTAACTACCTGCCGACCGACAGGGAATACTGGGGACCGAGCCAGTACGACATCGAGACCGACCAGCGCCTGGCCGACTACTGGGCGAGCAAGTACGGCTTCGAGGCCGACGGGGACGTGACCCCGCCGTTCGAGGTGAACGTCGGTCTCAGTCACTCGGGAACCGGCCTGGAGAAGCTCAAGGCCCAGCAAATAGACATCGGCAACGCGAGCGCGTCGGCCGAAGCCGAGTTCCCCGACGCCTCCGAGGAGGAGTTGTCGGGATTCACGAACCACGTCATCGCGGTCGACGCCCAGCCCATCGTCGTGAGTACGGAGGTCTACGATGCGGGCGTGACGAAGCTCACCGCCGAGCAGGTCCGGGGAATCTACACCGGCGAGATAACCCACTGGTCAGAGATCGACAGCTACGACGGCCCCGACAGGGAGATACAGGCCGTCGGGCGGTCCGAGGGGTCGGGCACCGACACCGCGTTCCGCTCGAACATGCTCGGCGGTCCCAACGCCTCGATGGGCGGCGTCGACGTCCGGAAGGGACAGAACCAGCAGGTCAAGACCACGGTCTCGAACTCCAACAACGCCATCGCGTACATGGCCCTGGCGTTCACCGACGACTCGGTGCCGGCCATCGAACTCGAGTTCGACGGGACCATCTACACACCGGGCGAGAACCTCTCGGAGAAGTCCTACCCGCTCTCGCGCGACCTGCACTGTTACACCTGGGAGGGCACCTCGAAGAAGGAGGCCGCGTTCCTCCGGATGATCCTCAGCGACTTCGGCCAGCAGAACTTCGTCGAACCGGAAGGCTACTCGAAACTGACCGACGAGCGCCAGCGCGCGCAGCTCGAGAAGCTACCGGAGCCAGACGCATGAGCGTCACGACGCGCCTCGACGGCCTCGACAGCGGCATCTGGCTGATCGGTGGTCTGGGGAGCGTCCTGCTCGTGCTGACCGTCCTCTCGTTTTTCCTCTCGACGGGACTGACCGTGTACCTCGCGGGCGCGTTCGTCGCGTTCGTCGCCGTCAGCTACGTCGTCGACGAGGGCGAGACTGCCCGCTTCCTGCTGTTCGTGACCACCACGTCGACCGTCCTCATCCTCGGATTCATCACCGTCTACCTGGTGCTCAACGCACTGCCCGTGGTCCGCGAGATGGGCCTGTACCTCCTCGTCGGCTCCGACCCGTTCTGGAGCACGCCGCGGAACGTCTACTCGCTCGTTCCGATGATGTGGGGGACGCTGCTGACGACGGTCATCGCGACGCTGGTCGCGGCGCCGCTGGGGATCGCCGGCGCCGTGTTCATCAGCGAGGTCGCGCCCGGGTGGGCGCGCGAGGTCGTGAAACCCGCCGTGGAGATGCTCGCCGGTATCCCCTCCATCGTCTACGGCTTCATCGGACTCACCATCCTCAGCCCGTACTTCCAGACCGAACTGAACGTCCCGCAGCTCGGGAACCTCTTCATCGTCGGCTTCGTCATCGGGGTGATGGCCCTACCGACGGTCGTCTCGGTCGCCGAGGACGCCATCGCGGCCGTCCCGGGGCCGATGAAAGACGGCGCGCACGCGCTTGGGGCCACCGACTGGCAGACGACGACGAGCGTCACGCTCCCGACGGCCTTCTCCGGCATCTCGGCGGCCGTCATCCTCGGCGTCGGCCGGGCGGTCGGCGAGACGATGGCCGCGACGGTCATCCTCGCGAACGTCGTCCAGCTCCCCGAACCGATCCTGGACGTCTTCGGCAGCACCATCACGCTGACGAGCCTCATCGCCAGCCAGTACGGCTCCGCGAGCGGCCTCCAGATGTCGGGGCTGTTCGCGGCCGGCGTCGTGCTGTTCGTCACGGTGATGGGTTTCTCCGTCGCCTCGCAGCTCATCGAGCGCCGGATGCACGACCGGCTCGGGGGTGAGCAATGAGCCTCCGAACGGACGCGGGGTCGCGCGACGCGCTCGTCACCGGCGACTCCTCGATCCGCGAACTCGTCAGCGGCGGACTGGTCGCCCTCTCGTTCGCGTCGTTCGTCCTCGCCGTGCTCGCTGTCGCGCAGTACGTACCGGCAGACGCGAGCGTCGGGGACCTCACCGTCGCGACGCTACTGGGAGGCTCCCTGACCCTCGTCGGTGTCGGCGTCGTCGCGCTCGGCGCCGCCTCGTTCGGCGGGCTGTTCGAGACCGAACCGGGTCACACCGGCGGGCTCATCTCGGCCGCCTTCGTGGGGCTCCTGTGGTTCGCAGTCGGCGGCCTCGTCGGCGCCCAGACGCTCGGACTCTCGACTGCGTGGCCGGTGGTTGCACTCCTAGCCGGCGCCCTCGCCGGCGGCGTCGCGCTGGTCGCCCGCGAGGACCTCGGTATCACCTTCTCGACCGGACTGTTCGTTCTCGTCTCGGGGCTCGTCGTCCTCGCGGGGCTGGTCGGACCCGGCTGGACATGGAGTCCCGAGGGGTTCTCGATCACGGTCACCGGTGTCGTCGGCGTCCCGGTGATCGGGCTGTTCGCCGGGCTCGTCGGCGCCTGGACGACCGCTCGGGTGTACGGTGGATTCGGTCCGCAGGGCCGACAGCTGGGCGCCTACGCGCTCATCGGGACCAACGCCGCCGGGATGATCGCGCTGCTCGGCTCGATCGTCGGGTTCATCGTCGTCCGCGGCTGGGAACCGATGACCGAGGGCGTGAAGTTCGGCCTCTTCTGGGGGCCGTGGACCTGGTTCAACCCCCCGTTGGTCGACACGTGGGTCGTCGTGGAGGGACCGATCGTCTGGTTCTACTGGCCGTTCGTCATGGAGGGCTACAGCCTGACGGGGACGGGCGTCGACGGCATCCTCCCGGCGATCGTCGGCACCGTCTGGCTCGTCGTCGGGGCCATCCTCTTCGCGGTCCCGCTGGGTGTCGGCGCCGCCGTCTTCCTCACGGAGTACGCCGAGCAGGGCCGGTTCACTTCCCTCGTCGAGATTTCGACGAACGGCCTCTGGAGCACGCCGAGCATCGTCTACGGCCTGTTCGGCCTGGCTTTCCTCGTCCCCCGTTTCGGAAACAGGAGCTCCATCCTCGCCGGCCAGTTCGTCCTCGGGTTCATGCTCCTGCCGCTCGTGGTGATAACCAGCCGGGAGTCGCTCAAGAGCGTGCCCGACGAGTACCGCGACGCCAGCGCGGCGCTGGGCGTCACCAAGTGGGAGACCATCAAGAGCGTCGTCCTCCCGGCCTCGCTGCCGGGCGTCATCACGGGCGTCATCCTCGGCGTCGGTCGCATCGCCGGCGAGACCGCGCCGATCCTGCTCGTCACGACGAGCGACCCCCTGCCCGCACAGGTCGTGGACGTCGTCCAGGGCAGCTTCCGGTTCACCTCGACGTTCCCGTTCGTGGCCCTCCCCAACCTGGACCTCGTCCAGTCGTCGAGCGCGCTGCCCTACCAGCTCTACGCGATCATCGGCACCGGCGTCGGTGAGAACATGGACTTCGCGTGGGGCACGGCCCTCGTCTTGCTGCTCGTCGTGATGAGCTTCTACGCCGTCGGCATCGCATCGCGCGTCTACTTCAGGAGGAAACTCGACCAATGAGCGAGACCGATTACACACAGACGGAGACCGAGGAACCGACCGCCGCGACCGACGCGGCCGCGACCACCCAGACGACCGCCGGCGAGACCGCCGAGCGGACCCGCGAGGAGTGGACGCAGTACTCCTTCGACGGGGAGGCGAAACTGAGCGTCGAGGACCTGGACGTCTACTACGGCGACGACCACGCGCTGAAGGGCGTCTCAATGGACATCCCCAAAGAGAGCGTCACCGCGCTGATCGGGCCGTCGGGCTGTGGCAAGTCGACGTTCCTCCGGTGTCTCAACCGCATGAACGACCGGATCAACGCCGCCCGCATCGACGGCTCGGTCGAACTCGACGGGCAGGAAATCTATCAGGACGGGGTCGACCTCGTCGAACTCCGCAAGCGCGTCGGCATGGTGTTCCAGGCGCCCAACCCCTTCCCGAAGTCCATCCGTGACAACATCTCCTACGGCCCCCGAAAACACGGCGACCTGAACACCGGACTGGTCGCCCGCCTCCTCGGTCGCGACGACCGCGACGCCGAAGAGGAACTCGTCGAGCGGTCGCTCAAGCAGGCAGCGCTGTGGGACGAGGTGAAAGACCGGCTGGACGACAACGCGCTCGGGCTGTCCGGCGGCCAGCAACAGCGGCTGTGTATCGCCCGCTGTCTCGCGGTCGACCCCGAAGTCATCCTCATGGACGAGCCCGCCTCCGCGCTCGACCCCGTCGCTACCTCGAAGATCGAGGACCTCATCGAAGACCTGGCCGAGGACTACACGGTCGTCGTCGTCACCCACAGCATGCAGCAGGCCGCGCGCATCTCCGACCAGACCGCCGTGTTCCTCACCGGCGGCGAACTCGTCGAGTACGACGACACCGAGACCATCTTCGAGAACCCCGAGAGCCAGCGCGTCGAGGACTACATCACCGGCAAGTTCGGGTAATCGTTCTCGGTCTCCCGGTCGGGTCCACTGTCTCGGTCACGGTCCGATCGCATTCGACCGCTCCGACCAGTACTGATTTCTCCTCCCGGCACCGACACCCGTCCACAGTGACGACGTACGAAGCGGTCGTCTTCGACAACGACGGCGTCCTGGTCGAACTCACCGAGACGGAACTGCTCCGCCGGATCGCCCGCCGGGCGTTCGAAGACCACGGGATCGACGACCCCCCGGAGGAGCTCGTCCGGTACGCCGCCGACGGCGACCTCGACGGCCTCGCGGCGGTGGAAGCCGAACTCGGTCTCTCGCTCGCCGAGTACTGGGCCACGAGGGAGGAGCGGGCCGTCCGCCACCAGCGTGAGGCCATCGAGAACGGCGACAAAACGCTCTACGACGACGTGACCGCGCTCGCCGACCTCTCCCAGCAGCTGGCCGTCGTCAGCAACAACCAGCACGGCACCGTCGAGTTCATCGTCGAGCACTACGGCCTGGAGGAGCACTTCGAGTACGTCGTCGGCCGCGAACACACCGTCGCGGGCGCCCGTCGGCGCAAACCCGAGACCCACTACCTCGACAGCGCGCTCGACGAGCTCGGGACCCGTGAGGCCCTCTACGTCGGGGACAGCCCCAAAGACGTCGAGGTCGCCCACCGCGCCGGCGTCGACAGCGCCTTCCTCCGCCGGGCCCACCGGGCCGATACCGTCCTCGACGACGAACCGACCTACGAACTCGAGACGCTCACGGATCTACTCGACGCCATCGCCGAATAGGGTAGATCTCCGGCCGGTGCCTGCAGCGCTCGGCCGGCGACAACCGCCGCCGGCGCAACTTACATTGCGCTACCACCGGTTTTTGGGGGTATGCCACGCGAAGGATATCAGGAGAAACTCGAATCCCTGCGGGAGGACGTCCTCTACATGAGCGAGGTCGTCCTCGAACGACTCCGCATGGGTCTCGACGCCCTCGAAACCAAAGACGACGACCTCGCCTGGGAAGTCATCGAGGGCGACGACGAGGTCAACCAGCTCTACCTCGACCTCGAACAGCAGTGTATCGACCTACTGGCGCTCCAGCAACCCGTCGCCTCGGACCTGCGTTTCATCGCCGCATCGTTCAAGATCATCACCGACCTCGAACGTATCGCCGACCTCGCGACCAACCTCGGCGATTACACTCACGAGGCGGAACGGGACCTCTACCCCGACGTCGACATCCAGGAGATCGGTACCCTCGTCATCGAGATGGTCGAAGCCGCGATGGAGGCGTACGACCGCGAGGACCCCGAGGCGTGCGTCGCCATCTCCGATCAGGACGACGAGATCGATACCCGTTGTGAAACCGCCTCCACGGCCGTCGTTCGCGACCTCATCGAACGTGAAGTCGACGACGAGACCAGCGAAGGGGAGGTCGAACAGCTGATGGCCGACGTATCGCGCCTGCTGCTCACTATCCGTGATCTGGAACGCGTCGGCGACCACGCCGTCAACATCGCCGCCCGGACCCTCTACATGGTCGAGAACGACGACGCGCTCATCTACTGAGACTATCTTTCCGGCCTCTCGAGAGGTTCCACCCGTCTGGGAGTGGCCCGAGATTCCGGATACGGAGACGTGGACGCACCACCAGTGCGATCCGGGTCGACCTGCTCTAGACTCGCTCGGTCTCCCGTCGTCACCGTCGGACCGGTGAAATCGACCAGTTGCGAGCGGGTATTCGGTCTCTAACGGACCGTAGATGCCTGAATCAAGTCGATAACTAAACGGCAAGCTGGCCACGACGGACGTGTGTACAAGCGCTGGCAGTGGTTCACTATCTGTCTCCTCGCCGTGGCGACTGGTGGCTGGACTGCGTTCAACACCGGCTACTACGTCCTCAGTGTCGCGCGAACGATCGGGACGTTTCTAGTGATCAGCGTCTTCGGGCTCGGTGCGAAGTCGGGAGCCGCGAAACTCCCGCTCAGGCCGTACCAGATCGAGATATTTCGGCTGACGTCGGGGCTCGTGACCGCTGTGGCGATCGCCTCCGGAGTGGTGCTCTCCCCCTTCGGCGTCTATCTTCTCGGTATGGCCCTCCTCTATCCGACGCTGCTGGTGATCGCGGGCGTGGTCGTCTGGGCCTCCAGAATGCAGGACAGCTACCGATTCAGGAGGGGCGTGACGCTCTATTCGCGGGAGCGATGAGGGCCACTGCTCCCAGTCCGTGATCGGGGTCGGGGACTCCCGAAATTCTCCGAGGGACCCACGGCCGAACCGGAGCGTCCGACTCACGTCGAGAACCCGAACTGTATCAGCGCGGTTCGCCGCTTTCTAGCCCGGTATCGGTGATCTTGAACTGGGCCGTCTCGCCGGCGGGCTTGGCGCGGTGTTTCTCCAGGGTCGCCCGGCGGTTACCGCCGCGGAAGCGGTCGAGTCGGACGATCGTCGCCGACCAGTGATTCAGCGTGTGACCGCCGAGCGCGCGGGCCTGCTCGGAATCGGGGTCGGTGTAGACCTGGTTGGTGAACGCGACGGCGATGTCGTGTTTCCGGGCCAGCGAGAGCAGATGCGCGAGCTGGCGGCCGACCGCCCGCAACGCCTCGCCTTCCTCTTGTTCGGTGCGCTGGAGCCGGTAGAAACCCGTCGCGCTGTCGAGCGCGATGAAGTCGACCACGTCGACGAACTCCTCGACGTCGCGGACGGCCTCCTCCTGTTCCTCGAAGGTGTAGGCCTCGGTGACGATGAGCCGCGAGGCCACGTCGTCGACGTCGCGGCCGCCGCTGCCGGCCAGTTGCTCCATCCGGTCGACCGAGAGGCCTTCGGTATCGACGATCAACGCGGAGTCGCCGGCGGCGGCCAGTTCGACGGCCGCGGAAAGGGCGATGTTCGACTTGCCGGCGGCCGGCGGGCCGTAGATCTGCGTGACCGCGCCGCGTTCGAGCCCCCCGCCGAGCAGGTCGTCGATGGCCTCGCAACCGGTCGAGATGCGCTCGCTCACGGCCGAGCGTTGGTCGTCACCCGACAAAAACGCTCGCACTCCGCCCGCAGCCGGCGGCGCGAACAGTCGAACACTTAGGTGCGAGGGCCGCCAAGTTCGGCTGTGATAGTCGTCGCGACCGCGGACTTCGAAGTCTACCACGGCGTAGTCAACGAGCTGCGCGACCGGGGCGTGACGTTCACGACCATCGAACTCGACGACGCGCTGCCCGAGCGAACGACCGTGGTCGTCACCGCCGCGGGCGAAGACCCGCCGAACCCGGACGACGTGCCGGTCGTCCGCGCTGACCCCGACGACCCGCGCCGCGCCGTCGACGAAGTGGTCGCCATCCTCCGGGGCGGGAGCGGCCGAACCATCGTGGGCATCGATCCCGGAGAGCGGCCCGGGATCGCCGTCCTCTCCGGCGAGATGGTCGTCGCGACGTTCCACGTGCCGGTCGCCGACGCCGCCGAGGTCGTTCGCGAGGAGGTCGAAGACGCGGTCGACCCGCTGGTCCGGATCGGCGACGGCGCCCGCCTCCAGGGCGCGAAGATCATCGACGACCTCGAAGACGTGCCGGTCGAGCTGGTCGACGAGACGGGGACGACGCCCTACCTCGGCACCGGCGCGCGAGGGATGGGCGACGTGCTCGCCGCGGTCAACATCGCGCGGCTAGAGGGCGAGCGCGTCGAGTCACGGAGGATCGAGCCGACGACGGGCGAACTCCAGCGGATCAAGGACCGCTCGCGCGAGGAGAGCGAGACCAACCGCGCCATCGACGAGACGCTCGCCCGCCGCGTCGCGCTGGGGGAACTCACCATCGCCGAGGCGCTGGCCGAACACCGCGAGAACCGGGACTGAAGAGTTTACCTCTCCCGCTCGTCGACCTGCGAGCGGAGCGCCGGCCGCACGGCCGACGGTTCGAACCCGACCAGCGACGCGAAGCGCTCGGACGAGAGCGAAGTGTCCGGCGCGACGTCCATCTCCGGCGGGATAGCGTCTCGCTCGACCAGATCGGGCTCGTAGCCGAGCGCGCGCATCGCCTCGCAGTGGAACTCGTAGACGCTGACCCGCGGGGCCGGCGCGTGGAGCACGCCCGTCGCGTCGCCGTCGACGAGCGCCCGGATGGCGTCGGCGAGTTCGGTCACGAGGATGGGGCTCTTGTACATGTCCGTGAAGTACGCGATGGGCTCGTCGCGTTCGAGGTGCTCGCGAGTCCGCGCGAGTCGGTGGTCGAGCCGCCCGCGCGAGAACCCGAACAGGTAGCTCGACCGGACGAAGATCGAGTCCGGGCAGTGCTCGTCGAAGGCGTCCTCGAAGGTGACGAGCCGCTGGCCGTACTGGTCCCGCGGGGACCGGGGGTCCGATTCGACGTACCGGCGGTCGGTACCGTCGAAGACCGCCGCGCTGGAGACGTAGACGACCCGACGGTCCGCGCAGGCGGCCGCGAACCGCTCGGCCCGCTCGTCGAAGGGGTCGGCTACGTCGGACTCCCCGGTGTCGACGTCGCCGCCGTACTCGTTCGCGGCGGCGTAGACGACGATGTCGACGTCGTGTTCCTCGAGGATCGCGGTCACGGAATCCGTCCAGAAGTCGAACTCCACGCTCGCCGTCGGCGCCGGGGACGAACAGTAGGTCCCGACGACGCGGTAGCCGGTCTCGTGCAGGCGCTCGGCCACGGACCGGCCGAGGTAGCCGCTCGCGCCGACGACGAGGACGGTCTCGGTCATTCGTTCGCGGCCGTCTCGGCTCGGCGGACGACCTCTCTGACCGCCAGCCCCGTCTCGCGGGCGACCGCCGCCGCGTCGTCGTACTCCGCGCTCACGTCGAAGACCTCCCCTTCGTCGTCCATCCCGAGCTTCACGGCGACCTCGTAGGTGCTCCCCTCGACTTCGATCTCGACGGGTCGTATCTCGCGGTCGGCCATCCAGCGGTGCCCGGCACCGTGTTCGCGGACGCCCAGCGTCCCGGTCTCCTCGGCGAGCCGGTGCGCCACTCGCTGGGCGTCTTCGGGCTTGACCACGACCTTCACGAGATGGCCCGGCCGCGACTTCTTCATCGTCACCGGAATGATAGACACGTCCCGCGCGCCGGCGTCGGCGAGGGTCTCCTGCAAGCCGCCGAGCACCTCCGGCGTCGCGTCGTCGAGGTTCGTCTCCAACACGGTGATGGCGTCCCGTGAGAGGCCGCCCTGCGTCTGGCCGACGATGGCGCGGAGCACGTTCGGGTACCGGTCGAAGTCGTACCCGCCCGCGCCGTATCCCGAGGCCGTGACGTCCAGATTCGGGAGTTCGGAGACGCCCTCGGCGAAGTGGGCGAGCAGCGCCGCGCCGGTCGGGGTGAGCAATTCCATCTCGACGGGTCCACCCTGCAACGACCAGTCGGCCCGCTCCGCGAGTTCGACGACCGCCGGCGCCGGAACCGGGTAGGTGCCGTGACTCATAGACACCTCGCCCCCGCCGGCCGACAGGGGTGTCGTTACGATCCATTCGACGTCCAGGTCGTCGAGCAGTAGTGCGACCCCGACCACGTCGGCGATGGCGTCGTCGGCGCCGACCTCGTGGAAGTGCGTCTCCGACAGGTCGGTGCCGTGGACGCTCGCCTCGGCCTCGCCGAGCAGTTCGAAGACCGCCAGCGCGTCGCGCTCGACGCTTCCGGGCAGCCCCATCGATTCGACGAGTTCGACCACTTCCGCGTACGTCCGATTCG
This sequence comes from Halosimplex yunnanense, assembly GCF_054504345.1. NCBI lineage: Archaea > Methanobacteriati > Methanobacteriota > Halobacteria > Halobacteriales > Haloarculaceae > Halosimplex > Halosimplex yunnanense. The sequence goes on along the minus strand of NZ_JBTJEL010000032.1, from coordinate 214,291 downwards.
GGCCCGCACCTTCCGCATGGCCGTGCTCGTTGTCGTGTCCGTCGCCAGTGTGCTCGTGATCGTGCCCGTCCCCACCGTGGTCGTGACTGTGTGTGTGGCCGCTGTGCTCGTGGCTGTGTCCGTCGCCGTCCTCGCTCGCGTCCGCGTGGCGAACGTCGACGGTCGTGGCGCCGATGCCGTTTTTCGTAACCGATCCGACCGCGTAGCGGACCGGGAGGGCGTCCTCGACGGGACGGAGGACGGCCGGGTCCGCACCAGCGGCCACGAGCGCGCCGAGGAGCATGTCGCCGCTGGCGCCCATCCGACCGTCGAACGCGAGGGTTCGCATGTCACAACACGCTCCCGGCGACGGCAAAAACGGTCCGGTGACTCGTCCGCCGAGAAACCGCACCCGTGTCGACGACTGCTGCTGTCCCGCTACGTTTAGGAACCGGCGACCACTCGGACCGTCCATGCAGACGACGGGAACGGAGGGCGGCCCCCGCAGATGACTGCGCCGGTCCTGGAATCGACCGCGGAGAACCTCGAGCGTGCGGCCGAGTGCATCCGGGAGGGCGGCGTGGTCGTCGCGCCGACCGACACGAATCTCGGGCTCACGCTCGCCCCCTGGAACCCCGACGCGGTGGGGCGGGCTTACGATATCAAGGATCGGCCTGCACACAAGCCGCTCACGCTGTTCGTTCGCGATCCCGACGACTGGCGACTCTACGCCGATCCGGAGGACCCCGCCCTCGTCGACCGGATCGTCGACGAGTTCTGGCCGGGGCCGCTGAACCTCGTACTCCCGAGCACGGACCGCGTCGACGAACCGCGACTCCGGCGCGACGGAACGGTCTCGATCGGGTGTCTGGAGAATCCGACCTGGCGGGCACTCGCCGATCTGGTCGACGGCCCGCTGGCGATGACCTCGGCCAATCGGTCGGGGACGATCGACGACGACACGCTGGTCGACGTGGCGCTCGCCAGCGAGCACGTCGGCGACGCCGTCGACTACATCGTCGAGGGAAGCGCGCGAGGGACGACCCGAGCCAGCGCTATCCTCTCGCTGGCCGGCGAGCCCGAACTCCTGCGACGGGGGGACGTAACCACCGCGGATCTCCGGTCGGTCCTCGGGGCCGACGTGTTATAACCGCGAGATCTGAGAAAGATGTGTTGGCCGCGGTTGCCAGTCCAGTCGGGCAGATTCCCGAGTGAAACCACCGGGAGCAAAAAGCATATCCGCGGTGGTACCCGAGTGAGACACACTCCCACTCGACTATGAACGAAGTGCAACTAGAAGTGGCGAAAGCGTACCCGAACGATTCGGGGCGCGGCATCGCCCGGCTGGACCCCGACACGCTCCTTCACCTCAAGCTCTCACCCGGCGACATCATCGAGATCGAGGGCAGCGAGGTGACGGCCGCGAAGGTGTGGCGTGCGGACCGACAGGACTGGAACACCGATACTGTGCGCATCGACGGATTCACGCGCCAGAACGCCGACGTGGGGATCGGCGAGCGCGTCGAGATCCGCAAGGCCGAGGCCGAGAAGGCCGACAAGCTCGTCCTCGCGCCCCCCGAGGAGGCATCGGTCCAGTTCGGCTCCGACGCCGCAGGTATGGTGAAACGACAGATCCTCAAGCGCCCGGTCGTCGAGCGCGACATCGTCCCGGTGATGTCCTCGACGAACCACCCGTTCATGCGCTCGCCCGGCCAGGCGATCCCGCTGATCGCCGTCGAGACCGAGCCGGAGGGCGTCTGCCTCATCACCGAGGACACCGAGGTCGAACTCCGCGAAGAGCCCATCTCCGGCTTCGAGAAGACCGGCGGCGGGATCACCTACGAGGACATCGGCGGCCTCCAGAACGAGATCCAGCGCGTCCGCGAGATGGTCGAGCTGCCGATGAAACACCCCCAGATCTTCAAGAAACTCGGCATCGAGCCGCCCCAGGGGGTCCTGCTCCACGGCCCGCCCGGCACTGGGAAGACCCTCCTCGCCAAGGCCGTGGCCAACGAGACGTCCGCGAGTTTCTTCTCTATCGCCGGTCCGGAGATCATCTCGAAGTACTACGGGGAGTCCGAGCAGCAGTTGCGGGAGATATTCGAGGACGCCAGCGAGGAAGCCCCCTCTATCATCTTCATCGACGAACTCGACTCTATCGCGCCCAAGCGCGAGGACGTCACCGGCGAAGTCGAGCGCCGCGTCGTCGCGCAGCTACTGACGATGATGGACGGCCTCGAATCACGGGGGCAGGTCATCGTTATCGCCGCCACCAACCGCGTCGACTCCGTCGACCCCGCCCTGCGTCGCCCGGGCCGGTTCGACCGCGAGATCGAGATCGGCGTCCCCGACGAGATCGGGAGGGAAGAGATCCTCCAGATCCACACTCGCGGCATGCCGCTGAGCGACGACGTGGCCCTCGGTCGCCTCGCGGACGAGACCCACGGCTTCGTCGGCGCCGACATCGAGAGTCTCACCAAGGAGGCCGCGATGAAGGCCCTGCGGCGCTACCTCCCCGAGATCGACCTCGACGAGGAGGACATCCCGCCGAGCCTCATCGACCGGATGATCATCAAGCGGGAGGACTTCCGCGGCGCGCTCAACGAGGTGAGTCCGTCGGCCATGCGCGAGGTCCTCGTCGAGTTGCCGAAGGTCTCGTGGGACGACGTCGGCGGCCTCGAAGAGGCCAAGGGCAAGGTCCAGGAGTCCGTCGAATGGCCGCTGAACAAGCCCGAGAAGTTCCAGCGGATGGGCATCGACCCGCCCTCCGGCGTGCTGCTGTACGGGCCGCCGGGCACCGGGAAGACGCTGATGGCCAAGGCCGTCGCCAACGAGACCGACGCCAACTTCATCAGCGTGCGTGGCCCACAACTCCTCTCGAAGTGGGTCGGCGAGTCCGAGAAGGCCATCCGCCAGACGTTCCGGAAGGCCAAGCAGGTCGCCCCGACGGTGATCTTCTTCGACGAACTTGACTCGCTGGCGCCCGGCCGCGGCGGCGACGTCGGTAGTAACGTCTCCGAGCGCGTCGTCAACCAGCTCCTGACCGAACTCGACGGGCTGGAGGACATGGAGGACGTGATGGTCATCGGCGCGACCAACCGTCCGGACATGATCGACCCGGCGCTCATCCGCTCGGGCCGGTTCGACCGCCTCGTCATGATCGGCGAGCCCGACACCGAGGGCCGCGAGCAGATCCTCCGCATCCACACCGAGGACCAGCCGCTCAGTCCCGACGTGAGTCTGCGCGAGCTCGCGGAGATCACCGACGGCTACGTCGGCTCCGACCTCGAATCGATCGGCCGCGAGGCCGCCATCGAGGCGCTCCGCGAGGACGACGACGCGGAAGTCGTCGAGATGCGCCACTTCCGCCAGGCGCTCGACAACGTCCGTCCGACGATCACCGACGACATCCGCGACTACTACGAGCAGATGCAGGAAGAGTTCAAGAGCGGCGGCAACCGGGGCCAGCAGCGTCGCTCCGGCGGTCGCATCGGCTTCCAGTAGGGACTTGCCCCTCCGCTTCGGGATTCTCCCGTTTACCTCGACTTTCTGCCTCCGGTAACCGTTTCGCTCACTCGGCGTCCGCTCGGTACGGGCGAAGGTTGGTACAATTTCCCAGGGTCACCCAACCGATAAGCGACCGTCAGATGTATCGTTCAGTTAGAATGACCGACGTCGTGATGGTCAAACAGCGGGTACAGGAGGACAAGGTCGACCGGCTGAAGGAGTGGATGGCCGAGGTCCGCGACCGCCGAAACGAGGCCGAGGAGACCCTTCGCGACGAGGGGATGCTGACCGAGTCGGCCTTCCTCGAACGCACCGACGACGGCCCGTATCTGGTCTACTACATGGAAGCCGAGGACATCGACCGCGTCTGGGACCAGTACGAGGATTCCAACCACGACATCGACCGAGAACACAAGCGGGTCATGCAGGAGGTCCTCGAAGACGATCGGAACGTGGGGGAGTTCGAACCGCTGTATCACCTCACGAACCCCGACCGCTGACGACGTTCCTTTAAGTCATTCTCGTCACAAGGGCTCATAGTGAGGAAGTTCTACGGAGTCATCTGCCCGGCAGCCGTGCCCATCCGTTCGATCCGCCGTCGCTTCGTCAGCGTTGCTTCGTTTAAGTAGTTCTCGTCGCAAGGGTTCGTAGTGAGGAAGTTCTGCGAGACATCGGGCTTGCCAGCGGTGCGTGTCTGTCGATGTCGGTCTCTCTCCGCGAAGTGACCTCGCCTCTTTAAGTCGTTCTCGTCACAAGGGTTCATATTGAAGGAGTTCTCCGTCGATCACTCACCCCGGAGCGATGCGTATGCGTTTCCGAGCTCTCTCCTCTGAGTCAACCGCGCTCCCACCGCGAATTCCTTTAAGTCGTTCTCGTCACAAGGGTTCGTAGTGAGGAAGTTCTGCGGGAGACCATTGCCGACCAGCGACAGCCCTCGTTCGGCGGGCCGACGTGCGACCGTTTCCGCACGGACGGCTCATCGGCGTTCCTTTAAGTCGTTCTCGTCACAACGGTCTGTAGTAAGAGGAACCCGTCGCGTTCTTTCGTCGTCTCGACCGACCAGCCGGTGCTTTCTAAAGCCGCGAGCACGAATGCCGACGAGATGAACGGGGGACGCGACGCGGCCGACCACGGTCTACAGACGAGCGGCGAACCGGTCGATCCGCGGGCGGAGCGCGAGGTCAGCGCTCGCCCGGGCGACGGGTCGCTCGGACGACTCGACGCCGTCAAGGACGAGGCGTTCAGGCGCTGGGACGTGACCACGCCGAGCGCGACGCTCATCGGCCGCCCGGAACAGCCGGGCGAGGACCTCGACGAGAACCTGCGGCGGCTGCACGACGAGCAGCACCCGGCGATGGCCGGCCACGGCGAGCGCATGCACCGTCTGGAGAAGGCCCGCATCACCCACGCCTTTTGCAACAAACTCGGGCTGACGCCGTGGGAGCGCGACCGGGCGCTGGGCATCATGACGGATCTGGACCTGACGGCGTTCGGCAGCCAGCGCGCCATCCAGAAGGTCGCGCTGGTCGTCATCCAGCACGTCGTCGACGACGAGCGCCAGCGCATCCTCGGCCTGCACGACCGCGAGTGGATCGCCGAGCAACCACCGGACTCGCTGGAGTCCCTCCACGAACGCTTCGATTCGCTCAAAGACGATCCGGCCTACCGGACGCTGCTCGATCTGGTCGGGCTGGACGTGACCAGCATCAACCGGCTTAACCGGACGCTCCAGACGCAACTCGACGAGCAGGACCTCCGCGGCGCGGTCTTCGGACGGGACCCCCACAGGGACCCGAGCCTGCCGGCATTCCGCGACCGGCAGCCGACCGAGGTCCCGGGACCGAGCGAGGCCGACTCCGCCGAGTGACCGGCTGCCGTCCCCGTGGTCCGCGGGCGATCCGTCCCGACCGGACCGTCCCCCACCACCTTCTTGCTGTTCGGCGTGCTATCTAGAGGCACGGTTCACATGTCCACGACCATCGAGATCGACGACGACCTCGCCGAGCGCATCGAGGGCCACCTCGAGGACGACGAGACGATGGCCGAGTTCATCGAGGAGCTCGTCAACGTCTACGAGACCGAGGGCGCGTTCCTTCAGGAAGGCTACTCCGAGTAACGGCGGGGCGAACGGGAATGCCCCGGCGCGCACGTCGACTGCGCCTGGCCGAAAACGGGGCGGGCGGATGCCGATCCGGGACCGGTAAGGCCGTCTACAGCTCGCCGAGTTTGCGGAGGAGCTGGCCGCGGTACTCCTCGTCGGCCTGCACGTCTTTGAGTTCGAGGACGTTCCGTTCGAGCTTGTCGAGCGCGACGCCGAACGCCGAGTCGGCGCCGTAGCCCTCGCCGGAGCCGGCGGCCTGACCCTTGTTGGTGCGCATGCGGATCTGACAGCGGATCAGGGGCGTGCCGCGGAGTTTCTCCTTGTGTTCGTGGAAGCGGACGTGGCAGTGCTGGACCTGCATCTTCTGGTACTTGTCCGCGACCCGTTCGATGCGCTGGCGGACGTCCTCGCGGCTGATCGCGTCGAGGAGTTTGACGTTCGTGATCTGCACGTCCATGTGCTCCTCCTCGGTGAACGTCAGCGCGCGCAGTACGTCCGTCTTGGTGACGATGCCCGCGACGGTGTCGTCGTCGTCTTCGGGGGTGACGACGAGCCCGGCGTAGTCGTTTTCGAGCATGCGGGCGACGGCGTCGCGGACGGACTCGTCGAGGCTCGTGGTCGCCACCGGGCTGGACATCTCGTCGTAGACGGGCAGGTCGAGCACGCGCTCGATGTCGCCGGCGCGCTCGCCGCGCGTGGCCTTGTCCATGTCGCGGACGACGATGTCGACGATGTCGTGGCGGGTGACCATCCCGCTGAGCCGCCCCTCGTCGTCGAGCACGGGGAGCCGGGAGATGCCGTGCTCGCGGAGCAGGTTGATGGCCTGCCCGACGTTGGTGTCCTCCCTGACCGTGACCACGTCGTCGGTGTAGATGTCCGAGACGGTGAGCGCGTCGAGGTTCTCGAGGACCGCGTGGAGGATCGCGTCCTCGGTGACGATGCCCCACAGCTCGCCCGCTTCGAACACGGGGGCGACCTTGGTCCCACCCTCGACGAGGACGCGGGCGACCTCGCGCACGTCGTCCGTGCGCTCGACGCGGGGGGCCGACTGCATCATCGCGCTCGCCTTGGTGTTGTCCTCGATGTGAGACTGCACCAGCTGCTTCTGCGTGATCAGCCCGGCGTACTCGTCGTCGTCCGTGACGATCAGGCCCTTCGGGTTCTCGCGCTCGAACCGCGACCGAACCTTGCCCAGGCGCTCGTCGACGTCGACGGCCACGTACTCGCTGGTGGCGATATCAACAATATCCATCTGGATCTCCCATTCTGGTAGATTTGATGCCGAAGATTATCAATCTTGGCGCACGTTCCCAGCGATTGGGACCGTACTGGCAGTCAGGTCCGCGCGCGGCGTTCTCTCCGTCTGGGCGCGATCGACTCGATCGAACTCGGCTGCCCGATCCCTTGACCGTCGTTCGACCTGCCGTCTCCCTCCCGGCTCCGCTTCGACACCGCGGTGTTTCCATTATATCGCCCTTACCGTCCGGAATACACCGTCTAGTACAAGATCGGCATCGAAGGACCGTCTCCCCCGGCTCGGTCCACCGCCATATTTCGACAGTAGTCGAATAATATTACGTCTTTAATCGAACCCAACTTCTGAGATGAAAGTCGAAAGCGGATCGGAATGGAAATTAACGAACGTTCACCAGAACCCGGGTTAGGCCGGTGTGATAAACACAAACATGGATAATACGGGAAAATCAGCAGAAGTTTTTTCATCCATGGGGACGCCACTCCGAGTACGATGACGGGGACACAGACGCCGCGGATCGAACTCTACGTCCGGTCGCTGCTTCCGGACGGCGCCCACGAACGACAGGAAGCGGTCATCGAGCGCCTGCAGGAACTCGACGCCGAGGACGAGATCGAGGACTTCTCGGTCATCGTCTGGGGCAAGCAGATCGCCCGCGACTCCGCGGGCGCCCGCACCGAGGAGGGCGAGTACATCCTCAATCGCGTCGCCGAGTTCAAGCAGTGGGCCCTCTCGAACAACGTCTCGCTGGAGTCGTTCTACCAGCGCCAGACCGTCGACAACGACGTCACCGACGAGCCGTACACCGCGATGGTCCTGCCCGTGATGGGCCTCGCAGAGTACGACGGGGAGGAACTGCGCCACGTCGCCCCCTGTACCGACGGCGACGAGGTCCACACCATCATGGATCGGCTCGACCGGCTGGAACGCGGTGAACCGGCGGCTATCGAGCAGTCAAACGACGTCTCCATCCTCTCGGACTGAGCTGCGTCTCCCGTCACTTCGTCTCTCTCGGTCCGTTACTCCCTGTTGGGCCGTCCTCTCCACCGACCCTGCGACGGCAAGGTAGTCACACTTTGCCAGCGCACCCTTCGTTCCGGTACAGATGGCGACGCGAAACGCGAAGACCTTCGGCAAACTCAGCATCGTCTCGACGCTCGTGGACGCGGCCGTAGCGTTCGCCCGCGGTCGGCCCAAGAGCGGTCTCCTGCTCGTCGTCGCGGCGGCGCTGTCCTCACGGATCCCCGGGCTCGGAACGCTCACGTCCGTCGCGCTCCGGATCGCGCGCCGCATGCGGTAAAACGCGGTCCGTTCAGCAGGCCACGACGGCGACGTACACCCGGTCGTCCGGTCCGGCGTGGACGTCGACGCCGACGAGCCCGTTCGCCGTCTCGTAGAAGTCCTCAGCGACGCGCTCGTACCCGTCGACCAGGGACGCCGCGAGCGCGTCCGGGGAATCGAGCGCCGGAGCGCCCTCCTCGTACGACCGCCAGAACTGGATGCGCGCGCCGACCTCGCCGTCGCAGGCGCCGTCGAGTTCCTCGCGGACTCGCTCGTCGCTGGCATCGGTCCCCTCGCCGGCGACGGCGCGCACCCGCTGCTGATTTGCGAGCCGTGCCGCATCGTCGAGGTTCTCGTTGCGCTCGTACGCCCGGAGCGATGCGTTCGCCCGCCGGTCGTTCAGTTCGTCGACGAAGGCGGCCTCGGTGTCGCTCAGGTCGACGCCAGCGAACGAATCCGCGCTGCCCGGCACGTCGTCACCCATCCCGGGCAGGGTAATTACGCCGAGTAGCCCGAGCACCAGGACCGTCCCGGCGACGAGGGCGACCGCGAGCCCGGCCACGTAGCGGGCGCTCAGCAGGTCGACGTACGACGTGCCGCCCAGTTCCTCGGCGTAGTCGCTCTCGTCGGGGATCGTCCGCTCCAGCTGGGCGTTCCCGCAGCGGCTACACGGCGGCGAGTTCTTCTGGTGGACGCGCCCGCACTCGGGACAGACCCACACCGGTTCGCGCTCGTGGTCGGGGTCGTCCGGAGCGACCGGCACGACCGCCTTCTCGAACTTGTGATGGCCGCAGTTGTCACAGGGCGGGTCGTTCCGGTCGTGGGGCTTGTCGCACCACGCGCAGCGCCACTTCGCCGACCCGGAGGACGAACCGTTCGACCCGTCACCGCCCGGTGCGTCGCTGCCCGGCCCGCCGTCCCCCGAACCCTCGCCGTCACTCATCGCTCACAGGCGGACGGGCACGTCGCGGTCGTCCAGGTACCGCTTCACCTCGTCGATGGAGTGCTCGTCGAAGTGGAAGATCGAGGCGGCCAGCGCCGCGTCGGCGCCGGCGTCGGTGAACACCTCGTAGGCGTCCTCGGGGCCACCACAGCCAGAGGAGGCGATGACGGGCGTCGAGACGGCGTCGCAGACCGCCTTCGTTAGCGGGATGTCGTAGCCGTCTTTCGTCCCGTCGGCGTCGATAGAGTTGACGAACAGCTCGCCGGCGCCGCGCTCCTCGGCTTCCTCGGCCCACTCGACGACGTCGAGGCCGGTGCCCTCGCGGCCGCCCTTGACCGTGCACTCGAACCAGCAGGACTCGCCGTCGACCTGCGCGTAGTGTTCGCCCTGTTCGTCGAACCGGCGCTTGGCGTCGACGCTGATGACGATGCACTGGTTGCCGAACGAACGGGCGCCCTCGGTGATCAGTTCGGGGTTCGCGATGGCGCCGGAGTTGATGGACACCTTGTCCGCGCCCGCGCGGAGCGTTTCCTTGACGTCCTCGCGGGTCCGGATCCCGCCGCCCACCGTCAGCGGGATGAACACCTCGTCGGCGACCTGCGAGACGGTGTCGAGCATCGTCTCGCGGCCCTCCGCGGAGGCCGTGATGTCGAGGAAGACGAACTCGTCGGCGCCGGCCTCGTTGTACTTTCTGGCCATCTCCACCGGGTCACCGGTGTAGGCCAGGTCCTCGAAGTTCACCCCGGTGTAGACCGCCGCGTTCCCCTCGTCGTCGAGGTCGACGTCGATACAGGGGATGATCCGCTTCGTCAGAGCCATCTATACCGGGACTCGGGCGGCGAACGGCAAAAGGTATCCGCTCTCTCGCGGGACGGGCCGGCGGACGGCCAACGTGAGCGTACCGGTGACGCCGCGGCGGTACCCGGAGTATACTTTTCGGCACGCTGGCCGACGACCCGACGGATGCACCGCGCTCTCGCCGCGCTCGTCGCCGGCGCCGTCGCGACGGCCGTCATGTCGGTCGCGCTCGCGATCTTCGAGGTGGAGGCCCGCTACGCCATCGGCATCTTCGCCGCCATCGCCCGGTTCGTCCGGGTCCCGGGGAACCTCTTCCTCGGGTTCGTCGGCTACGCGGTCGTCGGAGCGGTCGTCTGGCCGCTCCTCTTTCTCGCCCTGAAACCGTACGTCCCGCTCGAACTGGACCCCGCGGTCGCGGGGATGGCGTTCGCGATACCGCTGTGGGTCGCCTTCGCCGTCGTCGGTCGGGCCGACACCGGGCTCCCGCTTTTGATCCTCTACCTCGTGTTCACGCTCCTCGCCCACCTCGCCTACGGGTTCACGCTCGGCGCGGTCTTCGCGAGCCTGACCGACGAATACGCGTAAGTCCGGGTTACAGACGCCGCCTCGCGCAGTAAGGCGACGCCACCGGTCGGTGCCCGACGTATACTTTTCCGCGCCGGATCGCAACTGACGACCGACCACGCTTCAGCAGATGCTCGGACTCCTGCCCAGTCTCGCCGTCGTCGCGGCGTGTGTCGCCCCCGCCGTCGTCGCCTGGCGCCGGACCGACCCGTTCGCCGACGACCACCGCTCCGCCGCACCCGAATCCGACGGGGAGCGCCCGCTGGCCGACGGCGGATCGACCGAGGACAGCGGGTCAGCCGAGAACAACGGATCGCCCGACAGCGACGGCCCCAACGCGACGGACGGTGAGTCCGGGCAGGTCCGCGCGAAGCCGCTCGGTATCAGGCGGTGGCTGACCACCGTCGACCACCGGGACATCGGGATCCTCTATCTCGTCTTCGGGACTGTCGCCGGCCTCTGGGGCGGGATGGACGCGATGATGCTCCGCTCGGAGCTTTTGACCCCAGCGATCACCGTCTGGGACGCCGACACGTACAACGCGCTGTTCACCGCCCACGGGATCACGATGCTGTTTTTCTTCGCGACGCCGGTGTTCGCCGGCATCGCCAACTACGTCATCCCGCTGCTGATCGACGCCGACGACATGGCGTTCCCCCGGATCAACGCCGTCGCCTTCTGGCTGTTGCCACCGTCGCTCGTACTTGCGCGCGCGGGGCTCATCACCGAACTCATCGGCAAGGCCATCGCCGGCGTCGCGGGCCTGCTGCCGTCCTCCGCGATCGACGCGCTGTCGGGCGTCATCCGGTACAGCGAGCCGCTGCTCCTGCTCGAACCGCCTGCCACGGGGTGGACGCTCTACCCGCCGCTGTCGATACAGATCCCCAACCAGCAGGTGAGCCTGCTCCTGCTCGCGCTACACCTCAGCGGCGTCGCCACGACGCTGGGGGCCATCAACTTCATCGCGACCATCGTCTCGGCGCGCGGCGACGACGTGTCGTGGGCGAACCTCGATCTGTTCTCCTGGAGCATCCTCACCCAGTCGGCGCTCGTCCTCTTCGCCTTCCCGGTGCTCGGGAGCGCCGCCGTCATGCTGCTGCTCGACCGCACCGTCGGGACGACCTTCTTCACCGTCGACGGCGGCGGGCCGATCCTCTGGCAACACCTGTTCTGGTTCTTCGGCCACCCCGAAGTGTACATCCTCGTCCTCCCCGCCTTCGGCCTCGTCAGCTACATCCTCCCGAAGTTTGCCGGTCGGAAGCTGTTCGGCTTCCGGTTCGTCGTCTACTCGACGCTGGCCATCGGCGTGCTGAGCTTCGGCGTCTGGGCACACCACATGTTTACGACGGGGATGGACCCGCGCGTCCGGTCGAGTTTCATGGCCGTCTCCATCGCGATCGCGGTCCCGAGCGCGGTGAAGACGTTCAACTGGCTCGCGACGGTCTGGAACGGGCGCGTTCGACTCACGGCCCCGATGCTGTTCTGCCTCGGCGGCCTCGCGCTGTTCGTCGTCGGTGGGATCACCGGCGTCTTCCTCGCCTCCGTCCCCGTGGACATGCTCGTCCACGACACCTACTACGTCGTCGGCCACTTCCACTTCATCATCATGGGGATCATCCCCTTCAGCATGTTCGCGGCCTCCTTCTACTGGTTCCCTCTGATAACGGGCAGGATGTACAACCGGACGCTCGCCCGGATACAGGCCGTCCTCGTGACCGTCGGGTCGGTCCTCGCCTTCATGCCGATGCTCGTCAACGGCATGGACGGGCTCCCCCGCCGCTACGCCGCCTACCCCGACGCCTTCGCGCTCGGCCAGCAGCTCTCGACCGTCGGCGCGTACCTGATCGGGATCGGCGTCGTCCTCTGGCTGTTCAACATGGTCCAGTCCTACCGGGTGGGTCCAGTCGTCACCGACGGCGACGTCTGGAACCTCCGCGAGACCGGCCAGCGGACCCGCGAGTGGGGCATCCTCGCGGACCGGGTCGGACGTGGACGACCGACCGTCGCCAACGGTGGCCCCGACGACACAGACGAACCTGCCGAAACCCCGCCCGACGAGCCCGCAGAATCCCCACGCGACGAAGCGATCGGCGGCTCCAGCGCCGTCCGGCTGGTCGTCGCCGCGCTCGTCGGGGTCGCCGTCCTCGTCGTCGCGGGGCTGCTGGTCTTCCCGTCTCAGTCGTTCGACTCGGCAACGGAGGCGCTGATACTGACGCTCAACCGCAGGCTGTTGCTGGTCGCCGTCCCGCTCGCAGTGCTGATCGAGGTCCTCCTCGTCTACGCCGTCTGGCGCTTCCACGGTACCGATCGGCCGCTCCCGACCCCGGAGAACAAGCGACTCGAGATCGGCTGGACGCTCGCGACTGCTGCCGTGCTCCTGTTCGTCGCCGTCGCCTCCTATCAGGTGTTCGCCTCGCCGTACGTCGCTGCCACGCCCGAACCCGAGCGCGACCGCCCGGCGAACGCCGTCGAGATCCAGATCATCGCCGAGCAGTTCGGGTATCACGTCCGGTACCCCGCGGCGAACGCGTCCGTCCAGGGTGCCGAGGTGATCTACGCGCCGACGGACCGGCCCGTCTACTTCGAGATCACCTCCCGAGACGTGTTGCACTCGGTCCACGTCCCCGGACTGGGACTGAAACAGGACGCGTTCCCGGGCCAGCAGAATCTGATCCGTACCCGACTCCACGATCCCGGCGACTATCGGCTCTACTGCGCGGAGTTCTGCGGGGTCGCCCACTCGAAGATGCGCGCGACCGTCCGCGTCGTCCCGCCGGAGGCGTTCGGCGAGCGGGTCGGCGCCATCGGCGACGGGGACGCGGCGCGCGCACGCAATCCGGGGAACGCAGGCAACACAACCAGCGCGCGCGACGCGCCGACTGGCCGCTCCGATCGCGGACCACCGCCGTCTCGAACCGTTCCGACACGCTAAGGTGCCCCCCGGTCGAATCCGGACGCATGGTCGACGAACACGAGGACGCGGCGCACGGGCACGAGGACCGCCCGGACTACGACCCGACGAACAAGGACCTGCCGTCCGGCGAACCGCCGCTGCGCTCGACGGCTCCCCAGAGCGAGTACACCGGCCGAGACGTCGGCATCGGACTCGCCGTCATGCTCGTCGGCGTCGCCATCGCGTTCGTCCTGCCCATCGTGCTGGTGTAACCGATCGCGGCGCGACGCGCTGATCTTCCGGTCGTTCGCGACGCGAACGGTCTCTGCCTCTATTCTTCCCCAGATGCGTCCCGAGCGGGTGGATGCGCGCCAGCGAACAGCCTGTCCCCAGACTTATTACGGTCTATTGACTGCTTCCGAACATGAGCGACTCCCTCCACCGCTCGTCGCCGTCGGGTCGCCCGACGGTCGCCGAGTACGTCGCGCTCGCCGCCCTGCTGGCAGGGCTGGTCCTCGTCAGGCTCGGTATCACCGTCAGTGCCTCGGCGTTCCGCCCGCGGGGCGGAATTCTCGGGATTCCGCTGGTGGTGATCACCGTATACAGCCTCGTCGTCCTCGCCGGTCTCGGCGCGGTCTACGCCGTTTACGCGGCCGGCCGCGAGGACCGATTGGACGGCTTCGAACTGGTAGAGGCGGGGCTGGCCGCGGCCGCGTTCGTGTTCGTCGCCGTCCACCTCGCGCTCGATCGGTTCGCCTCGGGCGTCTCCGCGGAGCCGGTGATCCTGCCGGGTGGGTACGCGGTCGCGCTGGGGCTCCTCGCGGTCGGATACGCTCGCGTCGCCGACCTCGACCTCCCGACGACCCCGCCGACTCGCGACGGCTGGCTCGCGACCGGTGGTGCCGTCGGCGTCGTCGCCGTGGCCACCGCGGTCGTGACTGCCGGCGCGACGCTCGTCGGGTGGCCCGACAGTCTGGGCGTGGCGTTCCGGTACGGGACGATGCCCGACGTCTCGTCGTTCCTGCTGTCGACTGTCGTCCCTGCGGTGCTCACCGCCGTCGGCACGGCGCTGCTGTTCAACGGCGCCATTCAGACCGCGCTCCGTCGTCACCGTTCGTCGGCTGCCGCGGCGGGTGCGGTGGCGCTACTCGCGTTCGGCGCCGACTGGGTGATCGCCGTCGCTTCCGCCACGTTCTCGCCGATTCTCGCCCCGCTCCCGGGCGCGCTCCGCTGGGTCGGGCTCGTCGTCGCGCTCGTCCTCACCGTCGTGGCCGTGTTGGCCGCTGCGCTCGGATACGGCCGGCTCTGGGACGCGCGAACGCCGCTTCCGGACGACGACCGCGCGCTGTTCGTCGCCGCTGGCGCCGGCGCCACACTCGCCGTCGTCGTCCCGCTGGTCGCGTCGGCGTTCGTCAGCGGGGGTGCGGGCCCGTCGACGCTCAGCTACGCCGTCGCCGTCGCCACCGCCGCGGTCGCCACGGAGCGCACCCGTTCAGTGTGGGCGCCAGCCGTCGTCTACGCTGTTCACGGCGTCGCGATCGAACTGGTCTCCTACTACGTCCTCTCGGGCGGCGCCGGCGAGGGAGCGGTAACCGTCGTTCCGGTACTCGTCTAAGTCAGCCGGCGACCGCGAGAAAAGACCGCTCTCCGCTCACTCCAGTTCTCGTTCGATCACGTCGCGCAGGTCAGCGATTTCGGCGGCGTCGTAGGACAGCGAGCCGTCGTCGAGTGCCACGTCGAGCGTCCCGGAGTCGTCTGCGCTCCCGAGGTCGTAGACGGGCGTCACGCTGTCGAAGGCCTCGCGGACGCTCCGCGGGTCGGTCGTCTCGATCACGACGCGACCGGCCTGCTCGCCGAACAGCAGCGCCTCGGGCGAGCCCTTCGTCGGCGCGTCGAGGTCGACGCTCGCGCCGGCTCCCGCGGTCACCATCTCCGCGAGCGTCACCGCGAGCCCGCCGTGGCTCACGTCGTGAGTGGCGACCGTCGTCTCCTCGTTCGCCACCTCGACCAGCGTGTCGACGAATGCGTCGGGGTTGGCCAGCGACTCCGGGAAGCGGTCGGTGCCGCCGAACTGCGCGAGGTACTCCGACCCGCCGAGACGTGCCTCCGCGTCGCCCTCCAGCGCACGGGCGCCGACGAGCAGCAACTCGCCCTCGCCCTGCAGGGCCGCGGGTGGGGCCTCGTAGCCGTCTTTGACGCCGACGAGCGCGAGCGTCGGCGTCGGGGGGATCGGCCCGGAGACCGAGTCGTTGTACAGCGAGACGTTCCCGCCGACGACGGGCACGTCGAGCGTCTCGCACATCTCGGCGAGGCCGTCGACGATGCCCTTGAACCCGCCGTAGACGTCGGGCTTCTCCGGGTTACCGCCGTTGAGGCAGTCGACCGCGGCGTGGGGCCGTGCGCCCTTCGCGGCGACGTTCGTCGCGTTCTCCAGCGCGACGGCGCGGGCGCCCTCGTAGGGCGCGGCGTCGGTCCAGTTGGGGTCGGCGCCGGAGGAGAAGGCGAGGCCGGCCTCGGCTTCCCGGACGGCCAGGAGGGCCGCGTCGTCGCCCGGAGGCGTCGCGTTGCGGACCTGCACCTCGTGGTCGTACTGGCGGTAGACCCACTCCTTCGAGGCGGTGTTCGGACTCCCGACGACCGTC
Source organism: Halosimplex yunnanense (assembly GCF_054504345.1). Taxonomy (NCBI): domain Archaea; kingdom Methanobacteriati; phylum Methanobacteriota; class Halobacteria; order Halobacteriales; family Haloarculaceae; genus Halosimplex; species Halosimplex yunnanense. Next base: position 198,328 of record NZ_JBTJEL010000032.1, on the reverse strand, counting down.
TCGAACGCCTCCGCGAGGTCGACGCCCTCGGGCAAGTCCCGCTCCTGCTCGACCGGCTCCTCGGCGGGCAGGTCGTTGAAGGGCGCGCCCTCGCCGAGGAACTCGGCGTCGGCGTCGACCACGGTCTCGCCCTCGAAAGTGCAGACGTAGTTACCGTCGGTGACCTCGCCGATGACCGACGAGCCGAGGTCGTAGCGGTCGGCGATCTCGTGGACGCGCTCGACGTCTTCAGGACGGACCTCGTAGCACATCCGCTCCTGGCTCTCGGCGAGGAGGATCTCCAGCGCGTTCATGTTCGGCTCGCGCTGGTGGACGCGCTCGAGTTCGATCTCGGCGCCGAGGCCGCCCTTGGCGACCAGCTCCGACGACGCGCCGCCGAGCCCCGCCGCGCCGAGGTCCCGCGCGGACTGGATCAGGCTCTCGTCGATGAGCTGCTCGTTAGCCTCGATGAGCAGTTTCTCGGTGTAGGGGTCGCCGACCTGCACCGCCGGTCGGTCCTCGGTCTCGGCGTCCTCGGCGAGGTCCTCGCTCGCGAACGACGCGCCGCCCAGCCCGTCGCGACCGGTCGCGTTTCCGACGAGCATCAGCTTGTTCCCCGGTTCCTGGGCCTCGGCGGTGACAAGTCGGTCGGGGTCGTCGATGAGGCCGACGCAGGCGACGTTGACCAGCGGGTTGCCCTCGTAGTCGTCGTGGAAGGCGGTCGAGCCGGTGACCGTCGGGACGCCGATGCAGTTGCCGTAGTGGGAGATACCCTCGACGACGCCCTCGAAGAGATAGCGGGAGTGCTCGCGGTCGAAGTCGCCGAAGTACAGCGAGTCGGCGAGCGCGATGGGGTAGGCGCCCATCGAGAGCGTGTCGCGGACGATGCCTCCGACGCCCGTGGCGGCGCCGTCGAACGGGTCGACGTAGGAGGGGTGGTTGTGGCTCTCGATGCCGAGCGTGACGTACGTCTCATCATCGAGGGAGACGACCGCGGCGTCGTCGCCCGGGCCGACGACGACCTGGTCGCCCTCGCTGTCGAACGCGCCAAGCAGCGGGCGCGAGGAGCGGTACGCGCAGTGCTCGCTCCAGAGGTTCTCGAAGAGCGCGGCCTCGGCCGGCGTCGGCTCCCGCCCCAGTTCCTCGACCACGAGATCGCGGTCGGCGTCGGAGAGACTCATTACCGGTCCGTCGCCCCGCGCCGGCTAAATCGCTTTCCATGCGCGCCCGCAGGGCGGCCCCTGCGGGGACGATACCGGGACGAACGCCGCGAACGACCGGATACTCACCCCTGGTTCGCCCGAACGGAGAGGACGGGTACGGACGCCGAGCGCATCAGGTTCTCGGTGACGCTGCCGAGGATGCGCCGGTCGATGCCGGTCCGGCCGTGGGTCCCGACGGCGACGAGGTCGATGCCGTGGTCGGCGACGTACTCGTTGAGGGCGTCGACCACGTCGCCTTCCTCGATGCCCGTCTCGACGGTGACTCCGACGTCCGCCGCCCGCTCGCGCGCCCCCGCGAGGACCTGTTCGTCCCGTCGCTCGCGCTCCTGTGTGAGCTGCTCGGAACGGACGTCGAATCCCAGCGGCGAGGATTCAAGCACCGACACGACGTGCAGGGCCGCCTCCGTCGCCGCGCAGACGTCGATCCCCTCGTCGATGGCCGCTTCCGACCCGTCGCTGCCATCGGTCCCGACGAGCACACGCTCCGGAGGGTACTCGCTATCGCTCTGGGGCGGCACGACGAGGACCGGCGCGGCGCTGTTGCGGACGACGCGCTCGGTGACGCTCCCGAGGACGATCCGCTCGATGTCGCGCCCGCCGCGCGTGCCCATGACGACGAGGTCGATCCCGCGGTCGTCGACGTACTCGCAGATGGTCCGCGAGGGGCCGCCCTGTATCACTTCCTCGACCGTCTCGACGCCCGCGTTCCGGGCGCGGGCGCCCGCCCGCTCGACGATATCGCGGCCCTCGCCCTCTAGCACGTCCCGGACCTGCCCTTCGATCCGCGCCAGGCTCGGCTGGTTCGTGTCGGCGACGTAGAGCACGTGAAGCGTCGCGTCGTGGGCGTCGGCAACGGCGACCGCGACTTCCAGCGCAGCGTCGGCCGCGTCGCTGCCGTCGGTCGGGAAGAGGATCTCCTCGTACATGGCCGAACGTCCGCGGGCCAACCCCAAAAGCGCTGGCCGACGAGCCGACCCATCGCGGCCGCACACGAACCAATTCGGCCGCTGACCGGCCCCCGCCGGCGGTTTCGAACCCGTTCGGGCGTACGTATACCACAAAGACCCCCAATAGCGCGGGTGGTTTTCACTCCGTGGGAATCCCCTCGCCACCCTATAAGGTGTCACTGCCTACTCCGAAGTGAGTATGACCGACAACATCGGTGCGCCCGGAACGGACATGTCGCGTCGCGAGTTCGCCAAAGCGGCCGCCGGTACGACCGGCCTGTTCGCGCTCGCCGGCTGTTCCACGCAGAGCGCCCAGAGCCCCGGCGACGTGACCGTCTCCGAAGTCGAATCTACCGGTTCTCCCGCCGCGCAGACCGCGAACCCCGCCGACCTCCCCACGACCTCCCCGCCGGAAGTCGTCAACGTCGACGAGCAGGGCGGGAAGGTCACCCTCTCCAGCGTCCCCGCCTACCACGAGGTCCACCCCGGCGAGACCATGGGCGGCCCCGTCGACCTGCCGGCCGTCTGGGGGTTCAAGGCCGACGACGGCGACCCCAGCGTCCCCGGTCCGATCCTGCGGACGACCGAGGGCGAGGACATGGAGGTGACCTTCGACAACACCGACGGCAAGCGGCCCCACACCGTCCACTTCCACGGCGTCCGCAAGACCTGGGAGAACGACGGCGTCCCGACGACGACGGGCATCACCATCCCGCCGGGCGAGAAACACACCTACGACATCCCAGCCAACGTCCCCGGCACGCACCTCTATCACTGCCACTACCAGACCCACCGGCACATCGACATGGGGATGTACGGCATCTTCCGCGTCGACCCGAAGGGGTACGAGCCCGCCGACCAGGAGCTGTTCATGACGCTCAAGGACTGGGACTCCGATCTCAACAAGCAGATGGCCGGGATGGACGTCGACTACAGCCCGCGCCAGCGCAACCCCGACGTGTTCACCATCAACGGCAAGTCCGCCCCCCGCACGCTCCACCCCGAGGACGGCTCCCCGGTCATCGTCGAGCAGGGCGACACCGTCCGCATCCACTTCGCCAACAACGGGTACATGATGCACCCGATGCACACCCACAACCACCGCTTCGAGGTCGTCGAGAAGGACGGTTCGCCCATCCCCGAGGCGGCCCGGTACGAGGAGGACGTGCTCAACATCGCGCCCGCCGAGCGCAAAACCGTCGAGTTCCAGGCCGACGCCGACCCCGGCATCTACCTCATGCACTGCCACAAGGTCGCCCACGCCATGAACGGCAACTCCTACCCCGGCGGAATGGTCGGCGCCATCGTCTACAAGGAGGCCATGGACACCGACATCTTCAGCCAGCTGATGGACTACGCCGGCTACGAGGGCTGAATCAGCAGCACGACGCTCCCCGACCTCGACCCCGACCTCGACTCCGGGCCTGATTCACGCGGTCCTCACTTTTTCGCTCGACATCGGCCCGCTTTTTGAATCACTCGCAGACGCTCCGAGCCTCACTCGACCACGTAGGACTGCATTTCACCGCGCGACTGGACGTCGACGAACCGGTAGCGTCTGCCGTCGGACAGGTCGCCGGCGTAGTCTGCATCCTCGACCCCATCGACCTCGTAGACTTCGTTCGCCTCGCGCAGGTCGTGCTCGTGGAGCGTCCACCGGAGGTCCTCCGACAGCGAGCCCGCTTCGGGTATCTCCACGACGAACAGTCGGTCGGTGAAACTCTTCGCCGTCCACGCGTCGCGGACGCCCTCGCGCTCGGGGAGTCGATCGGCCAGCGCGGACAGCTCGGCGGCTCTCTCGCCCATACGAACGACAACGAATCCCCGCCCGAAGCCGGCTCCGCCGAACCCGTTCGCCCGGCGTGGAAACGCCGAACTCACGAAAACAAGCCGTTACTGCCCGCCGCTGACTCCGCTGTCGCCTCCGCCTGACTCCCCGCCGTGGGACGCGCTGTCGCCGTACGAGTCCTCGACGCTCCGGAACACGGAGACGGCAAGTTCCTCGCGGCTCTCGGCGTCGCGCTCGCCGTAGCGGACTTCCTCGAACAGCCGCGTGAGTTCCGTCACGTCGGCTTCGCTCAGCCCGGCGGCGATTGCGGCCTCGGCGAACTCGCCGGGGGTCGCGCTGTCGGGGTTGTCAACGTCGAGCAGACTCGTCATCTCCCACCACGCGCGGTAGACTTCGTTGTCCACGTCGGCGTTGCGCGCTTCGAGACGGTCTGCGGCGTGACCGGCGGCGATCGCGAGGTCACGGGGGTCGACCGGGTCGCCCTCGTCCGCGGTGGTCTCCCGGGACACGTCGGTGACCGTCTCGCCTCCGGAGGCCCGGAGCAGGACCGCAGCGGTCCCGACGAGCACGACGCCGAACACGCCCAGTACCGCCTCTGGCGGGACGTTTACGGCGTGGATCAGCGGCTCGGTGAGCCCCCCGTCGCCGCCGGTTCCCGGCAGGACCGGGCCGGGGCCGACGCCCGGTCCGCCGTAGGTCGGGCAGTCGGTCGACAGGAAGTACGTGAGAAATGCCGGCGGTGCGAGCGCGTACAGGCCGAAGAAGGTCGCGCCCAGCGAGTACCGACGCTTGATCGCTACCAGCGCGGCCGCGAACGCGCCGAAGTAGAGGACGCCGCCGTACCACGCCGACAGCGGTTGGACGCACCAGCCCGCTTCGATCGGGTCGCGCGGTGGCCTGGGGTCGCCCGGCATCACCGGCCCCTTGCCGGGGTCGCTCGGCGTGCTCGGCGCCACGTTCCCGCCGCCGTCCGTCCCCGGCGACTCCTCGGTCCCCGGCTGAACGGCCGGCGCACCGGGATCGACCGCCGACGCGATGGTCGCCGCCCCCACGGCGACCGCGGCCATCGCCACCAACCCGACGACCACCACTCGGAGGGACGGTCGCGACAGATAGTCGTCCATGCGCGTGTGAATGTCTATCTATCGTATAGCTTTTTCGTACGTTTACTGTGGTTGATAGTACGTTTCGCGGTCGTCTAGCCCGATCAGTCTCCTCGTTCGACGCTCAGCCTGAGCGCCCAGTAGTCGCCGTACATGTAGCTCATGTCGTAAGTCTTCCCCCGGTAGCGGACGTACTCGGCGTCACCGAGTTCCCCGGGGAGCGAGTCCCATTTGCCCGCCGGGACGGTGTGCGACCCATTCTCGACGGCCCAGCGCACCTCGTCGCGGACATCGGTCGACAGGCTCGAGACGCGGACGGCCGTCGCGTTCACGTCTTTTCCAACCGGTTCGCTGTCGATGCCGTAGGAGACGTAGAGTTTGCCGTCCATCGAGAGGTCGATGGCGTACTGAGTCCCGTTCTTCCGGACGTACTCGTAGTCGTGGAACGGTTTCGCCGCGTCCACGGTGTGCTCGCCGTCGACGTACTGGGTATCCGGGACGAACGAGACAGTGCCGTCGAGGGTGTCGTCGAAGGCCGCCCGGGACTCGGGGGGCAGGTCGGCGTAGTCGACGGTCTCACCGTGGTTCGGCTCACCGGGTGTCGGCGAGTCGGGCAGCGGGGTCTCGCCCGGGGGAACTGTCCCGGTGTCGGTCGGCGTCGGTGTCGCCGTCGCCGTATCGGCCGTCGGCTCGCCGGCCGGTCCGGGTGCCGCGAGACAGCCCCCGAGCGCTGCGAGCACGACCAGGAGAGATAGCGGCCGATAGAGTTCCATAAACGCAACCGAACGTGACACGGTAAATGTCTTCTTCAGTGCCAAACCGGTATTTGAGTGTTCTGCCGCCCACTCACTCCGGCGACATTCCCTTCTCGGCAAGTTCCTCGATAGCCGCGTCGGACTTCTCCAGATCCGACAGCCCCATCCCCTCCAGCACGTGGTCGGCCTTCGTAAACTGGATATCCTCGTAGGCGACGACCTGGATCCGGTTGCCCCACGGATCGACGAAGTCGAGGCCGCGTGTGTCGAACACCTCGGCGTCTGCCTCGGACAGGCGGCGCTCGACCAGGTCCGGGTCGTCGACGACCAGTCCGAAGTGTCGGTGCGCGTCGGTCGACTCGCCCGCGTCGTCGGCCTCCGAGAGCGCGAGGAACTGGTCGCCCATGTCGAGGAAGACGGCGGTATCGGTTTCGCCGCGAACCGCGCAGTCGAAGATCGACGCGTAGAACTCCCGTGCTTCACTGGCGTCGCCGACGTCGAGGGCGACGTGGTTGATTCCGACCATCCGAGCGCGGTCGCTGTCTTCGGTCATGGGGAGGGTTTGGGGTGCGAGCGCAATCAACACGGGGGGCGAGTGGTCGCGTTCGATTTGATATACGTCGCCGACAGAAAGTATTCAAAGAGATCACAGTAGATCAGAACTATGCGGGACCGCACGCTGAGACTCTGCTGTGTCGTCGGGACACTCGTCCTCGCGGCTGGCTGTCTCGGGACGCACGCCTCGAATCGCCCGTCCGCAGATCACGCTCTCTCCATCGAGAACTACGGGAACGAAAGCGCGACGTTCGACGTTACTGTCGTGCGGAACGCAACTGGCGAGGTCGTTCACAACCGGAGTTACACGGTCGAACCCGGTGAACGTCGGGAGGTCTACAACACGAACGAATCAGACCCAGACGGCGTCGAAACCTTCGATTTCCGGTGGGAAGCGAGAAACGAGAGCGGAACGATAGACATCGAGACCAACAGCTGTTACGGAACCGTCCTTCTGAGCATCGACCGAGACGGCTCGGCCTCGGGAACCTATACGATCTGCTAACTCGGTCCTGCCCGTCGATCGGTCGTTTCTGGTCGGAAACCGTGCGAAAACGGGAGAGTACCGTGACCGCGGGAATCGCTGGGCGTTGAACGCCCTCGGCGCGCTCGCTAGCTGACGCAACGACCGCAGCGGACAGCAGGCGATGAAAGCCCTCGACGCGCTCGCGGTCGCTGAGCGGGATATCCTCGCGGCCTGCGGCCGCTTCGGATAGTGGCCCGCTCAGACGACTACATAAACGCGAGCCCGCCTCGCCCTTTCAGTCCACCAGGAACCGCGTCCGCCCCGCCCCGCACAGCACCGCAGACGGCCACACGCCTCCCCAGCCGATTCGCTCGCCGTTGGCTCGCTCATCCGCTGTCAGAGCAAGCTCTGACAAGCCTTCGGTCGCAGGCTCCCGAAGACCTCGCTCGACAGCGCGCCACCGAATTTGATCATCGAGTTTACGACCCGAACCGACACACCCAGACCGAGATAGAGAAGGTGTCGTCAGTCACCGCTCTCGGCTGGCGTCGTCGAGTCGCCGTCGCGTTCCTCGCCGCCGTCGGTCGCGAGCGCGGTCTCCTGCTGGCGCTCGAACCATGCCCACTCGCGGCCGTGCTGGTTCGTCTCCTTGAGGTCCCACGGGTCGCCGTCCTCGACGCGGGGGCCTTCGAGCCACGACTGGACGAGGTTCCAGACGAAGATGATCTGGCCGACAGCGAGCGTGAGGGCGCCGAGGGTCGCCGACCGGTGCAGGAGCGTGAACAGCAGCTCCGGCCCAACGGAGAGGTCGTAGGTCGCGTAGCGGCGGGGCATGCCCGCGTAGCCGAGCAGGATCATCGGGAAGAACGTGAGGTTGGTTCCGACCATCGTGAGCCAGAAGTGCCACTTCCCGAGCGTGCGCTGGTACATCCGCCCCGTGTAGATTGGGAACCAGTAGTAGATGCCGGCGAAGACCGCGAAGGCGATGGCGCCCATGATGACGTAGTGGAAGTGTGCGACGACGTGGTAGGTGTCGTGCAGGAGCAGGTCGACGGGGATCGACGCCTCGAAGACGCCGGTCATCCCGCCGATGATGAAGTTCGCGATGAACCCGACGCAGAAGAGGAACGGGGTGGTCAGGCGCAACCGACCGTTCCACATCGTCGCCATCCAGTTGAACGTCTTCACCGCGCTCGGGATGGCGATGGAGATGGTGACCGCCATGAACCCGGCTCGCAGGCGCGGGTCCATCCCGGTCGCGAACATGTGGTGAGCCCAGACGCCGAAGCTCAGCACCCCGAGCGCCAGCGTCGAGTAAACGACGAACTTGAACCCGAACAGCTTCCGACCGGTGAACTTCGGGAGGATGTAGCTGACCAGTCCCATCGGCGGGAGGACGAGGATGTACACTTCGGGGTGACCGAAGAACCAGAACAGGTGCTGCCACAGCAGCGGGCCGCCGCCTTCGCCGACCACGTAGAACGATGTCCCGAGGTTGCGGTCGAGCAGGAGCATGACGATCGCGCTGCCGAGCAGCGGGAACGCGAAGAGGATCTGTCCCGACTGGGTGAGCACGGTCCACGAGAAGATGTCGAGGTTCGCCCAGGTCACGTCGTCGTCGCGTTCCGTGAAGATGGTCGCGATGAAGTTGATCGCGCCCATCGTCGCGGAGACCCCGGTGAGGTGCAGGCCGAGCAGCATGAGGTCGACCGCGGGATTCGCCTGTTCGATGGACAGCGGCGTGTACATCGTCCACGCGGTCTGGGCGGGTGCCAGACTCGGCAGGAAGAATCCGCTCCAGATGAGGACGGCGCCGGGCGGGAGCAGCCAGAAGGCGATGGCGTTGATCCGGGGGAACGCCATGTCGTCGGCGCCGATCAGCAGCGGGATGAAGTAGTTCGAGAACGCCGCGAGGACGGGCGTCCCGAACAGGAACAGCATCGTGATCCCGTGGCTGGTCATCAGGCCGTTGTAGAGGCTGTTACCGACGATGTTCGAGGTCGGCGTGACCAGTTCGAGGCGCATCAGCAAGACGGCGATCCCACCCCACGCGAACGAGAGGACGGCGAAGGTGCCGTAGAGGATGCCGATGTCCTTGTGGTCGACGGTGGTCAGCCAGCGGACGATACCACTCGGTTTGTGTCCGTGGCCCGCGCCCGTCCCGTGGCCGCCGGCCCCGCCGCCGTCGCCGACGGTCGGCGTGTACGACCGCCAGTCTTCGACCCTGGCGACCCAGACGAACACGCCGAGGAGAAAGAGCGCAGTCAGTCCGGACAACGTGAGCGTCGCGATGTCGGCCATGTGGCGAGTGGTTCGGCCCCCCACCCCGTGGATTTTCGCCGGAACGTGTTCGCCCCCTTTATCAGTGCCTCCTTCCGAAGCGTTGCAGCTGTCTCGAAAGGATCCGTCATCACCGCACGCGAGCGTCACTGTCGAGCGCGCTGGACGAAGACGCCGAGGACGAGGTACGCGTACGCGAGAGCCCCGAGCAACGCCAGCGCGCGCCCGCCGCGAACCGCGATCGGTATCTGCGCGACCGCACCGATCACTTCCACGAGCAGGCCCCCGGACAGCCCGGCCAGTGCGGTCAACGCGAGGTCGTCGCCCGCGCCGGGGAATCGCCCGACTGTCGGCGGGTAGAACTGGAAGGTGACGCCGACCATCGTCAGCCCGAGGAAGCCGAGCAGATTCAGTCGGTAGTGCGCCGCGACGAGGGCGGGATCGATAGGGCCGAACGCGAAGGACAGTCCGAGTCCGACGGCGAGTACGCCGAATCCAGCCCCGACGAGCGGGCCGTAGAACCCTACCCGCTCCCGATCGCTCGACCGGTAGAGGTACGCGTACGCGGCGGCGAAGCCGACGACCGCGACGGCTTCGGCGACGGCTCCCGTCCGGAAGATCGAGCCTGCCGGCAGACCCGCGGCCAGTAAGGCAGGACCGAGCGCACCCGCGGGCAGGACGACCCACGGCACCCAGTCGGGCAGCCCGGCGACCAGGAACCGTGGGAGGAGGCGGAACCCGACGGCGAATACCAGAAGCGCGGCGGCGCCGGCGGCGAGCAGGTGCGTCGCTCGCGGCGGATAGCCGTCGAGAAGCGGCGAGACGACCGTCGTGGTCGCGAGCGTCTCCCACGACCCGACTGCGAGGTACGCGAGCACGACCGGGACGAACAGGTTCGCGGCGCGGTCGATCCGCCGCCGGTCAGCGTTGTGCTCGCCGGTGCCCGTCTCGGCCCCCGTGAGGTTGTCCCGGAGCGTCCAGACGAGCGCCCCGAGGAAGACGGCGACGCCCAGCGCCCATGACCACGCGCCGAACGCACCGACGACCTCCGGCATGCCGTCGACCGGCTCGGCGGCGAGTCCCGCGGTCCCGACGACCGCCAGCGGGAGGTGGACTGCGGGCACGTGCGGCCACGCCAGCTCCCGGTCGAAGTAGGAGGGGACCAGCGAGTAGGCCTTCCCGAAGACGACGTGGAAGACGAACCCGAAGAGACCGAGCGTCACCGTCGCTCGGCGGGTGATGCCCGCGACCGCGGCCGCCTGCCAGACGACCAGCCAGCAGACACCCGCAGCGACGAGCGACCGCGACCACCGCGACAGCGTCGCCGACATTTCGCGTATCTGCGGCCGCGTGTCCCCTCAATCTGGCGCCGAACGCGAGCCCGTGGTTGGCCGCTGCCGGACGTTACGAACATGTTCGCACGAATCGACAGGGCTGCAGGCGGTCTATATTCGGACGTATGCCAGCGACGACGCTCGACATCCGCGACGTGCCGCGGCCGGAGCGCCACCCGACGATCCACGAGGCTTTCGCCGACCTCGACAGTGGCGAGACGCTGCGGATCGTCAACGACCACGAGCCCAAACCGCTGTTCTACGAGTTCCAGGCCGAGGTCGAGGACTTCGACGCCGCCAACTACGCCGTCGAGCGACGGGACGCCGACGAGTTCGTCGCCGACCTCCCCAAAGTATGACCGAGCACGTTCACCTGCCCGACATGGACGGCGACGGCCGCGGCGTCCTCTTCGAGGGCGAGCCGAAGACGGTCCGTCTCGCGCTGGACGCCGGCGACCGCGTTCCGCCCCACCAGCACCCGGACCGCGACATCGTCTGCCACGTCCTCGAGGGCGAACTGACGATGACACTCGGCGACGACACCGTCGAGCTGGTCGCGGGCGATGTCGCCCGGTTCTCCGGCGATCAGGACATCTCCCCGGAGGCCCGCGAGGACAGCGTCGCCCTGCTCGTCCTCGCCGAGCGCTGACGGGCGAAGGGGCGTTTTCGTGGCGATAGAGTTTTGCACCACCAGCGCTGGTGGTCGTGCGGTTAGGGGGCCGGGGGAGTTAGTGGGAACCCTATCAGCCCCGTATCGGTCCTGAAGACGGCGTACTCGTCGAATACACCACTGACCCGTGGTGGGAACGGCTCTCCTGTGTTGAGCTGCCTGCGCCAGTGCAGTTGGCCAGTCTCGGCGTCGAACGCTCGTACCGACGGTTCCTCATCTGCCTCTTGCGTGAGGAGAAACACGGTCTCATCGGCGAGGAACGGTCCGCAGATCTCGTACTCGGACCCGAGCGGGTGGGTCCAACGCTGGGTTCCGTCCACAAGATCGTAGCTGGCGAGCGCGGTCCCGGAATGGTAGAAGAGTGAGTCGGTCCCGAGACACAGGCCCTCGTAGCCCGTGTCACCCTCGTTCGTCGCGACGGTCCATTGCTTTTCACCGGTCGCAGCAGTAAGCGCCGTCAGGTTCGCCCGATCGTCGGCGATGTAGAGGTCCGCAGCCGCTGTAGCACTCGATGGCGAACGCCGGACGAACCGCGCTTCGCTTCCCAGTGACTGCTCCCAGCGGTGCGTCCCGTCCTGAAGGTCGTAGCCGTGTACTGTCCCGGCCAGAAATAGACAGACCGTGTCGTCTATCACACGCAACCGGGCGCCGTACTCGTCTCCGGGGACCTGTTCCCACTGCACCTCGCCAGTCGCAGTATCGAGGGCGGTGAGCCCGTCGACGACCGAGTAGACCAGACAGCGGCCGTCTGTGACCGTCGACCCCATATCCATCCCCGTCCTCGTCCGCCACCGTTCGTCGCCCGTCGCGGCATCGAAGGCGAACACCGGCGCTTCGCCCGGGTCGTCGTAGCTCTGGCTGGCGAACACGGTGTCTTCGGTCACCCCGATCAGCGTTTCGGGGACTTCACCGAGGGTCGTCGTCCACCGCTGCTGGCCGGATACCGTATCGTACGCCCCGAGTTCGCCGGTTCCGGTCGACGCACGTGCCGTGTAGTAGACCGTCGATCCAGCGACACTGAGATCGTGCGGTTCCTCGACGGCGTACGATCCGGCATCGGCGTCGGTCGCCCATCTGCTCTCCCCGCCTGGCGAGAGGCAAGCCAGGCTCGTCTCCTTCGCGACGTACAACTCGTCGTCGGTCGCAGTGAGGGCGAACCGGTCCGGGAGTTCGTATTTCCACAATCCGGGACCGGTTACGGATGTTGACTCGTCGGATGGTCGGTCAGTCGGTGAATCAGACGGCGGATCGTCCGGTTGCCGTCCAGACGCCGTCTCGGTAGGTGAATTCTCCGAGTCGTGACCGGGCGCCGTTTCAGTAGACAGACAGCCCCCACCGACAGTGGCAGCGAACGCAGCCAGAAAGTGACGCCGGTCCATCGGTGTCTCGGACCTTGTTGTAAACTGGTAAATATTTTCTGACTGCCACAGTCACGCTTCAATTACCCGCCGAAGTAATACGTCACGGCAGTCGGGCTACTATTCGCGGCTTGCTACCTGTGGTTCTCGTGGCCTGAATTCTGAGTCTACTCGGGGTGCAGATCTAACAGAACGCTCACCCGAACAACTCCAGTGCCGTCTCGGCGGCCGCGTGGCCGCTTCTGTCCCCATCTCCGCCCTCTTCCGCCGCGGCGGCCTGCAGTCCCTCCGCCGGCACCGCGATCAGCCGTGCGACGAGCCGGTCGGCGAGTGCCGCGACGGCCTCCCGGTCCTCCGCCGAGAGGTCGCCGTGCGCGTCGAGTTTCGCCAGCGCCGTTTCGACCTCCCGGTCGCGGATCGCCGTCGCACGGTCACGAATGTGGGCTGCGGCGGCGTCGGGGTCGACGGGTTCGGAATCGGCCGATTCGGCGGCTTCCGGGTCGCTCATCGACGGTTCCCCGGCCGCCGAGTCGCTCGTCGGCGCGCCGGTCATGCGCGCCAGATGGTCGTGACCGTGACGTCGTCGCGCTCGACGGTGGCGTACTCGTAGCCGCGGTCGTCGAGCTTCGGGTAGAGGTGCTGGGGGGCGCGGTCGTTCAGCTGGACGAGCACGGTCTCGTCGTCGAGGTCGGGCAGCAGTTCGAGCGTGTTCGCGAGCGGCTTAGGCGGCCCGAGGCTCCGCACGTCGAGCGTCTCCCGCGGCGCGTCGACCGGCGCGCCGGTCTCCTCGACGACGGCATCGACGTTCAGTCCCGTGGACATACGAGAGAATAGCACGCCGACGATCCACAGCCTTCTGCCGAACATCTTCGCCCAGCAGTCCGATCGCCGGACCGGCAATCGCTGGCCCCCACCGACGGCCATCCCCTCCGAACCGGCGGTCAGCCGTCGGTCCGGCGCAGCGTCACCAGTTCGCCCTCGTACTCCTCGATGAACGAACCGGGGCCGCCGACGCTCACCTCGCCGTCCTCCGTCTCGAGGTAGAGGCTGGTCTCCAGCGTGTAGTCGTTGGTGGCCGGTTCGACGAACGCCTGCCGGACCTGGCTGACTCGGCCGGCGACCTCCTCGCCGGCGTCGGTCGTCACGACCGCCTCGAGTTCGGTCCCGTCGCGCTGGTGGAGCACCGCTTCGAGGACGGAGTGGCGGAACCACTCGAACGTCCGCGGCAGCGAATCGGGCTCGCAGACGTGCAGTTCGGTCGCTGCCGGCCAGTACGCCCCGAGGTAGAGCCCGACGATCGATCCGGCGAGGTTGTCCTGCTTGACCGTGACGGCGCCCTCGTCGACGTGCGTCCCGGAGATGACGCCGGAGTGGCCGATCATCGCCGCCCGGTCGTCGGCCGCGTACATGAACGGCAGGCTCTCGGACCACGCCCGGACGATGGTCGCGGTGTCCTCCAGTCGCCGCTCGTCGCCGTCCAGATCCTCGATCCCGCCGATGAGCAGGAAGACGAGCACGTCCCGGTCGACCGCGGCGCGCAGTTCAGACTCGATGTCCTCGAAGGCGTGTTCGGGGACGGCGACGAGCACCTCGTGGTCGGCCTCGGAGATGCCCTCCCGGAGCCGTTTCACGGCGGTCTCTCGGGACTTGATGATCTGGATCTCCGGCGCCTGCGGCTGGGTCTCGTTGAACCGCTCCTCCAGCGAGGGCGCGATCGACTCCAGCCGACCGGACAGCGAGTCGATGGCTTCCTGGGGCGGGCGCGCCCGGATCGTCGTCGGCGACGCGTGGTCGTTCACCCGGACCAGGTTCCGGTCTTCCAGCCGCTCGGCGATGTTGTACACCGCCCGCTGGGTCACGTCCGCCTCCTCAGAGACCGTCCGTACCGTCGTCTCGCCCTGTGCGAGGACCGCCAGGTACGTGTCGATCTCCGTGTCCGAGAAGCCGAACACGCTCAGTTCGTCCCGCAGTGTCTGGTCGTCGTGCTGTTCCGTCATCGTCTCCCGTTGGTATCTGGATTCACGTCTAGTGACACCTATTGCTGTTTCGGTCCGATGCGATCGCTCGTGGTCGCTCGCGCGGGCCGCTCGGCGGGAGCTGTCGCTCGATTCACCACACGTCCTCGAAGGGGTCCCAGTCGTAGCGGATGAACGCCGCCGAGGTGAGGAAGATTATCGCGAGCATCACGAAGCTCGCCACCGAGACGACGAACGTCGGCGACCCCACCTCGATGAAGGGGATCGAGAGGATCAGAAACCCGATCAGTACGGCGCTCGCGGTGAAAAAGGCGCGCCAGACGTTCGTCACGAGGTCGTCCTCCGTGCGTGTGTATCGTCGGCGGTGTACTTCATGGTCCCGACCTCGGCGCCCACTCGAGCGGACGGTGAGTCGTGGCAAGCGAACGCGGGACCGAGGGGGGACCATGCATAGAAACTGGTGACTCAGTTCCCGAACGTCGGCATCTCCGCCTCGTCGACTCCCTCGAGCGTGGGGCTGTCCCAGTACTCGTGGTCGGGGTCCGCCCGGTGACACGCGACGGCGCGCGCCCCGGCGTTCGTCTCGTCCTCGCCCAGGTCCGGCGCCTCGCTGGTACAGACCTCGCGGGCCTCCGGACAGCGGGTGTGGAACCGACAGCCGGACGGTGGGTTCACCGGGTCCGGGATGTCGATCGACCGGACGGGCGGGTCGCGCATCTCCTGGGAACTCGGGTCGAGGTCGGCGGTCGCCCACCGCAGCACCTTCGTGTAGGGGTGTTTCGGGTCGTTGAGCACCTCGTCGGGCGGGCCGATCTCGACCATCTCGCCGAGGTACATGATCCCGATGCGGCCGTCTGCCTTCTCCGCGAGGTACCGCGCGTTGGACAGCGTGTGCGAGATGAAGACGAAGGAGGTGTCGAACTGCTCCTGCAGTTCGAGCAGCAGGTCCATCGTCTCGACGCGCAGGCTCACGTCCAGCGCGGAGACCGCCTCGTCGGCGAGGATCACGTCCGGGTTCATCAGCAGGGCGCGCACGAGCGCGATCCGCTGTTGCTCGCCGCCCGACAGCTGGTGGGGGAAGCGGTTGGCGTAGTCCTCCGGCGGCTGCATGCCGACCCGGTCGAGGAGCGCGTAGATGCGCGCCCGGCGGTCCTCGGTGGACAGCTCCGGGTTCCAGCGCTTCAGCGGCGCCTCCAGCGAGGTGACCACCTTCTGGTTGGGGTTCAGCGACGCCCCGGGGTCCTGGTGGATGATCTGCAACGCCCGCCGGATGTCGCCGTACTCGATGTCGGGGCTCCCGACATCGTCCTTGGCGTCCCAGACGTCCTGACCGCGGTACTCGACGCTGCCCTCGGTCGGCCGCTGGACGCCGATGATTGCCTTCCCGAGGGTAGTCTTCCCACAGCCGGACTCGCCGACGAGCGCGAGCACGTCGTTCTCCGGGATGTCGATCGAGACGTCGTCGACCGCCCGGACGGAGTCGGGATCGTCCAGCAGTCCCTCGATGAGTCCCTGCTCCTCCTCGAAGTGGACCGACACGTCGTCGAGCGAGACGACGGTCTCCTCGTCGGGCGCGGTGAGGGCCGTCCCCTCGGCGCCCGTCGCGTCGCGGTCGAACCCGTACTCGTTGCGCTCGCCGGATTCGAACCCGGACTCGTCGGTCTCGGCCGCGCTCGCGGTCTGCTCGACCTCCGCGGTGACTTCCTCGACGTCGAACGGCACGGCCTCGTCGGCCCGCTCGTGGTGGAAACACGCCGAGCGCTGGTCGGGGCCGGCGTCGTACCAGTCGGGTTTCTCCTCGTGGCACCGCTCGTCGGCGAGCGGGCACCGCGGCGCGTAGTGACAGCCCGTCGGAACGTGCGCCGGGTTCGGCGCCGTCCCCTCGATGGGAGTCATCGTCGAGAGCGGCGCGCTCAGGTTGGGCACCGCCTTCAACAGCGCCCGCGTGTAGGGGTGCTCCGAGTCGCGGACGATCTGCTCGCTCGGTCCGACCTCCGCCAGTTCGAAGGCGTAGAGGATGGCCAGCCGGTCGGCCAGCCCCGCGACCAGCGGCAGGTCGTGCGTGATGAACAGGATCGACAGCTCGTATTTCTCCTTGATGTCGTCGAGCAGGCTCAGGATCGACCGCTGCATCAGCAGGTCGAGCGCGGCGGTCGGCTCGTCCATCAGGAGCACGTCCGGTTCGAGGACGAGCGAGAGGGCGATCAGCGCCCGCTGGCTCATCCCGCCGGAGAGTTCGTGCGCGTAGGAGTCGAGCACGCGGTCGGGGTCGAGATAGAGGTCCGCGAGCAGGTCGCGAGCCCGTTCCATCCCCTCCTCGACGTCGTAGTCGTGGGCGTCGAGGGTCTCCTCGAAGTGCCCGCGGATGGTCATCGTGGGGTTGAACGACGACAGCGCCCCCTGGAAGACCATCGAGATCTCCTCCCAGCGGAAATCGCGCAGTTCGTCGCCCTCCAGGTCGAGCACTTCGACCGGTTCGGCGTCCTTCTCGGGGTAGTACCGGACGCTTCCGGTGGTGATCCCGGGCTCCTCGACGGCGTCCATCATCGCGTTGGCGAGCATGGACTTGCCCGAGCCCGACTCCCCGACGCAGCCGAGGATCTCCTCGCGGCGGAGATCGAGGCTCACGTCGTCGAGGACCATCGCGTCCCGGGCCTGCAGGTCGTAGGTGACGCTGACGTTGCGGACCTCGACGATGGGGTCGTGGGTGGCCGTCGCGGTCTCGCCGCGGTCGCGGCTCCCGTCGCCGATACTCGTGGTGTCGTCTCGTGTGCTCGCCATGTCAGATACCTCCCGTGGCCGCACTGGTGGCGCCGCCGGCGCCGCCGGTGCCGCCCTCGTCGTCTTCGTCGTCGCCGCCTTCGACGGTCTTCGCGTGGCGGGCGCGGACCCGCGGGTTGAACACGCGGTCGGCCCCCTGCGCGAGCAGGGTGAGCCCGAGCGCGAGGAAGATGACCGTCAGCATCGGCACGAGCAGCCAGTGGAACGCGGCCGGCGAGGACGTCGCCCCCGCGCGGTTGACGGCCGCGTTCATCATGACGCCCCAGTTGTTGCTGTTGTAGGGCAGGACGCCGAGGAAGTACAGCCCGACGGCCCCGAAGATGACCGCGCGGGCCTGCCGGACGAAGTTCATCGTGATGTACGGCATCAGGTTCGGGACGATGTCGCTCCCGATGATCTTCGGCGTCCCGATGCCCATGATGCGCGAGGCCTCGACGTACTCGGCGTCGCGCAGCGTCAGCACCTGCGACCGGATCGCGCGTGCGAGCCCCGCCCAGGCGTTGATCGTGATGAGGACGCCGATGACCGCCGGGTTGCCCTCGATCTGCAGCACCGCCGCCAGCACGATCGTCAGCGGCAGCCCGGGGATGGTCATCATGATGTCCGTCAGCGTCATCATGACGCTGTCCGTGCGGCCGCCCTTGTACCCGGCGAGCGTGCCGGTGACGGTCCCGAGAACGACCGTGAACACCGCGCCGGCGGTGATCATGATCAGCATATCGGGCGTCGCGTAGACGACCTGCGAGAGGATGTCCACGCCGGAGGCGGTCGTGCCGAGGGGGTGTGCCAGCGACCGGAACGCGCCTATCAGGCGCTCGCCCTGGTTCGGCGACGGCTCCGGGACCAGCCGCGGGCCGACGATGCCCATGAACAGGTAGAAGGCAACGACGACGACGCCGAAGCGCGCCCGCCAGTCGTCCCAGACGATCCGGGCGGGCGCCAGTAGCTTCTCGTCGACCCACTGTCGCCGCCGCTCGTGGGCCGTCAGCGACACTTCGGCCATCTGCTCGAACTCCGAGACGCGGCCGCCGTCCGCGGCGACCCGCCCCGACCGCCCGTGGCCGGTGACGGCGCGCGACGCGCGACCGTCGTCGTCAGTCTCGACCAGCGACTCCGCGTCGAGGGCGTCGTCGTTGCCCGCGACGGCGTCGAAGGTCGGATCGCCGCCGTCGTCGGGACCGCCGTCCGAGTCGTCAGTAGGACTCACGGGAAGCACCTCCCCTGGCGCGCGGGTCGAGCCAGCCGTAGGTCAGGTCGGCGATGGTGATGCCGATGACCATCGCGACCGTGATCAGGATGAACCCGCCCATCATCAGCGGGTAGTCCCGCGCCTCGATGGCCCGGACGAGGTAGAACCCGATGCCCGGGTACGCGAAGATGTTCTCGATGATGACCGCGCCGCCGAAGACGGTCCCGATGGCGATCATCAGGCCGGTGTACATCGGCAGGATGGCGTTGCGGGCGACGTACCGCAGGGCGATCCGTCGCGTCGAGAGCCCGCGCAGGCGGGCGACCCGGAGGTAGTCCTCGCCGAGGACGCGGATGGAGTTGCCCCGCATCGACAGCGCCCAGCCGCCGAAGCCGACGACCGACATCGAGACGATGGGCAGTATCCCGTGATAGAGCACGCTCCCGAGGAACGCGGGATTGGTGAGCGCTGGATCCAGCGCCGAGTCGTACCGCCCGCCGGTCGGGAACAGCTGGTAGCGGTACCCGAGGTAGGTGACGAACAGCAGCGCGACCACGTAGCTCGGCGTCGAGTTGAGCACGAGCCCGAGGCCGGTGCTCCCGACGTCGAACTTCGAGCCTTCCTTGTAGGCCATGACCGCGCCCAGCGACACGCCGACGGTGAACGCGATGAACAGCGCCGAGGCTGTCAGGAAGACCGTCCACGGGATCGCGGGCCCGATGATGCTCGACACGGGGTCGCCGTACCAGACCGACTGGCCGAAATCGCCCTGGACGAGGCCGACCATGTAGTCGACGTACTGGACGTACACCGGTTCGTCCGGGTTGATACCCGACTGGGCCTCGATGCGTCTGTTTATCGCCGCCTGGGAGAGGTCGCTGCCGCCCTGCTCGATGATCTGGGCGCGCAGGTAGTCCATCGGGCCGCCCGGCAGGAGCCTGATGAGGCCGAAGCTGAACGAGATCACCGCGAAGACCGTGAAGACCGATTGCCCGAGGCGTTTGACGATGTATTTCATGGGTTGATTTGTGTACGGTGGCTGCGCTTACCGCCACCGGCGCGCGGCGGGCTCCCCCGCCGGATCGGTAGTGGTCATTCCTCCGGCGTCGCCAGATCGGAGATGTACTCGTCCGGGGCGATCGTCTCGGAGTCGCGCAGCTGGTCGTGCAGGATCGGTGCCTCGTACTCCGTGGGGACGTTCCAGTAGTCCGTCGCGTCGCCGCTCCGGTAGATCCAGTCGAAGTGGAAGTACGGGTGGGTGTGGTCGTAGGAGGCCCAGCCCTGCAGTGCGAGTTTGAAGTCGCCCTCGATGTAGTCGCCGCCCCAGTAGGTCGCCGAGTCCTGCATGATGGGCTCGGACTCGATGCCGAAGTCCTGGAGATGGGAGACGATGGTCTCGACGGCCGACACCCAGTCCGAGAAACCGGCGGGACCCTTGATCGGCAGCGACAGGGGCTCGCCGTCCTTCTGCCAGGTGCCGTCGCTCTTCTCGTAGCCGGCCTCGCGGAGCAGTTCCGCGGCCCGCTCGGTGCGCTTCTCGGCGCGGCCGTAGGTGTCGAACTCCTCGGCGACGCCGTCGAGCCAGTGGCCCTCGATCTGGTCGTTGAACTCCCCGGTCAGGCCGCTCGGGTAGGTGACGGCGACCTTCGATCCGGTTCCGGCCGCGGAGTTCTTCGCGGCGTCCTCGCGGTTGATGACGTTGGCGATGGCCTTCCGGACGCGCACGTCGTCGACCGGCGCCTTGTCGTGGTTGAAGACGACGCCCATGCCCCAGTGGCGGGAGATCAGCGCGGTCTGCATGTACTCAGGGAGCCGCCGCGTCTGGTTCTCGGGCATGAACAGCGTCGCCGACCCGTCGGTCTCGCCGTTGATGAGCGAGCTCCAGCGCCCGGAGTTCTCCGGCTTGTAGAGGTACTCCGCCTCGGAGAAGTTGATGTTGCCCGCGTCGGGGTGGTCCTCGTACTTCGTGACCAGCGTCCGCTGGCTGTCGGCGTCCTCCCACTGGAAAGGGCCGTTCCCGATCGGCTCGGAGTCGGTGAAGTCGGTCAGCTCGCCCAGCACCGAGGAGCGGTCCTCCTCGGAGCCGGCCTCGTCGAGCCTGTCGACGTAGTCGCCGTAGACTTTGTCGTAGGCACGCAGGCGCGTCGGCGCCAGCAGCGACAGGAGGATGTCCTCGTTGACCGCCTGCCCCAGCGTGATCTCGACGGTCTTGTCGCCGGTCGCCTGCACGCGCTCGGGGACGGCGTTCATGTCGCCGTCCGGGACGACGTACGGGCCGATCCCGCCGCCGCCGGCGCTGTTGTACAGATCGAGCTTGATGTGGTTGGCCACGTCGGTCCCGGTGACCGGCTCGCCGTCGTGCCAGGTCTGGCCGTCGCGGACCGAGAGCGTGACCGTCTTCCCGTCGACCGTCCAGTCGCTGATGACGTAGGGGTGGTACTCGCGGGTGGCGACGTTGTACCGCATGAACCGGTCGAAGATCATCCGGCGCGCCTCCCCGTCGTTCGTCCCGTTCCAGACGTTGTACTGCGAGTCCCGGGGGACGGCCCACTGGGCGAGGGTGAGCCGCTCGTCGTCGGCGCCCTCCTTCAGCGTCCAGTCGCCGGTCCGCGGGAGCCAGCTCGTCGGCCAGTACACCTGCATCTTCTCGCTGTCGGCCGACGGCACGTTCCAGTCGTCGGTCGCCTGGAACGACTGGGCCAGCTTCTCCATGATCGGCAGGACCGGCAGCGCCTGGTTCGTCACGTACGCCAGTTCCTGGATCGTCGCCTTGGAAGTGCTCTCGAAGCCCGCCGGCGTGTCGGTCGAGGCGGGCGTGTCGTCGCCGCCGTCACCGCCGTCACTGCCGCCGCCGTCGCCGCCGTCGCCGCTGTCGCCGTCACTCGGCGTGTCCGTTTCCACTGCCGACTGTCCACCACAGCCCGCAAGTCCCGCCGAGACGCCCGCCGCACCCAGCGCCTGTA
Source organism: Halosimplex yunnanense (assembly GCF_054504345.1). Lineage (NCBI taxonomy): Archaea > Methanobacteriati > Methanobacteriota > Halobacteria > Halobacteriales > Haloarculaceae > Halosimplex > Halosimplex yunnanense. The sequence goes on along the minus strand of NZ_JBTJEL010000032.1, from coordinate 176,960 downwards.
CCACTCGGCGCCGCGTGAGCGGCGTCCCGTTCGTATCGTGTTGCTGGTTATCAGACATCGCTCGAGTAGGATCATGAAGGACCATGCAATAAAAATTTTGGTTGAACGAGTTCTTCAAAATCCTCGTAGGAATTAAGTGGGTCGTTCCTCTCGGTACGAACCGAGCGGAATCAGTGATGGACTTCCCTGAACGACTATGACGAGCACCAAACCGACTCGCGGTGATGAACCTATCGCAAGACGGCGACGGGATCGCTCGATCACTGCCGCCGATCGACGCCCCCGATCCGCGGCCCGAATCGGCGGTGATCGGCGATGACGGACACCGGCGACGAGCGCCGGTGGTGGAAGGAAGCGGTCGTCTACCAGGTGTACCCCAAGAGCTTCGCCGACAGCGACGGCGACGGCGTCGGCGACCTGCCGGGCCTGATCGACCGGGTCGACTACCTCGACGACCTCGGCGTCGACGCCGTCTGGCTCAACCCCGCCTACGAGTCCCCGCAGGCCGACAACGGCTACGACATCAGCGACTACCGCGCCATCGCCGACGAGTACGGCGACATGGCCGATTGGGAGCGCCTGCGCGAGGAACTCCACGAGCGGGACATCCGCCTGATCATGGATCTGGTGGTGAACCACACCTCCGACGAGCACGATTGGTTCCAGAAGTCCCGTCGCGAGGAGGGCGAGTACGCCGACTACTACCACTGGGTCGACGGCGAGCCCGACGAACTGCCCAACGACTGGGAGTCGGTCTTCGGCGGTCCCGCGTGGTCGTACGACGAACGACGGGAAGCGTGGTACCTGCACCTGTTCGACGAGAAGCAGCCGGACCTCAACTGGACCAACCCGGACGTGCGCGAGGCCGTCTACGACATGATGCAGTGGTGGCTGGATCGAGGCATCGACGGCTTCCGCATGGACGTCATCAACCTGATCTCGAAGACCGAGGGGTACCCCGACGGCGGCCCCGACTCCGGCGGCGCGGAACACTTCATCAACGGCCCGCGGGTCCACGAGTACGTCGGGGAGATGTGCGACGAGGTCCTCGACGACGACCACCTCCTCACCGTCGGCGAGACGCCCGGCGCCTCTGTCGAGGACGCGCGGCAGTTCGTCGGCACGGACGGCGACGGGCTCTCGATGGTGTTCCAGTTCGAGCACGTCACCTTCGACCACGGCGAGTCGAAGTGGGACGCCGGCGAGCCCGACCTCGTCGAGTTCAAGGAAATCCTCTCGAAGTGGCAGCGCGGCCTCGACGAGGACGGCTGGAACAGCCTCTACCTCAACAACCACGACCAGCCGCGGATGGTGTCGCGGTTCGGGGACGACGACGAGTACCGCCGCAAGTCCGCCAAGCTGCTCGGCACGCTCACTCACACCCTCGGCGGCACGCCGTTCGTCTACCAGGGCGAGGAGATCGGCATGACGAACGCGCCGTTCGAATCCCGCGACCAGTTGCGCGACGTGGAAGCGCTCAACTACGTCGAGTCGGCCATCGCCGACCCCGAGACGGACGCCGAGGCTTACGAGGACGTCCGCGAGGCCGTCGAAGCGATGTGCCGCGACAACGCCCGCACCCCGATGCAGTGGGCCGACGACGACCACGCCGGCTTCACCGACGGCGAGCCGTGGATCGACGCGAACCCCAACTACTCGGAGGTCAACGTCGAGCGGGCGCGCGAGGACCCCGACTCGGTGTATCACTACTACCGCGACCTGATCGCGCTCCGCGACCGCGACGTCCTCGTCTACGGCGACTTCGAACTGCTCCGCCCGGACCATCCGTCGCTGTTCGCGTACACCCGGACGCTCGACGGTGACAGGCAGACCAGTCACTCCACAGACGCTCCCCAGCGCGCGCTCGTCGCCCTCAACTTCGACGACGAGCCGACGACGTTCGAGGTCCCGGACGGAGTGACCGTCGACGGACTCGAACTCGCGCTCGCGAACGACGACGCGCCGCCCGTGCCCGGCCGCGCCCTCGACCTCGGGCCGTGGGAGGCGCGCGTCTACCTGACGACCGACCAGACAGACCAATGACACAGACAGACACCGCGACAGAGAGTCGAATCGACCGCGAGTGGTGGAAGGAGGCCACCGTCTACCAGATCTACCCGCGGAGCTTCAACGACAGCGACGGCGACGGCGTCGGCGACATCCCCGGCATCGTCGAGAAGGTCGACTACCTCGACCAGTTGGGCGTCGACGTGGTGTGGCTCTCCCCGGTGTACGACTCCCCGAACCACGACAACGGCTACGACATCCGCGACTACCGCGCGATCATGGACGAGTTCGGCGACATGGCCGACTGGGAGCGCCTGCGCGACGCGCTCCACGACCGGGACATGAAGATCATCATGGATCTGGTGGTCAACCACACCTCCAACGAACACGAGTGGTTCCAGCGCTCGCGCCGCGAAGAAGGTGAGTACGCCGACTACTACCACTGGGTCGACGGCGAGCCCGACGAACCGCCGAACAACTGGGAGTCGCTGTTCGGCGGCTCGGCGTGGGCGTGGGACGACGAACGGGAGGCGTGGTACCTCCACGTCTTCAACGAAAACCAGCCCGACCTCAACTGGCGCAACCCCGCGGTCCGCGAGGCCGTCCAGGATGTCGTCACCTGGTGGCTCGACCGCGGCATCGACGGCTTCCGCATGGACGCCATCAGCCACCTCTCCAAGCCAGAGACCTACCCCGACGGCGACCCCGAGGAGGCGGGACCGCTGGGCTCGGAACACTACACCCTCGGTCCACGGCTGGGCGAGTACCTCGACGAACTCGGTGCGGTGATCCCCGCGGAGGCGATGACCGCCGGCGAGATGGGCGGCGCCTCCGCGACCGACGCCCGCGAGTACATCGAGCGGGGCGACTGCCTCGACATGGTCTTCCACTTCGACCACCTCGGCGTCGACCAGGGCGGCGACTGGACCGGCGACGACTGGGGCGAGTGGGACCTCGTCGAGTTCAAGGACCTGATGACGCGCAACCAGCGCGAGGTGGCCCGCGAGGCGTGGGAGGCGCTGTTCCTGGGCAACCACGACCATCCGCGGATCGTCACCCGATTCGGCGAGGCCGACTACCGCCGCCGGTCCGCGAAGCTGATCGCAACCTTCCTCATGACGATGCGGGGCACCCCGTACCTCTACCAGGGGCAGGAACTCGGAATGACCAACACCGAGTTCGAGAGCCTCGACGAGGTCGACGACGCGATGACCGTCGGCATCGTCGAGGAACTGCTGGAGGCGGGCGAGGTCGACTCCTTCGAGGAGGTCAGCGAGGCCGTCAACTACCGGAGCCGCGACCACGCGCGCACCCCGATGCACTGGGGCGACGGCTCCGCGGCCGGCTTCACCGACGGCGACCCGTGGCTCGGACTCAACGACAACTACACCGAGATCAACGCCGCCGCGGCCGTCGACGACCCCGAATCGGTGTATCACTACTACCGCCGGCTGATCGACCTGCGCCGCGAGGACGACGCGCTCGTCTACGGCGACTACGAACTGCTCGTCCCCGACGACGACCAGGTCTACGCGTTCACCCGCGAACTCGGCGACGAGCGCCGCCTGGTCGTGCTGAACTGGTCGAGCGAGACCGCGACGTTCGACCCGGACGGCCTCACAGTCGACGACGCCGAAGTCGCGATCGCTAACTTCGACGACCCGCCGGCCGCGCCGGTCGGCGCCACGCTTCGCCCGTACGAGGCCGTCGTCTACGAGTACTGAGCGGCCTTTATCGACCCCTTGACCGCCGGAAAATCGCTGCGAGGCCGTTTTTCAGTAGCCCGTGCCGAGGTACGTGTGGACCGCGTCGCCTTCTTCGAGGCGGTCGACGAGCGCGATCGCGAAGTCCTCCATCGAGATGTAGCTGTCGCCCTCTTCGTCGGCGACGAGTTCGCCCTCGGCGGTCCGGTACTCGCCGGTGCGCTCGCCGGGTTCGATCAGCGCCGCGGGCGCGAGGTACGTCCACTCGAGGTCGTCGGCGTCTTCGAGGAGCTCGTAGGCGTCGATGGCCGCGCGCGCGAGCGGCTCCCACTCGTCGGGGAACTCATCCGTCTCGACTAGCCGCGTGTCCGGACCGACGGAGAGCCCGCCGGCGCCGCCCGTCCAGACCAGGCGGTCGACCTCGGCGCGGCGCAACCCCTCGACGGTCGCCTCGATCATCTCCGAGAGCACCGCCGGGTCCTCGTCCTCACCGGGACCCAGCGTCGACGCGACGGCGTCGTGACCCGCCGCGAGTCGCGCCACCGCGCCGGCATCCGTCGCGTCGCCCGCGACCGCTGTGAACGCGGGGTCGTCGACGCCCTCGACCTCGCCGCCCCGGGAGACGCCGGTGACCGAGTGGTCCCGGTCCAGCAGTTCGTTCGCCACGCGCTGTCCGATTCGGCCGCTCGCACCGAGTAGGAGTACGTTCATGGTGGATCACTCTCGTGAAACCGCGACAGCCCTTCGCCGTCGCCGATCACACGATCACACCTACTGTTGATGCGTGATGTCTTATAGGCCAGCGAACGAACGAGTGAGTAAGTCACACCGATGTCATCAGAGGATCTGGAGGCGCGATACTCGAACTGCCCGGTGGTCAGGACGCTCGAAGAGATCGGGTCGCAGTGGCGGATGACGGTCATCCACGTCCTCCGGGAGGGCGAACTGCGGTTCAACGAACTGAAGCGGGCGACTGGCGCGAACTCCCAGACGCTCTCGCGCGTGCTCGACGACCTGGAAGAGAACGGCTACGTCGACCGCCGCGTCGACGAAGCGAGTCCCGTCGCCGTCTACTACTCGCTCACCCAGAAGGGGGCGGAACTGCACGCCGCTTTCGACGAAATCCACGAGTGGGGCGAGAAGTGGATGGACGAGGACTGATCAGTTCGATATAGCGGTATAGGATATACTCCGAAGAACGGCGTGCCGGCCTGCCACCGTACTGTCGGACGGAATCAATCGATTCAGGCGGCCGAGTCGTCCAGATCGCGGGTCTCGTCCTCGGCGTCGCTACCGGCGTACAGCGAGTAGGTCAAGACGGCGAACCCGCCGGCGGTAAAAGTGCTCTGGACGCTGGCGGCGACAGCGAGGTGGATGCGGACGATCCGGTGGAGCGTCCCACCGAGGATGGCGCCGACGGTGACGAGGCCGATACCGATCGACAGTGCCCGGAGGGCGGGATCGCCGGTCCGGCGGTACGCACGCCAGGCGAGGCCGGTCAGCAGCGCGCCGAGCAAGAGGGTAACCGCTTTCGTCAGTGCGAGGGCGAAGGTGGTGTCGAACACGGGAGTCTCACGCTCGTCCCGTCCTACCGGACACCCGGGGTTATACCCCAAGAGGTGTTCTCAGACTGCGGGAACGGTCCCGAACAGAAGCTCACTCCGAGTACAGCGAGTAGACGATGACGGCGAACCCGGCGGCAGTCAGCGAACTTTCCAGGACGAGCGCGACGTCAGTGACCGCCATGGCGCTCCCCCGGTTCCCGGTGAACGGGAGCAGATCGGGTCCGACCATCGAGAACCGCAAGAGCTGATCGACGAACCCCGCCATCATCGTCCCCGCTGTCACGATGGCGAACCCCACCGCGAGATACCACAGCGGCCTGGCGCCGCTCCGGGAGTAGGCCTTGTACGCGAAATACGTGATCAGGCCACCGAGCAGCAGCGTTATCGTTTTCAGTGCGACCAGGACCGCGGTGGCGGGCGTCGTGTGTGGGCTCATGTTTCCTTGCGTACCTCCGACCAGAGCGATTCCAGACGCTGGTCCGGCGTCCGGGGCTGGCGAGCGATCTCTGTTTCGAACTCGCGCTCGTCGGTCAAAGCGATGACGACTTCCTCGAAGTCGACCTCGTAGATGCTGGCGTGCTGGCCGTCGGGGCGGATCTCGGTGCCCTCGAACAGCAGCTGGGCCTCCTCCAGCCGGTCGATCTTCCGGTAGGTCGTCGACAGGGGGATGTCGCTCGCCTCGGAGATCTCGCTGGCCGTCATGGGCTCGTCCAGCGCCGTGACGATCGCCCGACAGTCCGGGTCGTCCAGCGCGTCCAGGACGTCCTGGAGGTCCGGCGCCTCGTCGTCCGCGAACGGGTCACGGACCATTCCTATCCGTCACTAACCCGAGGAACGTTATAACCGCACCGACACGCGACGCCCGCGCACCGCCGCGAGACGGCCGTATCGGCACCCCTCGACGCCTCGCCCAAATCACACGTTTCGGACATGTTCGGCGAAACCCCTTCAGGGACGCCCGTCCGCACGCACCGCTTCGTCGGCGTCGTCCCACGGGAGCGGGCCCTCGTACTCCGGCGGGACGTACCCGCAGAGCGGGTCGCTCGCCAGCGGGTCGCCGGTGTGGGCGTACGCCCGAGAGCGACTGCCGCCGCAGACGTTGCGAAACGGGCACGCGCCGCACTTCCCCTGGAGGGAGTCCCGGTCCCGGAGCGACCGGAACAGGTCCGACTCGCGGTACACTTCGACGACGTCGTCGTCGGGTACCGTCCCGGCCGACTCCGGCAGGAACCCCGAGGGGTAGACCTCGCCCGTGTGGCTCACGAACGCGAAGCCGTCGCCAGCGATGACGCTCGCGCGGCGGTTCTCCGCCTTGCTTGGCCCTGTGCCGCCGTCCGCGGCCGCATCCGCGGCGGCCTGCCGGCGGACCCGACGGTAGTGCGGGGCCTCGGTCGTCTTCAGGCCGAACGGCGCCTCGTCGGCCACCTCGGAGAGCCACTCCATGACCCGCTCGGCCCGCTCGGGCGGGATCGGGTCGAGCAGGCGGCCGCGACCGATCGGGACGAGGAAGAACACGCTCCAGAGCACCGCCCCGAGGTCGGCGACGCGGTCGCGGATCGCCGGCAGTTCCTCGACCGTGCTGGCGCAGACGGTCGTGTTGATCTGCAACGGGATCCCGGCTTCCCGCGCCTGTCGCGCCGCCCGCATCGTGGCGTCGAAACTCCCCGATTCGCCGCGAAAGGCGTCGTGACTGGCGGCGTCGGCGCCGTCGAGGCTCAGCGCCATCCGCTTGAGGCCGGCGTCGGAAAGCGCCTCGATGGCCTCGCCGTCGAGTTCCTCCGTCCCGCTGGGCGTCAGGGAGATGGTGAGTCCCTGATCGGTCCCGTAGTCGACGAGATCGACGAGATCCGGCCGCTTCATCGGGTCGCCGCCCGAGAGGACGACGAGTTGGCCGTCGCCGAAGTTCGCGGTCTGGTCGAGGAGTCGCTTGCCCTCGGCGGTCGTCAGCTCGTCGGGGTGGCGAGCCGGCTGTGCGTCCGCCCGGCAGTGGTCGCAGGACAGCTCGCAGGCCTGCGTCACCTCCCAGATGAGCACCATCGGGCGCTCGGCGGTGTCGACGGGCGGCCGCATCAGCGCCACCCCCGCGAATCCCCGCCGAGGACGCTCGTCCGGTGACTGTCCGCCGGTCCGTGGCCGTCGAGCGACGCTCCCGCACGAGTCTCGGTCATCGTCCGTCGAGTTCGGCCCGCATCACCTAAGCGGACGACCCCGTTCCCAGCGAGTGAAAATCCCGGGTGCGGGTAAGAAGGGGTAACCCCTCTCACCGCGTATGTCCGACCCCGATCCGAACTCCGCCCACGGGACCGACGCGTCCGCCCTCGACGCGACGGTCGATGCCCCCCGCGGCGACGTGACGCGGGAGTGGGAGCTGTTCGTCCGCGAGAGCACCGGCGAGCCGCTCGAACACGCCGGCAGCGTCAGCGCCCCTTCGGCCGAAATCGCCCGCGAACAGGCCGCGCAACTGTTCGGCTGGGCGGCCGAGACGCTCTGGCTCTGTCCGGCGGACGAGACCCACCGATTCGGCGCCAACGATATCACGCTCGGGGATCGCACCGACCATGGAGTTGACGAGTCAAGAGGTGAGCGAGCGTGATTTCGGTCAGCAAACTCCTCTGCGACCTCGACGCAGAGGGCGACGGGCTCCGCTACGACGCGGCCGACGAGTCCTCGAAGGAGCAGATCCGCGAGCGCAAGCAGCGCCGCCCGGTCGTCGTCTGGAACTGCACGAAGCAGTGCAACCTCTACTGCGACCACTGCTACGCGGCCGCCGAGACCGAGCCGGCGCCCGGGGAGATGACCACGGCGGAAGGCAAGCAGTTCCTCGACGAACTCGCCGAGTTCGGCGCGCCCGTCGTCCTGTTCTCCGGGGGCGAACCGCTGGCCCGCGACGACCTGACCGAACTCGTCGGCCACGCCGCCGACGCCGGCCTCCGGCCCGTGCTCTCGACCAACGGGACGCTGCTGACCGAGGAGCGCGCGGCGAACCTGCGGGAAGCGGGCCTCAAATACGCCGGCGTCTCCGTCGACGGGATGCCCGAGCGCAACGATGCCTTCCGGGGTCAAGAGGGCGCGTTCCAGCGCGCGCTGGAGGGGATCGAGGCCTCGCAGGCCGCGGGCCTCAAAACCGGGCTCCGCTATACGATCACCCGGCACAACGCCGACGACCTCGAAGACGTGGTGGACCTGCTGGCCGACCACGGCGTCGACCGGTTCTGCTTCTACCACCTCGACTACGGCGGCCGCGGCGCCGAGATCCAGGACGTAGACCTCACCCCAGAGGAACGCCGTGATGCGGTCCGGCGGGTCTGCGAGCTGACCCGGGAGTACCACGACCGCGGCCACGAGATCGAGACCCTGCTGGTCGGGAACTACGCCGACGCGGCGTACCTCGTCGAGTACACCCGCCGAGAGCTGGGGGCCGAACAGGCCGAACGGGTGTACCAGTACCTGCGAGCCAACGGCGGCGATCCCACCGGCGAACGCATCGCTGACGTCGATTACCAGGGCAACGTCCACCTCACGCAGTTCTGGCAGGGGTACTCGCTGGGGAACGTCCGCGACCGGCCGTTCGGCGACATCTGGACCGACGAGTCCAACCCGCTCCTGCGGGCGCTCCGCGAGCGCGAATCTTACCTGACCGGCCGGTGTTCGACCTGCCAGTATCAGGACGTCTGCCGCGGTGGGTCGCGGTTGCGAGCCCTCGCGACCGGCGACGACCCGTTCGGGCCGGACCCGCAGTGCTACCTGACGCCCGAAGAGCGCGGCGTCGGCGGCGAAGCTCGTTCTCCCGGCGCGGCGGACTGACGGCCCGTCGGCCGCCGATAAATCTCTATCCGCGATATCGAATCGAACTATGGCGACACGAGTGGGGTCCTATCGGACCCCTCAGAGGACGCCGAAGCCGTAGTCCGCGTACGGCCAGAACTGATAGAGGGCCACGCCGACTATCAGCGCGGGGATCGTCGTGTAGACGGTGGCGACGACGGCCGCTTTCGCGTCGATGGCCATCAGGGGGAACAGCGCGTCGCCGTCCTGGCTGATGGCGTTGGCCGTCAGTGCCGAGAAGGGGATGCCCCCCTGGGCGTAGACCTGCGCGAAGACGATCTGGGGGCCACAGCCCGGGATCAGCCCGAGAACTGCGCCACCGACGGGCGCGAGCACGCCCACTGCGGCTGCGATGGCGGCGATTCGAATGTCGAAGAGCACGACCGCATACTCGTAGACGAGGTAGGCGGCGATGACCCAGACCGTGACCATGCTCGTCTCGGTCGCGGCGTGCTGGAACGTCTCGTAGGCGCTCGCGAAGTCGTCGCGGATCCGCCCCGGTCGGCCCGTGCCGATGAACCGGCGGCCGACGAAGTGCAGGTAAAACGAGGCGGTCGTGCCGAGGATACCGGCGACCGTGAACAGTCCGGCGAAGGTGGCCCCGGCTTCCAGCGGCACCTCGGGTGCGCCGCGAAAGAGGTAGGCGACGCCCGCGACCAGCGCGCCCGCGGCGAGCACCCACCAGAGGACGTGGACGGCGTGGCTGACCGTCGTCATGACGCCTCCGCTCTCGGCCTCGGTCTGGCAGCACTGGTCCCCTTCGAAGCGGTACTCGGGGATACTCGGACCGCCGTCGGCGACGTTCCTCGTGTTGAATCCGCCGTCCGTAACGGGGCGGCTGACCCGGTCGACCGCGCGGTCGACCCGGCCAACGCCCAACCCCCAGAGATCGATAGCGTAGCCGAAGAGGACCGCGGCGACGAAGGCCATTCCGTAGGCGTAGACGGCCGCCTCGGGGGCGAGCGCAAGGATGACGAACGCGGAGTCGCCGGCCGTCGCGGCGAGAGCGGCCACTACCGTCCCGAAACTGACCGTCCCCCGGACGTACAGCGGCATCGCGATGATGGCCCCGCCGCAGCCGGGCGTCAGCCCCAGCAGCGCCCCGGCCAGCGGCTGCATCCGCTCGTTGTTCTCGAGGTACTCGACGATGCGCCCGCCGGTCCGGTACTGGACGTAACTGAAGACGAGGACCGTTACCGCGACGAACGCACTGACCTGGACGAACCCGTCCCGCACCGAGAAGACGAAGACGTCGAGCAGTTCGTCGAGTCTCACGATCGGTACCTCCGACGGCCGGCCGACCGCCCCCGGTCGCGGCGCCTCAGTCGGGCGCAGTTACTTGCGATGGCTGCACGGGCGCGCTCGGTCCGACTGGATCCGAGCGCCGTGGGAACTCCGCTCATTGATCTCAATTCGATGTGTGCTGGCTAAACGTAAATCACTTTCTACCTAATTCAAAAATTAGACGTATCTAAAACAAGCCGGTCTTCGAGCGTTGAGTCAGACCGGCCGGTCGCCGTCGGCGTCCTCCACGCATCCGAATCCCGGCACAGCGGCGGGCGGTTGCCCGGACCGGGGCGCTTTTGCCGATACCGGGGCAACTCCCGGTTGTGCTATCGGTCGAACTCCACGCGCACTCGGCCGCCTCGTACGACGGCCGGGACTCCGTGGAAATGCTGCTCGAACGCGCGGCCGCGGAGGGGCTGGACGCGCTGGCCGTCACCGACCACGACGAGGTCTCGGCGAACGCGACGCTCGTCGAACGTGCACCGGAGTACGGCCTCGTGGGCATCCCCGGCATCGAGGTCTCCAGCGCCGCGGGCCACGTCCTCGGGCTGAACGTGGACGGGGAGATCGACGCGGGCCTGTCCTTCGCGGAGACGATCGCTCAGATCCGCGAGCGAGGGGGTATCGCCGTCGTCCCCCACCCGTTCCAGGAGCTTCGCAGCGGCGTCCTCGCCAACATCTCCAGGGCGGAACTGCGGGAGGCCGACGCCGTCGAGGTGTACAACTCCCGGCTGGTGACCGGCTACTCCAATCGGCAGGCTCGCCGGTTCGCCGACCGCTACGACATGCCGATCACCGCCGGCAGCGACGCCCACGTCAGCGATATGGTCGGCCGCGCGGTGACGCTAGTCGACACCGACGACCGCACCCCGGAGGGGATCTGTCGGGCGGTCGCCGCCGGGCGAACCACGCTCCAGACGCGCCGAACGCCGTGGTCGGTGAGCCTCCGACAGGCCGTCGGCAACACCCGCCGGCGCGTCCGCCTCGCCCTGGACGGACTGTTCCGATGACCGGAACGGCCGGATCTACCGGGCGAGCGCTCGACGCAGCGAGCGACCGCATCCGCGGCGTACAACTCGAAACCGTCCGCGACGCGCTGACGGACGGCGATCCGTTACCCGGCACCTGCGGGTTCGCGGGCGCGGTGGACGACCGAGTCGTCCGGGACGTGCTCGGCCGCCAGCCGGTGTTCACCGAGTCGGCGGACCCGACTGCGTGGAGCTTCGACCCCGCCGATCTCGCGGCCCCCGACCCAGTCCCGGCCGGTCACGCCCGCTCGCCGGCCGGCGACGAACGGTGCTGGTCGCTTCCCGACGCGGACCCCGAGGAGGACGACCGGCTGGCCGTTCGCGAGGTCCGTGATGCCGTGCGGTCGGCGATCGACGATACCGCCAAGGAGGACCTCGCGGTCGCGTTCTCCGGCGGCGTCGACTCGGCCGCGCTGGCCGCCCGGCTCGACGCGCCGCTGTACGTGGCCGGGTTCCCGGAGAGCCACGACGTCGAGGCGGCCCGGACCGCCGCCGCGAAGCTCGGGCGGGACCTCCGGGTCGTCGAACTCGACCACGGGGACATCGAACGAGCGATCCCAGAGATCGTCGCCGCCACGGGCCGGACGAACGCGATGGACGTGAGCATCGCGCTCCCGCTCTATCTCGTGGCCGAACGGGCGGCCGCGGACGGGTTCGACCGACTCGCCGTGGGACAGGGCGCCGACGAACTGTTCGGCGGCTACGCGAAGGTGGCCCGGGCGCCCGAGGACGAGCGCGTCGCCGCCGACACGGTCCGGGGTGCCCGCCGCGAAGTCGTCGGCACACTCCCCGACCAGCTCGAACGCGACGTGCTGACGCTCCGCGGCGCCGGCACCGAGCCGGTTGCGCCGATACTGGACGACCGGGTCGTCGCCGCGGCGCTCGCCTTGCCGGGTCGGCTGCTCGTGACCGACCGCGGCGAGCGCAAGTGGGCGCTGCGGCTCGCGGTCCGCGAGTGGGTTCCCGACCCCGTCGCCTTCCGGGAGAAGAAGGCGGTCCAGTACGGCAGCCTCGTCTCGCGGGAACTCGACCGGCTGGCCCGGCAGGCAGGGTACAAACGGCGGATGGACGACCACGTCGAGAAGTATATCGAATCGCTGATCTGAGCGGCGCCGAGCCTCGCTCGGTTGCCATCCGCTGGCGAACTGACGGTCGAAATCCCGTTGCCGTCATCGGGATCCTGTAGACTGGTTTATAACAGGAGCTAAGACGATCGATGCGGTACCGGCAGGGAGAGCACTCCGGGAGATGAGAGGACCCACGCATCGCGCCGCCGACCGCGCCGTCTCCAAAGAGGGGATGGCCGCGCTCGGATTCGGCCTCACCGTCCTGATGATGGCGATCACTGGCGGCCTGTTGATGCAGACGAGCGATTCGCTGTCCGAGGGAGGACCGATCCTCTCGACCAGCGCGGACCCGATCCACGCGAGTGGGGACGACGCCCAGTGGATCCGGATCGCCCACGAGAGCGGCGACACCGTGGCCCTCGCCGAAATCGACCTGATCGTGAACCTGCCGGACCACAACAAGCGCGCCCGGCTGCACGGCCTGCCGACCCAGCGGCTCACGCAGGACGATTACTCCGGGAACCACATCTTCACCCGCGGTCGCCCGGGTATCGACGGGGTCGCGGCCGCGCCGAACGGCAGCGGCGCGCAGTTCGACGCCGGCGGCGAGATCGCCGTCCGGATCGAACAGCGCCGGGTCGACCTCCGGTCCGGCCAGACCGTCGAAGTGACGCTCCGCCACACCGAGTCGGAGACGGTGCTCTCCGAGGAGCGAATCACAGTCACCGGCTAAAGCGCAGCACAAGCGGGCCGACCGCGCTCGATTCTAGTCGCTTACCGCGTCGATAGCGAGTTTCCCGATTTCGGCGACGTCGTCGTCCAGCCCGTCGACCGACGCGTCGAGGTCGGCCGGCTCGAACCACTCCCAGTCCTCGGCCGGCTGTTCGCCCTCGGCGGGGTCGATCTCGCGGCTGTCGGCGCGGGCATAGTAGACCATGTCGACGTGCTGGTGGCCGACGAAGTCGCCGTGGACGTTCACGTCGGCGAGCTGGAAGTGCGCCGGCTTGGGGAGCGGGTCGATCGTCGGCGACTCGATGTCGTCGGCGTCGGCGACCAGTTCGGGGTCGAGCCCGGTCTCCTCGCGGGCCTCGCGGAGGCCGGCCTCGTGGGGGAGTTCGTCGCGGTCGACGTGGCCGCCCGGCGGGAGCCACCTGTCGAGGCCGTCGTGGACGTGGAGCGCGACGGCGCCGTCGCAGACGACGTAGACCGTCGCGGTGTAGTGTCGGGTCGTCTCCATACCTGCGGGTGGGCCACCGGTGGCTTCGGGCTTGCGAAAGCGACTCGGAAAACGGGCCTCAGGGGGCCGTGAACTCCTCTTCGGCTTCGAGGAGTTCGTGGTACCGGTTGCGGATGGTGACCTCGGAGATGTTGGCCACCTCGCTGACCTCGCTCTGAGTGACCTTCTCGTTGGCGAGCAGGGAGGCGGCGTAGACGGCGGCGGCCGCGAGGCCGACCGGCGACTTGCCCGAGTGGACGCCCTGCTCTTTGGCCGTGTTCAGGAGCTGTCTGGCGCGGCGCTCGACCTCCTCGGGGAGGTCCAGATCCGAGACGAACCGGGGCACGTAGCTCTCGGGGTCGGCGGGCTGGATCTCGAGGCTCAGCTCGCGGACCACGTAGCGGTACGTCCGGGCGATCTCGTCCTTGCCGACGCGGGAGACGGCGGCGATCTCGTCGAGGCTGCGCGGCGTGCCGGCCTGTCGCGCGGCGGCGTACAGCGCCGACGTGGCGACGCCCTCGATGGAGCGACCCGGGAGGAGGTCCTCGTCGAGCGCCCGGCGATAGATCACCGAGGCGGTCTCGCGGACGTTCTCCGGCAGGCCGAGCGCCGAGGCCATGCGGTCGATCTCGCCGAGCGCCTGCTTGAGGTTGCGCTCCTTGGAGTCCCGTGTGCGGAAGCGCTCGTTCCAGGTGCGGAGGCGCTGCATCTTCTCGCGCTGACGGGAGGACAGGGAGTTGCCGTAGGCGTCCTTGTCCTGCCAGCCGATGTTCGTCGAGAGGCCCTTGTCGTGCATCATGTTCGTCGTGGGCGCGCCGACCCGGGACTTCTCGTCTTTCTCGGCGGCGTCGAACGCGCGCCACTCCGGACCGGGGTCGATCTCATCCTCTTCGACCACGAGACCGCACTCCTCGCAGACCGTCTCGCCGTGCTCCGCGTCGGACGCGAGGTTCCCCCCGCATTCCGGACAGACGAGCGTCTCCTCCTCGTCGTCCTCTCGCTCGCGTTCCTCTTCACGCTCGCTCGTGTATCGTCTGATTGAGGTGTCGGTCATTGGTTGCAAACTACGCGGGGGTGTCCCCGCCAAAACCGCCTCACCGGATTATTTGTTGCGGTCCAAACGACTTAAATCTTTTCCAAAAATACCCTAACTTCCAAATTCTATTCTCGACCATAGTTAATCTATCGGTTCAATCCCGCTAACGCGTCCGAAAACAGAGGGATGAAACCGCGAATAATACCCACATCAGGCCGTCTCTATCCACATCTATCGATGGTATGAAACGGGGATAAGCGGGGACACGTGGTGGCAAAATTTGACGGAGTTCGGTCGGCGGCGACCGACGCAGTGGAAGCGGCGCCAGGGGGCATCGAAACCCTTACCGCCGGGCCACGCTTCGCCTCGGCCATGAGCGACACGGAGAGCGTCGTCGACCCCGAGGAGGTGCGCCACGTCGCCGACCTCGCGCGCATCGACCTCGACGACGAGGAGGTCGACCGCTTCACGGAGAAGTTCGCGGACATCCTCGAGTACTTCGAGACGCTGGACGAGGTGCCCGAGGTCGACGAAGAGGAGGAACTCGCGAACGTGATGCGTCCCGACGAGGCCCGCGAGTGCCTCTCCCAGGAGGAGGCGCTGCAGAACGCCCCCGAATCCGAAGACGGCTACTTCAAGGGACCGAACGTCTCGTGACGGCTGACGGCGCGGGAGCGAGCGAGAACAGCGGAGCGACGCGGAGACGACACGCATGAGCACGGACTACAACGGCTACATCACGACGGAGCGCATCGACGGCGCCGACGACGGCCCGCTCGCCGGGACGACCGTCGCGGTCAAGGACAACATCTCCACCGAGGGCGTCCGCACGACCTGCGGGTCGGCCATGCTCGACGACTACGTCCCGCCGTTCGACGCGACGGTCGTCGAGCGGATCAAAGCGGCCGGCGCCACCATCCCCGGCAAGACCAACATGGACGAGTTCGGCATGGGGACGACCACCGAGACGTCGGCGTTCGGCCCGACGGAGAACCCGGTCGCCGAGGGACACGTCCCCGGCGGCTCCTCGGGCGGATCGGCCGCAGTGGTCGCCGCGGGGGACGCCGACATGGCGCTCGGGACGGACACCGGCGGCTCGGTCCGCGCGCCCGCCGCGTTCTGCGGCGTCGTCGGCATCAAGCCCACCTACGGGCTGGTCTCGCGGTACGGGATCGTCGCCTACGCAAACTCCCTCGAACAGGTCGGCCCCGTCGCGCCGACGGTCGAGGAGGCCGCCGAACTGCTGGAGGTCATCGCCGGCCCGGACCCCCGTGACGCGACGACCCGGGACGCCACCGAAGAACGCGGCGAGGGCGCCTACGACTACGTCGACGCCGCGGACGGCGACGTCGACGGTCTCGACATCGGCATCCCGATGGAACTGCTCGACGGCGCCGACGAGCGCGTCACGGAGGTCTTCTGGGACGCCATCGATGAACTGGAATCCCGGGGCGCGAGCTACCACGACGTGGATCTGGAGTGCCTGCGCTACGCGGTCGAGGCCTACTACGTCACCGCGATGAGCGAGGCCTCGTCGAACCTCGCGCGCTTCGACGGCGTCCGCTACGGTCAGTCGGGCGGTTACGACGGCAACTGGAACGAGACGTTCGCGAAGGCCCGCGAGGAGGGCTTCGGCGAGGAGGTCAAATCGCGCGTCCTCCTCGGTACGTACGCCCTCTCGGCGGGGTATCACGACAAGTACTACAAGAAGGCCCAGGACGCTCGCGCCTGGATCAAGCGGGACATCAACGACGCGCTGGAAGGCGCCGACGTGCTGGCCTCGCCGACAATGCCCGTCCCGCCGATGGAACTGGGCGAGAGTCTCGAGGACCCGCTGACGATGTATCTCGCCGACGCCAACACGACGCCGGCGAACCTGGCGAACGTCCCCGCCATCTCCGTCCCCGCCGGCGAGACGGACGACGGCCTCCCGGTCGGGCTGCAGTTCGTCGGACCGGCGTTCGGCGAGAAAGCGATAATCCGCGCGGGCTCCGCGCTAGCCTGACCGCGTTCAGCGACGCCTATCTTCAGGGATCGCGTCGGAGAGTACGAACGCCGGCGCGTGACAGACGAAACCGCCTGATACGACGTTTTAGACCGCTTAGACGGTGGCGAGGTAGTCCTCGACGGGCACGGCCCGGTCCCAGTAGTAGCCGTGGACATCGCGCCCGAGTTCGACGGCGCCCTCGCCGGATCCGACGAGGACGGCGTCGAGGTCGGAGATACCGTCGCGGCCGGGCAGCGAGAGCACCACGAGGTCGGCGGTGACCGTGAAGGAGAAGGGCAGGTCGGCCACGCGCTCGTCGACGCAGGACGGGGTTTCGCCGTCGGTGTATCGCTCGATGGCCTCGTCGACGAGGCGGTCGTCGACGATGACCTGCGCGTCGAGGGCGCCCCTGTCGGCGAGTTCGTCGACCATCTGTGCGAAGCGGGGGTAGTACACCTGCGCGCCGACGCGGAGCCAGTCGGCTTCGCGGAACAGCTCGACGGCCAGCCGTTCGAGGTACTGGGGGTTTCGGGCGGGATTGTGGTAGAGTTCCCACTCGCCCGGTCCGGCGAGGCGCTGTCTGAACCGGCGGGGGAGTACCGACACGTCGTGGTCGTCCCAGAACGCGTCGTCGAGGAGGTCCTCGACGGAGCGCTGGCGCCCGAGTTCGTCCGCGACCAGCCGCCCGCGGGCGGTCAACTCCCATCGTTCGGACTGGCGGACGAGCCCCCGGTCGGCGAGTTCGTCCAGCGTCTTGTACACCCCGGACTGGCTCACGTCGAGGTCCGCGCGGAGGGCGGTGGTCGGGCGCGGATCCCGCTCGACTTCCCGGAGCAGGGTCGAGCGCAGCTCCGACCGCGCGACGTAGGTGACCAGGGAATCACCTTTCATACCCGACAACTTCGGGGGCCGCGCCTTTAATTGGTCCGGTCCCGATGACAGTTCGGGACACCGATCGGCACCAGCGCGTCCGATTCTGCGGCGCTCACGCGTCGTGTGACGTTCCACGAGGCGTGGAACTCTCCAGCAGCGGTCCGCGATCACATATAATATATGTTATATTTTATGGATGGGGCGGGCGGATCCGACGACATGGACGAAGACAAGTATCCGCCGGCGTCGAACCGTCGCCGGTTCGTCAAGGGTATCGTCGGGAGCGCCGCGATGGGGTCGCTGGGCGTCTCGGGCGCCGGACTGACGGAACTCCCGACGAACCGGAGCGGGAGCGGCGGCGGGAGCGTCACGGCGAAAGTAATCAAGAACACGGACGGCCCTGCCAACCGGGGGATGTCGCAGATCCCGGTGACCGTCGAGGACGGCTACCTGAAAGGCGTCTGGCCCGCAGCGACCTCCGAGGGGGAGGTCGCCGAAGATGCCGCGGTAACGACCCTCGGCGGCGTGGAGTACTCCAGCAAGTGGTTCCAGTACTGCGGGATCCAGACCCATCCGAAGGTTGCCCCGGACAGCGAGGCGGACAACTACCTCCGGGTGAGCGAGAAGGGGAACTACGACTGGCAGTCCTCGCTCGAAGCGGGGACGAAACTCGCCGTCGAGGACTTCGCCGACTACGGGGAGTGGGGCAACGGCGTCGGCGACGACGGCCTCGGCAAGCCCGCGGCGGCGACGTGGCGGTCGGTCGAGACCGACGCGTCCCTCCCGGTTCAGGTCATCCGCAGCCCCGTGATCGAGCGGCTCGCGGAGGACGACGAGTGGCTCGCTGCCAGCACCGAAGATGGGTTCATCGCCTGGCTCAACAAGTGCACTCACCTCTGCTGTGTCCCCACGGGGTTCAAGCAGTCGGCGACGGTCGACGGCGCGGAGAACGCGGTCTACTGCCAGTGCCACCAGTCGATCTACGATCCCTTCGACGTGGTGTCGAAGGTGTTCACGGCGTTCCCCCGTCCGGAGGGGTGAGGAGCCGCTCGCTTCGAAAATTTACTCGTTCCCGACTCACAGGAGGCTTTTCACCATCTGCCTCCAATAGCGGAGTGATGCCGCAGATCACCGTCTCGGAAGAGCTCTACCGACAGATCGAGACAGAGTGTTCGGACGGCGACGTCGACAAGACGCTGTGGAAGATGGTCGGCAGTTACCGCCGAGAGAACAACCCCGAAGCCGACACGACCTGATCGGACGACGCTTTTCGTCCCGACTGATCACGACGAACAGCGACAATTATCCCACGGGCAACCGTCAACTCGCCCATGAGTGGTGGGCCAGCGGACGACACCGGGACCGATGTGACCGACGGGGACAGCGACGGCGACAGTACCGACGGCACTGACGTCGACGCGGAGAACATGGGCGCGGGGATCGCAATCGGGATCGCGCTCGGTGTCGCACTCGGCACGGCCTTCGACAATCTGGCGCTCGGCATGGGAATGGGGATCGCTATCGGCGTCGCTATCGGTGCTGGAATGAGCCAGACGAACTCAGAGGAGGAGTGACGGCTACAGCACCTGTTCGTAGACGTCGATGAGCCGATCGACGGAGCGCTCGACGCTGATCGACTCGCGGCGGGCGAGACACTCCTCGCCGAGCCGGTCGCGCTCGGCGAGCGTCCGCTCGATCACGTCGCGGAACGCTGGCACGTCGTCCGGCGGTGCCTTGTATCCGGTTTTCCCCTGGTCGATTGTGTCCGCGAGGGCCGCGCTCGCGACGCCGGCGACGGGGGTGCCACAGGCGTTGGCCTCCAGCGCGGCGATCCCTTGCGTCTCGACGGGACTAGGGAACGCGAACACGTCGAGGGCCGAGTAAAACGAGGGGAGTTCCTCGCGGTCGACCCAGCCCAGGAAGTGCGCGTCGAGGTCGGCCTCGGCCGCTGCTCGCTCCAGATCGGCGCGGGCCGGCCCGTCGCCGCTGAACACGAGCGTCACGTCGAGATGCGCTGCGGCCTCGACGATGGCTTCGAGGTTCTTCTCGTAGCCGTGACGGCCGGTGTACCCGACGAGCGGACCCTCCGGGAGGTCGTGGCGCTCGCGGAAGCGCTCGGTCTCGACCGGGCGGAAGAAGTCGGTATCCACGCCGTTGGAGACGACTTCGACGGTCGTCCTGGTGCGGACGGTGTCGCGGACGTGCTCTGCGGTGCGGTCGCTGGGCGCGACGACCACGTCCGTCCGGTCGAGGAAGCGGCGCTCGTACTCCTCTGCACTTCGCTCGACTGCGCGTTCGATCGGGCGGGTAAAGGCCAGGTACTCGGCGTACTCGCTGGTCGGCGTGTGATAGGAGGCGACCATCGGCAGGTCGTGCTTCCGCGCGAGTCGCATCCCGGCGAGGCCGAGACTGAACGGCGAGTGGGCGTGGACGACCTCGGCGCTATCGACGGCCTCCGGGACGCCGGGGACGCCGACTCGAAAGCCCTCGTAGAAGGGGAAGGGGAGGCTGCTGACGGGGTACTCGCCGTCGCCGGCCACGTGGTCGCCGTCGGGGTAGACGACGTCCATGCGGCCGCCGCGACGGTGCCAGCGGTCCCGCCACGTCTGGACGGTGTAGGTGACGCCGTTGTGCGTCGGCAGGTAGGTGTCCGTGAACGCAGCCACCCTCGGCAGCTCCATGGAGCCATCGTATGCTAACCGGGGCTTAATGCGTTGCCATCTCGACTGCACGACCCGAAGCCGGCTCGTTCCCGGCGTGGACGCCGCCGGCGAACGCAAAGTATACCTGCCGGTCGGCGGGACGTATCCACGTTCGGATGGACACCGAGACCGTCGCTCGCGAGCGGATCGACCGCCTGCGAGAACTCGCCGAGGAGGCCGTGTGCGCCGGCAGGGACGACCGCGCCCGCCAGTACGTCCGCCGCGCGCGCCGCATCGCCGAGCGGAACCGCCTCGGCCTCCCCCGCGAGTTCACCCGCTTCACATGCGACCGCTGCGACGCGTACCTCCGCCCCGGCCGGAACGCCCGCGTCCGCCTGCAGGACGGCCACGTCGTCGTCACCTGCGACTGCGGCGCACAGGCCCGGTACCCCTACGACTGACCGCCCCTCGACCGCGAGTCACCGTCGAAATCGCGCCGTCAGCACCCGTAACCTTTGAACGGCTTCGCTCCAAGGTACAGAGACATGAGCGACTCGACGCGCGCACAGCGGCTCCACGAACTCGACGTGACCATCTGGGTCGGCAAGAACGGGATCGACCCCGTCGAGGACGAACTCAACGACCAGCTACAAAACAGCGAGTTCGTCAAGGCGAAGTTCCTCCGGGCGTCCCGGGGCGGAACCACCACCGAGGACCTCGCCGCGGAACTGGCCGATAGGGTGAACGCCGAGGTGGTGCGCACCCGCGGTCACACCGCGGTCTTCGAGCGATGACCAGGGGCGCACTCGGCGTCGGGCCGGTCCTGCAGGCGTCGCCCGCCGAGCCGTCCGGCGCGGTCGCGAACTTCCTCGCGGACTCGCTCGGCCTCGACGCCCAGCTGGCCAACGCCGTCGGCTCCGCGATCACGTTCGTCGTCGCGTTCGTCGCGATCTATCTGCTGGGCCGGATTCTCGTCATGCCCGTGATCAACCGCGTGCTCAGCGCCCGCGACCTCGACACGCACGCTCGCCGGCCGCTGCAGAAGCTCGCCGGCATCCTCCTCGTCTTCGTCGCCATCGGCGCGGCGTTCGCTTTCGCCGGCTACGGCAATATCCTCACCGCACTGGCGACCATCGGCGCCGCGGCGACGCTCGCCATCGGGTTCGCCATGCAGGACGTGCTCAAGAACTTCGTCTCCGGCGTCTTCATTTTCACCGACAAGCCGTTCCGCATCGGCGACTGGATCGAGTGGGACGACTACGCCGGCGTCGTCGAGGACATCAGCCTCCGCGTCACCCGCGTCCGCACCTTCGACAACGAACTGCTGACGGTCCCGAACTCGAACCTCACCGACGACGTCATCAAGAACCCGGTCGCTAACGAGCAACTCCGGATGAAGTTCGTCTTCGGCATCGGCTACGAGGACGACATCGACGAGGCCACCGAGATCATTCTCGACGAGGCCGACAACCACGAGGGTATCCTCGCCGACCCCGAGCCCTCGGTCCGCCTCACCGAACTCGCCGACTCCTACGTCGGTCTCCAGTCCCGGTTCTGGATCGACAACCCGAGTCGCTCCGACTTCGTCCGCATCCAGGGCGAGTACGTCACCGCCGTCAAGGAACGCTTCGACGAGGCCGGCATCAACATCCCCTACCCCCAGCGGGACATCTCCGGGGGCATCGACCTCGACAACGTCGAGGGCATCGCCGAACCGACTACCGGGGACGACTAGCCACTTTTTCCGGCGGAGAGTTCCTCGCGCGCCGGAGGCGCGCTGCGGGAATCCTCCGCCGCAAAAACTTGGGGGAAAAAGGGCCGGACGACTCGGTCGCTCCGCTCCCTCGCGTCCGGTGAACCGGCGCTTGCGCGCCGGATGCCGGGTGCAGACCAGCCTTTCCCCGGGTCGGCCGATGAAACGGCCTCGCGGCCACCGCTACCACCACCGCACCGCGACCGCCTACTCTCCGGTTCCACCAGTCAGATCGGGCGCTTCCGCTGGATATGCTCGCTCCAGCAATTCCCGAACTGCACCCGTGAAGAACTCCGGGTTGTCGAGGTTCGAGGCGTGGCCGCCGCCGGGGACGGCTTCGAGCGTCGACCCGTCGATCTCGGCGGCCAGTTTCAGCGCCTGCCGGCGCATGAACGGCGCCTCGTGCTCACCGTAGAGGACGAGCGTCGGCACGGTGATCGCAGAGAAGTCGACCTCGGAGCGGTGGAACGCGGCGACGGCGCCGATGACCTTCGCGAACTCGTCAGTCGCCATCTTCGGGCCGGTTGCGCGGATGCGCTCGATGTTCTTGTAGTCGCCGCTGACGCCCTCTCCGGAGAGCTTCTCCTGCAGCCAGACCATCGCCTTCTCGACGCGCTCGTAGCCGAAGAGGCGCACGGGCGGGACGGTCGCCCGGAGCAGCACCGAGCGCTGGAGCCACTCGCTCCGGGAGAGCAGTTCCGGCCCGAACGTGTCGGCCAGCACCAGCCCGGCCACCCGGTCGGGGTGGCGCGCGGCGTAGACCTGCGCGATACAGCCGCCCATCGAGAGCCCGCAGAGCACCGCTCGCTCGATATCGAGCGCGTCGAGCAACGCACCGAGGTCGTCGGCGAGCAGGTCGACGGAGTAGCGTCCGCGTGGCGAACCGCCGGTCCGACCGTGGCCGCGCACGTCGTAGGCGATGGTCTCGTAGTCGTCGGCGAGCGCGTCGAGTTGCGGGTCCCACTGGGAGTGGTCGACGATCGCGCCGTGGACAAATACGATGGTCGGTCCCGACCCGCGGCGCTCGTAGTACGTCTCGACGTCGTTGGTCCGGACAGTGGGCATACGACGAGCTACGCGCTCGGCGGAGATAACGTCGTCAGTGGTTGCGGTACCGTGTGGGCTGCAGAGTCGCGCATCCGGCGCCGCAGGCGCCGGTTCACCGGAATCGAGCGAAGCGAGATTCCGGCTTTTTCACCCATGTTTTTGGGCGAGGGGTACCCGCAGCGCTCGCAGAGCACGAGGATACCCCTCGTCGAAAAAGATGGTCGCGTATGAATGGACGGACGCCCGGGATTGCCCGGTCGTTCGCACGCGGGGAATCCCGTTTGCCTCCTCCACCCCGCGACCCTGCGAGCGACGGGTGTCCGAGGGTCCGCTGCTCGCTTCCGCGCCTCACGGAGTGCCCTCGATCAACCGCGGCCGCGCGTCCCTGCAGACGCGAAGCCACGGACCGCCGTCCCCGCAGGACGAGGCTTCTATGTTGGCTCACGGGGCCCACGCCCGGCGGACCGGACGCGCCCGGTGTTCGGCCCCCGCTAAAGGCCATATCGCGGGTGACGAGCAGGGCCTAGCTGCCCGGCCTAGTCCACTCAGACGTACCCCCGTCCATCATAAGGGCCTTTCGGGTCGGCGCCGTCACGCGGTCCGCCGTGGAGATGGGATCGCGGCCTCCTCAGAGCAGGCCGAGCGTCCGCGACCACCAGACGCTCGCCACCGGAATGATCAGTGACACAGCGATGCTCGCCCAGCGGTGGTAGGTGATGTACGCCGGCGCGTCCATGTCGAAGACCACCTGCTGGGGAACTGTCAGGGCCCAGACCGCGGTCACGACGACGACGAACCCACCGAGCGCGATGCCGACGCCGGCGGCCAGCGGCGGGTCGGTACGCTCGTCGCGGCCCGCGGCGAGCACGATGGCCGTCACGAGCGCGAAGATCCCGGCGACGAGCGGGTTCAGCGCGCCCTCCCCGTAGTAGGTCCCGATGGCCGACGCCGGGGCGGTCCGCACCAGCCCGTACGGGACGGCCAGCGACACGAGCACGAGCACGCATCCGACGACGCCGACCAGCGGCGCGAGCCGCGTCTGCTTCATGGCCGTGTCTGCGGCCGCTCCGGTTTTAACGACGGTGGTTCCGCCGCGCCGATCTCGAAATGACTCCCCGGCCCATCCGACCGTCGAGTCGAAAAACCGACAACGCGGGGCGTCGAAGGGCGGACCATGCCATTCGGCGACACCGCCAAGAAGATCAGCCGCGTCGCGGACATCGCGGAGAAACTCTACGAGCGCCTGAACCAGGTCATCGAACAGGTTCAGGACGTCCGGGAACGGGTCGAGAAGACCAGCGACCAGATCGAATCGATCGACCGCGAACTCGCCGAGCAGCGCGTGATCGTCGAGGCGCTGGCCGACCAACAGGACATCGACGTCGACGAACTCATCGACGAACAACTTCCGGACCCCGAGGCCGACCCCGAAACTGACAGCGAGAGTCAGGCCGAGAGTGAGGGGACCGCCCAGCGCGACGACGCCGACGGGGATGACTCGGACGGCGCTTCCGGGGACACCGGAGACGACGTGACCCAGACGGGCGCCTGACGCGGACTCGAGAATCGATCGAGGTGCGATCGATCCTGCGGTGTCGTCTTTCCTGACGGGCGCGAGTACGACAGCGGTAGTGACTGCTTGCGTGTGCGATTTCGGCCGTCCAGTTTCAATCGAGCAGTCGCTCGTGTTCGACCTTGAGACAGCGGTCCTGGACGAAGTTCTTGCCGGCGGCCTCGACGCGCTCGCCCGCCTCGTCGTTCGTGATCCCGAGCTGGAGCCAGACCGTCTCGACGTCGTCTCGGTCGAGCGCCTCGTCGACGATGTCGGGCACCTCGTTGCTCGGGCGGAACACGTCGACGAGGTCGACCGACTCCTCGACGTCCGCCAGCGCGTCGTACGGTTCGCGGCCGAATATCTCGTCGGCGTAGGGGTTGACCGGGATCACGTCGTACCCCTGTTCGCGCATGTACGCCGGGATGTCGTGCGCGGCCTTGCCGGGCGTGCTCGACAGGCCGACGACGGCGATGGTATCGGCTGCGAGGATCTCGCGGAGTCGGCTGTCGGAGTCGACTGGCATGACCGGCAGTTAGAGCGAGACGATCAAAAGAGTGCCGACCGTCAGCCGTCGAGCTGGCCGACCGTCGCGTCGGGGATGGTCGTCGACAGCGCCCCGTCGGCGTCGACGGTGACGGCGTGGTCGAACAGCTGCCGGAGCGTGTTCAGCGTCTCCTCCTCGTGAGCCGTCGATTCGATGGTGTGGACGCCCAGCGCATCGGCGTTGTCGATGCGGCTCGTAAAGACGTGCATGAACCGGAACACCGTCTGGACGTCCGAGTACATGAGCAGCGTCGACAGCGAGTCGACCAGCACGCGGACGTTCTCGATGCCGCGCTCGGTCCGGAACTCCTCGATGAACTCCGAGAACTTGATCCCGATCCCGGTCATGTCCTCGGGCGACGACGCGTACTTGACGATGTCGGTGTCCCGCGCGCTTCGCCCCTGATGTTTGGTGACGCAGTCGACGATGCCGATATCGACGGATTCGGGGTCCGAGACGAGCGCTTCGTAGTCGTTGAGGATGCGACTCGCGCTGTCGCGAGTGGTGACGACGATGACGGCCTCGCCGCGCTCGGATCCGTGGGCGAGGATTTCGAGCGCCATGCGACGCTTTCCGGAGAGCGGCGGGCCCGAGACCAGAAGGTTCGAACCGGGCGCCAGCGTCGCGTTCCCGAACGTCGATCCGAGGTCGTACATTTCTTCGAAAGTCACCACCGTTGACAGACGAACCGCCGCCGGTTCCCGCAGTACGTATCGATTAGTCCCTGCAGTTCTTAAAATCTTTTTTATAATGCGGCCGTCGGAAAGCGGTTCCGTCAGACCGATATCACGACCGTCGCACGTCCGACCACGAACGAGAGTATCGCCAGAAACATCCCGTATTTGAGATGTCCCTGCGCGGCCGCGGGGTCGCCGAATCCCTCGTAGCCTGCGTAGAGCATGACTCCGACCGCCGGCGCCACGATCACGAGATAGGCGACACCGAGCGTTTCGAGCAGGTACGGGACCGGGCTTGCTACGGCGGCGACGACTAGGAGTGCCAGCGCGAGAGCCAGTGCGCGACGCTCACCGACAACGACAGGGAGCGTGCGCAGTCCCTCTTCGCGGTCGCCATCCACGTCCTCCACGTCCTTGATGATCTCACGGGAGAACGTCGCGACGGCCGCGAGAAGGGCGAGCACGACCGTCTGTTCGACGTTACCGACGGTCCCTCCGAACAGGAAGGTACTGCCGCCGAGGTAGGCGACCAGCGCGTTACCGGCCCCGGGCGTCCCCTTGAAGAGTTCCGTATAAGCGATCAACAGGAGCAGGTTGATGGCGGCGATCGCGATCGCAACCGTCGGCAGGACGAGCGCGCAACCGGTCGCCAGCGCGAACAGGACGCCGCTGGCGGCGAGCGCACCGCGGGCCGAAACTCTGCCGCTCGGGATCGGTCGCTCGGGGTCGTTGATCTGGTCGATGTCGCGGTCGAAGTAATCGTTGATCGCGTTGCCGCCGGCGACGGCGAAGACCGTCGCGGCGACGGCGGCCGCGACGGCGGGGAGCTGGTCGGGTGACGCGTTCGCGACGAACGCCCCGATCGCCGTCAGCGCGCCCGAGGCGACGGCGTTGGCCGGCCGCGTCAGTTCGACGAACCCCCTGGCCCGTTGCATGTCTCCCCCGTTCGCCGACGGCCCCATAAATGACGCGGGACGGCGCCGCGACGGATCGGGACGTTTAAACACGAACGCTCGTGTAGGGTTGTGTGTAGGGCGCTTAGCTCAGTTTGGACAGAGTGCTTGGCTTCGGACCAAGCTGTCGCGGGTTCAAATCCTGCAGCGCCCACTTCCTTTCCATTGGTTCCCGATACAGGGAATCTGGACGTTTTAGCCCTCCAGTCATGGGTATTATACTCCATTCGTGGCTGAGAGCAAGTGCATCCCAACATGCTACCTGTGATGTAACGACTGATTCGTCCGCCATCTCCTGATTCACTAAAGCCAACGAGTGAACAAGGTTTAACACTAGTATTATTCTAGTTACAAGTGTTAGAGGAGATTTTCTGAACGGTACTCCACTGGGTCACCACACTCTGGACAACTTTCTCCTGGGAAACGTCGGAAATCTTCTTTGCAACCTATGCATTTGTACCATGACATGAATTCTACTTCTTCCATATTATTTAATATATTTATATAGTGTAAATAAGCTGTGCCATTTCTAGCTTTAATTTCTGTGGAGTTTTGTCAGGTACATTCTGATGGAGTTCGTTCTACGAAATTGATCGGGTGTGGGAGACCATCACTAGTTAGGTCTGTGTGATTCGTGACGAGCTTGTACAAACAGTGAGCGTAGATTCTCTCTCCATCCTCTGCAAGAAGAATAGAGGCTTTGTATATATCCTCTCTGTATTTCTGGAGCATGCCGGTCAGTCCATTACGTGCCACAACTTCAAGATAGACTTCGTGGCAACACAGTGCTATCTCTCGCTCGTGTGCTAGCTCACTGCTTTCTAAGAGAGTTTCAGCTTTAGCGAGCGCATGTCGTTGTCGTTCCGTATTTGCAACTTGTACTGGGTCGGGTTTCAGTGGTTCAGTCATGATTCAATAGGATTTCAGATTTCGAGGGTGCGGGAGTTCTGGGTCGAGACTTGTCTCTTCCATTACGATTGAATAGATATCATCGGCGTGGTCGTTGTACCCCATTTCGTACGCATCTATAGCTGCTCTGTACAGTGGGTATCTATATTCCTCTATGAATTTTCCACTTCCACGATGATACGATTCTACGGCGATCCTACACACCTCGCTCATCTCTCGGTTTACATCCGCAATTTTCACCGAGAAGTCGAAGAGTGAAGCTATCTTTTCACTCATTCTAGCTTCGCCTCCATTTCGTTCATAACGTCTCGAACTTTCTGTTCAATGTCAGTCTGTGACTGGTACTCTCCCTCGAAGACCGTCCTCGGAGAAGTCTCTTCAGGTGGAATCTCTCGTACTTCTACCACGTATCTGTGTGACTCGAAGGTCAGGAAGAGTACCCAGATTGTAGAATCGTGTTGGAAACTCGCATAATCTTTTGTTCGGAGTACTTGTTCCCAGTTCTCGAATTTAGTTGGTCCAAGAACCCAGGGAATAGCGTCGTTCTTGAGTTCTCGAATGAATTCTTTCACTTCCTGATGCGTTTCTTCTTCTCCACCTGTTGTATCGAACATCGACGACTGGACAAATAGGCGATTGATTGATGTACTTTCTGCCGTTATTTTCAGAAATGACTGTAGATAGCATACAATTACATCTTTCCTTAAAAAGCGAAAAATGAATACTGTAAAATTCTACCGTCGCTGGAAGTGCTCATAAACTCGTTCTGTTGTTTGAGTAGAACGGTGGCGAAGTCTATTTCGAACGTCGATTAATCTGGTCGATTCATCTTTGAGCAAGACGAGTCGAAACTAAATGGGTAGAGCAATAATAAAACCAACCAATGAAGCGATTTAAAGTCGGAGATCGGGTTCGAATCGATATTCCGGATAAGGACGATCCCGATCATGATCGACTTCATCGAAGACACGGTACAATCGTGGACATATTTGAAGATGATGCTGGCCAAGTAACAGAAGACCCTCGTGACTCGTATCTGTTTAGCGTTGAGATTGATGACAGTACAATCGAATCTCTTCGATGGAGAGACCTCCGACCCGTCCCAGATTCATAGCGACATACGACTACCCATGAGATGAATTCGATGACAGGCATTCCAAATTCGTAATTGTGGTTGTTTCATTGATGACTAGTGCCACTTTCAGTATTTCTTACCCAATATCGATGGACAGGACGATCAGAGCGTAGAGAACCAAGGCCATGGTCGATATAACTATCGCACCCGTCGCTCCCAGTCTGTCAAGAAACACTCCGTAAACCCTGCCCAGAAGAGTCACACTGATTACTAAGGCTCCAGCCACAGAGCCAGCAATCATCACAAGCTGCCCGTCTACAATTCTTCAAATAACCTTATTTGACTGTCAAAACGTCTCGAAGTCCCAGATACCGACTCCGATTTCTGCTAAGTCCTTCGACCGCTCATCTATCTCATTGTGAGTCCAGATGTCGTATCTCTCTCGGATCTCTTGGGTCATCTCGAAGTCTGAGAGTTTATACTGATCCTTTTTCTGCTGGAATGGATTATCTGATGCAGTCTCATTTAAACGATCTTCGAGAAGAGTCAGATTTCCTAGCCGGTTCTTGTATTGGCTGAACCCGTCTTCATCAACGCCCAGTACATCTCTCCATGGGCTGTATTTCTTAGCGGAGAATGTCGCTCTGGGAGCAATGTGTTCGATATCGACAGTGGCCCGGTTATAGGATTTCGCACCACTGCCTTCTGCTGGCATATAGTGGTGCCTTTCGATCATATCGAGAATATATTTCGTCTGGGCAGTTCGGCTGAAGTCGTCGTTAGCGAGACCAGCATATACTTCCTCGTCGCTCGGTGCTTCCTCGCTTAGTTTTTCTTTGATTGCATCGAGCGGGTCTTGAGGCAGCGGTTTACCAGTACTGAATGCATTAGAACAAAGATTGGAGAAAATCTTGTCAAGTCCAGTTCCGCTCTGATAGTTAGCAAGTTTCCAGCGGATCATGAACACCTCTATGTACTTTAGGGTCTGATAGATGTCATCGTACTCATCGAACTCGTCAAAGGCTCTCAGCAGCAGTGTTCGAGAGTGAGATGACCCGATATCGTTTAGATTCTGTAGACGGTTATTGATTTTCTGCTGTTGTCTACCCTGGAATTCATCCACCTTCGCCTGGGTGAGACCGACGTAGAGATCGGCTTCTTCTACCATCCCATCCACGTAGTCAATCAGATCAACTCCATTCGATGGGAGCTTATTCTTGATTATATCGTTGAACTCTTCATAGAGACGACGAGAGGTGACACTTCCTGAGATATCTGGTTCAGGTCGGGACATGATGTAGTGCCTGAAGAATCGGTCTGGATTGTCGATTTCATAAACGACTTTCTCAAGCACTGTTTCCCACTTGCTACGGATTGACTCGTACTGTTGAGTTCCGAATTTAGTCGATGCAACCTGTAGGAGCGAGTTTTTCATCAAATCGACAGCAGAGAGTTCTAGTCCACGATCATTCAACGTTTCAAAAAGACGGAATGCAGATGCAGTCCCACTACATTGGATTACTACCATGTTCATTGACAGGACTAACCGTTTCCGTATATCATTGATCTCGTTGCTATCAAGGTCCTCTAAGAAGTCTTGAAAGTATCTGTAGGCCGTTAGTAGTTGACTGTCTTCATTAACACTGGAGAGATTATCTTCGATGATGTTCTTGTAGTCATTATTCTCGAACTGGCTCAGACTCAATTTGACGTGTTCTATGTTGTCTGGATCGGATTCGTAGAGGTAGTCAGAACGAATCATCCCACTGATGTCATTCGGGTCATTGTTATTTTCAAAATAATTTTGTATAGCTTTCAGAAGCAGAGAAATCGTCGTTAACCTCTGTTGGCCGTCCACCAACTCATATTCATCCAATTTCCCGAATCCACCGTCCCGTTCTATAACGACAATTGAACCGAGAAAATGACTCTCTCCCGCATCCAATGCAATGAGATCTCTCCAGAATTCGTCCCACTGGTCCTCGCCCCATGAGTACAGCCGTTGATAGTCTGGAACTGAAAATAGTACCTTCTGGTCTAAGACTCCGCTGATGTTTGATTCTGAGACAGAACTGACCAGTTCATCCGTCATATAATTCAGTGTGGTTTGCCCTTACTTGTCTTTATGGGTAGATAGTGATACCCGAGAAATACAGCCACTTAACTCTCGTTTTCAGGTTCCCAGATAAGCGTATTACCCACCTGTTTCGACGTGATATTGCCTTCTTCCTTCAGTTCAGTTAGACGGTCGTGAGCCGTCGTCCGGTGACATTCTAACTGCTCAGCAACCTCACTTGTGGAAAGTCGAGTACCTTCCAGAAGGGATAGGATCTCATCATCCGAGTAGACTTTCTGATATCGTCCCGATTCGTCGTTCCGTCTTCGGGGCACTATTCTCGATTTCACCCTCTGATACAATATAATGCACGGCCGAGACCGATAAAAACAGCTCAGATAGCAAATATTTAGTACCCATACTACGTGATGTAGGATGGATATAGTCAGCCGATTAGCAGCCCGGGGCCGAGAGAGCAACAGAGTAATCAACACCCCCACCAATGAAACTCACAACCAGCGCACCCACACGTGATAGAATGACTGAGGACTCTGCCGTTACGGAACTTATGGAATCTGACCCATACTATAGTGCAGAAGGAGGGTCGGCATTCCACGGGGACAGTCGAGAACTGCTCGAAGAACTGCCAGATAATTCGATTGACTTAATCGTTACTTCGCCTCCGTTCGCCCTTCAACACCAGAAGGAATACGGAAACGAGGATCAGGAGGGATACAACGATTGGTTCATGGAGTTTATCCCTGAGGTTCGTCGGGTTCTCCAGCCTCATGGGAGCTTCGTCGTGGAGATAGGCGGAGCGTTCAAACGAGGATACCCTGAACGCTCTACTTACCAGTTTGAATTAATGACCCGGCTCGTAGATGAAGATGAGGGTCAGATGCATCTCGCTCAGGACTTCTACTGGTACAATCCTGCCAAACTTCCATCTCCCATTGAGTGGGTAAACGTTCGGAAGATTCGGGTCACTGACGCTATGACCCACATTTGGTGGTTGACTCCGGAAATCAACAAAGACTCAGCTGTTGAGGAGGGAGAGCAGCCCCATCCTGAAGCGAATAATCAGCGTGTCCTTCAGGAATACTCTGACTCTCAGAAAGATTTGATCGAGACGGGCGAATTCAACGACGGAGAACGTGGTTCAGGGCACAACATAGACGAGGAGGCGTTTGCAAACGAAAACGAAGGGTCGATTCCAGACAATCTTATCGAAGCCAGTAACACGGCCAGCAACACACACTACCTTAATATGTGCCGTGAGTTCGACTTTGAATCGCATCCTGCTCGGTTCCCTCGCCAGATTCCTGAATTCTTCATCGATTTCCTGACTCCCAACCCGCCCTACGACGATTGGGACAACGGCTACCTCGACAAACCTGTGGTTCTCGATATCTTCGGCGGATCGAATTTAACAGGTAGTATTGCTCAGCAGAAGGGACGCTACTGGATGGCGTTCGAAAGAGAACAAAAATACCTCGAAACCTCGCAGTTCCGGTTCCTGACGGAAGAAGAGATTCGAAAGCGTCTAGACGATTCCCAGTCCGACTTTGGCGACTTCGCTTCGGTCAGCGACTAATTCTCTGAATCATCATCAGAGGTGTAGTCGTCCAGTGACGGTTGATCTTGGTCGAAATCAAACTCATCCTGGAACTCTTCTAAGGCCTCATCTTCTCGGTCGATAAGGTCCATTTCGTCTTCCTGTTCCACTTCTCGTCTATCAAGTCGTTTGATATTGTGAATTCTACGGGCTTCGCCTCTCAAGACAGTGAGTAGATGGTCGGTGTTCTCGTCAAGCTCCTCGATATCGTCGCCTTCGAGAAACATGATGGCAAGGTTCTCGTGTCGCATTACTTGATTAGCGTACTGCCTAGCGTCCTGCGAGACGCCTCCTCGGGCGATCATGAGGATAGTATTTGTCTGTATGATTCGGGCAATTCCGACCTCACGAGAGACTTGTTTCGACCCCAACTGACTCTTAGTGTTTTTACACTGGATTTGCCAGCGGTTGAACGTGGTATCGATCTCGTCCATCACTACGTCCACTTCGGAACCGCCTGTCTTCCGACCCCGAACCCTCCAACCAACGAAGTCGAGCCCCAGCAACCTCCCTGTTTTCACAGCGAGAGTTTCAAGTGCAACACCTTTTTCGTGGGTGGAATCCGAATCCAGTTCCTCCATTACTTCTTCGAACGAAAGCCTGAGGACATGGCGAGGAACACCAACACGCTCTGAGAGATCGTCAAGAACGGGCTTCAGAACCTCTGCGTCGAACTTGTCGGTTGTCTCGATTAAATTTGGCTTCCCTGAGACGTGTTCCCATTGGATATACCCTGCTTCTTCCAACGGGTCAAGCGTCCTCCGACTGATATTAGATTGTCTGATGTCAACTCCATAGGCATGTTCAGCGATTTGTTTGACTGTCCGGCTCTTAACCTCTCCTGGTGGATCAATCAAGGCTAATGCACGGAGGAATGCCTGTTGTTGCTCGTTGTGTCCATCAAGATCTACGATATCCTCCGAACCGACCCCGATTAGCTCCTCAATTCGAGTGCGGTCAATATCGTAGCGGTGCGTTCCTTTATTTACAACGCCCGCTTCGGACATCCACGCCCGCATCTGACTCCAATGGTTGCTCGTTTCATCAATGTGGAAGTCGTACTGCTTCTTGAATTCCTCTTTGACGTTATCGTTGACTGTCTTTCGTCCTTCTGCCTCCAGGTCCTCGACGATCTCAATTCCCTTCAGCCCATGGAGGTTACGTAAGATGTACTGAGCGAATCGATCATAGAGGGCATCTGGGTCGTCACGGAGATCATAGAGTTCGTCGCCCAGTTCAGTAAAGTAAAACTCGTCATCAGTGATTTTGTACCCTCTATCTTTCATTCCTAGTCGGACGTTTTTCGCACGAGTCGTATCGTCATCGTCGGGGAAGAATGTCTCTCGGACGGCTTCGTCGAATGCGTCTTCTTGACCTTCGTACTCCTTCGCCATCTCCAGAACGACAGCAAGCTCTGGCCGGTTATCGTCCGAGCGGAGTTGCGCTGGAGAAAACGCATCTCCAAATGGGAGATCGGTGTCGTGACGGGCCATTATGATGATAAAACAGCTCTTCAAGGCCTAACACATAAAGCTGTGGTTAGTGAGATACCCTGAAAATAGGCGCTATATACAAAGGAGCTTATTCGACCTAAGAATTATGCCCAAAGAAAGTACTAGAACAGTCCCAGTTGCGTAGGAATTTTGTTCCAAATCATAAATTAGATATACGACAGTACCAATTCCAGTTCCATCAAATATTATGACCTGCCAACCCTCTACCACTTACCGGAATTGCAGGCAGGCAGGTGCGTGCGTGAATTTGATACTTTGAGGTGTTACCCCTCTACGTTAACCGACGGGGCGTGTTTTATGACACGTCGGAAATTGTCAGCGAGTGGCCCATCCTGAATTATGATAGTTACCTCCTCGCTATGTAACCCTGCAGTCTCTCCGGTTTCAATTATTGAGGTAGCAACGGCTTCGAAACAAATTTCTGGAGGCGCAATCACAGAAACCGGTTTCAAACCGGCCTCAGGTCCTTCTACAGTCGAGTGCAATACGGCGTAGTCATCATTGAGTGCGCCAATTCTTGATATTGCTTTGTTGCAGTTGGACTTGTTACCCAGGAATTCAATTGTGGTTACTCGCTCCTCATCAAGCTCATCGATTATTTGATTTGCTGTACTCTCTTCGATGGACATTCCAGTCCTTGAGATGTGTCTACTCATATTTTCATTTCCACATGGTTTTCTGCCATCCGGTCTCTCAGCCTTGATCCGCTTCATCAAGGCGCCTACCAGTCAACTTCCATATAATATTCAATAGTCACTTGTATTAAATCCTCGGAATTTACCAAGGTGAAAGTGAAATAATGTCGAGGATGTAGCTAAAATTAGATAGAACATTGAAAATCCTCAATACTGGTTAGCCGTTTCGGGAAATCAGAATTTTGCCCTCTACTGGAGATCACGTTCTGAGCTCAAACGAAGAACACCCATATGTAGACTTGTGGCTCTGCTAAAACACAATAGAACGGGTACTTCCAAAAGAAGATTGTCGGTAGCAGTTCCAAGCCCCACTTCCATCCACTGGTTTACCACTGAAAACCAGCACCACTTGCACCCACTGGACCCGGTGGAAACTCCTTTAGTGTCATATTTTATATTTTTAAGTATGAGTGTGAATAAGCAAAGAAAGAAAGAATTCCTGCAATCAATCGTAGTAAATAGTGGAGTAGCAAACGTCACCCAGATTCGAAGCGAGACAGGTTATAGCCGAAATCAGATTGACTATTGGTTTCCCAAACTCGTAGATGATGGGCTAGTCAAGAAGCAGTACGACGACCAAGAAAGGCGGGTAGCTGTTCTCACCGAGAAAGGAAGAACCGAGATCGAGAAAGGAGAATTTGGACGAGACCTTCTTGAGAAGGAAGACACCGGAGTAGATGAAATCACGCTCTCACAATCTGAGTTTGGTGAATTTCAAGAACGGATCGAGAAGTTGGAACAAGCTAACCAAGCACAACAGGAGCGAATCCGAGAGCTTGAGCAAAACCAAAGTCACGTATTGAAGGCAGTTGGACTGCTCCAAATATGGTATGAAGCATGCTACAACTTACTGTCCGACGAATTTGCTGTACTCGACAAAATGGAGGAAGTCGAAGAAGAGATAATGGAGCATGACGACCTCCCACCTTCATTTCAGAAATACAAAGAGGAACGGTACGACGAAGAGTAATCCACTTTATTCTCTGTACTCGTCTTCAGTTAAATCACAATCACAGAGAGAGGGGTCATGATGTTCATCGATATATCTCACATCTATATTGGCAAAATCAGAAGTCAACATCTGTGCCATCATACAGCGTTTTCCATTCTTAGCTCTGTACCTCATTTCTTCATAACCGGATTGGAGTAGATTTCTCATCGGGCGTAGCTCAGAAAATTCCGAGATGAGTTTAAAGCCGGAACCATACCAAAATTCGTCAGCATTCCTGAAGTCAGAAGCAGATACAAACCCAATGACGACGCCCCGTTCTATGTTGCTATTCTGGTCCTGAAACAACTGGACCTGTACGAAAACATCGGACCCGAGGAATGGCTTGATTTCCTTTACTCGATGTAGAATATCAGGGTCTGACGGTGTTTTCTGCTCCCACATTTTCCTCGCTTTAACGTCAATGAGGAAAGGCTCGTCAACGTCTTCAAGATACACTCGAATGTCTGATTCAGTGTTTTCTTCTTCATCCACTATCTCAATTCTACGAATCTTGGGAAATTCCGAGAGAAGTTCAAAAACAAGTTCTTCAGCTACGTAACCAATTACTGTATCTTTCGTTTGTTCTGTGGTAGACCGTCCAACATCTTTCCCTCCATATTCTCCCAACTCTCTCGAAGCTGCTCGTTGAACTGCTCGATTCCAGATCTCGTCCGTTATTTGAATTTCATACTTCATCAGCAACAAGATGTTTTAGAAGAGTATTTATAAATCTAATCGCATATTCTTCAGATGAATAAAATTATAATAGATTTCTTGAACAAAAGCTACGAAATGGTGTGGAATACAGTGTTAATTTTATTCGGCCAAGATAGACGAGTCAATTCCTTTTTTATACTCCGCTAGCTCATCCTCGAAGTCTTCCTCAGCCTCTTTCTCCAATTGAGCCTCTTCGTGGTTCACTTCAGCCGGTTCAATCAGTAGTCCATCGACTGACTTCTCATTGGATTCAAACAAATTCTTGTATTCCTTTGCGATTTGAGTTACAAACCAAGGATTGTCATTAAGACGCTCGAAAATAGGAATCTCATTAACTTCCATACAATCTCCGTCGTGGAAGTGATTCAGTGCAAGGAACGCAATATCGTCACGAAGTTGCTTTCGTTCCTTAGATGTATTGCCTGGAGTTGTCTTGTAATATTCAGCCATCCGATGAAGACATTCTATGACTTGCTGGGTTTCAGCAAGGATACCCATGGCAGATCCCGGACGGTCCCGTTCTAAGACGTTTTGGAGAGCATTTGCTCCATCAACATTTCCTGTCTCACTTTTAAGATTCGTCCGAGAACGGATTTCGTCCTCAACTTGCTCAACGAAGTTATCCATCTCGCCTTCGCCCGAACTATAGATTTTGTCGAGAACGTATTCTGTATATGAATCATAGGTCGCATCGACCATACCGGGGTAGACATCCTCAGCACAATCCCGAATATCCTGAGGGTCAGACAGTTCTTTATAACGAGCCACAGCCCACAGAGCATGCTTTTTCTTTTCCCCATTTCTGACCTGAGTGAGGTTGTGCTTGGACGGGTCGAGACCGTCTAAATTATCAAATTCCTTCGGCTCCATCTCACTCACATCTATCTCAGCTTCAGCTCCTCTCAGGACATCTGCAAACATACCTTCATCTGCTTCCATTTGTGAGTAAATCCACTCCGTAGGCGAAACTATATCGTGCCCACGTACGTGGCTCAGAAGCTGCTGTTTAGACTGGAGTCGATGAAGTCTGGATCGGAAAGGCATGTTCAACAACCGGACGATGGCTCGATTTATTTGGTATGACTGCTGACGAGTGTTTACAACTTTCCTGAGTTCCTCAGCATCCTCTTCACGAACTGTGTAACTAGTACGAATCGCATCTACATCATCGTACTCTGTGTCGTCCTGCGTTTCTAAGGACTGGAATTCACCACTAGACAGATACTGGTCATCGTATACTCGCTCCTCAGCAGAATTTGGGAGATGGCCTTTCGAACTTACTACAGGGACAGTACTAATCTCATCAGCAAGTTCTTGCTCGACCTGCTTCTCCATCTCTGCGATTGGGTCGTTTAGAAGAATCTCTGAGAGAGCTTCCCCAACCAGCTTGCTTGCGTGCATATTGTCCACCTCATCTTTCCAGGCATCTATAGACTCAAGCACGCTAGCGTCCATCTTGACATTCTTATCCTTTGTACTACCTCGATTGAGAGTTAAGTCAGTTAATTGACTCATATTATATACTATATAAATACTTATATAAATATGTTGTGCCATTTTGGAAAAGAAAGAACAAACATCTACGAATCACAGAAAGTGACGATGTTGACTGACCAATTCAGAACTACCTCTGAAAATTATTTTTTAGAAAGATCGGAGTGAGATGAGGAGCAGCAAATAGTAGAAATCTGAATAATGAGGAAAACGTCTGAAATAGCTGATTCTAAACAGAGGACTACTCCAGATTACATTCAATCCGATTACGAAGATTGTGCCACCATTAGTAAATTGGCGGTCATATAGATATACCGTAATATGCATATTAAAATATGCAATGAACCTAACTAGAAATAGTATGTATGTATGTATGCGTTGCTGTGGCGGTACGGAGGAGGGTGCGGTCGGGTTGCGGAAGGTTAGGGACACTCTTCAAAAAGCGGCTTGTAAACCTCTCAACGTCCAACATAACGGGATATAGGTGGTCGGGCCAATCTACACAAATAAACAGCGCCTCTCACTACAATCGGAATAGCT
Organism: Halosimplex yunnanense; assembly: GCF_054504345.1. NCBI lineage: Archaea > Methanobacteriati > Methanobacteriota > Halobacteria > Halobacteriales > Haloarculaceae > Halosimplex > Halosimplex yunnanense. The sequence continues at coordinate 138,589 of NZ_JBTJEL010000032.1, read as the reverse complement.
CCAAAAAAATATTTCTGAGGGTGGTTGCACCAATCCTTATTGAGTGAGCGAAGCGAGCGAATGAAGTAGATGGGAGCGAAGCGATCTTGAACTCTCTTCAATAGAGTGGAAAGGTGGTTGAGAAGGTCGTCACTGTCCTAAGATTGAGTGACTGGGCAATCGTCTAGAATAGAGTGGGAACAACGTTGGTCATGGCGATACGCATCCATCTTGTTCTCTTCACTGAGGTAGATTCGTTCGTTGCAACTTGGACAAGTAATCCAATTATCTGGATTGGTTTTCTCTTGCATATTTAAATAATATAACTTCCAGTCTAAAAGTGTTGCTAGAATGATATTAGCTTCATCAATAATACAAGCCGTATTTTCTACTACGATGTGTGATAAGTGCCAGAGTACAGCGACTGTTGCTTCATGCTACCACTGCTACACAGAACTGTGCTTAGATTGTAGGAATAACCGTCCACAGAACGTCCAGAATTGGGTCAAGTGTCCGTCGTGTGGTCGCTGGGACTTCCCAGGAGCGGGTCGGGAATGACTCAGACACACATCTTCGAGGTCGATGTGTTCACTGTTGTACTTCGAACTAGATCTGGCTATGTTACTGAGGTCGAATGTGAGTGTGATTCTTCGGAAACAGAATTCATCGAAGACGTGTACGATAGAGGACTAGAGAGGGAGCAATTCTGTCGTCATACGGCTGAGGCGGTCATAACTTTCTACAGTGAGTTTTCGACTGAAGTTGAAAGCGAAGTCCGGAGGATAAACTGATGTTAGGACTATTTAATTCAGGTTCTGACGATGAATTCGTTCCTGAGGAAGACCTTTCCCCAGAAGAGTTAGAGCAGTTCGATTTCTGGGGGACTCTCCGGCCACATGACGATGTTATATTTTTCCGGTCTGATGGCACTTATCTCACGATACTGTATGTGGACGGAGGGACTGTCGTTGATGCTCGATGTGGGTGTGGAGATTTTACTAAACCAGATGTTGGGGAAGATTTGAGAGAAGATCTCGTTTGTCGCCATATAAAGCAAGCCACTCGTGTCGTTCTGCATCAGTTTGAGGAAGGAGTAATCCAGACCGAAGACAAAGACGAGCTTCCAATCCCTCCTGCGTTTGAAGAGGTTCTAAAAAAAATGTAGCCTATATTCCTTGGAGATGGTCTCGTCTCTGCTCCATTTTCACTTCCAAGCTCCGTTTAACGTAGTGTTTGGTCGAGCGGTTCTGTACCAACATTCATGCGGTCACTCACAATATTATTCGGAACGTCTTCGAGCAGGTGGTAGATAATGCTCCTCGGCGGACGAATGCGGAATAACTGTAGAAGGACAGCTACTAGCTCCTGACCAAGAGTTGGCTTCGCACTGGTCCGAGATATGTTTGCACGCCTGCTGAAGAGGTGCTCAACTACGCAGTACCGTTACAATTTTTAGCTCAAATTGATGTCGTCCTTCACAATGATATCGTAAACCTCGGAGTCGTACTCAACGTGTTCGTGAAGGAGATCACCTACGAGTTCTAACAGAACTTCACAGTCCTCCACCAAATCAAGAACTTCTTCTTTATTTTCTATTTCCAAAATTTGGAAGATATTGTGTACGAAGTCTCCCCGGATGCTGTTTACTCGATTTAGAATTTCTGTCTCGTTACTGTCAATAATATCAGATTCACTCAGTACGAATTTATAGAACCCTGCATTCAGATTTCGATCCGACTGTAATCTCTTGTAGGCATTCCGCTGTCTCTGACCGTATACATCCGAGTCATCAAGCACATGTCCCTTTCTGGAATAAATTGCCCTAACCAATCGTTTAGTATCGTCAGAGGGGGGAGAGCACCTGAGTTCATCTGAAACGATGATATAACTACAAATTTCGAAGTAGGAGATCGTCAAGGTACAAAGTTGATATAAGTCCATCCCTGTTGGCCCAAAGGCAAATTTCCAATTAAAATCATCTCTGGACTGTATCTCTGTTTTGATGTCTGTAGCTAGTTCTTTGGATTGGTTTCCAAGATTCTCGATCCATTTCAGAAAGAATGCGTTAGTTACCGAGAGGTGATAATCACTATCTATTGGGAGTTTTGAGTATTCCCAGTTGGCGGTGTGATCGTCCAACACTTACTACATTGAAATCTTGTACGACAATAAATCAAATTATTGGTAAATAGTCATGTCCGGTCACATATGGACTTGATATCCAAGATCTAGCAGGCTTTGATATCTCTAACGAACCGGTCCCATGTGAACCCAGTTTCCGAGCAACAGAAAGAAATATTCACTCGATACTAACTGGTACCTCCGCTCTCTCAATGAAACAGCTACTATTCCCTCGTACGAGATACGGACCCTGTATGCAGCAAGATGCTACGAACTCCACTCAAATCTGATAGAACGCTCGTCGATCAATAAGCAAATGTACTGAGCAGGCGATTGGGTCTCACCTGTCCTGAAATCAACTTCCTTGAGAAATGTTCTATGGCACCTTGATGTGAACCGCTGTATACCAGCCCCTATGACGGCTAAATTCCTTGCAAGTGGTCTCGCCTCTGTTCCATCTTTTCTTCCAGACTTCGCTTGTCGTAGTGCTTGTTGAGAGTATCTTGTCCCACATTCATGCGGTCACTCACCACTCCATCGGGAACATCCTCTAACAGGTGATACGTGATTGAGCCACGCCGAACAGAGTGCGGTGAGACAGTGCTGGGACAGCTACTCGCTCCTGACCAGCTATTGTCGTCGCAGGTGTCCACGCCCCGACCGTGCGGGCAGTCGCCAATCATGCACGGGCGTGTTATCTGGTAGACGTAGTTCCTGATGGTATTCTTGTGAGGTCGTCCTGAAGAACGAGTTAACAAAGGTTTCCTTCCGAAGTCATCCTCTACATCGTGCCGGTTTTCATCGATATAGTCCGATAAAACCCTACACTGAGAGCTTGAGAGAGCGATAAACCGACTTCCATCTTCTTTATTCTTCAGCGGAGTCTCGGTTTCAGGTCGGTGTTTAATGTGGAGACTCATATTCGATTCGTCGTAGTCAGAAAGGTCTAGGGAATGGAGTCCGCCCAACCTCATCCCACACTTGAACATGAGCAAAAAGAGAGCGTGGCGAAAGCTGGCATACTCGTATTTCTCCAGATGCTCCAATATCCGGATTGCTCGCTCTCCCTCCAAGATCTCGTCTCGTACGTTCTCATTTTTATCGAGGTCTGGACTCTGGACAGCTTCACTCAAGTTCTCTTGGACCGCCTCGATTCTTTCACAGTAGCGAATAAACACTCGAAGGGTGTCCATCTGCGTCTTTTCGGTAACCTTCGAGATACCGCTTTCACGACGCCACAGCTTGTATTCATGCATGTCCCGCCCTGTTAGTTCGTTCAGGTTGTCTACTCCTTTCTGCTCACACCAATCCAGAAAGTGGCCGAGTCTACTCTGGTGTGAGTAGTACGTCCACTCCGATACTTCGTTACTACGCTCCTGAAGGTACATTTCAACGGCTCGCTTGGGTTGTAGTGATTCCATAGTATCTTTCCTGGAATCAGGAGGAGTTCTAACAGCCAGTGTCATGGTCGAACAGGTAGCACCCCTTGGCTGGCACTCAGTGGTGCTGAGCGGAGTCTGTAGGTGGGAAAATCCTGCAGCGCCCATTCCTTTGCCGCCCGACTCGGATACAATTCTGTTCATCCGGTAGCGCCGCTGTTATTACGGGAATTAGCCGATACTGGCGTTTCGGAATCGGCCCCTGAGACTGACACAAGGTCGGGACAAACTGCGGCCCACCGCCGTCCTGCGATTCCCCGACGCAAAGCCCCGTCTCCGACGGGAGGGGTGGCGGCATGAGTCAGGCCGTCGACCAGGGGGAAGAGATCCCCGAGACGGCCGTGCGGAACCGGTCGCAGTACGCCGACACCCTGCACCGGCTGGACCCCGACGCCGACGAGCCCGAGCCGGCGTGCGTCGAAGCAGAGTATCGAGACGATGCTGAGTTCACGGACGTTCCTGTCGCGGCGTACCCCCACTACAGCCTGTGCGGGAACCCGGAGTGTTTCGGGAGTGAGTGGTGGTGACGTTCCAGTCGTCCCTCTTCCACTACGAGGAAGACCTGTCGGTGCTGTCGGACGCTCAGCGGGAGGTGTACGAGGCGGTTGAGCAGGACGGCTACGGGATGCGCGAGTATGCCCGGAAGACCGGTCGGTCACCTGGGACTGTCGGGAACCTCCTGCGCCGGGCTCGGCGCCGTCTCGACGGAGGTGAGAGCGCGTGAACGCCGACCGAGACCGGGCGGCTACCTCCCAAGAGTTCTGGGCCGGCGCGGCAAGCGGTTCGTCGCGGAAGATGCTGGCGCGTGCCCAGAGGTGGCTGGAAGGGCCGCGACCCTCGCGGATCATGGTCAACTACCAGACCATGCTGAACGGGCGGGATTCCCGGTGGAGAGACTACAACCTGTTCATCGACCCTGGCGCCTACTCGATGTTCGCCCCGCCCGAGAAGGGCGGCCAGGGCCTCGCGGAGTATCCCGAGTCGACCGAGTCCTACCTGTACGATATCGGGCAGATACAGCCCACCCGCTACGCCTGGCGTGATTACGTCTGCGAGGACGACGTTCGGGAGTTCCACGACTGGACTGTCGAGAAACAGCAAGAGCGGACGCTCGACCGGCATATCGAGTGTGCGAACCTCCACGAGGACCTAGGAATCACCGCCGAACCGGTGGCCGTCGTCCAGGGCTGGAAGCCGGCAGACTACCGGCGACACGCCCAACAACTCCGTGACCACGGGCTGGTGACCGAACGACTCGGTATCGGCACGATGTGCGGCCGTGACGACACCGGAGTTTGCGAGGAAATCGTCGCCGCCGTCCGTGAGGTACTCCCCGATGTAGAGTTGCACGCGTTCGGGCTGGACAAGCGGTGTTACGACAGCGAGTTCATTATCGATGAGATCACTTCGACGGACTCGTTGGCGTACTGCTACCGCTACCAACGGCCTGCCGGGTGGACCCGCTGGGAGTACATCTTCAAGCTCTACCTGGACCACCGGGCGGCCTGGGACAACGCGGTCGGTGGCGCCGAGTTCCAGTCGCGGGAGAACCGAGATCGCGGCCAGTCCTCACTGGAGGGGTTTGCGTGACCGAGTTCGTCGCTGCCTCTCGCCTCTACGACGTAGAGGCGGGCGAGCGCATCCGCTGGGACTGGAGCGGTCAGCAATCGGTCGCAGAAAGCGAGGCGCGGGTCCAGCGCGCCGTCGCTGAATCCAGTTACGAGGGGTGAGGGAAATGCGAACAGTCGAACTCGCCCCACACGAGTTCAACGCAAACCTGTTGTTTAACGATAACGGCCTCGCGCCGTTCTTCGGGCTGGATAGTGCCGTCAAGCAGGCCGGCGGGTCCCGCCGCGAGGAGTTCCACGCCGACGGAGAGCGGTGGGTCGCTCGGCTGTCCTACCAGGAGAGCAACATCGTCCACCCCGGTAGTCAGACGCCGCAGGGGACGGACTTCCGCATCGAGACGATCCGCGAGTACCGTATCCGGATTCTCCGTCACCCGTCCGAAGACGCTGTCGGACAGCAGGATTTCACGGCCCACGTCGCACCACGCTGGCCGGGGATGAAAGGCGAGAAAGACGACGGGGCGCGCGTCGAGATCCCCGTCCCCGATGGGTTCGGCGAGGGTGTGAACGTTCGGGTGAAGGGGTCAAACATCGCGTTCGAGCGCTACCCGAAGCTTCTCCGCCGCGCAGCCGGCGTGCTCGGCATCGCGGCGCGGTACTTCGAGGACCCCCACCCCTACTCGAACATTCAGGACGCCGAACGATACGCGCGGGTTCACAAGGATGCCAGTGGCCCCGTACACGCTCGCGATGGTCCGCTGGCGGCGATGGGTCACCTCTTAGAGAGCGACCGTTCAGGCTACCGCAAGGTCGTTCAGAACGACGACGATGAGCGTGGCCGGAACCTACCCGGCTACTACCACACAGCGACGCTCGACGCCAGCCGGGTGCGCGAAGCGTTCCCCGACCACGCCCTGCCGAAAGAGGTGAAACACTACTACGCCCGCGAAGCGGCGTCGATGCCCGACGACCACCCGCTGTCTCATCCGAAGGTCGGCGCGTCGCTCCAAGCGTCGCTGCTGGAGAACGACGAGACGGTCCGCTGGCGAGATCTCGACCGGCTGCGGCGAGAGCTTGACCAGACCGTGCTGTCGGTGCTGGCCGACGCCGGACTGGACGTTGCGCCGAACGATGGGCATGGGCCATTCGTCGCGGATGCGTACTTCGAGCCCGCCGTCGACGAGAGCGGGCCGGACCCCATCGGGCTTGACCTAACGCGGGTCGAGCAGTCCCAGGAGAGCGTGGTCGTGCGCCACCTCGCAGACGGCCTCTCGCCGGTGCAGTGGGAAGCGATGGAGACGTTGGTAACCGACGGCGGGCAGGTGGCCCCGGCGGACATCGCGGACGCTCACGGCCGGCACGTCGAATCCGTCCGGCGGGCGCTCCGGGAGATGGACGATCTCGTCGAACGCGAGTATGCGTCGGTGTCGTTGCGCTCGGAGTACGTCGCCGAGATGGTTCACGCCGCCGTCGACGAGGCGCGCGACAGTCTCGAACGTGCAGTGGACGCGACGGCGAAGGCGATGGAAGCGGCCGAGCGTGGGCTGAACGAGACGATGAGCGCGTTCATCGCGTGGGCCGCCCGCCACGGTGTCGACGTCGATGACGCCCGCGAGGCTCGGATGACGCTTCGGTTCGAGGGAACGGTCGCGAGCAACGTGGGCGAGTCCATCCGCGAGGGGTTCCGCGTCTGGAAGGACGCGGGGATGCCCGAGCAACGATACCGCGAGGCGCGAGTCCGGTTCGGTGACGGCTCGATCAGCGACGCCTGGCGGTTCCTGAACACCGGGTAGCAGCCCGCCCGAGTAGAGGCATCACTGTCGTTCACACTTGTTTTTCGGGTACTACCCAACTGAATTTGCGCTCCACAGCTGTGAATCCGCAACCTCGGTTGTACTCGATGGATATCGCGAGCGCCAGCTGGGCGTCGCCGCCGCAACAGAACCCAACCCGGGTGGTTTGGTTCCGGCTTAGGGGTGTGGCTAAGGCCACTGACCCAAAATACACCGCGCGCAATCTTCTATACCACAGTACTGAAATCCACCGTTGACAGAGAGTTCTCTGAAATAAATAGAGCAATACAGAGACACGTATGATGATAGGACAGGTACCTCGATTAATCCCAACTACTATACTCTCAGTATGTGCAGGATGAGTTAATGAGCTTCGAGAGTGGGAACTCGGTAAAACAAGACACATTTGTTCCTGCGATTGCAGAATTTGGGGAGGGAGTTGAAGAAATCGGGGAGGATGCATTCTTACACTGGATTATCGAACAATTGACTCATTTCGAAAATGGTTCTCCATCTGATCCAGGTGAAGGGTTTACAGATTTTGAATCCATCAAACACGACAATATTGTTGTTGATTTGCCTCAGTCTGAGATCGACCAAGTCATTCGTACTAAATACCAGCGAGAGGAGTACCAGGAGATGGATGCATACGTTGATGATGAGTTACGTACTGTACGTAAGAGAAATTTGAGTGTAGTAGAGATATATTTTTTAGATCAGATCGTCCTTTTTCGCGGCTCAATGGAAGAAGTACACTCGGCAAAGAGTAGGTTAGAGAATAAGTTGTTAGAAGAACTACGGTTAACGACAGTAAATCTTACTCCAGGAATATTCCGGAGATTAGAAAATTTCCCTGTGAAATATGCGATGCAACTAGATTTGAAGGAAACGCGTAGTCTGGCAATAAAGGGGGCTGAAGATGTTTCCGAAGTCCGGATTTTTGGTAGAGATAAATCAAACGAATACGACAGATATATATCAGAACATGGGAAGATATCGTATTTAATGGGATACTTTGAGTTCTACGCATATAATATATTGTCAGACATATCTGAGGACCGAATACATATTCGATCTTTGGACCATCCAGACAGAAATATAGGAAAAGGAGAGAAACTTTTTGTGATGTTGGCCTTCTTGAAGAGGTTGGTGGAAATTAACCAATCAAAAGAGGGACGAGCATAACTATCCCAATGGCGGGCCTATCGCGATCAACAGTAATCACTTGGTTAAGAAGCCCAGAGTGGGGAGCTCTCTCATTTATAACTTCTTTAGGGATTATTACAGGTTCCGTGGTTACTTCAATAAAGGGAATCTCTCAGATCGTTCTGATAATCTTCGGTATTGTGATTTTTTCTGCCTTTCTTGCTGCGAATTATTATCTTAGTGGGATAGGGATGGTCTGCTTGCAAACAGATCCTTCTTCATCCGCTAAGAATCACTATATGAGGAGCTACCCAATACCAGATGGGTATGCAGAGTTTGATGTATATTTAAACATACCCCATTGGTTAGACAGTTTTTCAGTGGAGATCCAACATGATGGTCCTTTTACTATCGCTGCATGGGAGTTGCCTGATCCAGTCTCATTCAACAATGAAGTAATCCATTGTGACGGAGATCTAAAGAAAGTCCCATTTGTGTTAAGATTCGGGGGAGAACCACAGGAGATTGGTGATGCAACCTACCAAGTGAAATTTATTGATTCAAAAACTGAACGTACTATATATAGTATTTCACTCAATGGGGACAGTAGAGTTGAAACAGATTTGAGTTTTGATGACATAGATCAAGATGTCGTGGAGGCTCTTGAGATCGATGAACCAGAAACTGATTGAGTATTCCAATCATTAGATTATTAACCCGTTGAAGAAAATGTTTTGCAGATATCTAGTTTAGCTTGCTTTGTGTTTCTATGACCTCCTCCACCATGCCATGTGAGTAGTGGAAGCCGCGACGAATGTCGCATCTTCATTTTCAGCACAGTGATGCCTTGGCCCCGAGATCGATAAACAACGAATACATACCAGCCGTTGGCTTTCCGAAGTTGTCTGTGATACCTCTCATATAATTTGAAGTTTCCTGGTTGGCCGTCTGCATGCGTCCTCATAGTGGATTTAATTTCAACCGGAGTTCCGTCTGATCGTCTGGCGTCATGCCAGCTGCTACGGTCAAGTTCCAACCCATAGCGATCAACAGCCTTTTTCTCACAGATTGTCCCATAGTGGTTCGCTCGATGGCTCGGCATCTCACGCGCTCCCCGCGCTCGTCGCGCGTCTTATATATGCACCGGGCCGCCCCCACCCCGCGCCCGGCCCATCGGTTGCTCTCGCTCCCGCAGGGACGAGAGCCGGCTGTGGGCCACTACTATAGGGGGGACGGTTGCGCTTTACAGGTTTACATTCGGCTGCAGTCATGCGATTACCTCCTCTACCTGTGAAACCCATTCTGCCTTCTCGCCGCCTTTCTGGTAATCGTCGAACCAGTTTGAGCAGGTAGTGTGGCTGTACGGTACGAATTGGGCGGTTTCGCGAGCGCTCATATCCCGGTTTTCCATACACTCGCGGATGGTCCACATCGAGACGGTTTTGACCCTGTCTTCGTCCATCCCGGCATCTTCGTCACTGCCCGGTCGGTCCCAACTCCACTCGCTCGCTTCGTCGTCGTTGTACCGCCAGTCGGTCGGCGGGACGCCCTCGATCTCGTACTGGATATCCGCGAGTTGGCCGCCTTTGATGCTATCCGCCACGATGGCTTTCTTCTTCGAGACTTTCTTGACGATGGTCCCGACACGCCACAGCAGCGGGTGAATCGATTTTTCGCCGTGAGCGATGTAGATGAGCGCCCCGCCGTATTTGCGGATGAGATAGACTAACGGCGCCATTTTCTGTGCTACCTCGAAGCCCTGTTCGCCCTGCCCGCCGGCGGAGACGCTAAACTCGTCGCCGATGAACGTCTTCGGGGACTGTTCGTTCTTGAGCGGGTCGCCCTCGTGCTCGACCCACTCTTTTAGTGTCGGATAGTTGGGAATGAAGCCGTCTCGCGCTTCTCCGTAGTCGTCGATCCACGGGTCTTTCTCGCGGAGAGTCGCGATGTTCGTCGCGACGAGATGGTTGCCGTCGACGAGCGAGTCGCGGCGCTGCGCGAGCAGTCCAGCGAAGTTGGTCTTTCCGGCGCCCATCTCGCCCAAGACGATGATGACTGGCGCCGGGCCGGAGACGAGATCGTCGATTTTCCCGATGGCCTTGATGCCGGAGATGTCGGCCTGCTGGCCCTGGTCGCCGGTCTGATGTTTGAGCGTCTGCATATCGCCGTTCTGAAGGGCCTTTCGGCCGGCGTCGGTCGCCTCGATGCTGACGATGTCCCGGTGTTCCTGGAGGTCCTGCGCTTGGCCGGGCATCTCTCCCGGCCGGTCGGCTGCGGTCGGGTCGTAATGCATCCGAATAATCGAGAGGTAGCGGGAGAGCTGCGGGTCGCGGACGTGGCCGGTGTGGGGGTCGGCGACCGGGTCTTTGTGCCCATGCCCATCGACGTGCTCGCGGTACTGTGCGGGCGTATAGACGTCGTTGTCGTCAGTCATCGGCGTTCATCCGCTGTCTGTCGTTTTTCGCCTTCTCGATTCTCTCGTCCAGTCCGTCCTCTGTCTTCGAGCCGGCGCCGGCATAGTCGTCGATGCTCGGCATCTCATCGGCGTCGAGACTGGGGATGTCTTCGTCGCCGGTCATGTCCTCGAAGACGTCGCGAGCGGCGGTCTGCTCCAGCGTGACGCCGCGCTCGCGGGCTTCGGCGAAGTCGTTGACCGTCTGCTGCTCGTACTGGGTGACGCCGCGGGACCACGTCGCGCGAGTGTTTGCGAGCTTCTCAATCTGGTCGAGCATCCACCCGTGCATATCGACCATCATCGACTTCGCGGTGAACAGTTGCGTATCCTCTAACCCCGACAGCCAGACGCCCTTGACCCGCAATTCGTCGATGTCGTCGAGATACTCGTATTCTTGGACGGCCCACGCGCTGCCGCCGTTGATGGGGTACGGGTCCGGCCCATCGACTGTTTTCTCGCGCCACGTCTGCGGCGGGACGTAGTGTTTCTCGACGTCTTTCTCGCTCGTCCCGCGGGCGTTGACGTGATGGACTTCGACCCAGTTGCGCCGGCGGAGCCAACGAGCGATCGCGACGCCACCGAGGTAGCACGGGATGCCGAGGACGAGCCACGCGATGAGCGCGGCGCCGACCCACGTCGGCGGCGTTGGAATCTCGGGCTGGTAGTAGGCGAACAGGCCGATAGCGCCCAGTACCATGCCTGTGACGAGGTATTTGAACTCGCCGATGAGGTAGACGATGTGGTCCGCGCGCGAGTCGAACGTCGGCGCCGGTCCGTCAGCCATCTCAGGCCACCTCCGGACGCCCGCGCTCGCCGCGTAGCTCGTTCCATCCGGCGATGACCATCCAGACGAACGCGACGACGACGCCGATGATCACGCCCTGAAGGCCGGACAGTTCGCGGATAACGTCGAGGCCGCCGCCGCCCTCTTTGACTATCTCGCCGTAGAGGGCCGTGTTCTCCGTCGAGAGGACGACTGCCGCGCGACCGTTGACCTTCGTGACCGGAATCTCCACCGTGGAGGTCTCGCCGGCACCGAACGACTCGACGCGAGAGGTGCCCTTCCCGCCGCCATTCGCGAGGAATCCGCCGTCAGAGAACACGATGTTCTGCGTGATTTCCGACCGGACGGTGACGCGGGCGACGCCCTCGCTCTCGACGAACTCGCTGGCGACGATCTCCGTCGCGCCGTCGACGCGAGTCGCGTTCCCATCGGAGTCGGGCGCCGGTGGTTCGGTCGGCTCTGGCGTCGGTGTCACGGTCCCGTTCGGGCCGAGCGAGACGTTCGGGAGCGAGATGTTCCCGTCGTCGGTCGCGTTCGCGAGCCAATCGCGCGCCCGCTCGGTCTGCTTGCCGCCGCGTTCGGCACCCTCGGAGCGGACCCACTCGGCGACGGTCCGGACGTCGTCGACGGTCGCGTTCTGCGGGTCGACGTCGTCGAGGACGTCGTCGGCGGTCGGCCGGGGCGTCCCGGTCGCGGTCGGCGTCGCCGTGGGGGTCGGCGCCGGCGTCGACGAGCTCCTCTTGGTGGGCGTCGACGTCGAGGCCGTCGGCGTGGTCGTCGCGGAGATCGTCGGCGCGACTGTCGCGGTTTCGTTCGGCGTCGCGGTACCGTTGTGGGCCGTGGGCTGTGGGCTCGCGGCGACTGCGCCGGTCGCGAGAGCGAGCACTACCAGCGCTGAGAGCACAAAAAATCTCATTTCGCGGGTTACCTCCTGTTGCCGTTCTGGCTGACGAGGATGAGCGCTGCCGCACCCGCTACGGCGACGAGCGCGAGCGTGCTATTCCCGCCGCCGAGCAGTCCGCCGCCGCCGCCGACGCCACCACCGACGTTCTGCTCGCGGGCTTCGATCTCCGCACGTTCTTTTTGCAGGTCTTGGTACAGAGACCGCAACTCTTGGACGTTCGCCGTTTCATACTGTTTCTCCTCGATGGAGTAGTTGGTCCGCTGCTGGCCGTCCGTCGTCGTGACGTTGCCGAGCGTGAAGTTCGATTTCACCTCTCTCAGGCTGTCTTCGGTGACGAGCCATTGTGAGCCAGCGAGGTTATCCGGATTGTAGGTCGTCCCCGACTGGAACTGTCCGCTCTCAGGGTTCTCTTCGCTATAGAGAACGCCTTGAAGCTCACTTCCGTCTTCGAGGGTGAGGTTCACGTGGCCGGTCGTGTCCAGCGCTTCGGGACTGTTGACGCCGAGAGATGCGAGCGTCGCGGCGGCGTGTCCCTGGAAGTCGTCGCCGGGGCTGCGCTCCTGACTCAGCACGTACGGATCAACGAGGTCGCTCTCGTTGATTTCGCCGGCCTCGAGCTCGGACCACGTGTTGTCGACGATCGTCCCCATCTCCGCTTTCACGTTGGTCGACTGTTGGTCGATAGCCGACCACATCGAGGCGTAGACAGTGAAGTTGATCGCTTCCAAATCAGGGGCGTCACCGTCGTAGCTCTGGACATTCAGCGTTTCAACACGGTACTGGTCATCATTCGGCATGTACACGCCGTGGGTGATGCCGACCGACGCGCTCCCGTCCGCGCCCTCGCTGATGTCGCCGCCGTACTCACCACTCTTGATGTTGACAGTCGGGATACTCACCGTCGATTCATTCGCTAACGCGACAGTGCCGGACCCGTAGCCCCTGACTTCTGAGCCCCATGTGCCGCTGGTAGAGGTAGATCCGGGGTTTGGCTGGCTGACGAAATCTCCGGACACACCGTCAGTCGAGTCGGCCAGATTATCGAGATACTGGTAGTTGTTGACCTGCGTGACCCATGCACTCCGCACGTTGAGTTGCATGGTGGAGTAGAAATCATCGACAGCGGCCTTTGCAGCCGTCTTCGCGGCCGCCTTCGACTCTCCGTTGTTGCGGGCCTTGATGAAGGCGTTCCGTCCCTTGATTGATGCGACAGTTGCACTGTCTTCGAGACGGTTCGAGACGACCGAATCGACCGTCTCGAACGACGCTTTCGCGTTCTGTGCAGACTGGTAAATCTCGATTTTCGCCTCGTTCGCGTCGAGTTTCGTCGTGTTGCCCACGTCGGTCGAACCGGGGAGCGCGTTACAGTCGGTGATCTCAATCGCAGGGTTCGCCGCCTGCGACAGTCGTTCGAGATGACCACAGCTGTAATCGCGGTCCCCGCCGGACGACGTGAGAACGTCCTTGTTGCGCCAGTCGGCGCGCTGGAACGCCTCGCCCGTGCCGATGGTGACGTTCGACGGGACGCCGCTTCCCGAGATCTCGACGGTCACGTTGTCATAGGCCTTCGAGTTCCGATAAGCGGGTGTGTCTGTCCCGAGGTTCGCCGCGTTGTAGGTGTCCTCGTGGACTAGCCGCTCGCCGCCTCCGGGAGCGGGGTCGACGGTGATTCGAACGGTAAACTCGCCAGTCACGTCCGAAACGTCCATCGCGACGTACTCCGCGCTCGATGCGTCGACGGTCTTCGAGACGTTCCCGGCCGCTGCGAGCCCGGTCGCGAACGGTGCAGCCACCGAGGAGACGAGCAGCAGCGCGATGAGCGCGGCCGGCGCGATGCGCGAGCGGCCACCCATCATGCGCGGCCCTCGCTGTGCATCCCGAGCGGGTCGTCGTCCTCGTCGGGCTGCTCGACGTCGTCGGCGTCGGCCTGTCGCTGGCGCAGATGGTGTAGCGCGATGACCGCGAACGCGACCACGGCGGGGACGACGACGGGGAACGGGTCACCGACGATAGCGGAGGCGATGGTACTCCCGGAGACGCCGATCGTCCCGACGAGCCCATAGCCCAAGGTTCGCTCCATCTCTGTCACCCTAGGTACGAAATGACGTAGTAGCCAGCTGCCTGGACGGCCAGCGAAACGATGCCGACGATGGGTTCGGCCTGGACGGCGTCGCGCAGCCCGAGGATGTTCAGGCCGGTGCCGACGACGAGGATGACCGTCGCGATCATGACGTAGCTCTCGACGGTCGCCTCGCCGGTCGCGAGGTTCGCCAGGTCCGTGTCGACGTCGAACTCGTGGCTGTTGTCGTCCATGCGGTTGGTCCCGTAGGCGGCCAGCAGCGACAGCAGCGAGAGGACGAACGCGATGGTGATCTGAGTGCCGTCGAGCGTCCAGACGCTCCCGGAGAGCGCGTGGCCCATGATGCTGATAGTCGCGATGCCAGCCGTCACTGCGGCCGACAGCGCGAAAACGGTGCCTGCGATAGCGTCTTCCATATCGATTTGTCCGAACATGAGTCAGTCATCCGTCCGCACGGACGGATGACCGACGCTCGGCGAGGGTCTAGTAAAAGACAGGTAGTTTGTAAGATGATAGTACGAAGACTGAAAAACAGCCAAGGACATGATCAAATCATGAGTGAGAACGATCCTGCAGTTGATGAAATATTGACGAATATTCCACTCGATGGGTTACCAGGACCGAACAAAATCCGTGACTATAATGCTGTTTTCCGGACGGCTCGCGACCACGGGTATGAGGAGGAGGTCGACCGGTTAGTAAAGTGGGCAATTGAAGAAGTACAGGAGGACGAATACAATCACCTACCTGGTGTAGGAGAACTTTGTAGACAGCTTGGTGTACTCAGTGGTGTGGATGAAGACCTCGAAAGTGATCTCCCCCGGAATTTCTGACGAGAATCAACCATATTGACAAAGCCCCCACCGGTCGCACGTCGAGAAGAACGCTCGACGCGATATGCACACGAGGGAAATCTGGCCGTGTGCATATTCGGAGCCCTCCCCGGGCATCAAAGGTTGAGCTGGGGTGCGGTGGGCCGTGGGCCAGTACGGGCTTTATCAGTAATCGGGCTTCCAGTGACTCGCTCAGACCTGCTTTTTGGCCTCGTGTTCACGAGCGGTTGGTATGCGAATCCGTGAAGACGGCAAGCACGGGCACAGGACCGACACGATCGAGCAGGCCGCCGAGTTTTGGGAGTGTAATAAGACAACTGCGCTCTTAAGATCCGCCGATTTCTCCAAGCGGATAGACAAACGGATACAGAAGCTGTTGAAGAAGGATGACCTCACAATTGAACAGAAACAAGAGATCGCAACAATTCTCTCGATTCCTGGGATTTACCAGATATCAGTTGAAGAAAGGATATCGGTCGATCTGGAGGATTAGAGGTGAATTAGAGATAATGTACTGGGTTTCGGGATGGCATCGTCTGTTTCTATTCACCATCCTATATCGACAGGATCAGTCGTTCTTGATTCTCGGAGCAACGGTAAATGTTACGTGACCATCTCCGTCAGCGAAATCAAAGTCCGCTTTGAGCGGGCGGTCCTCTTCCAATTTTAACGTAAGCGTTTCATCTGGAGGAAGAGAATCATTCAGATAAGTCAGATACTCCAGATCGAAAGTCGAATCTAATGTCTCAATAGAGAGGTTTTCTGCTTCTTCATTTGAAATAACGCGCCTGGTCATATTTGTATCACCTGTTGCTTTGATCACCAGTTTCTCGCCTTCAGATTCGGATGTGAAACGGATATGGTTTGAAAACATATCTGCGGCGGAAACGGCAGCATTAAACTCTGATTTACCGATCTCGACGGTAGTGCTATAGTCAAGTTCTAAAGAATGGGGTCCTTTGTCAATGCGCTCTCTATCGATTAGTCCAATTCGGAATTCCTGTATTCCTGTGTATGCGTATAGAGCATTGATTTCGAAATCTAACCGCAAATGAATATTAGCGTCCGGATCAGTATTATCTAAAATCTTCACCATTTCCTCCAGATCGAGGCCAAATTCGGTATCAGATACGTCGAATGATTCAAAGGCGGATTCCTCGATCTCGACGACGGTTGACGCTACTTTTGGTTCATCAGCAAGTGGCATTGTGACCCCGCTATCGGTCACTTCAACAATACAGTAGTCCGCTAAGTGAGAAAGCGGACTGAGTGCTCGGTCGAGGTCTCCAGCGTTGATAGTTACATCAAACATGATTACTTGCTATTCTGTTAGACCTTAGTGTACTTATTTACCCCTGATATCTTTGAGTTTCAAGAGATTAGAAGCACTCCTTTTTCTGAAGTAGTAGTTTCTAACGAGTAATCGGACATACTCCATCACTTCAGAGTCAACTTCGTAGTACGGCGGGTGGAGTTCAACATGATCTGGGAAGAATTCAACCTCCGTTTTGTCGGCCCCCTCTTCGTCACCATCAGCTAATAGAAGACTAATCTCAAAGCCCTTCTCGTTGATCCACTCATCAACAGAAAGTTCACTCTCGATAGGATGGAGAATAATCTTGCCCTGGCTAGGAATCCCAAACAATTCATTCTCTAAACTGGATTTTAGCCTTGACGCGAATATCCCCAGATTAGGAAGTTCTGACTCTAACTCAGGGAAAGAGAATTTGAATCCAATATTGAACTCTATATTTTTCACGATCCGTGATTCCTGAGCTATCCCAGGATCTTCAATCTCATCGTCTTTTTCTGTGACTAAGTGTATATCTACTTGATACTCATACGACGACCCGATATGCTTTACAGAGGTCTCTCCATCTACCCCATTCCACTTAATCTTCGCCGTATCAAGCCTTTCACCACTGGATTCACGCACTTCATCTAATACGTCTTTCAGTTTCTCTTTGATCTCGATTGCAGTATACTCATCCCTGGGACTATAGCTAAGATAGAAACTCGCATCAATAGGGTCAATACGGGTTAGGAAAGATTGTGCACGGAATTTCAGCCGCTGCAGAAACGGCTGTATTAGTTTCTTGCCGAGGGCGGCATCCAAAATCCGGTCAATTATTTTTCCGACAATCCACAAACCGATGGCTATCAGGAAGCCAGCGAAGGTTTGTGCACTTAGTACCCACTGAAATACACCCATAGTTAGTCCTGATCTATCTCCGTATAGATCTGGTGGTCAGATTCGCTTTCCTCATACGCAGTTAGCGACGGATAAGATTCGTCATCCAAGTGAACCCGCGGGAGTACGTGATTAGTCAATAAGCGGACGTAAACAGATATTGTAGAATTTGAATAGATACGTACCAAGGAGTCACGAGACATACCAATTGTTAACTCATCATCGGAAGCAAGATCTTGTGTTTGGAACATGTGGTTTTTAAGCTGCCCTCTTCTGCGGTGTCGCTTGTAGTCTTCCTCATTTTCAAATCCTTCGCCTCGCATCTCAACGGTGCTAAACGTATTCTCTGGGTAGTCTGAAATGATCGTGTCCATCAGTTCTGCATTTAGCTCTTCACGGATGTCCTGCAGATCATTCGGCATAATTCGCGTTCCGTTGATTGCTGAGCCGATCTCATCATATTCAGATTTCAAGACAGCTGCAGCAGATTCGGCCGAAGAGCGACTACCCATGATAATCAGATAGAATATCCCATCAAACTCGAAGATCAATAGCTTTGCCTCTATATTATCAAGCATTAGAATCTCTTCACCACGATAGGTGACAGTTTTACTACTGTCAATGCTAATATGTCCAAGAAGCAATTCAAAACCGTTTGACTGAACTAGTTCTGCTCGCTCAATATTAGTCACACTCACGATCTCGTTGTCTTGTTTGAATACATCGGGAACAAAGACTCCGCTATCTTCTCCAAATTGTTCCGAAATGTCTTTCTTAAAAATCCGACCATCAAGGTGGTCCCGTAAATTTTCAATATCTAAGGTGTATCCAGTAGGTAAGTTCAACCAATATATCTTTCCGCTGTACTGATCTTCGTCTGTGAGAATCCCACTTTCAGTATTTGCGTTCGATGACATAGATGGACTCATATTAGAGTCAGTGCTCTTATTGAACTAATTTACGTTCTGAAAACACTTCAATATCAGGAGAGCGGAGTGAAAGTGGAAATACAACCGATATTATTTCAATTGGATTCTCTATCGTCAGACAGAAATAAAACGGAAATTAGATATCGAGTTCTTCCAATTCTTCGGCGGTAAGGTCTCCCCCAAGATATTGTTCTCCTTTAGTTGTGATGGTATAGAGGCCGTCGTCTACTCTTTTCACGAGTTCTGCCTGCAAAAGTATTGAAAGCCGCTCACTAACATAGTGACGAGAATAATCCGTGTTGACAGCAAGAATACGGGGCGATAACATCAAATCCGAATCTTCGAGGGTTTCGAGGAGACGGTCATCAGCTTGAGTCATCCACGAAACCCTCGGCCGTCGCATAGCAGGTGGTTACACGTTGATTCCATAGTTCCTCCGGAGGTCTCCGGGCTGAATGACATTCAATACTCTGTAGCTTAACGAACGTTAGTCTTTAAGTGAGGTGGGTTCAACAGTCGGAGCAAGAGCGTCACACCGGGCTGCCGGGCGTAGTTCCCGCGAGAATGAGTCGGTGGCCGACGACCCTACCCGTCGGCCGGGGTGCCGCTCTTTCGAGCGAACACATGACCATCAGAGATGCACGCCGCCGTAAGACAGGTGGCACGACGGACCGCCCGAAACCCCGTTTCACTTTCACCGGCGAAATCGCCGATTTTGCCGGGACGGGGCTCGAATCACGCTACTTTCACTTTCACTGTGCGTCCGTGGATTACCCCTTTTGCCTCCCGGAATTTCAGTCTCGCTCGGCTATGTTGGCTGACGAGAAGAAGACCGTCCGGATTGAAGACGAGAACGATCGTTGGCGATTCACCTGTCCCCGCGGCCACCGCGACTGGGAGCCCACCAATCACCACTTCTGGTGTGCGACCTGCGCCCGCGCTGAGGGTGTGGATGGAGTGTTTCACGAACTACTCGACCAGCGGACCGACGAACTCTACGCACGCGACGAAGTGCAGCTGCTGACGCCCGTCGGACCCTACGACCGAGATCTCGACTACCGGGAGAACAAAGCATGAGCGACGACGATCTGATTTCGATCCCGCCTGAAGAGGCTGTGGACCTCCATCTGGATAGTCTGGAGGAAGCGGCTGCGGACTGGACAGAGACGAGCCACCGGAGCCACCTCCGGGCGTGGGTGGAGTGGTGCCGAGAAGAGGGTGGTATCGACTCGATGGACGAGGTAACCGGCCGGGACATCTACGAGTTCCGGCGGTGGCGCCGAAACGGCGGCTACTCCCGTGGTGAGGACGAGATAGCGGCCCGGACTATCCACACGGCCCTCTCGACTCTCCGGGCCTTCTTGCGGACGTGCGCGTCTATCGAGGCTGTCCCCGAAGACCTGTTCGAGAAGGTCCAGCTACCGACCCTGAGTCGGAACGAACAGGTTTCCGACTCGTGGCTCCCGCCCGAACGCGTCCCGCCGATCCTCGACTATCTGAGTAGCTACGAGTACGCGAGTCGGGACCACGTTATCTGGGTCCTGGTGTGGCACACCGGCGCTCGACTCGGCGCGGTCCGTGCGCTCGACCTGGGCGACGTGGATCTCGACAGCGACGAGCCCGGGCTGAAGTACCGGCACCGGCCGGAGACCGAAACCCCGCTCAAGAACAACGAACAGGGGGAGCGGTACAACCGCATCAGCCGGCGCGTCGCGCGAGTCCTGGAAGACTACATCGACGGCCCACGTGTGGAAGTCACCGACGACCACGGCCGGACCCCGCTCGTGACGACGGAGCACGGGCGTCTCTCACCCACGTGTATCCGGAACGCGTTCTACCGGTGGACTCGACCGTGTAAGGTCGGCGAGGGTTGCCCACACGACGAGGACCCGGACACCTGCGAGTACGCCCGTCACACCGGGATGAGTTCCTGCCCGTCCGCTCGCTCGACCCACGACGTGCGGAAGGGCCGGGTGACGAAGTACCGGAACGACGGCGTGCCGCGTGGGGTGGTCGCGGACCGCCTCGACTGTTCTGAAGAGATCCTCGACAAGCACTACGACCGAGCGAACGAACGCGAGAAAGCAGACCGCCGATGGGAGTTCATCAACGATGAGTAACACCCAACTTGGATCCAGAGTGGTGCCGAATATTGGGTCACCGAAGACCTGCAGCGCCCATTCGTTTTCCGAACGGTTAACATTCGCCCGACAGCGCAGCGTCCCTCTTAAAGAAGACGCCGAATGCGAATTTGATTTCGTTCGAATTTCGAAAGGGGGTCGCCGCCATCACGCGATTCGCTAAGATTTAGATGGCAGCGAACGGGCATAACGGTTGGGATTCTCTAGCAACCACTCGATCGGTACATTACTTTCACTCCGCCGTGACTACCTTTAACACTCCTGTAGAATACGACATAATTATCGCATACATGCGGCAGACTAAGTCAGTAGTAGATCTGTGTTTGAGCGTCGTGGCGGCAACCACCGAGGAGTTCTGAAATAATGCGTTTAGCACACGCAGCTGACATCCACCTCGGTCGCCGACAGTACGGACTCAAGCAGCGGGAAACAGACGCCAGCCTCAGCTTCCAGCATTTCCTCTCGCAGGCCCGCGAGCAGGACACCGACGCGATACTCATCCCTGGCGACCTGTTTGACTCTCGGGATATTCGTCCGCAGACGCTTCAGGAGACCGAAGAACTGTTGGAGGGCGTTGAACAGCCCGTTATCGTCTCGCCAGGGAATCACGACGAAAACATGAGCCGCAGGCGAGATCTAACGTGGCTGGAGTACCTGAACAACAAGGGCCTGCTGACGCTTCTGTCGGCGGAGCTATCCGGCGAACTAGCGACCTTCGCGCCGACCGACGCGACCGATCCGCGGCAGGGCGGAGGTGGATACGTGGACCTCGAACGCGACGACAAGGTTATCCGCTGTTTCGGGCTTCAGTATCGGGGCGCGTACATCGAACGAGACCTTCCCAACGTCGCGGAGGGCATCCAGGCCGTGAACCATAGTGAAGGAGAGCCGGACCAGACGATTCTCCTCGCTCACTTCGGCGTTGACGACGCAGTCCCCGACTTAGGCGCGAACGTCGCGCGCGCGGTCCTTACGGACATTGAGGAGCCCGTCGATTACATCGCTCTCGGCCACATCCACAAACAATTCGAGAGCGGGCGGATGGCTCGTAACCCGGGCAGCCTCGAAGCCTTCAACATTCAAGAAGGACGCTGGGACGACAGCCACGGGTACTACATTTATGAGACGGATTCTGGCGTCGCCGAACATCACCTCTCCAAGCGCCGCCCCTACCACACGCTAAACTTCGACGTTTCGGGGTATCGCACGTTCGAAGATCTCCGTGCTGACTTCGAGACCGAACTGGAAAACGCACGGCCGGAAGTTGAGGAGGTCGGTAAACGCGACATCCACCTCGACGGTCGGGGGAACCGCCGGGAGCCGATAGTCAATGTTCGCTTCGAAGGCACGCTCCTACTCGACCACACCACATTCGACGTTGAGGTCCTCACTGGCCTCGCCGAAGAGGAACTCGACGCACTGTACGTTCAACCGACGAATCACACGGAGCGGAAGGCGGTTCAGGAACTGCTCGGCGACCTCGAACGCGACGAGGCGTTCAATCCGGACGGGACCGTCAACACGGACGCTCTCCAGGAGCGCGTGTTCACGACTATCGCCGGGGAGTCCAGATACAGCAGCGAGGCAGAGTCTGTCGCAGAAACGTTAGATCAGGTGGAGGGGTTAGTCAACGAGGACGAACAGAGCGTCGGGGAGGTTGCGGACTACCTCCGGCAGCGGCGTCGGGAACTCTTCCCAGAAGGACCAGGAGCGAGAGACGAGCAGGGGGAAGCAGACGGAGCGACGAACGAGGTGAACTCTGAATGAGCATCGGTATCGACCAGGTCACGCTGGAGAAATTCAAGAGCTACGGCGAGGAGACGACGATAGAGTTGGGGAACGGAGTGACGGCTATTCTCGGCGATAATGGCTCGGGGAAAAGTACCATTCAGGAGGCAGTTGGCTACGCACTCTTCGATACTCACCCCTTCCGAAATCAGGAGCGGTTGATCCGCGACGGCGAGAGTTCCGGACACGTTGAAGTCACGTTCACCAACCGGGTCACTGGGGAGACGTATACGGTCCGACGCTGGGCAGGTCGGTCGAAGTACGACGTACTGGACGAGAACGGCGACAATCTGGGGCTAGATACCAACAGCGACGTCAAGGACTGGATCTGCAACCAGCTGGGGATCGACAATCCAGACGACCTGTCCGAAGCGTGGGAGCGAAGCGTGGGCGTGCCGCAGACGGACTTCCTCTCAGACTTCACGAAGACGGAGACCGAACGGATCGATACGTTCGACCCTCTCTTCGACATCGAACGGTACCGAGAGGCATACAAGTCGCTGAGTGGGTTGGAAGAGGAGTTCGAGGACGAAATCGACGAACTCGAAGAGAAGATAACGCGACTCGAGGCAAAGCTGGAAGACCTCCCCGAAGTGCAGGCCGATGTAGAGGAACAAGAGGAGGCCGTCGAAGAACTGGGGCAGGAACTCCAGTCGCTCAACGAAGAGATCGAAGAACTCGACGAGGAAGAAGAGGAGTTGGAAGATCTGAAGGATAGGCTCCGGGACGTCAAGAGGGACCTGAAGTCCCTCGAAGAGACAAAAATCCCCGCGCAGGGGGATGCTCTCGAAAAGGCGAAGGAACGACGTGAGGACGCGAAAGAAGCGAAGGAGATCATTGAGGATGTCGAGGGGGACTACCAGCGCCACGAGAACGCACAGGACCGAATCGACGAACTCGAGGAGGAACGTGACGAGCGCAACCAGCTAAATGATCAGCGTTCCGATGTCGGGGGCCAAATCGACCGTCTGAAAGACCAGATCAGTCGCCACAAGGGGGACTTACGAGAAGCACGGGAGGCACGGGAGACGGTCAAGGAATTGGAACCCAAGAAAGAGCGGCACGAATCGCTTGAGGAGCGGATCAGCGACCTCGAAGACGACGAGGAGCGTATCGAGGAGATCGAAGAGCGGGTCGAGGAAATCGACGACGAGATAGAGGAACTAGACGAGGAAGCCGACGGGATCGAAGCGGAGATAGAAGACGCGGAGGCGCAGCGCGAGGAAGCCGAACAACTGTCTGACCTTCAGGAGGAACGGCAAGAGCTCCTCGCTCGAAAGCAGACACTGAAGAACGAAAAGAACGATCTCCGCGATCAGAACCAGGAACTCCGGGAACTCGACTTGGAGGTGGAGTCGGAAGTGTCCTGCCCGACGTGTGACCGGCCGGTCACTCCTGATCACCGCGAGAAGGTAATCGAGCGAAACGAGGGGCGTATCGAGGAAATCACCGAGGAAGAACTCCCCGACCTAGAGGACGAAATCGAGCAGATAGAGGACAAAATCGAGTCCGCACAGGTCGCCAAGGATGTGGTCGAACAAATCCCGCGGTTGGAAGACAAACTCGACGATGTCGAAGGAGCGATTGATGATCTCCGTGAGGAGAAACAACAGCTCCGAGACGAGCAGGAAGAACTTGAAGATGAAGTCGCAGCACTGCCGGAGAAGCAAGCAGAACTGGATGACCTCGAAGGCGTCGTCGATGACTACCATACGGCGAAGGCCACGGTCGAAAGCGCGGACGACGTCTCAGAGGAACTCCGTGACACTCGGAACGAACTGGGTGAGAAACGCGTCGAGTACCGCGAGCTTCAGGAAGAACTCGCGGAGTACGAGGGGCTCGATGACGAAATCGACCGCCTAAAGGACGTTATAGACGAGACAGAGGACGCCCACACGAAGTACGTCAAAAACGAGGACGAAGCAGCGAAGCTCCCCGACCGACGGCAGGAAGTCGAAGACGAACAGGAGGAGTTGGAGGGGCTGAAATCGGAACGCGACGACGTCGAGGATCGCGTTGAGTCGCTTCAGGACGAGTTCGACGCTGAACGGCTCAACGAGGTTCAGGAAGAGCTTGGTGAGCTGAACACGCAACACGCCAAGACAGAGCAGAAACTCGACGACGCGAGGGACGACCTCGAAGAGGCTCGGGAAGAGATCCATGAACTCGAGGAAAAGCAGGAGCGCAAGCAGGACCTCGAAGACGGAGTCACCGAGTTAGAGCGCGATCAGGAGTTCGCTCGCTGGGCGCGGAACAGCCTCCAGCAGGGTGCCGAAGACCTGCGCGACCTCATCACCAGCGAGATCGGTGACCGCGCGAACGCCATCTTCCAGCAGCTCCGCGGGAACCCGACGGAGACGCTCGTCTGGGACAAGACGTACAACCTGCGTGTTCGCGTCCGCGGCCAGAACAAGCCCTTCGACACACTCTCCGGTGGAGAGAAGATGGCTGCGGCCCTGTCCGTCCGGCTCGCCATCCTCGAACAGTTAGCCTCTGTCGGTGTAGCGTTCCTCGACGAGCCCACCGCCAACCTCGACCAGCAGAAGAAGCAGAATCTCGTGAACCAGCTGGACGATCTCGATCAGCTCAACCAGCTTATGGTCGTCAGTCACGACCGGACGTTCGAGTCGATGACTGAGCGGACGATCGAACTCGAAAAGGACGAAGACCGGGAGGTGACGCGGGTGGTGTCGGAGTAATGCCGTTCCACCCCGAAGCAGTTCTCGACGGCCTCCGCAATCACGCGACGGAAATCCGGGAGTTCGCCGAGGACGAGGAGGAGACCGTCGAGCGCTACAGGGAAGCGTTACGTGACGCACTCAACGAGTACAGTGCGAACCCGCTCCGGACAGAACTCGGGCCGGATCGATATCCGGGCGCCCTACCGACTGACGAGTGGGACGAAACCGAGTCCCCCGTTGTCCACTTCGACGAGTCCGCCGCCTGGGACAACCACGAAGCGGTGAACGAATACGCGAAGGACGTCCTGGAAGGCGTGACGACGATCGCCGCTGACGGATCCGAACTTGGGCCAACGGACGAATTCACGGTCCCGCTCGGGCTCGTACAGGTTGGGTGGAACGCGAACCACCACCACGAGGACGGCGACTACGAGGAAGGACTCAACGCTCGCATCCTCGGGCCAGAGGCCGTTACTCAGGAATCGGACGAGGAAGACGGCATCAGATATACTGACGGACGGGCACCCGGGCACGAACGCTACCGCGACGAAGGACGGACTGTCATCGACTGCATCGAGGAGTTCGCCGACCTCGATCCGCCGCCAGTCGTCATCTACGACGGACCGCTCGTTCCCACCTTCGCCAACACGTACTCGCCGGAGGTACGGGACAGCTACTATCGGCGAACGATGTCCCGAGTGTTAGCTGCGAGCGAGCACCATGGAGTCCCTGTCGTCGGCTATTCGGCCGGCAGCAGTCGAACGAACATTGCCAAGCTGCTTCGTCGAACGTACCGCGACAGGCTGGGCGATGAGCCGTTCGTCGCGGACGCCCGCATCCTCGAAGGCTGCACGAACAATTGGGGCGACCGCTCGCAGGTCTTCGTCCACCGGCAGGACGGGACCATCGACGATATGGAATGCAGTTACCGCGGTGAGGAGTACGAGTTCGCCACCGACGTGCTGTTCGGCTACCTCGACATTCCAGATGGGGACGCGATGGACTACCTCGAGTTCCCCGGATGGGTGCTCCGTGAAGATCTCATCGAGTACGTGTTCGATGTCGTCCGCGCGGAGGCTGGCGTCGGGCGCGGCTACCCGGAGATCGTCCAGCAGGCAGACGCGAACGCCGTGCTGGATGCTGGTGCGAAGCGGCGGTTCCTCGCCCTCGTCCAAAACTTCGCCGAAGAAGAGGGGCTACCGATCGAATGGAACGCCAAGAACCTGAGCAAAGAACGACGTCGCCGATGAACAGCCAACCCGACCGCGTCACCCGAAACCCATCACCATGACACAGAACGAATCACCCTCGGAAGACCCGGCACTCGCGGAGAGCGATCTCACGCTCGGCACGGTCGCAGAATCGCACTCTCAAATGGACTACGTCGTCGAAGTGTACCGAGAGCGCGAGCGCGAGCGACCACCGGAGAAGCAGGACTACGAATTCGGCCAGCCGGTATACAGCACCACCACGGTCCGAGGGGACGAGCACGCTGTCGTCGGCGTCGTCTACGACTCCCAACTCGTCGATCCGGACCAAGGACGTGAGGGGCCCCGCCTCTCGAACCCCGACCAGGAGATGTTCGTCCCGGGATACGTGGATGAGAAGCGAACGCTGCTCGGTGTCGCGTTCCTCGGATTCGCACGTCTCACGCCGCACTCGGACGGCGACGGCTACGAACTCGCTGATGTCGAACAAGAGATGCCGCGGTGGACGCTCGACATCGACGACTCGGTATCGAAGCTCTCGACCGAGGGATTCCGCCAGTTCCACTTCCCCGACGGCTCGCTTCGCGTGCAGTACTACGATCGCCTCATCTCTACGGCCGACCTGTTCGGAGCCGAGGTAACCCTCTCGCTGCTCGATCGCCTCCGGAACGAAACGTCCGCGGACGAGAACATGCTGGACGTCATCGAGCAGAAGGTCCGCTGGGAAGCGAATTCAGATCGGGGGGTCGTGCGATGAGCGACGACATACCATCGCCGCCCACGAGTCGGGACGTCGCCGCCGCGTCGGACACCGTCGTGGGAACCGTCGAGAAGCCAGGGGACTCCGCCGACGAATTCCAGTTCATCGTCCCGAACGAGATCGACGTCCGGACGGGCGAGTTCGTCGTCTACGACACCGTCGTCGAAGGCGACCAGCGCGACGTCCTCGCTCGTGTGACGAACACCGAGCAGGAGCGGGGTCTGCCCGGGGACTTCCTCGCGGATCCCGCCGTCGAGCCGGACGAGATAGCTGGTGCGCTCGGCGTTCCGAGCGGCGACATCGAAATCGACCGCGTGACCGCCCGGACTGTCGGGTACTTCGACGAGGACTTGGAGACGTTCACGAACCCTCGTTCCCTTCCCGACCCCGGATCGAGAGTCTATCTCGCGGACGACGAGTTCCTCGAGGCGGTCCTGCCGAACGCGGACTGGCAGAGCGAGAGCGGACTCGCGCACGTCGGGTGGCTGCTCAACCGCCCGGCCGGAGACGCGAACGCCTTCCTCCCGATCGACGATTT
Source organism: Halosimplex yunnanense (assembly GCF_054504345.1). Taxonomy (NCBI): domain Archaea; kingdom Methanobacteriati; phylum Methanobacteriota; class Halobacteria; order Halobacteriales; family Haloarculaceae; genus Halosimplex; species Halosimplex yunnanense. Next base: position 111,251 of record NZ_JBTJEL010000032.1, on the reverse strand, counting down.
TTCGTCGACGCATCTCGCCATCCTCGCTTCCACAGGCAGCGGGAAGTCGTACACGGCCAGCGTCATCATCGAGGAGATGATGCGCCCGCAGTCGCGGGCGGCGATGCTCGTCTTCGACCCGCACGGCGAGTACGATACGCTCCCGGACATGCGGAAAGACGAGCACGCGTCGGTATTCCGTGAGGGCAAGTACACGCCTGAAGTCAACATCGTTCAGCCGGACGAGATCAACATCGCCATTCCCGACCTCAACTACGGCGACCTGCTCGCCCTGCTCGACGGGCCGAGCAACCGGATGAAGTACGTGCTCCACGACGCCTGGCGGAACCTCCAGGAGGAGAGCAACGACATCAGCGCCCACGATATCGTCACTGAGTGTTACAACGTCGATGGCGAGGACAGCGACACGGCGAGCGCGCTCGAATGGCGCCTCCAGCGGGCACTCGGCCGGGACTTGTTCGTGCGTGCCGCCCGGGAGGAGTTGACTGACCTCGTCGCGCCGGGGCAGGTCACCGTACTCAAGTTGAATCGGCTGTCGGAAGAGGACCAGCAGATGCTCGCCGCCGCGCTCCTCCGGAAGCTCTACGAGGCCCGCGAGCGGGCGATGCGCGGCGACGATGATCGACTCGACTTCCCGCTGTTCACGCTCCTCGAGGAGGGGCATCGCTTCGCGCCCGACGGGAACGCCCGATCGCTCGGTATCCTGCGGACGATCCTCTCCGAAGGTCGGAAGTTCGGGTTCGGCGTCGGCATCATCTCGCAGCGCCCGTCCAAACTCGACGCCGACGTGCTGTCGCAGTGCGGCACGCAGGTCATCATGCAAATCCAGAACCCGAACGACCAGCAGGCTATTCGGCAATCCGTAGAGAGTGCCGGCGAGGACGTCCTCGATGAACTTCCGGGGTTAACGCCAGGGCAGGCCGTCATCGCGGGCGACGCGATGAACACGCCCGTGCTGGCTCGCATTCGGAAACGCCACACTCGACACGGAGCCGAGAGCCTCGCTGCAACTCAGGAGTGGCGTGACAGCTGGGAGGAGCACCGAGAGGAACGGGAGCGTGGGGTTACGGACGCCTACGACGACGGAGAGGAAGTCGATGACACGCCGCTCTAAACGCGGAATGAGATCGTTGCTCTGGTGTCCGGACGCCGGCTGACTGAACCGGATGTAATCACTCGCGCTCGGGGACATTGTCAGTGGCGTCCGGGAATTCGCACTGTCCTCTGAGCGGACAGCCATCGCAACCGGGCGAGCGCGCCGTACACACTTCGGCGGCAAAGTCCAACATCGCATGGAGGAAGTCACTGCTTCGCCCTGCGGGAACGATGGCGTCCGTAATCTTCTCGACCGAATCCGATTCCGATTCAAGGTCGAAAAAACGCGAAACGAGCCGTTGAACGTTCGTATCCACTGCCGACGCGTCCTCGTCGAATGCGTGGACCATGACTGAGCGTGCGGTGTAGTCCCCCACTCCCTGTAGATCCAGGAGATCGTTTCGTCGTTGCGGCACTTCACCTCCGTGTCGATTCAACAGCTGACCGGAGCAACGCTCGAGGTAATCCGCCCGCTTCGTGAGGCCGAGCGGAGCAATCAGGTCAGCGAGGTCGTCCGATGCGGCCGCGGCGATGCATTCAGGGGTGGGATACAGTGCGACGAGGGGAACGTATCCCGCCGCGACGGCTGATGCGGTGGTGCGCTGGAGGAGCACCTCTGCGACCAGTATCTCGAATGATGTGCGATCGTATTCACGCCAGGGGAGATCGTGTCGTCCGTTTTCCTGATGCCAGTCGAGAAGCGTAGAGATGAACGATCGACAGGATCTCAGAGTCATACGACCTTCTGCCGCGCTATGTTTGAAATATGTACGTAGGGCCGGACCGAGACTGAAACTGTCAAGGCCGATCTGCTCCGGGTGGATAGCTTCCGAGCAAAGCACCGACATCGTTCCCGAGCCACAGAGCAATCAGATGAGGAACAACGACGAAAACGACGATCAAATCCATACAGATAATGACGACAACGGCGAGCGGAGTGCTCAATCCGCTCCAAGCGGTGAACGCGTAGGTTGGTGCGAGGACAACTACCGACGCACTAACTAGTCCCAAGTAGAGCGTTTCTCCGGACGCAGGGGTTGGTGGAGTATTCGTATCCTCGCCAGTCGTATCTTCCCTCGGCGAGTTCATATTCGCTAGTCAAGTTGCCGTTCGATATCTCGCACTTCGATCCTCTCTGCGTCTCGCCCGTACGCTGCGTCACGTGCAGCCTGATTCACCAGGGATTCGATGTCCGCAGCGACGAGGTCTGCCGTTTTCTCCGCCAAAGCTTCGATGTCACCTTCGTTCAGAACGTGGGGACGATCGTCTAACTGTGGCTTGAATATCTCTACACGCGCGTCGTAGTCGGGTTTCTCAACGGAGATCTCCTTGTCGATACGTCCGTTTCGCGTTGCCGCGCTGTCGAGATCGCCCCGCCTGTTCGTCGCTCCGACGAAGAGGACACGCTGACGCGCGGCCTCCTGAAGCCGACTCAGAAACTCGTTAACGACCTTCCGGTCTTCACCATGCGAGTCCATCTGACGCTCTGGAATGACGGCGTCAAGTTCGTCGAGAAAGATCACTGCTCCACCGACTTCCCCAGCCAGGTCCTCAGCCTCGTCGAACAGCTGGCCCACTTTCCCGCTGCTCTCGTTGACCCATTTGCTCGTGACGTCGCTTCCGCTCAGGTCCACGAACGGAAATCCGAGCTCCGTGGCGAGTGCTTTCGCTATGTAGGTCTTCCCGGTTCCCGGGGGGCCGTACAGGAGCACATTCGGCAGAGGGATATCGAACGTCTCGGCCTTCTCGGGATCCTCTCTCATCGGCTTGATGATATCCCGCCCCAGCTCCTCCTTTACGTCGTCCATCCCGCCGATGTCATCAAGAGAGACGTTCGTCTTCCACCCCCAGTTGAACCGGTATTCGTGGAGGTCCACAGAGGAATGGTTGTCAGGCGTTTCCCCTCTCTCGTCCGGTCCGTTCTGCTCCTGCTCTTGGATGTCCTTCTCGAATTCGGCCCGAACGTGTCCCGCACAATCCGTGTCATCACTAGTCAGGGCATCTCCGCCCGATCCTTCCGGAGTAGAGTTCTCCACTGAAATGGTCGGATCGCTGTCCGAACAGCCCGTTCCTGTATCATTGGCCGTTGACAATGAATCCGACTGCCCGTGATTTCCACCAGCGAGCGTCGGGACGGTCGTAGTCTTAGTCGTACGAGGCATCGTCGGCGTCGTTACTCTGTCGTATCCCGGTGTATCCGGCTGGGTAACGGACGAGGTCATCTCAGGGAGCGTGTAATCGTGGCCGGTGAGGATGAGGTACGCATACAGGGCGCTGATTACTGGAACTACCGCGATCAAGGTTCGTTGGTTCCCGGGAAGCCCGGCGGGCGCTGCTTCTGTAGCAATTGCGGCGAGTTCTGGTAGCAGAGGATTCCAAAGAGGGAGGGCCCAGACAGCGGCGAGTAGGAACGTTGCGGTCAGACCGAGAAGGCCAGTCATCTTCCGCCCGTCTGGTGCGGGCAGCGCTCCGATAAATAGGCCATCGGAGATCGTACTGACGATCCGGCAGACGATATAAAGGACGAGACAGACGAGACAGATCGATATACCCGCCTTGACGAGAGGATTCACAGACTTCGCCACAGAGAAGGTCTCTGTCTGCCCGGAAACGATAATGTGCAGTAGAAACCCTGCGGTCAACGTCAAGGGGACAACTACGGCACCAACAGCGAGCACGAATCCGACGTAGCAGCCGACTACGAAGCAATTTGCGGAGGTTATGCCTGCGCGTGTCATGACCGTTTGAACTTGGAGCCTACCGCCGGAAATACGGCCGGACTTCGGAGGTCCGCTAATTCAACTGAGAAAGAACCCAGCTCACCGCCGCGTCGAGCGCCCCAACGAACTTGAATACGTTCACCACGATCGCCGTGCCGATACCCAGCACGCTCTCGATGCCGGCGTCGGTACTGAATACCGTCAACGGTAGCTTCTCCGGGTCTTTGTAGAATACGACGTACGTCCCGATGAGCATCGACGCTCCGACGAGCGGAAGGACGACTGCCGTTACGATCGATGCGATAGCGGATATCTTGTCGAGCGGGGTGAGCTTGTTGCGAGTGCTCTGGACCGCATTAGCTCCGTTCCGATTGAACTGAGCTTTGAACACGTTGAACCCCTGAATCCCACCGACGACCACCGCTTTCCGAGCACGGGGGAACAGCTCACCGATCTTTGACAGGAGGATACGGCCCGTGGTGCTTCCCGCTGACTTCAGACCTCCTCCAGCAGTAGTAACTGCGTTGATTGTGGTGTCGCTCGTCGCACCGGCGATGACCACGGCGACGGCTGCGACGACGAGATCTTTGAACCCGATTCCGAATCGTTTCGCAGCTCCAAGTAACGCATCTCGCATGATAACGTATGGCATTCGACATCACGAAAAACCTCCGCAGTCACGGAGAAGATACAACGGGATTTCGGTACCACCCCACTGTTTCCTGAGAGTCGATACGGCAATTACACCCCCCACTATTTCCTGAGAGACGGGGGATCAAGCGCTCTAATGAGGAAATCAAGACAGATTAGTCAAACCGTCGTTTCCTGAGAGGCGACCAGACCACCCCACTGTTTCCCGAGTCCTGCCGTCGTGGTTCGTTAGCTGTTAGTCGGCGTTCAGAATACCGCGGTCAAGTCGGAGTAGAGTGTCTTCGGGAACCCATTGAAGGAACGAGATCGAGTCGTCGTCGAAGTCGATACGGACACCCGGGTTCGCAGGAACCGTGTTTCCTCCTCGAAGAGCGAGTCTCAACTGGGCCTCACTACGTTCGGTGTCGGCTCTCGAGAGAAGATCATCGACGACATCGTCGTAGCGCACGTCCGCGCGCCCGGACCCCTGCTCCACGCCCGTAACGTCGATACGCTCGGTACTGGCGCTGACGGATGTCACCCTGAGCGACAGCTGTTCGTATGCCGCAACAGCGACGTCTTCGAACCGCCCCCGAAACCCGTCTTCGCGGAAGGACACGGTATTCCACTCGGTCAATTCGGGGTGGTCCCGGAGGGCTTGAACGGTTCCCGCGGCGAGGTCCGCGTCGTCCGCTCTGACTGCGAGGAGATCCGTTCCAGGGTCGAACGTGGCGACGGTCGCAACACGCGCGTCCTCGGATACGGAGAGCTGTGCCTGCGTCCCGCTCTCTGGGACGCTACAGACGACGTAGACGCGCTCGTGCAGTTCCTCGACCGCGCGGACCTGACCACCGAATCCACCTGAATCGATGAGGTCGTCGAGTTCGGGCGGGGAAACGCTCGCAAGGCCAGGTAGTCGGAAGTAGTGGACCGTCTGTGGAGCGGCGTAGCGCGCCTGGGTAGCCGCTTGCCGGAGTTCGACCTGAGAGAGTTCACCGAGGAACTGCTCGGGGTCGTCATCATCTTCGAGTTCGTCTGCGATGTCGGCCGCAGCGAGCGCCCGACGGAGCGCAGCGCGAGAAGGGAGTTCCAACAGCAGTTCCGACGGCGTCACGTCGTCTGCTGTAGGAGAAACTGGAAAGGGCATATCTGACGTCTCTTCACCGATGCACCTTATCGTTCTGCTTTGGCTACAACTGGTGTCGATCAAAGTCGGACACCCGAGACAGACGCCCGTTCCGCGCCAGAGCTTCCCGACAGCTGGGAGGCAACCGGGACAAAGGAATATTTCCGGTACGGATACTTATCGCCTCGCAATGCATCAGGACGAGATTGAGGTCTCTCTCACATCCGCCGAGCCCGCTGGCGAATATCATTTCGAGGTTGAACTCCAAATCACGGCCTACTTTCGTGACGACGGGACTTTCGACGGGAACACACTGGTGTTTCACTGCGACCCCATCGGCACGAACTACCGAACTTCGTTTCTCCAGGTCACGTTCGACGACTGGTCGAAAGTGGTCGGCATACGCGACTTCCTCGCGGAGTGCTTCTCCGACGACATCACCAGCAGACGGACGCTGTCAGTCGAAGTCGAGGACGGTGTGGCTTCGATCACACCATTCGATAAACCACCCAGAGAGCAGGAGGGGCTGGACGAGATAACGATTCAAGTGGAGGGTGACCGGATAGAATTCTACCGTTCCGGGTCCGTCTACCCGTACATATTCACCTACGAAGAGAAGATCGACGGTGAGCCCCAAGACCGAAACACCGCCGATAAGCTCCTGAACTTCTTCGACGAGATCATCTCCCTACACCCTGATTTCGACCCGGAGGGTGACGACTTGGAGAACCCGGAGGTGGGGCCGCTGTTCAACCAATACCGAGTAGAAAATCTCCTCGCCGAGTTAGTCTCCACAGATGCCGACCTCTACAGCGACTATCAGAAGGCGGTCCGCGAGTTCGAGGACGGGGAGTACGCGGATTCGATTCGGGATATTGGACGAGCCGCGGAGATTCTGGTCGAAGTCATCTCTCTGGACGTTTACAACGAAGATGACCTGCCAGACAAGGTGGCGCGGAGATTGAACAAGCTGGATAAGAGCACGGACGGGCTCCCGTCGTTCATCGGCAAGGCCATTTCGCCGCTATGGTGGCTGCGTAACAAGGTCGCCCACGCTAACACGTACGAGGCCACCGAAGAGGACGCTCTCTACGCTCTACTCTGTTTCCAGATGGCGGTCGAGAAACTGATCGGCGAACACATCGACACCTGATTCCGCACAGTAGGCTGCACGTCCAACTCGATCAGCACGTAGCAAGTTCTCCCCGGGACGACGCGCTGTTCCGCATTTTTATATGGCTCGTCTGGATAGAGAGAGACACCTAATGTCTCAGCAGGAACAGAGTAGCCGGGAAGAAGGCCGTCCCGAACTCCCTATCGAACGCGGCTTCCCCATCGAACGCGTCAACGAAATCGCCGAGAAGGAGAGTCGGGCCAAGCAGTACTACCGCCCCATCTACACGATGCACAAGTGGTGGGCCCGCAGACCGGGCTGTCTCTTTCGCGCAATCTCTCTCTACTCGCTGCTCGACGAGAATACGGCTGCCGACGACATCGAGGTCTACGAACCGGGCGAAAATCAGCAGCTCGGGAACAACGGACTGGACAAGGACGATCTCGTCGAAGCCATCGGCGATGTCGATATGGACGACCCCGAGTCGCTGTGGGACTTCTACCCGAAGGACGTCCGGATCAAGGACAAGAAGATTCTGGACCCGTTCATGGGTGGCGGCACGTCGCTCGTCGAGGCGTCACGCTTTGGCGTCGAATCGGTAGGTGTTGATCTGAATCCGGTCGCGTGGTTCGTCACTAAGAAACAACTCGAAGCCGGTCAGACCGATGTAGAAGAGCTGGAAGAAGCATTCGAGCAAGTCAAAGAGGACGTAGCCGAAGAAATTCTTCAGTATTATCGGACTCCTTGCCCGAACGGCGACCACGACGCCGATGTAATGTACAACTTCTGGGTTAAGGAGTTGGATTGTGTATCCTGTGGTCATACCGTACCTCTCTTTAAGGATTATCGCGTCGCTGCTGGTCGCTACGAGAATGACGATAAGTACAACGTACTCTGTCCTGACTGTGGTGCCGTCACCCTTGTTGATGATTGGCAGGCAGAAAGCAAGTGCAACGAGTGTAGTCATAAGTTCACACCTAAAAGTGGTAATGTTTCACGGGGAGGTTATTACAATTGCCCGAAGTGTGGGCAAAAAGAATCGATTACTGAAGCTATCGCAGATCAAGGTAAACCCAATGAGCGTATGTATGGAATTGAGTACTATTGCCCGGAGTGCGATCAGCAGGGGCGTAAAAAGAGCTCATACAAGGGATATAAAGACCCAGGGCCCGAGGATAAGCAACTTTTCGAGAAGGCTAAACGCGACTGGAATACAAGAACGGACCTTCATGAATATGTACCAAGTGAGGAGATCCCGAGAGGAGCTAAGACGACCGCGTCCTCTGTTGATGGAAGTGACGTCTTCCAACATGGGCTTGAGAGTTGGACAGATATGTTCAATGAGAGGCAGCTTCTCTGTCTTGCTACCCTCTTACGCAGTATAGAAAAAATCCCCAATCAAAACGCAAGGGAATTTCTCCTACTTGCGTTTTCAGAAGCTCTGAACTTTAATACAATGATGGTTCCGTATCAGGCAGCACGGAATCATACAACTAATCTATTCAAATCAAACTCATTCGACCCTCCTCAACGTTCCTCTGAAGGAAATCTTTGGGGAACAGAATTCGGGATTGGTAGATTCAAGAGCACTTACCAGATGATACATAATGGTGTAGAATACGCCAACTCCCCGACAGATAGGTACTATGAAGATGGGGAAACCGAGGAAACACCTCCATTCTCTCAACCCATCGGGCGAAATTCAGAGGTATATCAAGATGATATGCGGAATATCACAGCGGAAAATGAGTTTGATGCAGTGATAACTGATCCACCTTATTACGACAATATAATCTACTCTGAGTTGTCTGATTATTTCTACGTCTGGCAGAAGATATTATTGGAGGATACGTACGCTGGCTTTGATCAGGATCAGACTCCTCGGGCAAAATCAATTGTCACAAATCCCTACCTTGACAAGACCGCGGAAGACTTTGAGCATGAGATGGGGGAAGCGTTAGCGGTAATCCATCGTGCACTCAAAGAGGACGGAATTCTCGCGTTCACATATCACCATAGTGATGAAGAATCTTGGGGAGAGCTCCTTGAATCGCTATGCGAGAATAACTTCGAGGTAACAGCGACATATCCGATCAATTCTGACATGATGAAATTCATCGGAGGGGAATCAGTTTCTTTCGATATCGCAATCGTTGCCCGGCCAACAGAGGAGAGGCAGCCAATCTCATGGGACTCACTTCGACGTCGGATTGTCCGAACTGCCAGAGAAACCCGCGAAACGCTCGAAGAGAACCGAGAACTCGCGGGCGGGGACATCGGTGTCATCGAGATGGGGAAGTGCTTCCAGGAGTACTCCAAGCACCACGGCGAGGTCCACCGGGCCGGCGAGGTGATGTCCGCGAAGGAGGTCGTCGATGAGATCTACGGCATCATCCAGGACAACGACCGCGGCGAGCAGGACGTCTATCGAGACCTGCTCGAAGAGTCGAACCCGACGTACAACGACCTGAACAAGCACCTCAAGCGGTCGGACGCGTCGGAGGACCAGATGAAAGATATGCGGCTGTTCCGTATGGAGGGCGGCGACTTCGTCCTCAGTCAGTGGGGCGACGAGAAGCGGCAGGCGTACGTCCAGAGCAAGGTCGAAGAGGGCAATGGCGATCTCACGACGCTAGACAAGGCACACTTCCTCCGCTACCGATTCGAGCAGGGTAAGTCCACCAGCGAGTACCTCGAACAGTGGGATATGGACGAACTCCGAGAACTCTGCGAGGGGCTCGCCGAGGTGACCGGCGACGAAACGTACCTGAAGATGATCGGCGTCGATACCTCGCTGGCGGAGTTCGGCGACGCGTGACTGTTTAGGAAATCCTCACTCGTTCTCTATGGCGAGGTGGAGGTTGAACAGCGTATGCGAGGGGAGGTATCCCGGGCTGGACACGATATGATCTCGTATTGTTGACGGGGAAATCCAGACCATCTCCTCGGGGAGTGCTACCGTCGGCTCTTCGTACTGATGGAGATAGACAGTCGCGTCCTCGGTCAGCTCTCGAAAGTCATCGACGTCTATCGAGGCGCTACCGGACTTCACCTGAACGTACGCCGTCTGGGGCTCGGATTCGACCCGACGAAGCACGCATTCGATTCCCGGCTGTGCTCGGGACGTTGAGGACTTGACGACGTGCCAACCGCGTGCCTGTAGATAGTCAATGACGATATCCTCTGTTTCGACGGGATCGAGAAGATCGAACACCCGGGAGAGGTCGCTTTCCTTGACCTGCTCACTGACGACATCGAGACGACCAATTCGGTGATTTGGTCCGGATTTTCCTCGAAAAGCTCCGTCGCGTATCGCTTGGCTCTCTGAGTTTTGCCGCCGTCGGGCCGTGCCATCGTGGGAACCCGAGGAGCGGCGAAATACCGCTTGACGTATCCCGGAACGATTGCAGATTCGATGATCCTCCAGCTCGCGTCTCGGTAGTTGTGAATGTCGTTCGCCGTCCACTCGTCCCCCGTATCCGAGACGGGATGCTGCCTCCACTCAGATTCAATCCGACAGAGAGCGTACTCGCTCCCCTCGTTGACCCAGACGTAGTCGCCCACCGACGCTCTCCGAATCATCGCCCGAATGGGAAAGCGGACGTTCCCGTACTGGTCGGTCGCTCCGTTGCTCCGGTGGGCTTCGAGCGCGTCCTCTTTCGATTCGAAACGTTCGTCGAGACCCCAACCGGTTCCGACGATCGACCGCGCTTTGCAGAACTCGTAGGAAACGGCTTCGTCGGCCGCCGAGTTGGGCTGGATTTTCAACGCCCAGACAGTGGGGTGTTCACTCATTGATTAATTAGTCAATCCAACTCTCAGAAGCGGCCCATATTTCTCAATAATTTCCTCGTTACTGTATTTCCAGTGACTCCCGACAATGCGATATTTCAGATCCGATTGTAACTGTAGTTGCCGCGAATGTGCTCGTGGAAGTACGACCCGTGCGATTCCGCTGCGAGCAACCCGTCAAATTCAGCTGGGGGGACCTCGTAGTATTCGTAGACTCCTCCGTCGTTGAACTCAATTTCGAGCCGTCTCTGGTCTTCTTCGTATCTGACCCGGTTGAGATTTGATGAATCGACCGGGATCCATTCGCTCATAGTTCATCACCTACCTCAGAGTCGGTCTGAGTGTCTGGGTCTTTCTTTCGCCAGTGTTCTAATACCTTGTCGTAATTCTGGTCCGTAACGTTCTGGTTCCAGCCCAGGTCATCGTTTTCACTGATTACCGGCGGGTCCTGGCTTTCGGGACGGTGATCAGGCGGGGGAGGATCTATCCTGGCTCTGATCGGGAATTTCACGCCTTGCCCGACGATGATCGCTTCCCCTGTCTGAAGGATAGGGAGTGAGCTGAGGATGCCCTCCATGTTGTCCGAAACGACGGAGTTGATACTCCCTCGGTCTTTGCTGTTCGACATCCTCATCGAGAATATTGTCCCGCACTGACTCAGAATTGTGCTGTCGATCTCGGTGGGCCTCTGAGAAACGAGCATCGCCCCTATACCGTACTTTCGACCTTCCTTCACGATTCTCTGGATCGAATCGGCGGCCGAGCCTTTCGCGGTGTCGCTCGCGTATGAGTGAGCCTCTTCTAAGACGACTAAGAGGGGCCTTCTCTTACCGCCCTCTGCTCGGTTTCTCGCCCAGAAGAGCGAATTATACACGATTCGCAGTAATGCGCCGACGAGGGTGTCAAGGATGTCTGAGGGTATCCCGGACAGGTCCAGTATCGAGATTCCGGGATCGTGGCCCACCCACTTCTCGAGAAGCTCGTCGAGGTCCCTATTTACAACCCCATCCTCGTTCGGTAGCCAATCGCCGGGGCGAAACAGGAAATCGTACCGGGAGTCGCGTAATCTGTAAGTCAGCGTATCCACCTGCCGACCGATGTTCATGTCCGGCTTTGCGACATACACGTCGTCGTATTGGTCGTGGCGCCGAGTTTCCGGAGTTCGCACCTCCATCGCGCTTCCCCTGTCGATGGGACTCCCGTCCTCGTCTGTGGCGTAAGCCACTGTATTGAGTGATTGATCACGCGACTCGGTGTGAGGACACCTCACTAGCTTGTATAGCTCAGACCATAATTTATGAATGCTAAAGGGGACGGGAGTATCGACATTGATCTCAGACTCATCGATTCCGGAGATTCCTTGACGCGGATACGACTCTCTCTTTTTATTTTCGACCTGTTCGACTAATGCGGCTCTGTCTCTGTCTCCCTGAACTTCACCGAATGCGACGTCGATCAACTCTTCGAAGGACAAGGCCCAGTACGGGATCTCGAGTTCGAGTTCTCCCCTTTCCTCGCTAGCCCCCATCGTGAATACGTCGGCGGAATCGCGCAGAGCTTCCCCGTACTCGCCGTGAATATCCAGGACTAACACCCGCGGCGACTCGATATCCGGTGAAGTCGCCAACGTATGCAGCAGACCGGCGATTGTCGTCGATTTCCCCGATCCCGTACTACCCAGGACAGCAGCGTGTCTCGAGACGAGATTGTTCAAATCGACACGTGCCGGAATCTGCTCAGAGCCGACTACCGAACCGATGTTAATATGGCCAGAACTGCTACCTCTCCCGTATATTCTCGGAAGTTCATCTTTCGTAACGATGTGAACGTCATCACCCACCGTCGGGTACTTAGACAAGCCGGTTGTCAGTTCCTGACCCTGCGCCGCTTCTCCTACGAATTGGACAGTGATCCATTTGTTCCCTTGTGAGGGATCTTCGTCGTCTGCTTGTGGTGCCGCCCTTGCACCCACTTGAGAAACCACCCCGAATATATCATCATAGCCCAACGGTATGCGAACGAACGATCCGATCTGACCGACTCGATATCCGTAACCTTCGACGAACGACAAACCGAAATTAGTCTCCTCGTTTAGTAACACCGAGGCTCTCGCTCCCTCTACGTCTTCAATCGAACCCAAGTGAGTCGCTTGACCAGTCATTTTATCTCCCGATCACCGAGTTCAAGAACCTTCCAAACCCTTGGAAGTCTCCCAGCGTGAAATGTTGGCGCCACTCATTCTCCTCCTGCTCTTCCCACCGTAATCCTGTAGTGTTCTCCCCTGGATTTGAATCAGACTCGTGAGTCTCCCATTCCTGCCTTTGTGTTCCGATGATACCCGCATCACTGGCAAAGATGCTCAAGTCCGAGTGCTGTTTGGCGAGATCCTTAGCATCGCTATATTCGTCTAATTCGCTGTACAGGAACGCAAATACCTGAGTCGAAGGAGTTCCCTGAAGGCCATCTATGATCGTCTCGTTGAGGTGCTGGTCACGGAATGAATATCCAACGACGAACAGGACCCCCTCAGGTTTATTTAGAAATTTCTTTAGCCGGTCCAGATATGCCAGATACGGCATTTTACGGCTCTGCTTATATTTCATATGCGACGGATGAATCACCGCCGTGTTCTCCTCGTCGTTGAGCGAGCGCCAGATCTCGAGAGAGCCCCCTGATTCGTCAGAAGCCCAGTTGACAGAGCCGTGAATCTTCCAGAGCCGATTCCACCTGCTCGGTAATTCCTCATTCAAAATGGCGTACGAGTCGAAGAAGGGGCGATGCGCACCTACGAAGCCGTCGAAGAATGGTACGTTCTGATTTTCTAGGGCCTGCTCAAGCAGCAGATCGTAGTTCGTCGTGAACACCTCGACAGGCTCCTCGCGTTCGATGGAACTCATCCATTTAGCGAGGTTATGATAACCGGCTTCGTCGCTCGGCAATTCAACATCAACGAGTTCTACTATTGTCTCGCAGATTGTGTTCTCGAGATACGCTAACTCTTCTGCATCCAATCCACGGATTTCCCCGGAACCAGCGTGCGGTCGGAGATCGCGTACCAAGTTGAGAACGTCCTCGATATTTGCGTTGTCATCGAAATCGCCGATTCGATGGATCTGATCCCAACTCTCTGAACGACCGTCTTCATGAATTTGTTCTTCGACCGCGGTAGTCATTCCACTCATGTCCGGAATGAGGGGACTGCCACCTACGCGGACGGATTTAGCACATCCTGCACCAAGAAGCATCCCGATAGGGCGTTCATTGCCACGGATAGAGGCGCTGAACTGCTCAAGATGGTCTTTGATATTCATCAAGTCCTACTTCCTGCATTAACTGTAGGATACTTATGTTTAAGCTACGCCGAAGGAGGGACGCTGATTGACATCGTGAGTGGTATTAAAACATGAAGAGCAATTCCGTATCAATCCACAGCGGACTGGTTCCGCAGATGTCGCACATTGATAAGGCGATGCCACATCTTACCGGACAACATGAGTGCGGACGCAATTTCTGAAACGACGATCGACGAGACTCTGACGCTCAGTAGAGAGCTTACCGAAGGGGACAGCCTCGTCAAGGGCCAGATTCGACTCTACGACGTCGAGAGCGAAGCCGGCACGTTGGAGTCGGATGCGGACCGATTCTTTGACCGGACGCTCCTGACCGAAGGGCTGGGAGACTCGCTGAAGCGCCTCCGAGACACCATCCAAGGCGAGGACAATATTCGAATCCATGAGATGTACGGCCCGTACGGAACGGGGAAGTCACACCAGATGGTGGCGATGTACCACTGCTTCGACTCGCCCGAAACCGTCGAAGAGTGGGCCGACGGTCGTATCGAAGACCTCGATGGAACGCTCCCTCGTGACGCCCTCCCGGTCGTTGTCTCCCTCCAGAAAGAGCAGTACGAGCACCTGTGGGAGCCGCTTTTCGAAGCTCTCGATCACGACCTCGACGAGTCGGAGTACGAGGACGGCGGCTATCCCGATATCGACACGATCACCGACGCCGTCGGCGACCGGACGGTCGCGTTCCTCGTTGACGAGCTCGAGGACTGGTTCGGGTCCCTCGAGGGGCGCCGGAAGAGCGCGAACAAAGGTTTCCTGCAAGCACTCTTAGAGGCGACCTCGCGCACGAATCTCTTCGCCATCATCTCCGTGCTGCGCGAGGGATCGGACGTCCACGACATCCTGTCTCGCCAGGAGCGCGTCGAGGTGAATATGTCCAACCAGGTCGATATCCGGGAGGTCCTGCGGCACCGCCTCGTCGAACCGGGGACCATCGACCAATCGAAGGTACGCGATCTGGTGGACGAGTACATCGAGGCCTACGCCGAGACCGACTACGTTGACCTCCCGGAAGGCCTCCGAGACGAGATGTACGACACGTACCCCTTCCATCCCGAACTCATTGACGCGCTCAAGACGCGGTACTTCGCGGAGACCGAGTCGGGCGCGACCCGGGGGATGCTCTATCTCTTCGCCAAGGTTCTCGTTGACCGTCACCAGCAGACCGATCTCATCACTCACGGTGAGGTTGACGCCGTCGAGTACAATGACGAACTCACCCGCATCAACGTCGAACACGCCCGCCCGGATCGCTGTTACGACGACATCGTCGAACGCCTCGCCGACGCGGATATCGACTACGGCCGCGACATCCTCAGCACTGTCCTGATCTACTCACTGACCCCCGGCCTCGACGAGGGCGCGACGACGTCGGACATCGTCGTCGGTACGTTCCACGCCGGCGACCGGGTCAACGACATCATCGTCGATCTCGAACGACTCCAAGGCGAGGTATACCACCTCTGGCAGTCCGACGACCGCTTCGTCATCCGGGAAGACGAGAACCCGCGGTCGCTGGTCCGGAACGCGGCCCGAGATGTCGAACCCGAGGATGCCATCGAACTCATTGGCGACGAGGTCGAGCGGCTGTTCGGCTCCAGTTCGTACGCGGTCGGGTTCAATGAGGACAGTGAGCTGGAGAGCGTTCCCGACAGCCAGAACGTCAAGGTCGTCGTGAAGAACGGGCCCTGGGACGCAGACAGCGTCGCGGAGATCATCAAGAACCAACCCGCTGGCCGCCAGTGGCGCAACACGCTCGTCTTCGTTCAGCCGGCGAACGATAAGACGATCTCGACGACCGCCCAGCAGGAGAAGTTCTTGAACAAAGCCAAGGAAGTCATCGGGGCCCGTCTGCGGAAGGACGACCAAAACCTGAGCGAGGAGATCCGCGAAGAAATCGAGGGGCTCCAAGACGAGTACGAAGAGAGTCTCCTCGACCGCCTGGAGGGCGCCTACGGCGAGGTCATCGACGGCGACGATTTGCTCAACGAGTTCGACCGTGCTGCTGAGATGACACTCGAGAACTTCGTCGCCGCGGAGGACGAACTCGACGCGGGGAACATCGCGGCTGCCGCCGAAGCGGATCCCTTCGATCTTCAGCGTCACGCGTGGGACATCGTGCACGCTCGACTCGATGCTCGTTCAGAGACCTCCGTTGAGGACCTCTACGAGCAGTACCTGATGGACCCGACGTACCCAATCCCGGGGAGCGTTCAAGCGGTCGCCAACGCTATCGAGGACGGGTTGGAAGGCAAGCCAGTGGTGGCTCACGGCGGGAGTCAGTTCAGCGACGAACTCCGGAATCTAGACCGCGACACGACGCTCGTTCTGAAAGATGACGTGGAACAGTGGTCGGTGGACGAGATCACGTCTGCACTCCAGCGCGAGTTCAGCGGCGGTACCAGCGAGGTCGATATCGGTTCCTTCGAACTCGAGGTGCTCGGACGGAAGGACGTCTGGATTACCGACGACGACCCCCACGACGCGATCATGCGGGCGGTTGGCCGCCTTGCCAACGAAGATCACTACGTCCTCGTGAGCGGGAACGAGATCGTCACCAAGGCGCGGTCCGACGCGAAGCTCCGCGACGTCTCCGAAGCCCGCGAGATTGGTGCCGCCGAAGTGGCCGAGCGTTTGGAAGAGACGATTTCCGCTGCGGGGGAAGCAGACACTTCGCAGGTCCTCACCGCGATTCGGAACGACACCGAGGTGTACCTGCCGCAGGGCGACACCGAAGGCGCGTTCCACGGAGCCGTGAACACGCTGCTATCAGAGGGCTACAAGATCAAAACGGAGGGCGATTACGTCGGTTCGCTCGGGGACCGGGCACCGACTTCCGTCGTCGTAGTCCCGATGGTCACGGACGACGTCGGCGAACGGATTCTAGACTACATCAGCGATCTCGACGAGGAGGAGACGTTCCAGGTGGGCGAGATTCAGAAGGAGTGTGCCCCCGATCACGGCGAGGCCGCGGTCCAGCACTTCCTGCTCGACCGTTTGGGCGAGAGCGATCCCCATTACGTCGTAGGGGCGACTGGATCGGATGATCCCGGTGACTGGTTCCCCGGAGCCGGCTTCCGAATCCCCCCAGAAACCGGGTGGACGTTCGAGTACCAAGGCGACAGCCCGTCCGAACTCCGAAACGAGTGGCAGGACACACACGAATCGGGATCGGTCGCCTACGGTTCTGTCTCGTTCACGACCGAAGGCGACAGCGGGGCGCCCGGTTCGCTTCAGGGCGTCGCCGAGTTCCAGAAGGCCCACACGGACCTCCAGCTGGAACTCGGCCAGTCGCACGAGACGGTCGCTGACCTCCTCGAGAACATCCCCGAGTCCGCCTCTGGAATCGACGTCACGATCCAGTTCGAGTGACGCGAATATCTAAATACGAAAACGAGCCCATCACTGTCCATGTCTGATTCGAATGATCTGCGGTCTGATCTCCCTATCGAGCGCGGCTTTCCGATCGAACAGGTGAACGATCTCGCGGACCGCGAAGGCCGCGCGAAGCTCCACTACCGACCGCTGACGACCATGCACAAGTGGTGGGCACGACGGCTCGGCAGCGTCTTTCGGGCTATATCGCTGTATTCCCTCGTCTCGGATCCCGACCAAGTAACAGTCCGAGATCCGGAAAAGGCGGACCACGACCTCGCCGAGTTTGGTGAGGCATCGGAGGGGGAAGCTGCGAAAGCCGCGCTCAAGGAGATGATCGAGGGGGTCGATTTGACTGAACCGGACGCAATGTGGGACCTCTATCCCAAGGACGTTCGCGTTGATGACGCGGACGTACTCGACCCGTTCATGGGCGGTGGGACGAGTCTCCTCGAGGCGATTCGGTTCGACGCCGACGTCACTGGTGTGGATCTGAACCCGGTAGCTTGGTTCATCACGAAGAAAGAGTTCGAGGCCCACACAGTCGATTTGGAAGACCTCCGTGAGGGATTCGAGAAGGTCGAGGATGCAGTCGCTGGGGAGATCCAATCACAGTACGAGACGATGTGCCCCAATGACGGTGACCACGTTGCTGATGTCGTCTACGCGCTTTGGGTCAGAGAGCTCGACTGTACGTCGTGCGGGGAAGAAGTCCCGCTCTTCAAGGACTATCGAGTCGCAAAGGGTCGCTACGAGGAGGACAACCGATATCACGTCTACTGTCCCGACTGCGGAAACGTCTTCCTGACAGACGATTACGAGACGGAGACCGTCTGCTCGGACTGCGGTAACGAGTACGTGCCCGAGAACGGACCTGTCTCACGCGGCGGACATTACGGCTGTCCCTCCTGCGGTCTGAAGTACTCCATCGTCGATGCGATCGCCGACGGTCAGTCCTACGATGAATCTCTCTACGCTCTCGAGTACTACTGTACGGAGTGTGAAGACGAAGGGAGAAATCGGCCGACGTACAAGGGGTTCAAACCGGCGGCCGAGGAGGACGTGGACTGTTTCGAACGGGCATCCAAACGGTGGGCTGACCGCGACGAACTCGATGACTACGCCCCGAAAGGAGACATTCCCCGGGGAGCGATTACGACCTCGTCGTCGATCAACGGTAACGATGTCTTCCGCCACGGCTACGAGTCGTGGCGAGACATGTTCAACGACCGCCAGCTCTATTGCCTCTCTACGTTGCTTGAAGCGATCAACGAAGAGGTAACGGATCAGACGGTCAAGGAGTACCTCCTGCTGGCGTTCTCGGATTCCTTGATGTTCCAGAACAACTTTTCGATCTACAATATCAACGGCACCAAGATCGAGGGGATATTCCGGCAGAACTCGTTCACGCCAGAAGTCGCGTACGCGGAGAACAATGTCTGGGGGACGAGAGCTGGTCGTGGAACCTTCAGCAATACCTGGACGAAGATTGTTGATGCCGTTGACTTCGCTCACTCGCCGACCGAGCGGTACATCGAAGACGGCGAAACGAGGGAGACCGCTTCGTTCGAAAAGCCCGTTGGCGGCGAGTACACTCTACATCAGGGCGATGTTCAGGAGGTAGAGCTGGGGACCGAGTACGACGCGATTATCACTGATCCCCCGTACTACGATAACGTCGTCTATTCCGAAGTCTCCAACTTCTTCTACGTCTGGCAGCGTCTACTTCTCGGCGACGAGTACGACGAGTTCGCGCCTGAAACGACGCCCCGTGAGGACAGTATCGTCGCAAATCCCGCAGAGGGCAAAGACGCCGACCTATTCGAATCCGAACTCAAGGGGGTGTTTTCACGGATGCAGGACGTGCTGGCAGACGATGGGGTTCTGGTGTTTACGTATCGACACGGAACTCCCGATACGTGGGGAACGCTCCTTGAGTCGCTCTGTGATGAGGGGTTCGACGTCACTGCCACGTATCCAATTTCCGCGAATCTCAGCGAGTTCGTCGTTGGCGATGAACTCAACTTTAGTGTGGTCGTCGTGGCTCGACCGGCGACTGATCGAGAGCCGATAAGTTGGTCCTCACTACGGAGACGCATTCACAGGGCAGCGAGTGAGACGCGGGAGCAACTCGGGGCGGGACAGACGCTCTCCGAGGGCGACATCAGTATCGTCGAGATGGGACGGTGTTTCCGGGAGTACTCGAACCACCACGGGAACGTACATCGCGGCGGATCGGTGATGTCCGCGACGGACGTCGTCAACGAGATCTACGACATCGTCTCGGGCAACGTCACACCGGACGAGATCTATCTCGACCTCCTCGAATTGGACGAACCCACGCTCGACGACGTGAACCGCTTCTGTAGGGGGACCGACATCGACTCCGAAGATCTTCGTCGACGCGCCCTGTTCGTCACTGACGAAGGGTTCGCGCTGACGGACTGGCGTACCGAAGATCGCCAGGACTACCTACGAGAGAAGGACGTGGATGACCTCACGTCTCTGGAAAAAGTGCAACTGCTTCGGTACGAAGACGAACAAGACGCGACTGCACCTGACGAGCAGTTAGACTTGGAAGTGACTTCCGAGGTGATCGACATCGCGGAAGAGCTTGCGACAATCACGGGCGAGGAGGGCTACAGGACCCTCGTTGGGGCCTGATGTACTTTGCCAGTTCAATAATTAGAGAGTAATAACATGAGTGATATCGACGCTGTCGCCGGGATGTACAATATCGTCGATCAGAGGAGGCGAGAAACTGCTGACTATCAGGTACCAATCGCGGAGTTTGTGACGAAACTCGAGAACCGGAACCTCCCCGGTGAGATCTGTGTCGTTGGATTGAACGATGTTCTGGCCAGGGACGAGACACTCCGCGACTCCCTCGTCTCGACGATGCGCCAAGAGATGGATTACCTCAACAGCCACCGCCCCCTGCCAGCCATTCAGTTCGCTTTGGATGGTGAATTTCAGAGCGTCGGTGATTCGTTCGACGTAGAAATCGATGAGGAGTTCCACTCCCTACGGCCCGTGTTCGGTCGGAAAATAAAACAGCGAGACACGGGTTGGCTGGTCACGTCCTTCAGGATTTAACTGCTGTCCCCTGGAACGCTCACATCAGCGCCCATGGTCCCTCTTTCGCTACACTGACGCCTTCTTCGCCCCGGTGGAGGAAGTACAGCGTCACATGCCCATGATCGGCATCTGTATTCGAGGTGTACACCGGTACGCAGCTCGTCTCGTGTTGAGGGTAGAGCGGCCGGTCTTCCTCGTCTGTTTTCCCACACGCGTCTTTGATTCGGTTCTTCGTCCACTGCCCTTGGTTTTCGAGATCCGGCTTGTTCGGCCCGTACGTTGAGAACGCGATGTCGTTAATAACTCGAGCGGCGAACGTCGCGGGATTACTAATGGCGAAGGGGCCCTTGGGGTCGTAGACTTCAGACAGGTCATCCTCCGACGCACCTTCTAGACAGAGTTTGCCCCCGGCCACCGCGTCGAACACGTGTAGTGCGGGATACTCGATTGCGAGGGACTCGAGGATGTATTCTCGAGTAAGACGTTCGTATTCCTCACAGGTGAACTCGTTATCCGGCGACACTATTTCGACTTCCCCGCCGGTGTTTGTCACCGGGAGTCGATCACGGTGATACTGCGGGCACAGGAAGGCCATCCGGTCCGACTCAGTCAGATAGGCGTACGCGAACATCCGCGACCGTGAGGCGGATTCGTTCGCGGGATTCTTTCCCTCCCGGTAGTACTTCGAGTCGAGAATAGCCAGGGTGTTCTCACCGTCGGTGAGTAGGTGATCGGGTTCGTGCGCAGCTTCGGCATTGCCCTCAAACGGATAGATCCGAGGCTCGTATTGGCACTCGACGCTTGATAGTTGGTCGAGGTGATCCAGTTCCCGTACCTTCTCGACCTCTCGGTTTAGAACCCGCTGCGTGTAGTCTTGGAACAGCGAGTTCATACTCAGCGCGTAATCGACGAGCAACTCTTCCGGGCCTCCGCCAGTTTGGCCCAACAGCGCAGACGATAGGATCGACTGAGACGTGTGGACTGCTCGACGGTAGTAGTGACGCTGTCTGGGGAGATCGGCCAGAGACAGACGTCGGTACTCACCGAGCCGCTTCTGACTGCTCTGGATTCCACGGTTCTCTATCTCCTTCACCTGCTGATGGACCATCGACAAGAGGAGGTTTTGACGCGGGTGTTGATGCCCGTCACGCTCTTGCTGGAGTAGCCGGAGAAGGAGCTTCCCCGCCATATGGATGGCTTCGTTTACTGGGTTAGCGTAGTCTATCTCTGTCTCCACCCAGGTCGGTTCCGGGTTACCCGTCGCGTGGTTCATCAGAGTCTGTGTGACATCTACTGAACCGAGGCCCTCGAATCCATCTCGGCGACGGATGTTGAGGTCTCGGATGAACCCTTTCTTCGTGATCGTCTTGACACCGTGAACGTAGTTGATTGCTAATATAGCGATAAGTTGAGATGCTTCAATCTCGCCGGAAATCAGCTCCTCGAGCGGGATTCCATAGTACGATTGGGTCCGGTCGATGTCATAAACCGTGAGAAGCATCCGGATGACGTGTTCCCACGTGATTTTGGGTTCGACCTGTACGCTCATCCCAGGTACTAGCTTGACGACGCCGACGACGTCCGACGGCTCGACGTGGAGGGATTCCTCGACAACTCTCGCAGAGAGGACGTGCAGGGCTCCCGAATCACCGTCTCGTGCTTCAGCCCGCAGCCGCGGGCGTGTCTTCACGTACCTGCTACCCTCTCGCGTGAAGTTCGCTGCGCGAAGTTCATCGTGAATCGTCTCGGGGTCACATCCATCGACGATGAGCTTCTGGTTTTCCTGAACGGAACAGAGCTCCGCTCCGTAGTCACATCGGATTGCGTCACTCATACGCACTGACGCCCATCTCGCGCTCCTCGGCCTCGGCTTCCCTGTTTGCGAGGTTGATCGCTGGAGTCAGATCGAAGGCTTCGAACTGGTCGTCAAGCGTTGCGTAATGGGTCGCCAGCTGGTTGATCTGGGGAAGCGACGCGCTATTCAGTAGTCGTGGCGCGATATACGTCGCAAAAGCCTGGCCAACGGCGGCCGATTCTTCTCCCTCGTACGGACCGCCGTCTTCACACGCACTCTTGAGGAATCGCGTGACGTCAACGTAGTGCATTGGACCGAATTCCATGATTCCGCCCTCGCCATTCGTCGTCGTGCCTGAAGTGATACCCTCGTGGTGGCTATCGAAGAGGTCGTGGAGTCGATCTTGATCGATGTCGATATCGGGGCCGAGTTCCCCGATCCAGTCGTCGAATAAGCCAGCGCGTTGCTCGTCATCGTAGCGACTGAGCTCCACCATCGCAAACCGTCGAGTGATAGCATTGTCGAGCTCGTTGACCGTCCGATCCGACATATTCATCGTACAGATGAGTTTCACGTCGTCGTTGAGCGTGAGCCGATTCCCCTCTTCGTCACGGAAAATCGCCTGGTCGTGGTCTTCGATCGCGGTGTAGAGTGGTCCGAACACCTGCGAGATGTCCGCCCGGGTTATTTCGTCGATGATGACGGCCCAGTTGTCGTGATACTCGTTCGCTTTCTGGATTCCCTGCGAGACGCAACCGGCTTGGCGAACGTACTGGATTTGTCCGTCCTCTGTTTCGGGTTGGATGCTCCCGGTGATGTCCGCGGGAGTCCAGCTCGGGGTCGCAGTAGAGATCGAGTAGTTGATACAGCTCTTCAAAGCGAGCTGCTTAGCAAAGTATGTCTTACCAGTGCCAGTCGGCCCGTAGAGAACGATTGGCTTTCCGACAGCGAGAGCCGTTTCGGCGTTCTTGCGCACAGTCTCCGGAACGCGAATATCGCCGAGGTCGTCGTTCCGTTGCGCTACGATCTGCTTGACCGAGAGCGGAGCCGTCTTGGAAGTCAATATTGCCTTCTCGATCTCCGTCCCGCTCCCGGGGACGTCAACGTCGATATTTCGCTCCTCGACCAGATACCGAATCGCGTCTGGATCGTCCGTTTTGTTGATGAACTCCGTCGCCTGAGCGACTCCGCTCAAGATGAATCCGCTATATTCTTCCGCCTCTTGCCGATTGTAGTCCTTGAATCGAGGCTTCCCGCTACTCATTATCCTGAACCTGTCACCGGCGTCTTATAAAATGTCCCCTGGCCCCCTTGACCATTGTACACACTGTTGTCGAATATCTCGTGAAGCCCGAGAACCGTATCTCCTCGAAGAGACGGAAATCTCTACATAACGCCTTTGTCAGTCTGTAGTCTCTATGTGGATATGACCGATGACGACCTCGTTGATGTCGAGGTCACTCACGAGGAACCCGACAATCTACTCGACTCCTATTCGTCTGGAACCTCTGAGTTTCCATTTCAACGACAGACAGTTATTGCGAACCGATTGAACGCTGGAAACCCGGATACAGAACTCCGCTCGCTTTCGGGAGTTGATGAGGATCAGGTCAAGCTCCTAGAACACCAAGTAGACGCTGCTCATCGAGCGCTCTTCGAGATGGACGGGAAGGCGTTGCTCGCGGACGAGGTCGGCCTGGGGAAGACCATTGAGGTTGGAATGGTTCTCAAGGAGATGCATTATCGGGAGACGGACGATTCCGTCCTGATATTGACACCGGCTCAGCTCGCAAAGCAATGGCAGGGGGAACTACGGGAGAAGTTCGGGCTCGAGTTCGTATGCAACTACGACGACGAGTTTCAGGGGTTCGATTCTCATAACCGCATCATTTCAAGTATAGACACGGCCAAAAGCGACCGCCATCGTCCGAGCGTCCTTTCCCGAGACTGGGACGTTCTCGTCATGGACGAGGCACACTACGTGAAGAACGAAGATACTGACCGATACGACCTCATAGATAAGCTCACGTACGACTACGCGTTCTTCTTGACGGCGACGCCGATTCAGAACGAACTGACGGACCTCTACAACATTATCTCACTGTTACGGCCTGGGCTATTCGGGAGTCGTGACACGTTCCACAATTACTTCGTGGACAATGGACAGGAGACGCTGGTGAACCGAGACGAGTTACAGCAGCGGCTGAATCAGGTGATGATACGGAATCGAAGGGCGGAAACAGACGTTGACTTTACAAATCGGCGAGTTGATACTCGGACTTTCAAGCCGAGTGCTTCCGAGCGCGATCTCTACGATGCAGTGACGGACTACGTCCGTGAAGCCTACAGCGAGGACCGCGGACAGAAGTTGGTCCTGATGATGTTGCAAAAGGAGGTCGTGAGCAGTCCCAAGGCCCTCGGGCAAACCATTCGTAAGCAGTTAGACGAGAATAACGAGCTCACTCACCGTAGCGAATTGGAGACGATTCTGGAGAAGATCGAGGCGATAGACACGGTAACCAAGCAACAACGGTTATTCGATATCGTCGAGGAAGCTCGTGAGCAGGTCGAGATGGGGCGCGTTATCGTTTTCACGCAGTTCCGTGCGACACAACGACAGGTCTTGGAGTCCCTTCGGGAGCAGGGATACACGACTCATGCCTTCCACGGAGGTCATTCCAGCCAGGAGAAAGAAGAGATAGTCGAGCAGTTCCGTGAGGAAGGCGGCGTTCTCGTCTCGACAGACGCGATGAGCGAAGGTCGTAATCTCCAGTTCTGTAACATTATGGTGAATTACGATCTGCCGTGGAATCCGATGAGGGTTGAGCAACGCATCGGTCGGATTCACCGTATCGGGCAGAAACGAGAGGTCTTCGTCTTCAACATGGCGCTGGAAGGTACGGTCGAGGAATACGTCTTGGAGCGACTTTACCATAAAATAGACTTGTTCCAGCAGACCGTCGGGGAACTGAGCACGATTCTTACGCGCCTCGAGGACTCCGGGAAAGGATTCGAAGACGAAATATTCGAACGCTTGGTTGACGCAGATTCCGAAGCGAATCTCGAAAACGACTTCGAGGAGATGGCTATCGATCTCGAGGAGCAACAGGAGCTGTCACAGAAAGTGGAGCACTTCAACAGCGAAGTGTTCGAGAGTTTCGACTTGGGGGCTTCCGATGACTGACGCCAAGCTCTCAGTGACGCAATCGAGGTTAAACGCGTTCGCCCGTGAGTACCTAAACACACTGGGAGCGTCCATCCGAGAAAGGGGTTCACGTTGGAGCGTTCGACTACCCAGCCACGTCGATGTCGAATTCGGTGAAGGGCTTGAGTTCGACGTCGTGCTCGGAGATGACCGGGTAGAAAGTAACGGCGAAGAGGAAGTGGTACTGTCTCCAGGGAGCGAATTTGCACAGCGAATGCTGGACGAAGCCGTTTCGATGTCCTCACTCAGTCAGGTGTCTGTTACTGGGTCAATCACGGGAGACGACTACCAGTATCCGGACTGGATTACCGAGAGTGACCTCCACGTGTCCGATGCTTCATTTAACCCATACTATGATCGGAGTGCCGTATTCCTGCTCGTGAAGATCAGTGTCGAAACAGTGAGCGAGTATGAGACTCAGTACCTGGAGGCAGTTACGGTAGACGTGACTTCTGAAGAGGAATTATCCGGTCTTCCAGAGGTGCTTCTTCGGTCGTTCTATGACCCCAAGACACAGCCTGAGACCGAAGAGGCGAACGATTTCGAGGCGACGAGTGAACTTGCCGCAGATGAGTTCGCATCTGTGATTCCAGTGGGACAGCGCGTTGCACTCGATAACATCCGAGATGAAATCGGGGAGGTGAGAGAAACGGCATCCCGGGCGGCAGATTCCGAGTTCGAGGAATATCGGCAGTTACAGAACCAGCGGCTCAGCGATCTCCGAGACGAACTCGAATCTGTAACGGATAGACTCCAGAGGGTCTCCGGCGATGTGGATGATGCCGATACCCACGAGGAACGAGTGTCGGCCCTCCAAGAGAGGGAAGAACTCCAAACAGAGAAGGACGAGTTAGAGGAGAAGCGGGCGGAACTCCTCCGGAAGAAGCAAGGCGAGTTCGAAGAGAAACGAGAAGAGATCTTCGTCCGCCATTCACTCGACATTAGTACCAAACCAGTCGCCTCAACCGTCGTTTCCTATGAGCGTGGCGAGATCGAACTTCGACTGAGCGACTCTCACCGCACAGAAACGATGCGCGCTCCCTATGCAGCAGGAGTAGGCTGTACAGATTCTGTTCAATGTGAACAGTGCCTAACAGAGCTGTCTGCCGACAATCCAATTCAGATGGGCTCGACCGGGTTGCGGTGTCGATCGTGCAGATGAGGTCGCGGTCGAGTCTGGCCGGTCGCGCAGCTTAAAGATCTGAGACACACTGGCGACGATGGAATTCCCCATCTCGCGTCTGGTTGTGCTGTTCGCCTTACCCCATCGTCGAAATGGGGGGACAGGTGGACACTCGCCGTACTGGAATCGTTCTGTCGATTATCTCACCCCCGGATAGGTTTTTTACGTGACTCAGCAGTACGAGGGCGCTGCAAAGTAGGCGAAACTAACCGGCGGGACAAGACTGCCCCAGTCCATCGAGGAGTCAAACCCCGCCGAATGACCACAGCGGTCGTCACACCCGTTGACGACATAACCACAAAACTCTGCCCCAGCAGAGCGGAGTGGCGTCGCAGAGCTTCACGAATAGAGACATCTCTGTCACGACAGACGAGAAGCATGACATTGGAAAGATTCAGTGAGAAAGGACATGGGAACAACTCCCGACTCAAGGATCCGATCATCTCACTCCGGCGGTCGGCGAGTATAGGAATCAATCAGTCGGCACTCGAGAAGCTCTTCGCGGATGCGGATGGTGCCGTGATGTACTTCGACGAGGAGAAAGAAGTCATCGGCATCGAACCTGTCGAAAGTAAGGACGAGGAACCAGCTGCGTACTCGCTCACTCGCAAGGAATCCACGGCCAGCATCTCGCCAGGACATTCCTCGAGGAACACGACCTCGTCCCGGATGTCACGACGCGATACCGGGCCGAATGGGATGACGAGGAGGAACTCGTCCTCGTTACGCTCGAAGACCCGGTCGGAACGTATGGTTCGTCCAATGAAGACGATCAGGAAGACAGAGCCGGTCAGGAAGATGGGGCAGAGGAGCAAGATAAGGTCGAAGATACGCTCGTGACCGAAGATGACGATGGTGCTGGGGCTAACAGCACCAGTCAGGAAGATGGCGATGAGCGGCTAGAAGAGGAACATGCAGACCAAGAGAGCGCGGAAGGCGTCGCTGAAGAGGATGCCGTCAGTCAAGAAGACGACGGCAGGATCCAACAAGGCAGCTTAGACGACTTGTAGCCCAAAAGCCGTCCAATTTTTTCGGCAAGCTGACTCAAAAGGCTTGATATCAGGAAACCGTTCTGGACTGGCCGATCAGTCGTGATGTTCAGTTTGGAGGTTCTTCCAGACGCAAGTCTCAATCAAGATCTATGCCTGTGCTGGTCGTTTATACAGCGTGAAGTCAGTGAGGGTTCCTTGCTCAAGTGCAGTCTTTAGCAGTCGATGACACTCGTCGTTACAGATGTAGATGTCGCGCCCAAGGCTCGAAATTCGAACTTGAGTTTGCTGACTTATATCGAGATGCGCTCCGCACAACTGGCAGGCTCGCGGATGAATATAGTCGCGGTCTCCGCGCTCGAGAACTGACCGGGAGAGAACGAGAGGTCTGAAGAACTGCGGCGGGTACAATTCGTCCCAGTCAACTATGTAATTCGTGTGCTGGCCTGGCCATCGGCGAGGCGTTTTGTCGAGGACCGTCTCTCGGTCAGCAAATCCGATGACTCGACAGGTTTCGGAATCCGCAATATGGACGAGAATGAAGTAGTCAGCAGAGGGCGTATCGTCAGCTGCGACGATGAGCTTTGGTTTAGAGCAATCCGTAGCAGTGGTCTTAATATCGAGCGTGGTTTCGCCGACACGGCTGTCGTAGCCTGGATCCCCATCAGGGTATATGTCGTTATCAAGCGGGACCCCAAGGATGTCCGCTGCCACGATCTCACCAACTTTCCCCGTGAGGTGGACCTTCTCCGACCCCAGTGAGGTGTATACGACTCCATCCCCGGTCTTACACCCGTTCTGCTCCTTTGCTAGCTTCTCAGCTCGTCTTTTTATTGATGGAAATCCACCCCAGATAGCGTCGTCCAGACCACGCGTCGGTAACTTCTCACGGGTGATCTCATCAGCTGATATCGGTGGCGTTGGCAGTCTGCCATCTGTCTCGTTGATTGTGTGCATAGCATCACCGGCGTGTCGCGCTACGAGTGGCTGAACAGGGCCTGCACGCGCGCGGTCACGCCAGTTCTACTGTACGTGACCGCGAGGCGCACACCGGTTTCTTCGGTGTACTGAGGAGAGCAGGAGAGCAATATATCCGGTCCTGGACAGAGAGACGGGGGCAAATATTGTGTGGATTTTGATAATGCCTCACATCGACATCGGCTAATCACTGTTGACGGGATAGCATTACTGCTCACGTTCATGTTCTCTCTGGACCCCCTCCAATGGGGGTATACCCGGGTGTTTCTACGGACGATTTTGCCAGGTGTGAGCGGCCATATTTGCGCTATGACTCGTCCAGGTAGACTTAGAGGAGCTGTAATGGCCTCAGAATAATCAGAATGAATTCAACCGAATGGTAACTAACACATAGTGGCCTCAAACAAATTTATACGCCCTATGCAGCCATCTAAGGAGTTCATTTTCTATTGATGTCAAAAAGTCGAATGCAACAATTGGTGCTCTGTGTCAGAAAAAATTTCGAGAACTATAGTTAGACTATAGACGATGGATACAGGCCCTCTCCTGGACTCGAACATGCATCTCAGATCTCGCCCATCCCTCATTATGTATAACTGTTGTTTTCTCATCATTATTTCGTGATCTGGCCAGTAGTGGTCTGTCAAATTCTGTAGTTCAAACTATAGGCTCACTATAGTCTATTAGATTACGGGAGATAGAAAAGCTGACTATCGGGATTCCAAACCCCCATTCCACTCGACTGTTTGATACAGCAGAAAATATTGAGCTCTTGCTGGGGGTTCTAATTTTCGGCTAGTGACTATTCAAAATAATTAGTTCAGACTATAGTCTCACTATAGAAGAGTCGGTTTTCAGGATCAGAGTCTCTCTGACCGCGATTTAGATCATACGTCATCTAACAACGCTAATACATATTCCAGATAAACATCCTCGCCCTATTTTAATAGGTATAATTATACGAATAAAGGAATGGAACTATAGTAACGCTATAGAAGCAGGCAATATCAAAGGCCTCCACGGAGGCGTGATAAGGGGCCCAACCAATACTATTTTGATATTTTCTTTGGATATGTTGTCAAGCGATGGGGGCTGAGTGTAGTAATTGTTCGCTACTACACTTTTCAGAAAACCGGAGGGAAATAGAGATACTGCTCTAAGTGGCATCCTTTCCTCATTTAGTAAATATAGTAGCTTTCTTTGACAACTACTATTATTCTCTAGTATTTCGTGTCTGAATTATATAATAGTCCGCTGACTGCTCTGGGTGATCATACATGCCACTCACAGAATATCGGATTTCTATGCGGAGCAGGCATTGTATAGATCGGATACTCAAGAGACGTTCCTTCTTGACGTTTCCAGACTTCTGTGCATATTTACTCCCGCAGGCATACGTAATGTCGTCAGAAGCTCTCTACCTCCTCTCAACGCGACCCTGTGGTTGGTTGCGAATTCCACCACAGCGATGTGGTAATGGGTACGGTCTGTAGCTACGCATCGATGCCGCGCGCCTGTTAGGAAGATTCCCAACTGGTCCTCCAACGTGCCGTTCGATGGCGTTTCAGTCTCTCTACACCTGATTCATTGCTTCGGATATCAACTCGAGGGCACCTTACCCTTATTACAAACTACCCAGAACGTCGTCGCGCCAACACCGATGCATCCGACGGGATGAAGCGCCACCCTGCTATCCGTAGCGCGAAACCCCGTCGGCCGATTGCAGTGTCCAGCTGACCACGGATCCCCGCGGTCACATTCAATGACCGAATCGGAGGTGAAAAATCTGTCCTCCGTACTGTCGGGGATGCGGGGTGATAGACCACAAATAGCGACGCGTAAACCGATATATGAGTGACGCAAATCGAAGGAACACAGAATCTGACTCGAACTCTCGGAAGAGAGATCCTCAATCCGAAAAATCTCGAGGTAAGCCTCCGAAGTCAACGAGAACAGAACAGCACTACGACCAGTCCACCGGAGAGATACTGGAAGAGATCCGACGACACGTCGATCCGACCGCGGGTTTGAAAGATTGGCCGCCCGAGCAAGGGGTCACGCGATACCTCGACGATCGAGAAGATGACCTCAGCACGAAAACGTTCGAGGAATATGAGGAGGAACTCGAGGAGTTTGAGGAGTTCTGCGAGAGAAAGGACATCTCTGTTCTAAGCGAGCTCGATAAAGCAGACCTGGAGGAAATGGAGGAATGGTACAAGTACGAGGTCCCCGTCCAAGTGGACTACTATGGCCCAAAGACGATGCGGGACTTTCTGTACCTGATGAGGAATTTTATCAGGTTCCTCGAGAGACGGGAAGCTGTTCGAGAAAGGCTCCACATACATCTGACGCCGCCGGAACTGGAAGACAATGAGGGCGTGAACGAAGAGATCCTTGACGCTGAACGCGCTCGTGCGATCCTCGATCACCTCTCGACGTACGAGTACGCCACGAACGAGCACGCAGTGTGGGTACTCTTCGCTGCATTCGGCGGCCGACGGGGAACGATCCAATCGATAGACCTCTCGGACTGCCACTTTCGAGGAGACGGCTCCCAGGATAGCGAGAAGCCGTACATCGATCTCGATCTCGAGGATGAGGAGAAGCCATACATCGAGCTTAACCACCGGCCAGAGCGGAACACGCGGTTGAAGAACGCGGAGAAGAGCGAACGCGAAGTCGCCATCGACCCATGGGTCGAAGAAGTTCTTCTCGATTTCATCGAGAACAATCGAAAGGAGATCGCGGACGATACCGGTCGGGAACCTCTCCTGACGACTTCCCACGGCCGGATCAGCAAGAGCACACTCTCGAAATATGCGTACAAGTGGACTCGCCCCTGCAAGGTCACGGGCGAGTGTCCGCACGGTCGCATTGAGGAGGACTGCGACGCGGCGATCAACATGGATCACGCGTCCCAGTGTCCTTCGAGCAAATCGCCCCATCAGACTCGAAAAGGGTACATCACTGCCGAGTCGAGAGCCGGAGTTCCGGACGCACTCCTCTCTGAGCGGTGTGACGTCAGCGTACCCATCCTGGAGAAGCACTACAAGCAGCTCGAAGAGAACGAAAAGCGTAAACTTCGACAGGATGCCCTAGAAGCGGTCCGTGAAGAAAGCGACTACGATGGCTACGCAGGCTGACCGCTCAGCCGTCAGCGTTTGACCAAACTCGCAAACTGGACTGGGTGATTAGGTGGGTCTCTGTGAGCGAGAGTGATTCAAATTGAGGTGCGCTCATTCTATGCCATCACAGTGCTCAATAGGGCTGAATGGGTGTGTATGTGAGTCAAAAACTCGAAGAGTGAATTTTGATTCGCAGTACGATAGCACCGACCGCAAGACCTCCGTAAATCAGCAGATCAAGCAAACTGAGTAAGCCTGCCTCAATGAATATCGGGAGAGCGATGAGAATCCCAATGACAACCCCCGCGAGGTACCCATATGACCAATATCGGGAATCATCAACGGTCATCACAGCGCTTACGACTGAGACTGGAATAATCCACCAGAACAACCCACGTGGCAATAGTCCTGCTTCGACAAAGACAGGAACTAACTTTCCGACGATGAAGGCGACAATTACGGTCTCGATTATGATAGAGAGTCCTCGATTCAGACCGTGATCCATCCCGGGCATCGTGGAATCCTGTCGAACTTGTCCCACATAGAATGTTTCGCCGGGGCTGTCTTCAACCTCCGTCGCAACTTTCGAAGGGTCTTCTCAGAGTAGTACCGACGGATCTAATCGGTACTCGAGCTGGTACTCGTGGTGTCCCCATGCTTCGACATGCGACGGAGAGACCATCGCTGCTTCTGCGGCTTCCCTTATCGCGTGCTGGATATCTATTTCGAGGTGTGCATCGTCTCGGCGGATGAGGGGTGCAATCCGGCCGATCGTGTGGCTCCAACCCGCCCATGGATCCTCGACGCTCAGCCACATGCGGTGATCATCACAGATTCCCGGGATCCCTTCTGGTCCGTCGTGATGGGCGGCGATTTCTTCTGCACTCCACTGCTGTTCTTCGTTGACGTCCGCGACAACTTCGTCAAGCTTCCGTCGGAATTTATCGATACTATCTGCTTCGTCCGAAGCGTTTTCACTGGCTCCAGGAATCTTCCGGAGGTCCTCCAGGTTATCCAGTAGTACTGACTCATTCACGCCTACGCCATCGAGTTCGAGACGGCCGATCCCGTTGATTGCGCGACCCGGTCCGTCGAGTGCGTTCCAGGTCTTGTACCGCAGGTAGACGTAGGGACTCTGTACATCTTCAGGTGCTTCAACCTCGTACACAGCCCAACTGATTGGGTCAGCGTTGTGGCTACCGCGAACTACGATTCTCGCATCTGGATTTCCGTGGGGCGTCTTCATCCCAAGCCTGTACAGTTCGTCTTCGGTCGGGACGTACACATCACCGTCAGCGACCGTACGGGCGATACTACGCAACAACCGCTCACGGTTTGTGTCGTCTGTCATTTTGTCGCTGTGCATTGTTGGTGGGTCCAAGACCCAGCGCTGTGTATCCAGGACCCCTATTTATGGGTAAGCCCCCATCCCCCACCGAACGCGACGCCTTCTTGCGATTATCTTTTCTGGGAGCGTAAATGGAAACCCGGTGATGAATGGCCGGAAGATGCATCGATGGAAATCGCTGGCCTGTGTAGGGGTGGTGCCAATAATCGATGTACAGCGGCTACCTACACTATACGTGTGTCAGACTTCTCTGAGATTCTCCTGATTCTCCCCCCTCAATTCGTCGCCCTGACGCACTCTACAGCCAGAATTTTGATAGGTTGACGCTTGCTCTTGATTTCCATCGCTCCGTCGTAGTTGAGGCGGTGAAGCTGGACTTGCTATCCTCTGAAGCCCTAAATTCCGATTCTCTGGGCGACTTCGAATGGATCGGTGAAATCGTACCTTCGGTAATCATGTTACTGGAATCATTCTAAGGCCAGCAGTAGATTCGGTCCTCACCTCCCACCCGATTCAATCTGCTAACTCCAAGCGTACTTAAGCGACTGTGAGTCTCGTGTAGATGATTCGATATGGCTACAGTTGCAATCGATATCGAGACAATCTCGCCGACTTCGGAAAACGTTACGGACGTTGATTTCCTCGATTCGCGGGATTTCGAGCTTCTCTGTGTCGGTCTTGGACATCGACTCTCGACCAACTCGGAAATCGAAATAGATGTCCTCTGGCGGCCCGGAATCGACGACGGCGACGAGTATCGACTGCTCGCGGAAACAGTAGAGTGGCTCCACAACCGCCACTACGACTGTATCTTAACGTACAACGGAACACGGTTCGACGAGAGGCATCTTCGCGGACGCGCAGCGATTGTCGGCGATCAGGTCAGAGATCCGTCCCTCACCGACGTGGTCCACCGGGCATTGGAACAGGGAGTTCACCGGGATCTAATGTTCGACGTCATCCGCGACCGAGGATATCGTTTATCGCTGGAAGATGCGGTCACTGAGTACACAGGGTCCCGTCCACCGAGCGTTTCATGGGCGGGCGAGCAGATCACGAACGGAGATATACCCACTCTAGGAGAGCGGTGGCTTGCTCACAGAAGCGGCCTCACAGACTTGGGCGAGAAAGGTAGCCAGCTCCAAGAGACGCTCGAAACCTACGTAAAGTCAGATATCAGGCCGTTATTCGACCTTGCAGACGCGCTTTCGAATCGTTGAGGGCTGGTGACCGTCTTATTCCAATCCCTGAATGTCGCTGAGCATCTTGGCGGCACGGTGGTAGCCATGATTCGCATAGAACTCGTGACTTGACGACTTGACCGCTTTTTTAAAGATATTGAGTTCTGTGACCCATTGTAGAAGATCATCGCGGACCCCAAGAAACCTAGAAAGTGCCGAAACTGTGGTACAATAACAATTAAGTCTGGTTCAAACAACAGCTAACTCATCGATGGATTCTGGTGAGAAGTCATTTTCCGAGATTGTCCCTGGCGACCGAAAGTTCCAGATTCCCCGCTACCAGCGTGATTATTCTTGGGACGATTCGCAACTCGAAGACTTATGGCGCGATCTTGAGACTGTCCACGGTACAAACAAACCTCACTTCATGGGGACGGTCCTCGTTCGCCGGAGCGAGGCTGAGGCTAACGAGACAAGTCGGAGACGACAGACGGTATATGACATCATCGATGGCCAACAGCGTATCACGACCCTCCAGATTCTCCTCCATGTCCTTTTTGAACAGTTACGTACATATGATGAGGAGGAGGCCGGTTACTATCGCTCCCAGTATATTGAAAATCGGGACTTCAAGCTCTCCCTCAAAGGTGACGATAGTCGGTTTTTCCAGAAGCAAATCCTCGGTGGACGGGAAGGAGTCCCCGAAACAACGCTCTCACCAGATGGTGTAGCTCAAGAACGGTTAGCGGGTGCGAAGGAATTCTTCGAGGACAGGTTCGGCGAGAAAGAGGCCATGTTGTCTCAATCTGAATACGAGAGGTACCTCTTCGAGCTGTTGGATACCATCAAGGAGCTCGAATTCATGGCCTATAATGTCGAATCTGCGTCTGAGGCGGTTCGCATCTTCGAAGCGACGAACGATCGCGGCAAGCAACTAACCGATCTCGAACGGACTAAGAGCTTCCTCATGTACCAGTTGCACCTCTGCTACGAGGAGGGTGCACAAGAACTGGAACAACACTTGGACGACCTCCGCGGCGAATTCAAGAAGATGTATAAATTCCGGAGAACAGCCGCAGAGGAAGATTCCGCACCGGGAGAAGATCGGATTCAACGCTATCATTTCATCCTGTGGGATGACCGGAATATAAACGTTCAGAACCCACCGTATTCCAACCATCTCTCGGCAATAAAAACCCGATTCCGTGGAATGGACAATGACACTGACAAGGTCCACGAGATTCTTGGCTATGTGAATGGTCTACGAGAATCGTTTGAAGCACTCAAGGAGTTGAAAACGAAGGATGTGGATGATACATCTCTCCAGAAGAAAATCCGTGATTTCTTTGCTCTAAACTATGAGGGGAACTTCTATCCGCTACTATTCACTGCGTGGACAAAATTCAAAGCAGGAGAGGCTACGCGCGACGAGATAGAAACGCTCTTAGAACGTATCGAAACGTACATTTTCCGTGGGTATGTGATCAAGGACTATCGGACGAATAAACGGAAAAAGACTTTCTATAATCTCGCGCGTGACGTTCACAAAGGAGATAAATCGCTCTCCGATGCTTCGAAAGCGATTGAGAAGTATATTGATCAAGATTGTGACGACGACGCCGTTCTGGCCGAACTACGCGAGTCAAATGCATATAATGGGTTCTGGACACAGCGGTTGCGGTATCTGCTGTTCTACTATGACGTGAGCCTGACGAGTAGAGGCGAACATCTACACCTCAATTTCGATGAGACTGTGCTACAAGAATTTGAGGAACAGGAGATCTCGATTGAACACATTTGGCCACAAGACCCCGATAAGCTTGACCTCACAGAAGGAGAATTGGAGGAGTACCATCAGGCCAAGCATCGGTTGGGGAACCTGGCCCTGATGATTGGCGGTGAAAACTCGGGCGTATCCAACAAGCCATTCTCAGACAAACGAGGTGTGTATAGTGAATCAAGGATCCACATGCTGAACGAAGTAGCTGAACCGGAGAAGAGGAAAGAGTGGGGAGACGCCGAGTGGGATCTGGATGAGTGGGGGATTGAACAAATCGAACGACGTGAGGAGAAATTGCTCAGCTTTATTCTCGATCGTTGGCCAAACTATCAAACTCAAGATCAGATAGTCAAGACAGAATCGTGACCAGTCAAAACCAAGACCGCCCTTTTGGAGGTAATTGTCGATGCTACTCACTCCAATATATACCTATCTTACACTTCCACGATTCGCCGGCGAATGAAAATTTGACCTCAAATTCTAAGGGACTGTGAAGGGTCACATCGCTCAATGAGGCCCGAGATTCGGAGACGGGATACGTGGTCGTTCAACGGGGGCAGAGAAATCGTGGAGAGAAAGGGTTTGAAGGAGGAGTTACCAGCAATTGCAGAGGCGTATATCGACTATGGCGGGGGGAACCAGTATCTGAGTGACCGGCGTGAACTACTTGATCCACTAGGGTGGGAGCAGGAAGTCTCGGTGAAGTTCGAGACGACCACCGATTACGACATAGTCTCTCGTCGAGCGAGCTTTGATGCCTACAAAGATGGAGTTGTAGTGGAACACGAGAGCGGTGAGCAAATACGTGCGAACTGGCATCTGATGAAAATGGAGATCGCTCACCGTGACCCCAACGTATTCTCGATGGGACGCACCGCTGATACGGGTGTACTATTGATGCCTTCGTACGTCAATTTCCCTACTCTCGAAAGAACCGAGAACGATGTACAGGCAGTGTTAGAGCAGTATTTTGATTTCTCAATTCCGCTGTTCGTCTGGGAGTATCCTACGGAGTGAGATACGTGCGCTCTATAATGCAAAAACGGACTAACTCTCAGAATTAGTTCAGGACCGATCTGCTGCATAGAGTGAGTGAATGTAGTAAAGGGGCCTCTGATATGATCCAGTCGCTGTCCAAAATTCAAAAATTAGAGAACCCTTACAAGTCGTCTAAGTAGCCCCTCCGCTGTTCCATCTTTTCCCGCTCGGACCGGCGATCGT
The DNA here is from genome assembly GCF_054504345.1 of Halosimplex yunnanense. Taxonomy (NCBI): domain Archaea; kingdom Methanobacteriati; phylum Methanobacteriota; class Halobacteria; order Halobacteriales; family Haloarculaceae; genus Halosimplex; species Halosimplex yunnanense. The sequence goes on along the minus strand of NZ_JBTJEL010000032.1, from coordinate 74,169 downwards.
AGTGTTGCTCAATCACCTCTGAGCTGACATTGGCTCGGTCGCTGACGACCTTATCAGGCATATCGTTATTCAGGCTGTGCGTGATGCTTCCCCGTCTAATCGCATGTGGATTCAATGACGACGGGCACTTTGAGGAGTGGTTTCGTGGACGCGCTTCACAGTCCATCGGGTCGCGCTCGTGTGGACACTCCCCCGTGTAGCGACACGGCTGCGTCCACTTGTAGACGTAGAACCGGAGGGTGGATTTGCTCGCGCGGCCTTGCGGAGTCGTCAGTAGTGGTTCTCGACCTGCACTGTCAGTGCCGTCGGGGCGCTGGTCAGCGACCCAGTCGTTGAGAAGGTCGCACACGCGGTCCGAGAGCGCGACGAGTCGTTCGCCTGCTTCCTTGTTCTTGATGGGCGTTCCTCCTTCGGGACGATGCCGCACCTCGATGTACTGGTCGTCGGAGTGGTAGTCGTCTACGTCCAGTGCATGAACACCCCCGATGCGCATCATGGTGTGCCACATCAACGAGAGGGTCACGTGCTCGATGGTCGCGTACTCGTACTTCTCGAGATGTCCCAACACTTTCTCGGCCGTTTCCGCCTCTAGCGTCTCGTGGCGGGTATTCTGCTCCGGCGTGATCGACGGCGATAGCACCTTCTCGCTGAGGTCCTGTTCGACGCCGTCCACGCTTTCGAGCCAGCGGACGAACACGCGGAGTGTGTCCATCTGGGTCTTCTCGGTGACGGGAGAGAGGTCGCCCTCGTTGCGCCGCCACAGCCGGTACTCGTGGAGCTGCCGACCGGTGAGCGTGTTGAGGTTCTCGATGTCCTCCTGCTCGCACCATCGGATGAAGTGGTTGAGCCGATACCTGTGGGCCTTTAGTGAGGCGTCGGCGAGGTCGTTCTCCTTGTCTGCGAGGTACAGTTCGAGCGCGGTTTCGGGATCGATCGGTTCCAGACTCATGGATTCGCTTCCCTCGTGGGTTGCGAATCGCGGTCTGGCGGTCGTTCGTGAACCCCCGGAATTCGGGCGCGTTAACCGGCAGAGCACGGCCGGTTAGACGCTCGAAATGGAGCCTGCAGCGCCCACTTCCTCACCGCTCGTTTCGGTCGTGATCGTCTGTCGAACAGCTACGCACTCGGCGTACTCGCTAACGGTTCCAAGTACCGCTTACCAAACCGTTAACCGGCGGAATCACCAACGCCGGGCATGGATCTCTCTGCTGTCGATCTCTCCCCCGTTCCCAGCGACGGGACCGCGAGCGAGGCGTACGCGAACACGGTCGAGGCCGCCCGACAGGCCGAGCGACTCGGATTTACGCGATTCTGGGTCGCCGAACACCACGGCATGGCCGACACCATCGCGGGGACGACGCCGGAAGTGCTGCTCGGCGCCCTCGCCGCGGAGACGGATTCGATCCGGCTCGGCTCCGGCGCGGTGCTGCTCAACCACTACAGCCCCTTCAAGGTGGCCGAGCAGTTCGGCGCGCTCGACGGACTCGCTCCGGGCCGGATCGACGCTGGGCTCGGGCGGGCGAACGGCTCGCCGGCGGCCGACCGCGCGCTCGGGACGGAACGCCACGTGCCCAATCCCGACGAGGACCACGCGGAGAAGATCGAGTCCGTCGTCTCCCACCTCTACGACGACTACCCCGACGACCACCCCTACAGCGACCTGCAGATCCCTCGCTCGGGCGAGGGCCCGCCCGCCCCGTGGGTGCTCGGGTCGAGCCCGTCGAGCGCCGAGATCGCAGCCGAACTCGGGCTGCCGTACTGCTTCGCGGCGTTCATCCGCCCGCAGTTCGCGGTCCACTCCTTCGAGACTTACCGGGAACAGTTCGAGCCGTCGTCGCTGCCCGGCAGCGTCGACGAACCCCGCGGGATGGTCGCCGTCAACGCGGTCTGTGCGGAGACCGACGAGGAGGCAGCCCGGCTCCGCTCGATTGCCGAGGCGACGTTCCAGCGGATGCAGCGCGGCGAGGTCGGCACCAGGCCGACGATCGAGGAGGCCGTCGACGAACTCGGCGGCGTCCCCGAACCGACGCCCGCGGCCCTCGACGACGACGAGTGGCCGCGCGCTATCTCCGGGAGTCCGGAGACGCTCGCGGGCCTGCTCGAACAACTCGCCGACCGCGTCGGCGTCGACGAGGTGATGATCCAGCACGCCCACGCGAACCACGACGACGCGCTCCGTTCGCACGAACTGCTGGCCGAGGGCGTCAGCCTCGCGTAGACGGGACCGTCGTTCGGTCGCGAGTTATCCGACGGGATCGGCCGTTCCAGAAGGGGAGCGAGCGTCGGTACTACTCCCGGGACTCGGTGAAGTTCCGGATCACCGCTGCCTCGGCCTTCCGCAGTAGTTCCCCGGCCGTGCTCGTCGAGCACTCCAGTATCGTCGCGACGTCCGCGACCGTCCCCTCCCGGGGAACGTCGTAGTAGCCGGCCGAGACCGCGGCTTCCAGCGCGGCCTCCTGCCGGTCGGTGAGCCGGGACGGCGAGCGCGTGCGCTCGAAGTCTTGGACCCGCTCGACGGCAAGGTTGCCGAGTTCGGAGAGCGAGTCGTGGAACGCGCTGAGCGACTCCGTGGCGCCGGCGGCCTCGAACCTGATCGCGCCCGTGTCGAGAAAGACGACCGGCGGGAAGAAGATCACGCGCGATCCCTCGATGGTCTCCAGCAGCGCCGACGCGAACTCGTAGTCGTCCTGCCGGAGGAACGCGTAGGTCCCCGAACCGTCAGCCACGAAGTGGCTGACCTGGAGCGAATCGATGCGTTCGATGGCCCGCTCGGCCGCCTCTCGCGGCCCGTCGAACCGGACCAGCGTCGTCGCGTCCTCGGTGGGGCTCCACATCAGCAACTCGGCCCGCGAGAGCGACGTTCCCTCCACGATCTGACGGTGGAGCGGGTGGACGAGCCGGTCGGGATACGTGACCGAGAACTGGACGCGTCTCATTCGGCTGTCGAGCGGACCTCGACCGCCCCGCATATCAATCGGTGGGTCTCCCGGTCGAGTCGGTCATCGCTCGCGCTCCATGATGTCAGGGACGCTACGGAGGAGTGTCCGGAGGTGGTCCGCGCCGTCGAGGACGTGCAACTCGGCGTTCTGAATCCGTGCCGCGAGTCGGCGTGCGTCGCCGATCGGCACGTTCGTGTCGGCCGTGCCGTGCCAGATGTGTACCCGCGCGTCGACGGCGTCGAAGTCGACGCCCCAGTCTGTGTCCGTCTGCCGGAACTCGGTGACTGCACCGCTGCGGTGGCGGGCGAACGCTTCGACGAAATCCGCCCGGAGGATCGCCGCGATCTCGTCGGATACCGACTCGGCGTCCCCGGTGGTGTACTGGGAGACGACGAACGAGGGGTCACGGCGCGCCGCGAGCCACGCTTGCGCCCGGAACAGTCCCCCGAGCAGGCGCGGCGTCCTCGTCGCCAGTCCGGCGAGCAACCGCTGCGTTGCGGGCGTCTCCTCGCTGACGCCGGGCGGCGTCGCCCCGGCGACGACGTCGACTCGGCTGAACCGATCGCTTCGCGTCGCCGCTGCCGCGAGCGCGTACGGAGCGCCGCCGGAGAACGCGACGAGGTCGGCGGACTCGACGCCGGCGTCGTCCACGACGGCGGTGACGAACTGTCCCGCGTCGCGTACAGAGCGCCCCGGCCACGGCGAGGATCGGCCGTAGCCAGGACGGTCCGGCGCGATCAGTCGGATCCCCTGTTCGCGTGCGCCCTCCGCGAACAGCGCGGCCAGCCGACGCGACCCGGGCGTCCCGTGGAGGAAGACGACCGGATCGCCCTCCGAGTGGCCGTACTCGGCGTAGGTGATCTGCCGATCGCCGTATAATGAGACGGTCGCGACTCCGTCGTCGGCCCGGCCCATCACGGACGGTGACGAACCGGGAGTCAACGTTGCCATCGGTCGAAGTACGTGACCGCCCGACGAGTGGATGGTGCCGTATCAGTCCGGAAGTATATAAGTTATCTCGGCGCTTGCATTTTCGATCGGTGTCTCCAGTCGTTGCACGTCGAACGGGAGTGCCAGCGAGCGACGGCCCGCTCCGGCGCGTCCGTGCGAGACGACAACGGTTTTGAGTGACAGTTCGAAACAGAGTGCCACAGTGGTGGAACGCGAGCGCGGTGGCGTGAACCGACGTAACGTGCTGAAAACGCTCGGTGTGGGGGCTGTCGGCGCGGCGGGGGCGGCGTCGACCGGCAGTTCGACGGCAGCGGCTAGCGGGGCGGCCGACCAGAGCGAGGAGGTGTACCGCAACCCGGTCGGGCCCATCGGGTTCGGCGACGTGACGGTCATTCAGGACCAGAGCGACGACAGCGACGCCTACTACGCCTACGGAACGGAGACGCCCCAGGACATCGTCCCGGTCGCCCGGTCGGAGGACCTGGCCAACTGGGAGTACATCGCGCCGGCGCTGGAGGCGTACCCAGACTGGCGGGACGACCCCGACGCCGGCGTGTGGGCGCCGGACATCAACTACTACGACGGGACGTACCACCTCTACTACTCCTACTCGACGTGGGGCAGCCAGAACAACCCCGGTATCGGGCTGGCGACGGCCGACAGCCCCGAGGGTCCCTTCGAGGACCAGGGACCGGTGTTCCGCAACGAGGACCTGGGGATGACCAACTGCATCGACGCCGAGTTCCGGGTCGTCGACGGCACGCCCTACATGATCTGGGGGAGCTGGTTCGGCATCCACGGCGTCGAACTCACCGAGAGCGCCGACGACTACGTCGCGAACACGGAGTTCCACCTCGCGGGCGACAAGCGCGAGGGCGCGATGGTCATCGAGGAGAACGGCTACTACTACCTGTTCTACTCGACCGGCCACTGCTGCGACGGCTACGACAGCACCTACGAGGTGGAAGTCGGCCGCGCCGAGAACTTCCGGGGCCCGTACCGTAACCAGAACGGGACCGACCTGCGGGAGTTGAACGAGCACAACAGCGGCGTCGCCGTCCTCTCGGCGACCGACCGGTTCACCGGTCCGGGCCACAACACCGCCTACCAGGACGACAAGGGCGACTGGTGGCTGTTCTACCACGTCGAGGCGACCGCCGAGCGGGAGGTGCGGACGATGATGGTCGACCGCATCCAGTGGGACGACGACGGCTGGCCGGTCATCGCCTGCAACGGCCACCCGAGCGCCAAGAGCCCGATGCCCGGGAGCGGCGAGTTCGACTGCGAGAGCGACGCCTTCGAGACCAGCCTCTCGAACGGCACGGCGACCGGGACGACCACCTCGGGAGCCACCGCGACACCGACCCAGACGCCGACGGCGACCGAGACAGCGACCTCCTCGGGGACTGGCGACGGGATGTCGGTGCTCGGCGGCGTCACGGCGCTCGGTGCCGTAGCGGCCGGAGCGCTCGGTGCCTGCGGCAGCGATGGAGACGAATCGAGTCGGGAGTGAGCACGACCCGAGCCGGTGTGACGAAGCAGGGGTTCGGCGGTCGCGCGGCGCGTTCGAGGCTCGACGGGGCCGGCGCCGCCCGATCCGGCGAGAACGTTTATTCCCGTCACGCTCGACCAGCGAACATGGCCGGACAAGAGCGGATCGTCGTGTTGAACCAGCCCGCACACGGGATGCCGGCGAGCGAGTACGCCGACGAACTCCGCCGCCGCCTGCCGAACTACCACGTGACACTCCCGCGGACCGAGGGGGAAGCGAATGCGGTCGTCGGGGAAGCCCGGATCGTCACGGGGCTCCACATGGACGAGCAACTGCTGGCGCGGGCCGACGAACTGCGCCTGTTCGCCTGCGGGTCCGCCGGCGTCGGCCACTTGCCGCTCGACGCCTTCCGCGAGCGCGGCATCGCGGTCACCAACGCCTCTGGCGTCCACGGGCCGAACATCGCCGAGCACGTCCTCGGGTGGATGCTCACCTTCGCCCGCCGGCTCGACGAGGGCTGGCGCCGCGAGCGGGAGAACCTCTGGCAGCACTTCCAGGGCGGCGAGTTGCAGGGGTCGACCGTGACCGTCGTCGGGATGGGCGCCATCGGACAGGCCGTCGTCGAGCGACTGGAAGGGTTCGGCGTCGAGACGATCGGCGCCCGCTACTCGCCCGAGAAAGGCGGGCCGACTGACGAGGTGGTCGGGTTCACCGACGAGACGGCGTTGCAGGGCGCGCTCGCCCGGTCTGACTACGTCGTCGTCGCGGCGCCGCTGACCGAGGAGACGCGGGGCCTCGTCGGCAGTTCGGAGATCGCGGCGATGCCGACCGACGCCGTCCTCGTCAACGTGGGCCGCGGCCCCATCGTCGACACCGACGCGCTCGTCGCGGCGATCAGGGACAACAAGATCGGCGGCGCAGGGCTGGACGTGACCGACCCGGAACCGCTCCCTGCGGACCACCCGCTCTGGGAGTTCGACAACGTCCGGGTCACGCCGCACAACTCCGGCGCGACGCCCGAGTACTGGAATCGCCTCGCCGAGATTCTCGAATCGAACCTCGAACGCATCGACGAGAGCGGCGAGTACGACGACCTGAAGAACCAGGTCGTCACGCCGAACCGGGGCGACTGAAGGGGTCGCTGGCTCGACGGGATCTGACCGTCTCGAATGGCTGGACGCGACTGACTGGCGCCACCAGCAGGTATTTTCGCCGACGGCCCGTGGCACACGTATGACCGACGGCGACGCGGACCGGCTCTACCCGAACCGCGGGAAGCCGCTCGACGGAGACGACGACGCCGCTGGCAGCGGCTCGGGCGTCTCCCGCCGGGGGCTGCTCGCGGGCTCGGCGACGGCCGGTGCGGCGCTCGCGGCAGGGTGTTCCAGCGGGTCGACCGACGGATCGAACGGGTCGGGAACGACGGCGACGGGCGACGGTACCGGGAGCGCCAGCGGGAGCGAAGACACGGTGTTCGTGTTCAACACCGACGACGCGACGGTGAGTGTCATCGACCCGGGGCGCGACGAGGTCGTCGACACGCAACACGTCGGCCTCTCGGCGTCGTTCCCGTCGAACCAGTACGCGCCGAGGCTGACGACAGACGCCGCGGACCCGCTCTGGCTGAACGTGAACCAGGGCGTTCGGGCGGTCGCCGCGGGGTCGCTCTCGGAGGTGGTCCACGTCGACACCGGGTCGGGGTCGAACTGGCAGGAACTGACGCCGGACGGCGGGTCGGTCGTCGTCAGCGCCCGGGAGCCGGCCCACACCAACTACCGGATCGACGCCGACCGCGACTCGGACACCTTCGGCGAGATCACCTCCGAGATCGACCGAACCGACGAAGGCGGCCGCGGCGACAACGACGGTCCGGGCCCGTGCGACGTGACGATCCACCCCGCCGGCGCGTTCGCCTACGTTCCGGACCTCTTCGGGGACACGTTGACCGTTCTCGACGTAGACGACTTCGGCATCGAGACGCAGGTGGACGTGCCCTCGGTGGGCAGTGGGGACGGGGATGAAAACGGCGACGACGCGGCGAAGCCGTGGATGGGAACGATCGCACCGGACGGCGATCGGCTGCTGGTCGAGCACCAGACGGGAACCGAGAGCGTCTGGGACACGAGCGACCCGTCCGAACCCGAGCTACTCACACAGCTGACGCCCGAGGACGGCCTCGGCGAGGGCGCGCTCACCAGCGAGATCGGTCCCGATTCGCGGGTCGGGTACGTCTTCACGCCGGGGACGAACGACGTGTCGGTCGTCGACATCGAGGCCCGGGAGGTCGCTGAGCGCATCGACCTCGGTGGTGCGGCGTTCGTCGGCACGTGGGGACCGAGCCGCGAGAAGCTCTACGTGCCGGTCCAGACGAACGACGAGGTGGCGGTGATCGATCACGAGTCCCGGGAGGTGGTCGAGCGGATATCGGTCGGATCGGCCCCCTACGGCGCGACGGCCGCGCGCGTTCGGCCGGAGGCCGACGAGTCGGCGAGCCTGCTCGCGGCGATGGCGGCCGTCGGACTGGACGTCGGCGAGGCCGACACGACGTACTGCATCGGGAACTGCGCCTGCGGCCACCAGTTGTGAGCGGCGGCGTGTACGGGCGGTCGAATCAGTGGACGGTGACCTCGCCGTCCTCGACGGTGATGTCGAGCAGGCTGGTCGCCTCGTAGTCGGTCTCGTCGAGCGCGCTCTCGCCGACCTTGCGGAGGACGACGACGATGTCCGCGACGTCGGCGCCGATGTCGTCGAGCGCCTGCGTGATCGCGGCGAGCGTCCCGCCGGTCGACAGCAGATCGTCGACGATGAGGACGCGGTCGCCCTCCTCGATGTCGTTGATGTACATCTCCGAGGAGGAGTAGCCGGTGGACTTCTGCAGGGCGACCTCGTCGGGGAGGCCGTACTCGCGCTTGCGGATGACGACGAGCGGGATGTCCGTCTGCAGCGACAGGGCGGTGGCGACGTGGATTCCCATCGCCTCGGGCGCGACGATCTTGTCCACGTCCAGATCCGCGTTGCGGACGATGCCGACGACGACCTCCCGCAGGAGCGCGGGGTCTAACATCGGCACGCCGTTGCTAATCGGGTGGACGAGGTACTCGTAGCCGTCCTTGTCGATGATCGGCGCCTCGTGCAGTGACGCGCGGAGCCGTTCCATGCCGTCCGGTTGCCGAGGGTCGGGAAAAAACTCCTGTTTGCCGGTCGCGGTCGACGGCCACCCGCGCGGCGGCGCTGCGGAGGGCCGCTCCGCGAGTATCGATTACTCGGGGACCGTACCCTCGACGCCCTCGACGAAGCTGCTCATGTCCTGGAACAGCGTCGCGTCGTCGGCGTCGGCGAACTTGCTGCCGGTCCACACGTCGGTCTCGCCGCTCTCGATGGCCGAGCGGGTCTCCTCGACGGACGACTTCACGTCGTCGGGCACCTCGGGCCCCCAGTCGGAGAGGCCGACGATGCCGTCTTCGAGCCCTTCCCAGTAGAAGTCCGGTTCCCAGGACCCGTCGCGGACGGCTTCGAGCGTGGGGCCGTAGAACTTCTCCCAGTGCCAGATCGGGGAGGTAACGTAGCTGTCGCCGCCCTGCTCGTCCATCGGCGCGTCGTAGCCGGTCGCCCAGATGCCGGCGTCGGCCGCGGCCTGCACGGCTGCCGCGGAGTCCTGGTGCTGGGCCATCACGTCGACGCCCTGGTCGATGAGGGCGTTGGCCGCCTCCTTCTCCTTGGGCGGGTCGTACCACTCGTTCGTCCAGCGGACCTTCGTCGTCACGTCCTCGTTGACCGAGCGCGCGCCGAGCGTAAAGGCGTTGATGCCGCGGACGACCTCCGCGAGCGGCATCGCCGCGACGAACCCGAGCGTGTTCGCCTCGGTGAGCATCCCGGCGGCGACGCCGGCCATGTACCGCGCCTGGTACATCCGCCCGAAGTACCGGCCCATGTTCTCGAGCGTCTGGTAGCCCGAGCAGTGCTCGAAGAGCACGTCCGGGTTGTCCTCGGCGACCGACACCATCGTGTCCATGTAACCGAAGGTGTTGCCGAAGACGACGTCGTAGTCGTTCTGGACGTACTGCTGGAAGACGGGTTTGGCGTCGGCCGGCGCGACGTCCTCCGAGTAATCGGACTCCAGCCAGTCGTACTGCTCGGCGACTGCCTGGCGGCCCTGCTCGTGCGCCCACGACCAGCCCTGGTCGCCGACCGCCGAGTTGTAGACGAACGCGGCCTTGACGGTGTCGCTCCCGCCCGACCCGCCGTCGCCGCTCGTGCCCGTGTCGGCGCTCGTCTCGGTTCCGTCGTCGCCCGATCCCGAACAGCCGGCAAGTCCGGCCGCGCCGGCGAGGCCCAGTGCCTTGATCGCCCGTCGTCGTGTGATGTCTGTCGACATTGTTGTGTCCGTGGCTGTGACCCGGGGCTCTCCCCCGGTCGATCGTTCCTCGTCTGGTACGGATATGCGGCAATTGATAAGGTTGCCTATAGCGGGCTGTGGAGCGCTACTAGGACTATAGAGACCCTCTAGGACCGGACGCCAGCGGCGGTCTACGCGCCGTGTGAGCGCGAACCGGGGCGAGGGGCAAACGGTATCTTCAAGAACGCTCGAAGCCCTGCCGGATCGTAATGGCCGAGGACGCGTTCCTCCGGATGTCCGACGTCCGCAAGGAGTTCCCGGGGGTCGTCGCCAACGACGACATCGACTTCTCAGTCCGCCGCGGCGAAATTCACGGGCTCCTCGGCGAGAACGGCGCCGGCAAGAGCACCCTGATGAAGATCCTCTACGGGCTCTACGACGCCGACGGGGGGACGGTCCACCTCGGCGGCAGCCGGCTCGATCTCGACTCACCGCAGGACGCCATCGACCGCGGCATCGGGATGGTCCACCAGCACTTCAAGCTCATCCCGCGGCTCACCGTCGCCGAGAACGTCGTCCTCGGCGAACGCGAGCCCGGTGGCCCGTTCCGCGACCGCGGCGACGAAGGCGAGACTGACGCAGAAGACGCAGACAGCACGGACGACGGCTGGCTGCCCGAGTCCGTCCGAAACAACCGAGTCGCTCGCGCGCTCGCCGAGCGGTTCTCGATCGGGCTCGACGCCTCGGCGGAGGAGATCGAGGCGCTGGCCGACGAGTACGGCTTCGACGTCGACGTGCGGGCGCCCGTCCACGAACTCGACGTGGGCGAGCGCCAGCGCGTCGAGATTCTGAAGGCGCTGTATCGGGACGTGGACCTGCTCGTCCTCGACGAGCCGACGGCCGTCCTCACGCCGACGGAGGCCGAGCGGCTGTTCGAGACGCTCCGAGCGCTGGCTGACGAGGGCATCAGCATCATCTTCATCACCCACAAGCTCTCGGAGGCGACGGCGATCACCGACCGCGTGACGGTCCTCAGGGACGGGAAGGATGTCGGGACCGTCGAGACGAGCGAGGTCGACCAGTCGGATCTCGCGCGGATGATGGTCGGCCGCGAGGTCCTGTTCTCGCTGGACCGCGAGCCGGTCGAGGCCGGCGCGCCGGTCCTCGAAGCGAGCGGCCTGCACGCCGACGACGACCGCGGGATCGAGGCGCTCTCGGGCGTCGACCTGTCGGTTCGTGCGGGCGAGATCGTCGGTATCGCGGGCGTGAGCGGCAACGGACAGCGCGAACTCGCGGAGACGCTCGCCGGCGTCCGGTCGCCGACCGCCGGCAGCCTGCGCGTCGGCGAGACGGATCTGACCGGCGAGTCGACGCGGACGTTCGTCGACAGCGGCGTCTCGTACGTCCCCGAGGACCGCCACGAGTACGGCTGTGCGGGGGAGCTGTCGGTGATGCACAACGCGGCGCTGAAGGAGATCCGCCACGACCGCTTCGACGACGGCCCCTTCCTCGATTACGACGAACTACGCGACTACGCCCGGGCCGTCGTCGACGAGTACGACGTCCGGGGCGTCCACGACGTGGAGGAAATCGCCGCCGGCGACCTCTCCGGCGGGAACCTCCAGAAGCTCATCCTCGGGCGAGAACTCACCCGCGACCCGCACCTGCTCGTCGCCCACCAGCCGACCCGCGGGGTCGACGTGGGCGCCATCGAGTTCCTCCGCGACGCCCTGCTCGACCAGCGCGCGGAGGGGACCGGCACCGTCCTCATCTCCGAGGATCTGGACGAGCTGTTCGACCTGAGCGACCGCCTGCTCGTGCTCTACGAGGGCGAGTTCGTCCACGAGACGACGCCCGAGGAAGCCGACCGCGAGCGCGTCGGGATGCGGATGACCGGCGGAACGGCCGACTCGGACGACGCGACCGGCGGCTCTGCGACCGACGAATCCGGCACGACGGATAGGGCGATGACCGACGGCGGAGCGATGACTGACGGCGGAGGGGCGGCTGACGTTGCTGAGAGTGGAGATGTCGGCGACGACGGCGGTGATGCGCGGTGAACGTCTCGGTCGACCTCTCGGCGCGCGACGAGGTCCCGGCGTGGCTCGCCTACGGGACGCCCGTGTTCACGGTGGTCGGGGCGCTCGCCCTGACCGCCGTCGCGCTCGTCGCGCTGTCGGTCGACCCGCTGGCTGCGTACAACACGATGTTCGTCGAGACGCTGACCGACCCGTTCGGACTCCGCCAGACCGCGACGCGGACGGTCCCGCTCGTCCTGACTGGGCTGGCGGTGTATCTCCCCCTGCGCGCCGGCCTGTGGAACGTCGGCGCGGAAGGGCAACTCTACGCCGGCGCCGTCGTGGGCACGTGGCTCGCGCTGAACGTCTCCCTGCCGCAGGTCGCGCTGATCCCGCTCGCGCTGCTGGGCGCCGGAGTCGCCGGAGGGCTCTGGGGAGGCATCCCGGGGTATCTCAAGGCGAAGTGGGACGTCAACGAGATCATCACGACGCTGTTGCTCACGTTCACCGCGACCCAGTTCGCGAGTTACCTCGTCCGCGGGCCGATGCAGGGCGGCCTCGGGAACATCCCGGGAACCGCGAAGCTCCCCGAGGCCGCGGTGTTCCCACAGATTCCCGTCCTCGACGTCCACGCGGGCTTTCTCGTCGGACTGCTCGCGGTCGTCGCGACGGCGATCATCGTCGGCCGGACGCGCGTCGGTTTCGACATCACTTTCGTCGGTTCGAACCCGCTCGCGGCCTCGCAAGCGGGGATGAGCACCTTCCGGGTGTACCTGTTCGTGTTCCTCGTCGGCGGCGCCTTCGCCGGGATAGCCGGGTTCAGCGAGATCTCCGGGGTACAGGACCGACTCATGCCCGACTTCTCGGCCGGCTACGGGTTCACCGCGATCCCGATCGCCCTGCTCGGCCGCAACGGCGCGGGCCGGGTGCTGCTCGCCGCCGCATTCTTCGCGCTGCTGTTCGTCGGCGGGACGAAACTCGAAGTGACCTACGGCGTCCCCGCGGCGCTCGTGGACGTGATCCAGGCGCTGGTCATCCTCTTTCTCATCACCGCGGAGTTCATCAAACGCTACAGGGTCGACGTTGACGTCGAGCGAGAGCGGGCGCCGGCCGGAGGTGAGGCCTGATGTCCGGGTTCGCCGCCGGGCTGCTCGACGCGGCGGTGCGCGCGTCGACGGTGTTCATCTTCGCCGCGCTCGGTGAGATCATCAGCGAGCGCGGCGGCGTCGTCAACCTCGGCGTCGAGGGGATGATGCTCGTCGGCGCGCTCGGCGGGTTCGCGACGACGGCCGTCACCGGCAACTACTGGCTCGGCTTTCTCGTCGGAACGGGACTGGGGACGCTCCTCGCGTTCGTCCACGCGTTCCTCTGTATCACGCTGAAGGCGAGTCAGGTGATCAGCGGGATCATGCTGACGCTGCTGGGGACCGGGCTGACGACCTACTTCGGCACGAGCTGGGTCGACGAGTCGATCAACGGGTTCCCGCAGATGACGTTGCCGCTCGTCGGCCAGTACCTCGTCGAGATCCCCGTCGTCGGCGAGGCGTTGTTCCGGAGCACCGCGCCAGATTTCATCGCGCTCGCGCTCGTCCCGGTCGTCTGGTGGTTCCTCTTCCGGACGAACCTCGGACTGGAGGTCATCGCGGTCGGCGAGGACCCCGAGACCGCCGACACGATGGGCGTCGACGTGTTCAAGATGCGCTACCTCTGCGTCCTGCTCGGCGGCGCCTTCGCCGGCGCCGCGGGCGCGCACCTCTCGCTCGCGTTCGCGCAACTGTGGGCGACGGAGATGGTCGCCGGGCGCGGCTGGATCGCCGTCGCGCTTGTCATCTTCGCTCAGTGGCGCCCCGAGCGGGCGCTCGTCGGGGCGTACCTGTTCGGGTTGCTCGACGCGCTCCAGTTGCGTTCGCAGGGGATCGACCTCGCGCTCGACGCGGGCACGCCGCTGGCCGGCGTCGTCAACCCGATACTCGATCTGCTGATGCACCCGACGATCATGTCGACGTACCCCTACCTCGCGACGATCCTCGTCCTCGTGATCACGGTCGTCCGCTTCGACGACTCGCGGCAGGGCGCACCGAGTGCGCTGCTGGAACCGTACAGCCGCGAGACGGACTGACGACGGGCCGACCAGCGAGTCAAGCGCCCCCGGAGGGCGCGCCGTCCCGGCGGCTGAACGCGCTGTAGGCCACCGCGAGATGGACGACGACCATCAGCGAGAGGAAGCCGACGTTCCACCAGGGGTTGTTGTAGTAGAGCACGTCGACGCCCCAGGAGCCGTGGACGAACGGCCACAGCGGTTCGATCGGCGTCGAGATGTCCGGCGCCGACAGCATGTCGGCGAAGACGTGGCTCAGTCCGCCGACGGCGAACGCGACCGTCGCGAACAGGAACGTCCGCTTCGCGCCGAAGCGCTGGGTAGTCCAGTCGTCCACGCGGTCGGTGAGCGTCGCGGCCACTATCGCGCCGGCGACGACGCTTATCGCCGCGACGAACACGACGGTGTGGGTGACGCCGTGGTGGTGGACCGCGTTCGGAAATGCCGCGGCGAGGAACGTGTCCACGTCCGGAAACGGCGCCATCAGGACGGCGAGCGCGACGAACAGCGCGCTCGCGTGTTCGTCCCAGAGGAGCCACCACGCCGGGAGCGCCCAGAGCAGTCCCATCGCCAGGTGTCCCATCACGTCGACCATGTCGGACGTAAATAGGGGACCGCGGCGGATAGGGCGGGGGCCTGCAAATGAAGCCGGACGGGAGAACGTATCGACGCAGTGGAGGATCGCCGGATCGTCAGTCGTCGCGAAGGTCGTGGAGGTCGGCCCGCGTATTCACGTTGGTCGCCGCCGCCGCGAGCGGCGCGTCCTCGTCCACAACCGTCACCCGCTCGGTGTGCAGCCGGTCGAGCAGCGCCATCAACGCGCCGTCCTCCGAGAGCGAGTCGACCGCGGGACCGAGGGACGAACGGCGGTAGAGCGCGTGGAGCGGCTGGTCGTAGCCGTCGACGACGGGAACGACCGCGTCGACGCGCTCGCTGCCCGCATCACGGTTCACGGACTCGTCGACGGCTGCCCGGGCTCGCAGCGCGTCGATGCCTTCGACCGCGACCAGCGGCATGTCGCAGGCGCAGACGAACAGCCACGGCGTCTCGGCCGCGCCGGCCGCGGCGGCGAGCCCGGCGAGGGGCCCCGACCGGCCGGTCCCGTCGCGGACTTTCTCGACGGGCCGGTCGAGCGCGCCGCGCAGCCGTTCGGCCTGCGACTCGGTCGCGACCGAGAGCAGCGGCGTTCCGTCGGTCCCCTCGGCGACCGCCTCGACGACGTGGGCGATCACGGGCTTCCCGTCGAGGGTCGCGAGCGCCTTGTTGGCCTCGCCGAAGCGGGTGCTTCGCCCGCCCGCGAGGACGACGCCGCGAACCCGCTCCGGCCGTGACCCGGTCATCGAGCGCGGATACGGGCGCCGCCGGTATGTCACTGTCCTTCCGGTCGCTCGGTCGTCGCCCCGGTTGCCGGGTGACGGTCGTCGTCGGCCGAACGCGTCATGAGGAATTTACATGCCGAAGGAGTCCCCAGTCAGAGTATGCAGGTTCTGGGGATCGCCGGGCCGTCGGACTCGGGCAAGACGACGCTGGTCGAGCGACTCGCCGAGCGACTGTCCGCGGAGGGGCGCGTCGCGACCGTCAAACACCTCACGACGAATCCGTCGGTCGACACCGAGGGGAAAGACACAGCCCGCCACCGGGCCGCGGGCGCAGCGGCAACCTACGGGATCACCGACGACGACGGCTGGTTCGCGACTGGTGCCGAGCGGACGCTGGAGGAGACGCTGGACGAACTCGCCCCCGAGTACGACTACGCGCTGGTCGAGGGCTACAGCGGCGCCGACATCCCGACCGTGGCGCTCGGCGGCCGCGACCACGCCGGCGAGACGGTCGTGGCCGCGCCCGAGGCCGACGCGGTCGACGTCGAGGAACTCCTCGCGGCGCTCGACGACCGCGAACCCTACGAGTGCCTCGGCTCGCTCGTCGCCGAGGTGAAACGGTCGTCCGACGCCCGCTACAGCGGCGCCGTCGCCACGTTCACCGGTCGCGTCAGGACCCAAGAGGGCCCCGACGACGAGCCGACGGAGCACCTGGAGTTCGAGAAGTACGACGGCGTCGCCGAACAGCGGTTGGCGGCCATCCGCGAGGAGCTGGAGGCCCGTGACGGCGTCTACGAGGTCCGACTGCACCACCGGACCGGTATCGTCGAGGCCGGCGAGGACATCGTGTTCGTGGTCGTGCTGGCGGGCCACCGCGGGGAAGCCTTCGAGACGGTCGAGGACGGGATCGACCGGCTGAAAGACGAGGTGCCGCTGTTCAAGAAGGAAGTCACCGTCGACGACGCGTTCTGGTCGCACGAGCGGCCCGCCGAGTGACGCTACACCGCTCGATTACCGGACTACCGATCGATCTGGATGTCCTGCCGGAGGATCACCTCGTCGTCGGTGACCTCCTCGACGTACTCGTCACGCAGCGGCGCCTCTCGGATGTCGGGATCGTCGTCGTCCCAGCCGAGGCGCGCCTCGATCCGGTCGGTCCAGCCGGGGTGCGTGTCGACGTAGGCGGTCCCGTTCTCGTAGTCCTCGACGATCCCGATCTCCTCCCCGACGGGGTTGACGACGGTCTTTCCCACGTCGTCCTCGGTCAGTATCGACATACGTGCCGATAGGGGTACAACCGGCATTATCGCTGGGCACGCGCTCGCAGGCCGGCGAACGGAGGTCCGGTGGACCGGCTGGTCTGCCGGCGAAGAATCAACGGAACGGTTCCCAGCGCTGGACGGCCACGGATTCGCCGGCGGCGACACCTTCCAGGCTCTCGGGGACGACGACCCAGCCGTCGGCGGCGGCGACCGAGGACAGCGCGCCCGCGCCGCCGCGGACCGACTCGACGGTCCCCTCGCCCGTCTCCCGGACCCTGACGAACGAGCGGACGCCGACCTCGCTGGCGATCTTCCGGTCGAGCGTCGCCTCGAACTCGGGGAACGGTGCGAGTTCGAACCCGCCCGCCGTCGCGACGGCCGGCCGCAACAACTGGACCGCGGTGACGAGACAGGAGACGGGATAGCCGGGCAGGGTCAGCACGGGCGTCCCGTCGACGACGCCGTAGCCGACGGGATGGCCGGGTTTGACCGCGACGCCGTGGCCGAGGACTTCGCCCAGATCCGCGACCACGTCCGCGATCAGGTCCCGTTCGCCGACGGAAGATCCGCCGGTCGTGACGACGATATCGTGATCGAGGTCGCGTTCGATCGCCTCCCGGAGCGCCGCCTCGTCGTCGCCCACGATGTCCCGATACGTCGCCTCGCCGCCCCACCGCTCGACCAGCCGCGAGACGGTCAGCCCGTTGGTCTCGGTCGTCTCGCCGTAGCCGGGGTCGAAGTCGACCAGTTCCTCGCCCGTCGGGACGACGCTCACGCACGGGCGCCGCCACGCCGACACCGTTCGGTGGCCAGCGGCTTTCAGTAGTCCGAGATCCGACGGCCGGAGCCTGCGTCCGTCGTCGAAAATATGCTCGCCCGCGCTCACGTCCTCGCCGGCGGGCGCCACGTTCTCGCCGGGCGTGACCGCGGCGGCGACCTCCACCCGGTCGCCGCGCGTGTCGGTCTCCTCCACCTTCACCACCGCGTCCGCCCCGTCGGGCAGCGGACTCCCGGTGTGGACGTAGCGGGCCGCCCGCGGGCCGACCTCCCCCTCGACGACGTCGAGGACGGCCGGCGACCGGCCGCTCGCGCCGTGCGTGTCGGTCGCGCGGACGGCGTAGCCGTCCATCGCCGCGCGGTCGAAACCGGGCACGTCGCGCTCGGAATCGACCGCCTCGGCCAGCGTTCGCCCGTCCGCGTCCGCGACGGGGACCGACTCGGCGGTATCGGGCGGGTCGACGACCGACAGCAGTTCCTCGCGCGCCGCGGCGAGGCGCGTCACCTCCGCGAAGCCCTCGTGTCCCATTACCGGCCGTTCACCGGCGAGCGACTAAAGCGACCGGGAAGGCGCCGCGACCGCCAGTCGGCCGGACCGTCCACGCCTCGTCGGTCACCGCATCGAGTCCACGTCGACGACGAGACTCCGGTCGACGGAGATCCACTTCGACATGCGGTCGACGCCGGTCGCGTCGGGAGGGTGGATGGTACACCGATCGGGTCGGTCGGCGTATCGGACGAGCGCAAGTTCCAGTAGGGGCGCGTCGTGCTCGCCGGGCCGGTCGATCGAGGGAGCGGGGCTCTCGGGGAACGAATCGTCGTCCGACCGCGTGCATCCGGACATCGTGGTGGTCGGGTGAACGGTCGAAGCGGGTCACTAAGACGACTGCTATGAACCGTGTATAGCCGAACGTAGGACAACGAAACCGACCCGCAACCTACGGACGAACGGTCCGCAGGACCCACGTCTCGGGGTTTTCCCGCTCGACCGCGAACGGCGAGACGTCGGCAGGGTCGTCCGCCTTCGACGAGAGGGAGGCGAGGAACGAGCGGACCGGCGTCGGGTCGCGGTCGCTCACCAGGACGAACGACTCGCCCTCCTCCGTCGCGTCGAACGCCTCGCGGACGCGGTCGTGGCGGGCGTCGGCGGGGACGCCACGGAGGTCGAGCGCGTCCTCGGGGACGTCGACTGCCCAGACTTCCTCGACGCGGTCGTAGGCGTCGGCGCCGAGCGCCCGCATCTGCTCGGGCAACT
Organism: Halosimplex yunnanense; assembly: GCF_054504345.1. Lineage (NCBI taxonomy): Archaea > Methanobacteriati > Methanobacteriota > Halobacteria > Halobacteriales > Haloarculaceae > Halosimplex > Halosimplex yunnanense. Next base: position 55,722 of record NZ_JBTJEL010000032.1, on the reverse strand, counting down.
CGCCGGGCCGAGGCGTCGCCTGCACGCTCGGGTCGAAGTCGAGTTCGGCCAGGATCGGCGCGTCCAGCCCGTCGAGCGGGTCGCCGTGCTCGAAGAGGTCGTGCTCGTCGCCGCAGGTGGGGCAGGTGAACCCGGCCATGTTGACGGTCACGCCCAGCACGGGCACGTCGTTCTCGCGGAAGAGCTCGAGCGAGCGCGCGGTGTCGGTGACGGCGGCGTGAAACGGGGTCGTGACGAAGACGACGCCGTCGAGGTGGACCTCCTGTAGCGTCGTCAGCACCACGTCGCCCGTCCCCGGCGGCAGGTCGACGACGAGCGCGTCCAGATCGCCCCACGCCGTGTCCTCGAACAGTTCCGAGAGGGCGTCGTGGGCCATCGCGCCGCGCCAGGCCAGCGGGGCACCGTCCTGCATCAGCCCGATGCTCATCACGTCGAGGTCATCGGCCTCGACAGGGAGCGGGTTCCCGTCGTCGTCGGAGTAGACCGGGCCGTCGACCTCCAGCACGTCGGGGACGTTCGGGCCGTGGATGTCGGCGTCGAACAGCCCCACATCGTGGCCATCGGCGGCCATCGCGCAGGCGAGGTGCGTCGCGACGGTCGTCTTGCCGACGCCGCCCTTCGCGCTGGCGACGGCGATCACTCGATCCACGTCGGCGAGGCCGGGCGAGCGGTCGCCGTCGACGTTGGCGGTCTCCTGCTCGACGTGGGCGTGGTCGACGCCGGGCACGTCCGAGACGGCCCGCATCATCGCGCCCGTGACCCCCTCGGCGGCCTGCGGACCGAAGTCGGTCAGGTCGGCGACGACCGTGACGGCGCCGTCGCTGACGGCGATCTCGGAGACGAGGCCGGCCTCGAAGACGTCCTTCCCGGCGTCGGGGTCGCGAACCTGCCGGAGCGCGGCCTCGACTTCGTCTTTCAGGCGGGCGTCGCGGTCGGCTTCGTCGTCGGGCGATTCTGATTTCGTTGCGGTTGGTCGATCGGAATCGGTGTGTTCGGACATAGTGGGGTAGACAGCGAGTCGTCGATCTCAGAGGTCCGGCTGACGGTTGAGGTGGTCCTCGCCGGGGAGGGTGGTGTCGCCGCGGTCGAGCGCGCCGGTGAACTGCCGACGGAAGCGGCCGGGATCGGCTTCCAGCGCGCGGGCGGCCGTGCCGCGGACGATCCGCTCCTCAGACTCGTCGGCCGCGACCTCCCGCAGGGTCTCTCGGGCGCGGTCGTCGTCGACGCCAGCGAGCAGGTGGACCGCCCACTCGCGGACCCGCTCGCTCTCGTCGTCGGCCGCGTCGAGCAGCGGTTCCAGCGCCCCCTCGCCGCGGCGCTTGAAGATGGAGACGAGGGCGTTCCGGCGGACCGCGTGATGGTCATCGTCGAGCGCCGCCTCGATGCGATCGGCGTAGCGCTCGCGGTCGAGGCGGTCGAGCGCGACGACCGCCTCGGCGCGGACCCAGGGATCGTCGTCGTCAGTGATCTCCAGGGCCGCACGTTCGGCGTTCTCGCCGCCGAGTTTCGCGAGCGCCTCGACGGCGAACTGGCGCACGTCCGAGTCCTCGTCGCCGAGTCCCGCGGTGACGAGCGCCTCGACGATGGCGGGGTCGCGCTCCTCCTCGGCGAGCGCGAGCGCCGCCCGCTGGCGCTCGACGGCGTCGCCGGTCGCCAGCCGGTCGAGCTTCTCGCGGGCGCTCTCGCTGGCGATGGTCGAGATGTCGGTCGCGGCGAGTTCCCGCGGCGTCGCCTCGCCGATCGTCACGTCCTCGCGGCTCACCTCGATGTCTTCCAGGCCGGCGTGGTCGAGGCCGAAGCCCGGACTCTGCTCGGGGTGAACCCGGGGGTCGGTCGGCCCGTCGGTGGCCTCCTCGGGGTCACGCATCGGCGACACCTCCCGCGGCCGCATCACCGGCGGCAAGCGCCGCTCGCGCCGTCGGGTCCCACTCGCGGACGATCACGAGCAGGCCGAGCGCGAACGCGACGGCGCGGGGGAGCGTCGCCGGCACGCCAGCGGCGAGCAGGAGCGCGGCGCCGACGGCGGGTCCGAACGCCCGTCGTCGGGCGTCGGCCACGATCGTCGCGACGGCGCCGCCGATCCCGAGCGCGAGCAGCGCGAGCGGGACGGACCCCGCACCGAAGGCGACGAGGACGACGGCGCCGGCGACGAACGGCGCGCTCGCGGCGGCGAGGACGACCGCAAACGCCGCGACGGCCCAGAGGCCGAGCGCGAGCGCACCTTCGATCCCGCGGACGAGCGGGAGCGCGGCCAGCGTGACGAACGCGAGCGTCGCGCCCGCCGGTCGGAACGTCGTCGTCTCGATACCTGCCGACGCGACGAGCGACCAGCCCAGCGCGAGGACGCCAAGCGCGACCAGCGCGGCGGGTCGTGCGATCGGCGCGAACGCATCGCGCAGGCGGGTGTCCGCCCGTAGCGGGTCCGCCATCCGGCCGACCGCTGAAGCGAGCGCGGCGGTCGTGCCGACCGTCACCGCCGCCGCGGCCGGGAGCCACGCGGCGTCGGCGACGGCGCCCACCAGCGCGAAGACCCCGACGGCGGCGAGGGCGACTCGTCGAGTCCGAGTCGTGGCCGCGAGCGCCAGTCCGAGGACCGCCAGCGCGGGGACGACAGCCGCGAGCCCCTCAACCGCGGGCGTCGAATCACGGACGACCGCCGGCAGCGACGCGGGCGCGTTCCGGAGGACGCGGACGAGCGTGACGCCGGCGGTCGGGACGAGTGCGACCGCTCCGAGCAGGGCCGCGAGCGACACGGGGCGGCCCCCGAGACGGAGTCCGGGGTCGGCCGCTTCCGCCCCGTCGACGGTCGGCTGGCTCACGGCTGGCCCTCCACTCGGTCGGCGAGGTCGTCGGTGTCGGCGGCGACCAGTCGCCGACAGAAGTCGGCGAGTTCGCCGTAGTAGCCCGTTCCCGGTTCACCGTCGAGCGCGTCGGCGACGCCCTCGGCGAGCACGGCGAGGTGCCGGTCGAGGAAGTCCAGCCGCGCGCGGGCGGCGTCCGGGTCGACCGCCGCCTCGCGACGGCAGAGGTAGCCGGCGAACTCCAGTTCCAGCCGGTAGTGGTCGTGGTTCTCCCGGCGCTCGGTGTCGACCTCGACGCCGAAGTAGTCGTAGGCTCGAGCGAGGTCGAGGTTCACGTCGTTCCACGAGACGTCCGGGCGGTAGCTCGATTCGTAGAGCGATACCGTCGGTCCCTCCGCGTCGATGGTGCCGTCGGTGCGGTCGACGTACTCCGTATGGCCGACGACGAACAGGTCGTTGAACCGGGCGCTGACGGTCTCGCGGTCGTCGTCGGTGGTGAGATCCGGCGGCGCCACGTCCAGTTCGGTCCGGTCGAGGAGTCGCCGACACTCGCGGTCGAGCGCGCCGGAGTCGAGCGCCTCGTACAGTTCGTCGTCGGGCTCGGTCATCGCGCGAGCGGCGAGCGCGTAGAGGGCGCCGCGGGCGGCCGCGTCGCGGTCGGCGTCGGTCGGCGGGTCCGCCGGGTCGCGGGCCTCGGGCCGGTCGACGGGACCGGCGTTCGGCTCGGTGTCGCTCACGCCGCCTCACCCCGCGTTCGGCGGACGCCCTCGATGGTCACGACGGTCACGAACAGGATCGCGAGGCCGGCGACCGTCCAGAGGATGGTCTCGTAGGGCGGCCCCTGCGGGCCCGGTCCCATCGCGAGGTAGTGCCACTCGCTGACGGCCTTGCGGCCGGCCCGTTCGTGGTACGAGCCGTTCCAGACCGCGACGGCCACGTCGATGTCCTGTTCGTTCGAGAGGTCGGTCCGGTTGCCGGCCAGCTCGGCCTCGCGGGTGAACGTGACCGCCCACTCGCCGTTCTCGTGGACGGCCTCGCTGTCGACGGCGGGGCGTTCGAACTCGGTCGTCGTCCCGGCGCCGCCCGCGAGCAACTCTTCGGTCCCCCCGTCGCCGGTCCAGTACCAGACGTTGACGCGGTTGTCGGTCCCGCCCATGGCGATCGGCGGCCGGGCGCTCTCGTTCTCGGGCAACTGCACCGCGACGGCGTCGGCGAACTCGCGGGGGCTGCTCGCGTTCCGGTCGGCCGTCGCGTCCTCCCAGGAGACCCGCACGAAGACGTGCGAGTCGTTGGTCGCCGTCCGGACCTTCGCGTGGTTCACGGAGACGTTCCCCGCCTCGGGGAGTCCGCTCGGGGCGCTGGACAGCGCCATCTCGACGCTCGGGACCGTCGTCCACGCCTCCGCGGTCGGGTCCGAGGCGTTCGCGCCCACCTCCCCGACCGGCACCTCGTTGGCCGGTCGCGCGCTGGACAGCGTCGGCAGGGCGGCCGCCGCGACCACCGCGACGACGACCAGCGCGGACACCGTCAGCCACGAGCGACCGGTCCCGACCCGCCCGTCGCCGGTCATTCGTCGAACACCTCCAGCCGGTACTGCTGCGCGGGGTTCTTGTCCTGCAGTATCTCCATGAGTTCGCTCTCCTCGCCCCGTCGGACGCGGTCGCGGTGGCGCTCGATGGTGTCGAGGGCCTCGTCGACCCGCTCGCCGAACAGCTCTTCGAGGTAGTCCCGCGGGATGCGGTCGACGTTCTCGAGCGTCTCGCCGTCCTCGTCGTGCTGGGGCGGCGCGTACGGCGGGATGTAGTAGACGTTCGGCACCGTCTCGAACTCCGGGTGGAGCGGTAGCGCCACCTCGTACTCCTCGACGAGCTTGTAGATGGGACCCTCCTCGTCGTCGAGGTAGCCGACCAGCCGGAGCTGGGGCGGACACTCCTCCGCACAGGCCGTGGCGTGAACCGTGTCGTCCGGCCCCTCGCCCTCGATGCGCGGGAAGCAGAAGATGCACTTCTCCGACTTCTTCGAGACGGCGTTGTAGTACACCTTCTTGTAGGGACAGCCCTCGACGCAGTAACGGTAGCCCCGGCAGCGCTCCTGGTCGACGAGGACGATGCCGTCCTCCTCGCGCTTGTACAGCGCCTTCCGCGGGCAGGCTTCCACGCACGAGGGGTGGGTGCAGTGGTTGCAGATCCGCGGTAGGTAGAAGTAGTAGCTGTTGGGGTACTCGCCCGCGCCCTGGTCTTCGTCCCAGTTTGGGCCCCACTCGGGGTCGGCCTGGGGCCGCAGCGGCTCGTCGCTGCCGTCGTACATGATCTCCTCGTGGTTGAACTCCCAGTCGCCGCCGTACTCCTCCTTCGCGGGGATCTCGCCGGGCTGGCGCTCGCTGTGGTCGCCCGATTTCCAGCCACCGCCGGATTCCTCCCAGCCTTCCGGGTAGCCCTCGCCGGGTTTGGTCTCGACGTTGTTCCAGTACATGTATTCGCGGCCGCCGCCCTCGGTCCAGAGGGTCTTGCACGCGACCGTGCAGGTCTGGCAGCCGATGCACTTGTTCAGGTCCATCACCATCGCGACCTGGTGGTCGACCCCGTCCGCGATGTCGATGTGCGTGTCGCCGTCCTGTGCGTCGTCGGTGCTCACGCGTCCTCACCCCCTTCGCCGGGGGCCTGCCCACCGTCGGCCAGCCGCAGATCCGCCTGCTCGTCTTCGCCCTCGTCCTCGGCGTCGTCGCTGCCCTGGTCGACGGGACGCACGTCCACGCGGACGTCGGAGTTGACGCCGGTCGGCCCCCAGTAGTTGGGGAAGAAGTAGAGGTGCTCGCCGGTGTCCGCGGGGTACTGCACGAGCTGGGTCGGCTTCATGTACATCGGGACGAGCGAGTTGAAGTTGTTCCTGTCGGGGTACTGGAACCGCTCCCAGGCGAAGTAGTGGCGGATCGTCCCCGGTTCGCTGGAGGGGTAGATCTTCGCCTGCACCTCGACGCTGTCGAGGTCGTTGAACACCTCGACGGTGTCGCCGTCCTCGATGCCCCGCTCCTCGGCGTCCTCGGGGTTGATGTGGACGACGGGTTCGCCCCGCTGGAGGTTGAGCATCGTCTCGTTGTCCCGCCACGTCGAGTGGATAGACCAGCGGCCGTGTGGCGTACTGTACGACAGCGGGTAGCTCCCGCCGGTGTTCCGGGGACCCTCCTTGTGGGTCGGTAGCTCCTCGCCGAGTTCGAGGAACCAGTCGTGGTCGACGTAGTACTGCTGGCGTCCCGTGAACGTCGGCCACGCCTGCTTGTCCTGGACGTACTGCTTCCACGGGGTGTAGGCCTCCCCGTCCTCGATGTCGGAGGTCCAGTGGTCGCCGGTCGCGAGCAGGCGCTGGGGCTGCTCGATGGTGTCGTCGAGGGTGATCTGCTCGTCGCTGTCGTGGGGGTTGCTCTCCTCGGAGTGTTCGAGGATGTACTCGCAGGCCGCCCGGTCCTCGACGAGCGCGCCCTCCTCGCCGGTCTCCCAGTCGCGCACGAAGTCGTCGTAGACCGACTGCAGGTCGATCTGGCGGTCGAACTTCCGGTCGTCGATGGGGTCGAGGTCGCGCTCCTGGGCGACTTCCTGGACCCTCTCGGCGAGGTCGCGGAAGATCTGCCAGTCGGTCTTCGCCTCGCCGAGCGGCTCGACCGCGGGGGTGAACGGATGCACATAGCTGTGCATGTCCGTCATGTTGAGGTCGTACTTCTCGTAGTGACTCGCCGCCGGGAGGACGATGTCCGAGTACAGCGCCGTCGAGTCCATCCGGAAGTTGATGTCGACCACGAGGTCGAGTTTCGGCCACAGCTCTTCCTCGACGGCGATGTTCCCCTTGGCCTGGTTGAAGTAGTTGCCGCGCCAGACGAACATCGTCGAGGGGTCCGGTCTGTTGCCGCCCTCCCGTTCCTCGGGGTAGACCGGCATCCACCCCTTGTCGACCGACTCGCGGATCTTCTCGGCGGTGTCCTCGTCGGTGTTGTCGAGGATGCCCGCGTGGAAGTACGTCCACAGCGTCGTCGGGACGCCGCGGACGCTCCCGGTCGGGAAGGAGAGGGTCTGCCAGCCGTGGAACGTCCAGATCTTCTCCTGGCCGACGTAGTGGTCGAGGCCGGTACCCTGCTCGCCGAGGTTGCCGGTGAGCGTGACCAGCAGCTGGATGGCGCGGTTGCCCAGATCGTTGTGGTACCAGTCGTTGACGCCCTTGCCGTGGATGATCTTCGCCTTGTCGGCCTCGGCGAACTCGCGGGCGACCCGCTGGTAGGTCTCCTCGCCGACGGTCGTCTCCTCGGCGACGAACTCCGGCGTGTACTGGGAGAGTTCCTCGCGCAGGTTGTTCCAGACCGACCGGACCGCGACGCTGTCGGCGTCGGCGCTCTCGGCGAGGTCGACCGAGCGCTCCACGGCCAGTTGCGGGTCGAACTCGAGTTCGATCGACGAGTCGGGGTCGTTCTGCCCGTCGCGGTCGCCGAGCGAGCCGGGGGCCATCCGCAGGTTCCCGTCGCCGTCGACCATGACGAAGGTCTTCTCGGGGTCCTCGACGTCCTCGCCGAGGCCCGGCACCTCGCTCGCGCGGAGGAACTTCCCGTCGTCCTCGCGGACGAGCAGCGGCATGTCGGTCTGCTCCTTGAGGTGTGCCTCGTCGTAGAGTTCCTCGTCGACGATAGTCCGGGCCATCCCGAGCGCCAGCGCGGTGTCGGTACCGCCCTCCGGGGAGACCCACTCGTCGGTGTGGATGGCCGTCTGGGAGTAGTCGGTGAACACGCCGACGCGCTTGGTCCCGTTGTAGCCGGCGTCGAGGAAGTACTTCGCGTCGGGGATGCGGGTGACGTTGATGTTGCTCCCCCACGCGATGATGTAGTCGGCGTTGTACCAGTCGGCGCTCTCGGCGTTGTCCGTCTGGGTGCCCCAGGTGATCGGCTGGCCCGGCGGCAAGTCCGAGTACCAGTCGTAGAAGCTGTGGGAGACGCCCCCGAGCAGGTTGATCAGCCGGCTTCCCGAAGCGAAGGAGACGGGGCTCATCGCCGGGATGGGGGTGAACCCGCTGATGGCGTCGTACCGGCCGGCTTCGACCTCGTCGACGACGTGCTCTGCGATCTCGGTCAGCGCCTCGTCCCAGCTGATGCGCTCCCACTTGCCTTCGCCGCGCTCGCCGGTGCGGCGCATCGGATACTTGATGCGCTGGTCGGCGTTGACGTAGTCGGTGTAGCAGGCGCCCTTCTGACAGCCCCGCGGGTTGGGGTCGGGAACGTCCTCGTCGAAGGTGGGGTAGTCGCCGGCCTGCTCCTCGCGCCAGACCTGCCCGTTCTTGACGTACACCTCCCACGAACACGAGCCGGTGCAGTTGACCGAGTGGGTCGAGCGGTGTTTCGAGTCCCAGTCCCACTCCTCGCGGTACAGATCCTCCCACTCCCGGTAGGGGTAGTCGCCGATGGGATCGTTGACCACCTGCAGACGGGTCATCTGCAGGAAGTCCTGCGCGAGCCCGGTCTGGGACCCCGCGGCGCCGGCCACGCCCGCCGCGCCGACGCCCTTCAGGAAGTCCCGACGGGAGACGTCGATCTCCGCGCCCCCGTCCGTCGCGGCGTCGGTCGCCTCGCCGGCCGCGTCGGCTCCGCTGTCGGTCGGTTCGCTCTCGGTGCCCGTTCGGTCTGCCTCCGTCGTGTCGTGTGGGTCGGTCATGTGGGATTCGTCGGTCATTGCTTCGTGATCAGCACTGTCGCGAGTCCGCAGGCGACGCCGGCGGCCGCGAGCGCGACGCCTGCGAGCGTGTCGCCGCCGACCTCCAGTCCGGCGGCTATCAGCGCGACGCCCGCGAGTTTCGTGAGCCTGTCCAGCCAGCGATACCGCCGCCCCGACAGCGCGAGGCCGGCCGCGTCGTCGCTCATCGGTCGTCCTCCCGGCGGTCGCCCGCCGCTTCCGCCGCGGATTCGTCAGCCGCCGGTTCGCCGTCGGCTGGCTCTGTACCGCCGTCGGCTACCTCGGGTTCGGACTCGGAGCCGGACCCGGGCTCGTCGGTTCCGCTGCCTCCCGAGGGGTCGTCGCCGAACCCGCCGAGCGTCGCGTAGGTGATCAGCCCCGAAGCGATCGGGACGCCGACGAGCGCGCCGATCAGCAGCGGCTTGATGGCGTCCGTCGAGGTGCCGAGGACGTCGGCGACGATGACGTCCATCCCCGCGATGGAGGCGACCATCACGAACGTGACGCCGGCGACCCCGACGGCGGTCTGCCACGGTCGCTCGATGGGGTCGGCGGTGAAGTGGACCGGACGCTCGTGGTAATCGATGAACGGCCAGAGCGCGACGGCCGCGAACACCAGCCCCGGCAGCATGAGGCCGCCGACGAACTCGGAACTGACGTGGACGCCCAGCAGGTCGAAGCTCATCCAGGAGGGAGTGAGCTTCAGGAACCCGTAGCCCCACATCAGGAACCAGTCGGGCATGATGAGCGAGGGCGTCGACGCGGGGTTGTTCGGCCCGTACTCGGCGATGTTGTGGACCGGCAGGAACCCGGCCAGAAGCGACAGCGTCCCCAGCGTCAGGAAGAACACGACCGCGCTCACGGCCGCCTGGTTCGGGAACGCCGGCAGGCCGACTACGACGCCGTCGTCGTCGCGGTCGACCGCGCCACGGACGCCGGTTCCACCGTCCGCGACGCCGGGTCCGCTGGCGGGCTCCACGTCACCGGTTCGGGGAGCTTCGGTGTGTTTCTGCCGCATGAGGATCACCATGTGGACGGCGATCAGCCCCGCGATGACCAGCGGTATCAGGAGCACGTGGAGGAAGAAAAAGCGCGGGATCGACGCGCTGGTGGGGAACTCCCCAGCGAAGACGAGTTTGCCGATCAGATCGCCGACCAGCGGGATCGAGCTGGCGACGTTGTACCCGATCCCGGCGGCGGTGCTGGCGAACTCGTCGTACGGCAACGCGTAGCCCGTGTAGGCCGCGAACATCGACATCCCCGCGAGTCCGGTACCGACGAGCCAGTTCGGCTCGCGCGGGTTTCGGTACGCGCCCGTGAAGAACACCCGTAACATGTGCAACGCCATCGAGGCGACGAACAGGTGGGCCGCCCAGTGGTGCATCCGGCGGATGAGCATCCCGAAGGGCACGTCGTAGGTGATGTTCAGGACGCTCGCGAACGCCTCCGGGATCTCCTCGCCCTGATACTGCGCGACGCTGCCGTCGTACTCCACGTCGGAGGTCGACGGCTCGAAGAAGAACCCGAGGAACACCCCGGTCAGCACGAGGACGAGGAAGCAAAACAGCGCGACCTCCCCGAGCAGGAACGAGTCCTCTGCCGGGAACGCCTTCCCGAGCAGCGAGCTGTCCTCCTCCAGGTCGAGGCGCGCGTCCACCCAGCCGTAGGCGCGGTAGAGGGGGTCGAGGCGGCTCATCACTCACCCCCCGGGCCGATCGGCCCCTCGAAGTCCCCGGTCGCGACGAGATACCCGTCGCTGGACATCGTGATCGGCAGTTGCGGGAGTGGCCGACCCGGCGGGCCGCCGGTGACTGCTGCCCCCGAGAGCGGGTCGAACCGCCCGGAGTGACACGGACAGACGAGCGTCTGGCCCTCACGGTTGGCGACCATACACCCCGCGTGCGTACAGACCTTCGAGTACGCCGCGTAGCCGCCGACGGTGGACTCCATGCGGGTGTCGCCGCCGTAGGCGTCCTCGGCGAACCGGACCAGCAGCGTCGGGGCGCGGTCGATGCCGGGTCGCGGTTCCGGGAACACCGTCAGTTGCTCGCCCTCGGCGAGGCGGCCTTCCTCGATGCGCTGGCCGTCGGCGTCGACCAGCGGCACGCCGTCGGAGTAGACGGGCCCGGTGTAGCTCCGCTCGAAGACGCGAGTGAGGCTGGCAAGGGGCGCGGCGAGGCTGGCCAGCGCCGTCAGCCCGCCGACCGTCGCCAGCGCCTTCGCGTAGTCCCGGCGCTCCATCTGCGCGCGGGCGTCACCCCAGAACTCCTGGTAGATGCTCGGCTCCGCCGTGGAGCCGTCGCCGCAGGCGTCGCAGTCTTCCGTTCCCCCGTCGGGGCCTGTCCCGGCCTGCGGGTAACTCTGCGCCAGGTCCACGTCGTCCAGATCGGGTCGGGAGTGGTCGTCGGTCATCAGTGGTCCCTCCGTTCTGCGACTTCGACGTGCGGCATGAACCAGGCGTAGTACGAGACGGTCAGCCCGGTCAGGGACATGAACATCCCGAACGCGTAGACGCCGAAGTACTGCGTCCGTGCGAGCGTGAGGTACTCGCCGGTGAACAGCGCGGCGAAGGCGATGGTCAGTACCGTCAGCCCGCCCATCGCGACGAGCCCTTCGATGGCGTCGCTCGCGTCGTGGTACTCGACGACCCAGCGGTCGTCGGTCTCGATCCACGGGAACGTGACGATCCCGCCGTCCGAGCGGGACTCCGACGGGGCGTCGCCGCTCGCGACACCACCGTCGGCGACCGCAGCCGATTCACCGCCTGCGGGCCGAGCTAGCCGGTCCATGAACCGGTGGAAGAAGGCGAGCACGCCCAGCAGCGCGAGCAGTGCGACCCAGACGATCACCCCGACCTGACTCGGGGAGAGCTTGTTCGGCGTGTCGACGAACCCGTCCAGCGGCCGGATCTCGCTGGCGCTGTGGTCGATCGCTATCTCCTCGGAAGGCGGTTCGCCCTGTATCGCGACGAACCACATCGGGAGCAGGACCGCGAGCAGCACCAGCACGATGACGAGCGTCCTGGAGCGCATCGTTAGCACCTGACCCGGAACGGCATTAAATGTTCGTCCATAACTATAATTATCGTATGCGTTGGAACGGCGCAGTCGGACGGTTTCCCCGTCACGCGGACCCCTCCAGCAACGAGTCGAGGACCTTCGATTGCGCGGAGGCGAGGTGTTCGGCGAACGTCGACGGCGAGATGTCGAGCCGATCGGCCACCTCCGTCGCGTTGGCCGAACGGGGCCGCTCGAAGTAGCCCATCTCCATGGCCGTCTCCAGCACCTCCTGTTGTCGGTCCGTGAGCCGTCCCCGGTTCACGAGAACGAGGTCGTCGGGGTCGCCCTCCCCGGTGCGGGAGAGGCGGTCGATCCGGACCGAGCCGTAGGCCTCGTCGAGTTCGTCGACGGCGGCCCGGACCGTCTCCACGTCCGTGGCGTGGAAACTCAACCGGAGCGTGCCCCGGGAGGCGCTGACGTCCGTGACCGGCGTCCCGAGGCGCTCGACAGCCTCGCAGATGCACCCGCTGCCCTCGCGGGTGAACCGCACCCGCTCCGAGCGGTCGGTCTCGAAGACGACCGAGGCGTCCTCGGGGAGGTCGGCCTCGTCGGCCTCGCCCACGAGGTCGAACTCCTCGACCACGCGTCCGTCGTCCCCGGCGCGGCTCCACGTGGCCGACCGGGCGATGGTGTCGCCGTCGGTCGCCGTCGCGACCGGGCACGCCTCGGCCGCCTCCACGGCGAGCCTCACCTGAATGCCGCCTGTCTGTCCGTCTCCCATATCCGGGCGATCGGACCCCCCTCCAAAGAATCCCGATTCGCGCTCTCAGTAGCTGGGAAACGGGGGTGAATATGTTCGATTTCTTTATCCCGGCGCCCGGGACCGCCGCCGCGGAGAGGCGCGTGGGGAGGTCGCCAGCGCCCGAGGCACTTGAAAGCCCGCAGTGTTCGGGGCCGGTACTTCTGAACACATGCGAGAACATTTTCGCCCCCGTTCCAGCCAGTCTGGAACGCGCGCGCGGGTTGACGGGTGGGGAGTCCGGACGTGGTCGTATGCGCCAGACAGTGGCGAGAGATCGAGGAGGTGACCGGGCGTGACGCTGTCGCGACGCGACTTCCTGGCGGCCGCCGGCGCCGGGAGCGTCGGTGCGCTCGTCGGGACGGCCTGGGGCGCCACCCAGGCCGTCGACCCCGTCACGTCGGTCGACAACCCGCTCAAGTCCTACCCCAACCGCGACTGGGAGCAGGTGTACCACGACATCTACGACTACGACGAGGTCGACTGGACGGTCTGTCACCCCAACTGCACCCAGTCCTGTGCGCTGAACTTCTACATGAAAAACGGCGTCCCCATCAGGGCCGAGCAGGTCTACCACAACGAGGACGCCTCGGTCGGCCCGTCGGGCTACGAGGACGCCAACGTCACCCAGCACTGGAACCCCCGCGGGTGCATGAAGGGGCTGACGCTCCACCGCCGGACGTTCGAGCCCTCGCGGATCAAGTACCCGATGGTCCGGAAGGGCTGGGACCCGGACGACCCCAGCCCCGAGGGCCGCGGCGAGGACGAGTTCGAGCGCGTCTCCTGGGAGGAGGCCATCGACCTCATCGCCGAGAAGATGGCCAACCTGGAGGACAACAAGCGGTTCCACATCTTCAACGCGATCAAGGCCGACGGGCTGTTCACCCGTCACGGCTCCGGTCGCCGACTGGCCTCCGTCTTCGGCGGCTGCGAGTGGACCGAGTACGACTGGTACGCCGACCTGCCGCCGGGACACGTCATCACGACCGGGTACCAGACCTCCGACTCGGACGCCTCGGCGTGGCGCCAGGCCGACTACACTATCATCCAGGGGAAGAACCTCATCCACAACAAGCTCGCGGACAACCACTTCCTGCAGGAGACCCGCGAGCGCGGCGGGAAGATGGTCGGCGTCTATCCCGACTACGCGCCGACGGTCCAGAAGTGCGACCGCTGGCTGCCCGTCCGTCCCGGGAGCGACCCGGCGTTCGCGCTCGGCATCGCCTACGTGATCATCGACGAGGAACTCTACGACGCCGACTTCATGCGGAAGTACACGACGCTGCCGCTGCTCGTCCGCGAGGACGACGGCAAGTACCTCCGCGCCCACGAGGTGTTCGAAGACCACGAGGCGCCGCCGGAAGACCCCGAGCACCAGCACGAGGAGAACGACTGGGGCGACTTCGTCGCCGTCGGCGAAGACGGCGAACTGGTCGCGGTGACCCGCGAGGACGTCGGCGAGGAGATGCCGACGACGCCCCGCCTGGACGTGGATCGGGAGGTCGAACTGGCCGAGGGGTCGACCGTCGCCGTCCGGTCGGACTTCGCCCGCCAGCGCGACAACGTGCTGGATAACTACGACCCCGAGACCGTCGAGGACATCACGACCATCCCGGCCGACGCGCTGAAGAAGACCGCCCGGGAGTTCGCCGATGCCGAGAAGGGCCAGTGGTTCACCGGCGAGGGGATCAACCACTGGTTCCACTCCAACGACTCGCTCCAGCGGGCGATCTTCTTCGTCCAGTCGATGCTGGGCAACATCGGCAGCCCCGGACAGGGCTACTACAACTACTCCGGCCAGTACAAGATCGAACTGCTGGACGGCTATCCCCACTACGTCAACCCCGATGGCCACAGCGCCCACGGGATGTACCCCGGCTACGCCTTCGCCTTCTTCGGCGGCGAGAAGCTCGATCCCCACCAGATCCGGGGGGACTTCGACGAGGACCTCGACCTGGTTCCCCAGGGCGACGCAGAGGAGCCGGTGATGCCGACCGAGGCGGAGTCGTACACGATGTCCCGGCCGGAGGTCCTCTGGACGATGAACTGCAACCTCCTGAACCAGACGAAACACCAGGAGCACGTCATCGAGAACTTCGTGAAACACCCCGACACGGGCAACGAGTGTTTCATCGTCTCGGATATGCACATGACCTACTCGGCGCGCCACGCCGACATCGTGCTCCCGGTGCCCTCGTGGCTGGAGTGTGAGTACCCCGACATCACCGTCGGCCCGGAGAACCCCTTCGTCCACATGGACCACGGGGTGATGGACCCCCTCTACGACACCAAACAGGACGGCGAGGCCGTCGCGATGGTCGCCGAGAAGTTAGACGAGAAGATCCCACCGGAGGAGCGAAACGTCGACTCCTACCGGGCCTATTTCGACAAGTTCCTCGATGACGACAAGGACCCGATCGACTACATCAAGGAAACCTTCGACAAGGGGATGACCACCCGCGGCATCGACGTCGAGGATCTGTGGGACGGCCCCGAACGCCTCCAGTTGAAGACCTACCCCCGGATCCCCTTCTACTCGCAGATCCACGAGGACCAGCCGTTCTACACCAAGACCGGTCGGATGGAGTTCCACAAGGAGGAAGACCGGTTCATCGAACTGGGCCGGGCGGACTTGGACCACGTCGAGAGCGTCGAGGGGACGCCCTACGGAGTCAACCAGAAGTGGGACGAGGCGAAAGACGAGGAGAACCCGCTGTATCACGACGAGGAGAAGCAGTTCTACTACAACACGCCCCACCCGAAGTACCGGACCCACTCCTCGTGGGGGATGACCGACTGGAACCTCATCTGGTCGGCGCGAGACTTCGGGAGCGTCAACGCCGACCCCGAGGGGACCGAGCGGCTCGTCGACGACTTCTCGTTCCCGACCGGCGACGGCGAGACGGAGGACGCGCCGCCGCTCGGCGAGGCGTTCGTCGAGATGCATCCCGAGGACGCCGAGAACATCGACGTCGAGACCGGCGACTACGTCCGCATCACCGGCAAGCGCGGCGACCTCGTCGTCCGGGCGATGGTCAGCGAGCGCCAGCGGCCCCGCTCGGCCGGCGACATGGGGCAGCTGACCATCTGGCACGGCTGGTGGCCCCAGCACTTCCCCGACGACGAGGAGGACGAAGACGGGATCAAGGGGTACAACACGACGACTAACATCTGGCTCGACCCGCTGCAGGAGACCGACGACCTCGTCCACAAGGGCGTGTTCGGCGACCCCAACGTCTCCGAGGAGGTCGACGAGGAGGTCGTCTGGCACGGCGCGGAACTGGAGCACGGCTACGAGGAGACCGTCTGGGCGCCGACGGGGACCAACCGCGACGACCTCGTCGACGTCGAGAAGTACGCCGAGGCGGACTGGAAGCCCGCCGACGCCCGGAAGGACGACGCCTTCCAGAACTACGTGAGCGGGTCGCTGCAGGACAGCGCGAGCGGCACGACAGCAACGGAGAGTGACGACTGATGCCACAGGTAGAGAACCCACAGCTCGGACGGAGCCACGACTACCCCTACGAACACCGCGAGGAAGAGCGAGACTGGCACTGGGGGATGGTCATCAACACGAACCGCTGTATCAACTGCAACACCTGCTCGTTCGCCTGCAAGTCCACCTGGACCAGCGGCGAGGGCGAGGAGTACATGTGGTGGATGAACGTCGAGACCGAGCCCTACGGCGGCTACCCGATGGGCTGGGACATGCGGCTGCTCGACGAACTCGACGCGGGCGAGACCATCTTCGAGGCCGCCGAGGGCGGCGAGCGCGTCCGCGGCTACATCGCCGACAAGGAGGAGTGGGAGTACCCCGCGCTCGGCGACGACCAGGTCCACGGCGAGTACCCCACCGGCGAGGTCGTCGAGAGCGACCTCGAAGAGGGGAAACACCACGACATCTGGCAGTTCTACCTGCCGCGGCTCTGTAACCACTGCAAGAACCCGGCCTGTCTCGCGGCCTGCCCTCGACAGGCTATCTACAAGCGCGAGGAGGACGGCATCGTCCTGCTCGACCAGGAGCGCTGCCGGGGCTACCGCAAGTGCGTGAAGGGCTGTCCGTACCACAAGCCGATGTACAACCCCGAGACCGGCGTCTCCGAGAAGCCCGTCGGCTGCTACCCTCGCATCGAGGAGGGGTTCGTCCCCCGCTGCGTGTCCTCGTGTATCGGGAAGACGCGCCTGCACGGCAACATCAACCGCGGCCCCGACGCGCCCTCGCCCGGCGGCGACGCCCCCGGCGGTCGCTCCCCCATCAACTACCTCGTCCACTCCGACGAGAAGGTGGCCCTGCCCCTCTATCCGCAGTTCGGCACCCGCCCGCAGGTGTTCTACATGCCCCCCTACCACGTGCCGCCGGAGTTCCTGACCCAGATGTTCACTCCCAACGAGGAGGTCAAGCGCAACGACTGGCCCGGCGACACCTACCGCGAATCGATCGAGATCGTTCAGGAGCGCGTTCGCAACCCCTCGCATCACGTCCTCGGAATCTTACAGCTGTTCGGCGCGACGACCGAACTCATCGAGACCTACGAGGTCACGGAGAACCGCGTGCGGGGCTGGAACCGCGACGGCGAGAAGGTCGCGGACCTGCCCTTCGAGGAGGAACTGGAAGTCCGTGAGGGCGAGCAGTGGACCAACCAACCATGACCCGGCTCGACGAGGCGGACGGCACGTCCGCCACGACAGGTAGCGGATCGCAACCGGCCGGCGGGGACGGCGCCGGCAGCGACCGCGGAGCGGTCGACGGCGACGCTCCGACCGACCGCGGTGACGGCGACCGCGACCCCGAGGCAGCGGCGGCGCTGCACGCCGCCCGGGCGACCATCTACGGGGCGGTCGGTGGCGCCTTCTGCTACCCCGACACCGCGACGCGGGCGACGCTGACCGCCCACGACGCCCGCGAGGGGGTCCTGCAGGCGGCCGAGCGACTGGGACTCCGCGACGAGGCCGAGCGGTTCCTCGACGCGTTCGCCGACGCGGCCGTTTCGGACCTCGAATCGGCGTACAACGCGGCGTTCGGGCTCCCGGACGGCGGCGAGTACCCCGTCATCCCCTACGAGGCCCACTACACGACGGGCTCGGACGTGGGCGAGTCCCAGCGCCGCATCGCGGCGGTCGTCGGCCTGATGGAGACCTTCGGCGTCGAGCCCGGCGAGGAGTTCGCCGAGCGACAGGACCACGTCGCCGCCGAACTGGAACTGATGCAGGTGATCGCAGGGCAGCACGCCGTCGCCGTCCACGAGGGCGACGACGCGGCCGCCGAACGGCTGGCGCAGGCCGAGGCGACCGTCCTCGACGAACACCTCGCTGGCTTCGTGCCCGCGTTCGCCCACGACGTGGAGCGCTCCGTCGACGGGGACGAGGCCGGCCGCCGCGCCTACCGCACGGCGGCGCGACTCGCGGCTGAACTGGTCAAGCGTGACGACGCGGTCCGGAACGGCGACGAGACTTCCCAGACCAGTGACGACAGTGAAACGGCGGAGGTGAGCGACGATGCCGAGTGAGGACGACGGGACGCTGGCCGCGCTCGCGGAGCGAGTCCCGCTCGACGAGTCCGCCGCGGCACGGGCAACAACGCTGGCTGTCGTGACGGTCGCGCTCCTACTGGCCGGACAGGCGGCCGTGGCCGCAGCGGTCACGAGCGGGAGTCAGCCGCTCGCGAGCGTCGATAGCGTGCCGACCGAGCCGACCGCGAACGCCTGGGACGACGCGCCGACCCGGACCGTCTCGCTGTCGAAACAGCAGATGGCGCCGCCGTTCGGCGGCGGGAGCGTCGACGAACTCGACGTACAGACCGCCGCAAACGAGAGCCACCTCGCGGTGCGGCTGTCGTGGGAGGATCCGACGCGGAACGCGGACATCGCCGAACCGAAGAACTTCAGCGACGCCGCCGCGGTGATGCTCAAGACCGGCGAGCAGCCGCCGATCACGATGGGCGCCGCGGGCACGCCGGTCAACGTCTGGTACTGGCGGGCCAGCTGGCGCCACGGCCCCGAACACAGCGACGGTGCGGGGGACATGTACGCCTACCCGCACAACGAGTCGGTGACGATGCCCGGCCGACAGGCGGGCAATCCGCTCTCGCGGGCGACGTTCGATCGGGGCGCGCAGAACTACTACGCGAAGGGCTACGGGTCGCTGAGCTACGCGCCCGAACAGCCCGTCGAGGCCAGCGGCGAGCGCACCGAGGACGGCTGGGAGGTCACCTTCGTCCGCAACCGGACCGGCGCCGGCCAGTACGACGCCTCGCTCACCGACGAGCAGGTGTACCTCGCCTTCGCCGTCTGGAACGGCAGCGCCGACGAGGTCAACGGGCAGAAGTCGCTGACGCTGCAGTTCTCGACGCTCGATCCCGCCTCCGGGAACCTCTCGGTGCCCGACAGCGGCGGCAGCGGCGGCAGCGGGAGCACGCTCGCTGTCGGCGGGTCGGAATCCGGCGGCGGCGGAGAGGGACGCGCGCTCGCTATCCCCGGCTTCGTCGGTGGGATCGTCCTCTCGGCGCTGCTGGTCTGGCTGGTGACCTACTGGAGGGCCGCCTGATGACCGACGAGTACGCGAACTGGAGCGCTCGCGGGCGAGCGCCGGCCGACGACGAGGCCGGCCTCCGTGAGGCGCTCGACGAGGAGCAACCCCGCAAGCGCGAGGCGGCGCTGGCGCTCGTCGACGAGGCCGAATCGGGGCTCGCCGACGCGACGGTCGAAGCCCTCGTTGCCACCGCTCGGTCCGCCGACGACGCGAAGACCCGGCAGTTCGCCGCCGAAGCGCTCGGCGTCGCGGGTCGGGCGCGCGAGACTATCGCCGCCGCGCTGGACGACCCCGACGAGTGGGTCCGCGCGGAGGCGGTGGTCGCGCTCTCGCGGGCCGCACCGGGCGCGAGCGATCGGTTGCGCGAGGCGCTGGACGACGACCACGCGGCCGTGCGGCGCAACGCACTCATCGCCCTGGCGAAGACCGACGCGGCGGACGCCGAACTGCTGGTCGACCGGCTGAAGAACGACCCCGCCCCCTCGGTCCGCGAGTACGCCGCGCAGTTCCTGCCCGAGGGGGCCGGCACGGAGCGGGCGGTCCGTCTGCTCGCCGCGGTGCTGGCGCGGGACCCCGGCTCGTTCGTCCGCGCGAAGGCCGCGGAGGGACTCGGCGACCTCGGCACTGACCGCGCCGAGGAGGCGCTGGAGACCCACGGCCTCGACGACCGCAGCGACGACGTGCGCCGGACCGCCGAGCAGGCGCTCGCCCGGTCGCGGGGGGTCGACCCGGAGCGCCTCGACGTCGAGGACGGTCCCCGCCAGTCCGGTTCGGGTGGTTCCGGGCCGGGGCAGCGCACTGGCGGCGAAGGCGGCCGTCCCCGTCCGCCCGGCGGATCCGACGCGCCGCCCGGCCGCATCGACGACGGTCCGGGCGCGCCGGCCCCAGGCGCCACGCCGGTCGACGGCACCGCCGGCGGGATCGGCTCTCGCCCCGGGCCGGACCCGCGACCGCAGGGGTACAAGGACAGCGAGACGAACGGTCACGCCCCGGGACATTTCGACGGTTCCGCGGGCGAGGACGGAGGTGACGACTCGTGAGCGACGAACCCGAAACCTACTCGCTCGGCGCACAGCCCGAATCGACCAATCGTGGGGCGGGCGGGTCCGGCGACGGCACCGACGACCCGGCCGACGATGAGGCGATGGGCGTCCCCATCCCAGAGGAACACGTCGGGGCGTTCGTCGCCGAGGCCTTCGAGGATCCCGAGCGGACGACGACGTGGGCTGACGTGGTCGACGCGATGGTCGCACCCGACGCCCGCGACGCGTGGGAGGACCTCTCGGCGGCCGAGCAGACCGTCGAGGTGCTCCGACAGGCCGCCGAGTACGACCGTCGGGCCACGGACGAACTGGAGCGGATCCCCACCAACGCGGCCGAGCCGTCCCCCGAGATCCGGTCGTCGTTCGAGGAGGCCAAACGGCTGCGGCGCAACGCCGACGCCTTCCGCGACGGCATCGCTGCCGCCTACGCCGAGGGCCGGATCGACGACGACGAACTCTTCGCCGCGGTCCAGGAGTCCGCGTTCGACACCGGCCAGATCGCCCGTCGCGAGGACGAACTCGAGTCGGTCACGTCGGTGTACGACTTCGACTACCGCCCCTACGGCGGGACGCTGTTCGACGAGGAAGACGCAGCGGAGGGCGACGGCGAACCCGACCCAGACATCCCGGAGACGTTCTGAGCGGATCCCGTCGAGTCGGGGCCGTCCCCGCCGGATACTCCGAGCGGCGGCGAACGGAACGGTTTTGGAGGGGGCTCGCGAGTCGGCGCACGTATGCGACAGGTTCGATTCCGCGATCCCGCCGGCGCCGAGCGCACCGGCACCTACGACGACGGCACAGTCACCTTCGGCGACGACACCTACGACGTCGACGAGGTCGACATTCTCTCCCCCACAGAGCCGACGAAGATCGTCTGCGTGGGCCTCAACTACGCGGACCACGCCGAGGAAGAGGGCATGGAGATCCCCGACCGACCCCTCCTCTTCCTGAAGCCCCCGAACGCGGTGTCCAGCCACGGGTCGACCGTGGAACTGCCCGCGGGCAAGGAGAAGCTGGAGTGGGAGGCCGAACTCGGCGTCGTCATCGACCGCCAGTGCAAAGACGTCGACGCCGCGGAGGCGATGGACGTCGTCCGCGGGTTCACCTGCGTCGACGACCTCTCCAATCGCGACGACCAGCGCGTCGAGCAGAACTGGATCCGCGGGAAAGCCTTCGACGGCGCGGCGCCGATGGGGCCGGTCGTCGCCAGTCCCGACGAGGTACCCGAGGACGCCAGCGTCGAACTCCGCGTCAACGGCGAGACGAAACAGTCCTCCTCCCGCGAGGAGTTCATCTTCTCCGTCCCGGAGCTGATCGAGGAGATCACGACCTACATGACCCTCGAAGCCGGCGACGTCATCATCACCGGCACGCCGGCCGGCGTCGGCCCGCTGTCGGACGGCGACACCGTCGAGATCGAGATCGAGGGCGTCGGCACGCTCGAACACGACGTCTCGATCCCGGACGCCTGAGCGGTCCCGTTTTCGACGCCTGACGTCACCTACCCCCGACGCAGGCATGATTCGGCCGCCGTCTATCGATTTCGAGATTCGGGGCTAAACCCTTTTGTCCGTCGGGGATGTGGACAAGACGAATGATTTCCCGGTCTCGACTCCGACGGATCGCTGCGGTCTCTCTGAGTGTTTTGCTCGTCTCCGCGGTCGCTATCGCAGTGCTCGCTACCACCGGTGTCCTCGCGATGCCGACGGTCGACGGCGTCGAGAGCGACTGGGGGACGGTCACCGCGGAGTCGACCGAGATCCGAACGACCGCCACGGTGACGAACCCGAACCCGGTCGGCGTCCCCGGCGTCGTCGACGTGGCCTACACCGCACGACTCAACGACGTCGTCCTCGCGCGCGGCGAGAAGTCGGGCGTCGGATTCGGTCCCGGAACGAACAGACTGCGGCTCTCGACGGAGATGTCGAACCGGAAGATCGCCGACTGGTGGGTCACCCACGTCAACGGCGACGAGTCGTCGACGCTCCGGGTCGACGCCACGGTCTCCGGGCCGGGCTTCTCCCGGAACGTGCCCGCCCAGCGGTCCTCCATCGAGACCGACCTCCTCGGCGGCTTCGCAACCGAGGGCGAGCGGACGGTCCAGTTCCGCGGCGAGCCGTTCCTGACGGTGCGCGAGCAGACCGCCACGTGGGACGAGGCGAACGGCTCGGTGACGCCGCTGTCGGTCTCGTCGACGGTCGAGAACGTCCACGACTACCCGGTCACGCTCGACGGCGTCGAGTACGCGGTCGAGATGAACAACGTCACGCTCGCGGAGGACCGTCAGCTGTCGGGCGTGAGCGTCGACCCCGGCGAGACCGGGACCCTCGACGTGCGGATGGGGCTCGACACCGCGCGGATGGCCGACTGGTGGGCCAACCACGTCAACGACAGCGAGCAGAGTACGCTCTCGGTCGAACTTTACGGCCTCGTCGAGCGCGACGGCGAGTACGAGCGCGTCCCGATCCGCATCTACGAGCGCTCCCTCGACCTCGAGACGGACGTCCTCGGCGGCGGCTCGACCTCGGTGTCGGCCCGCGACGCGCCCGAGCGCGACATCGAATTCGAACGCCCCCACGTCGAGGACACGGACCGGGAGTGGGGCGCGGTCGACGACGACTCGACGGAGATCCTGACGAGCGTCGCGCTGAACAACACCAACCGGGAGGCGGCCATCAACGACCTGCTCACGCTCCGGATCGCCCAGCGCACCGCGGTCAACGGTATCCCCGTCGCGAACGGGACCCACCGGACCGACGGTCTCGACCCCGGCGAGAGCGCCCTCGACCTGACCTCGACGATGAACAACTCGAAGGTGCCGTCGTGGTGGGCGCGCCACCTCAACCGCGGGGAGACCTCGACGGTGACGACGATGCCGGAGGTCCGCGCCGACCTCGGGTTCAGCCAGTTCGACGTGCCCGTGATCGACCGCACGAGCGAGTTCGATACCGACCTGCTCGCCGGCGTGGGCGACGGCGGCCAGGAGACGGTCACCGTCGACGGCCAGGACGCCATCGTCATGACGCCGGAGTCGGTCCAGTGGGGCGAAGCCACGCGAGAGACGGCACCGATCGACGTGGAGGCGACGCTGGAGAACGAGCAGCCGGCGCCGGTGACCGTGACGGAGGTCCGGTATCACGTCGCGCTGAACGACGTGGTGCTCGCGAACCGGACGGTGCCCGAGACGTACATCGTCGAGCCGGGCGAGAGCGAGGCGATGAAGTTCACGATGGTGCTCGACAACCAGCGGATGGACGAGTGGTGGGTGACGCACGTCCGCGGCGGCGAGACCTCGAACGTCTCGATCACGGTCACCGCGACCGTGGAGACGGCTGCCGGCACCGAGACGGTTACGCTGGACTCGCTGAGCGACGACTCGACGATGACCACCGACGTCCTCGACGGGTGACGGGCGGCCGGTTTCAGCGAAGTGGACCACCGTCCGTGCCAATACAAACTTCAGGCCGGTGGACGTACGTCGACGCGATGTCACCGACCAAAGCGAACTACGAGGACGTGGACGCCGTCGGCGGCGGCCTCCACTTCCTGCGGGACGAACTCGACTGCGAGAACCTCGGCGTCTCGGTGCTGGAGTGCGAGCCCGGCTGGGAAGGCAAACCCCACGACCACGCCGACGATGGACAGGAGGAAGTCTACGTTCTCGTCGAAGGGGAAGCGACCGTCACCGTCGAAGGGGAGGACTTCGAGATGACCGCCGGGGACGCGCTCCGGATCAGCCCCGACGAGCAGCGCCGGATCGAGAACGGCGACGAGCAGAGCAGGTTCGTCCTCGCCGGCGCTCCCTGATCGTCGGGTCGGGAATTCTCCGCTTTCCTCACAGTCGGCGAGCGAGTGGCAGCGATCGCGAGCGCGGTATTCGCGCCAGGAACGGCAGGGTTCGAATATCGTGACGTACAGGCGGTATAACGTCCGCTGAAACAGTTGCAACGGTCGAAACAGACTGATACCGACGGGACAGGCGCTCGCATTTACATACACTACTCGACAACTGGGAGACGAATCCCCGTCCGCAGGCGAGCGGACAGGCGGATCGGAGCACCAGTATGCAACGGAACTTCCAGGGAACCGACAGAGGCAAGCGCGTAGTCACGACGGGCGGTTCGGCCGTCGGAACGATCGTCCGCGTCGACGGCGAGCGGGCGCGCGTACTGCTCGACCCGGAACGCGTCGAATCCGAGCGGGTCGACCCGACAGCCGACGACGGGAGTCCCACGATGCTGACGATCGACCGGCAGGCCGTCGACCACAGCACGAACGAGGTCGTTCGACTCGAAGCCGACGCCGATCCCGCGAACGAACGGAGGATAGCATGACTGTGCGACGCTCGAAACCGCCTGCAGCGACGCGACGCGGCGACGACCCGTCGATGACCGCACTCCCGACCGGCCGGCGACCGCGCCGACCGCCGAAGTCCACCGCAGACGACGACTCGGACCCCGAGGATCCGGATTCGCCGCCGCGGTTCCCCTGACGCTTCCGCCGGCGCTGCGTTCCCAGCGCCGACTCAGTCGCCGGCCACTCCGGTCGGCTCGCCGCACGCACAGCCCCCGTTTTCGAGCAGTGCGACCACGTCGCGGTCGGTTCCACAGCGGTGACAGAGCACGCGCAGATCGAGGAACACGTCGAAGTCGCCGAGGTCGATCCGGTCCGCGTCGCGGTGGCGTTCGAGCGTGTTCTCCGCGACCGTCGACGTCCGACCGAGCAGACGCTGGACCGTTCTGACGTCGGTTTCGACGGGATCGGCGTCAGTCGTCGGCGCCGTCGCGCCGCGGACGGACGTGAGGTACGTGTGCATCGACTGGTGGGAGACGAAGTCCTCGCGGAGCGCGTCGACGTCGACGCCGTCGCGGGACAGCTCGTTGCGGACCTCGGCTTTTCGCCCTTCGCTCACGCCGTCGGCGGTCAACGCTTCGTAGGTCTGTTCGACCACGCGTTCCATCGGGTTTCGCCCGGCTTCGCGCATCGCTGTCCGGAGGAGCTCGCGGTTGAACTCGTCCGCGAGGTCGCGGAGGCTCGTCCGTTCCGACGCCGCGCCGGTCCAGCGCTCGACCAGCCGGTCGCCGATGCCGTCGAGGTCGTACGCCGTGATGATCCGGGCCACCTTGCTTCGGGGCACGTCCGAATCGTCCGACTCCATGGAACAGGGCCACTGTCGGAGCGACCTTACGCCTGTCGATGAACCGTTCGAGGGCGATGGACGGCACTGGCGCTGGTTGCCGGAGCGTCGACAGAAATTCCGCATCCCGTCGGCCCGGTGGGTCACGGGCGGTGGGCCGACGGACGGCTGCGGACTGCTGGTAGACGGTGCCGTCTTCCCGATGGCGCCCCGGGCGAGGGCGCACACCGAAAGGAGCGGCCGACCGGTGGGCTGGGAAGCCGACGGGAACGGGAGCCTCGTCGGCGATGCACAGGGGTTCGGGCGTGTCAGGTGGTGCCGGTCGATGGGTCGACGGCAACCGAAGGATGGGGAGTAGAACGGTTAAACGGCCCCAATCGTTTACGCCGGGTCGATGGGAGTAGACGCCGGCTACAGCCCCGACAGCCGCTCGTTTCTCCGCCTCGGCGGCCGTGTCGAGCCGCGAGACCGACGGAATTCGACCACTGGGCGGCCTCGTCTCTGTTCGGAATCACGAGACGGAATACACTGACATCTCGCGCTCAGGCGGTGCCAGCGTCGACCGTATGCGGGCTATAACGAAGTCCGAACGGCGCCACGAGTCGAACGGGGGGTCGGGGAGACGCCCCACGCAGTCCAGTCCGCAGCTGTCCGTTCGACCGTGCCGATGCCCGCGTCCGGACCGGGTTTGCCCGGCCCGGTCCCCGTCCTGTGACGCCCCGTTCATTTTTTGACCGACCGACGAGCCGGCAGCTCGGTACGACGCGTCTGCGCCGCCCTCTGTCGCACCAGCCCCCCGCCCGGTCGGGATTCAACCTACAGTTTTCGGGTCGACTGCACCCTAGCCCGTCCATAACTATCGTCGTCGCTGTCCTGAAATTACGCCAATGACCGAACGGACTGCCGAACACCGGGCCGTCGTCGAGGGCGGCACCCTCGTCACCCCCCGGGAGACTCACCAGGGCGGGCGTGTGGTTATCGAGGGCGGCCGCATCGCCGACGTGGACGCGGACCCCGCCGAGACCGCGACGAACGCGGCCGACGCGGCGCGACGGATCGACGCCAGCGGGAAGTACGTCCTGCCCGGACTCGTCGACCTCCACGGCGACGACGTAGAGCGATACCTCTGTCCTCGCTCCGGTGAGCGGGCCGATCCCGCCGTCGCACTCGCGACGTCCGACCGACTGACGCTCGCGGCGGGCGTGACGACCAAGTTCGACGCCATCGCCTTCGAGGACGCCCCCGAGAAGAACCGGTCGATCGAGGGCGCTATCGAGCTTCTGGAGGCGGTAGCCGACGGGGCGGGCCTCGCGGCCGACCACCGCGTCCACGCACGCTGTGAGATCACCGACCCCGCCTCGGTCGCCTGCGTCGGCGACGTCGCGGATCGGCCGATCGTCGACGTGGTCTCGCTGATGGCCCACGTTCCGGGGCGCGGCCAGTTCGACGACGAGGACGCGTTCGCCCGGCGATACACCGACGGCCGTGGCGCCGTCGCAGACGAGGCAGCGCGGGCCGGCCGCGACCGCCGTGGGGTCGCCGAGGCCACGCTACGCGAGCGCGTCGCCACCGTGACCGCCGATCTCGGAGCGGCCGACGTGACGCTCGCCTCGCACGACGACGCCGACCCGGACGCCGTCGAGTTCGCGGTCGACAACGGCGTCGACCTCTGCGAGTACCCGGTGTCCCTGTCGGCCGCCCGGCGCGCGTCCGAGGGCGGCGCCGCGACCGCCATGGGCGCGCCGAACCTCGTCCGCGGCGGGAGCCTCTGGGGGAACCTCGAAACCCGCGAGGCCATCGAGGACGGCGTCGTCGATGTCCTCTGCTCGGACTACCGCCCCGAAGCGTTGCTCGCATCCGTGTTCGTCGACACCGGCGAACCGATCGAACGGCGCGTCGCTCGCGTGACGAGCGAACCGGCCCGCGTCGCCGGCCTGGAGGACCGCGGGGAACTCGTCCCCGGCGCTCGCGCCGACCTCGTCGTCGTCGACCCCGACCCGATCCCCACGGTGACACAGGCGTTCGTCGCCGGGCGCGACGTGTACCACTGTCGCGTCTGACGGTTCGGCCCTTCTTTCGCCCGGCGGTATCCAGTTGCGATCGACAGACAGTTTCGTCCGTTTCATCCGCGTTTCTCCCGCCATATCGAGATATACGCTCTATACGCGGACTGTAGCGGATCAATTACAATGGCCGTCTGGGGGATACGGTAGACCATGTCGACGGAACCGACCGGTCAGGGACGTGGCAAGCAGGAGACCGCGTGGCAACTCAGAGCGGTCGTCGAGCGGTACGAGGACGCGCCCGACGAGTGCACGATCTACCCCGCGGGCGTCGACGACCACAAGCGAATGGCGACGTGGATCTCGGCGACGGAACCGGCGTTCGTCGAGCTCGACGCCGTCCGCTGACGACCGCGACGGGCAAACTTCCTTTTCCTCTCCATCGCCGTCCGGATCGATGCGTTTTCCAGGAGCGAATCGGACGCTCGTCGATCCGCCGATTGGGCAGTCACCAGCCGCCGATCGCGGTCGCCAGAACGCCTTGGACCCGGGAGTATCCCCGTTTGCGTGGTCTACCGGGGAGCGACAGCGCTATCGAACGGATCGGACGGCAAAAGAAGAGGGAGACCGACTATCGGCCGGACCCGTTCGTCACTCGGCCGATCGCTGGTCGAGCGTCTGTGCCGAGGCGATGCCGACGAGACCCAGAAGGACGACCGTCGAGACGACAGTCGCCGTCAGGCCGACGGCGGCGGCGCCGAGCTGGCTCGCCACGAGCAGCGCGGCACCGACCCCGGTCAGCGACCCGTAGTACAGCGGCCAGGGCCGCTCCGTTTCGTCCGACTCTTCGAGGTACTCGAAGAGCTGGTCGGCGTTCGGTCCCAGGGAGATCCGTCCCCGGTTCTGGTTGAAATCGACGATGTCCATATCGTCCATCTTCGGCAGATGGCACTGGTACAGGCCGACGTACACGCACTTGCGCTCGTTCGACGTCACCTGTGCGACGGTCGTGCCGTTCTCCACGGCAGCGACGTGCTCGGCGAGGTCGCCGAGCGCCACGGTCTCGCCGTGGTCGCGTAGGTAGTGCAGTACCGTCCGCCGTCGCTCGTTTTTGAGGATCTCGAAGACGTGGTCGAGGGGGAGCTGGGTGTCCTGTTCCTCCTCGGCCTCGACTGCCTGTTCGGTCTCGGTAGGGGACGCTTGATCCGCGTCCGACTCCGTCTCTTCCGGCACGACGTCGTTTTCGCTCGCGTGCTGCGACGCTGACGACATCAGTGCCACACCTCCCGGTACGGTCGGCCGCGAGACGGGATCGCGGCTCGGTGAGTCACTGTGACGGCCGAGATATTACTCATACCTCGCCCGCCCGATGGTGTCGGTCCCCCTCTCGAGGGTGGTTGGCGTTCGATTCGCCGCCGAAGTGTGGGAATTGTCTGCTTTCATGTGTCCGTACCCCCGGCGCTGGAGACCCCTCCACAGAGTTTGTTGCGCCGATTGCTTGTTGGGGAGCACGGCTACTTAATCTTTCTTGATTGAACAATCACCCCGGACAGTATAACGGACAGACTACTGCTGAGACCTGTCGTTTCGGGCGTGGTAAGGTGTGGCTGTCACACGTCGCTGGCAGTTAGCGTCCCGATTCTCCGCGTAATGGAGGCCATTCCACACGGTAGCGCCGATTCGGAGGGCGAGTCACGTCAGCCGCGATCGCCACGTCCTCACTGGCGACAGACTGTGTCACCGGTTGTTCACCCCTCGTGCGACCGCGACAACCCGCTCTTACCCCGGGCGGCAGCGACCGCCGGGATAATTATCATTTATGATAAATAAATGCCCCGAATCGAGCACCACGACGACCGCCGGGCAACCCGGAGTTACCGAACGGATCGATCGCGTTACGCTGGTTCAATGGGGGGCACGTGAGTCGACGGCGCAATGGCGGGGTAGCTCGTCGAAGTTGCCGGCGGTTTCGAACCCGAAGATTCATAGGATTTCGGGCGATTTCGTGTACCTATACTGCGATGAGTACTACTGGAACGGCTGCCGGACGCCGCGCGGACTCGCGGGTGGTGTGGTGACGATGGCGGAGCGAACGACGGAAGACGGCGACGGGACCGACCAGACCGGGACCGGCACGGAGATCGTCTACTCCGCGGCGGACGAACGGCCCGCGGAGATGGATCTGAGCGTCGCCGTGATCGAATCGCTCGCCGAGGCGAAGGGGATCACGCCCGTCGACATCGAGCAGCCGCTCTACGACGTCGTCGATCCCGACGCTCTCGATAGGCTGTTTACCGATGGCGAAAGTCCCGTTTCGGGCCGCGTCGTCTTCGACTTCGAGGCCCACGAGATAACGGTCCACTCGGACGGGGACATCCTCGTCCGCCGCGTCGACTCTCGCTGATTCTACGCTGGCCCGTCTGCACTGACCAGTCTACGACGATCCGTCGGCGATCCGGGTCACCGGGTGGGGCGTGTCCGCGTCGTCGAGCATCCGTCGCCCGTCGAAGACGACCAGGTCGTCGAACGCCGACCACGGGATCGCTTCGAATTCATCGTGATCAGTCGTGATCACTGCGAGGTCGATCTCCTGCGCGCCGATTCCGTCCAGCGAAACGCGCTCGACGCCTTCGGGGGGCGCGCTCGTGCAGATCGGGTCGACCGCGTAGACCGTTTCGGCCCGGTCGACCAGCGCTTCGGCGACGTCGACCCCGGGGGACGCGCGCGTCTCGTCGACGCCCGGGCGATACGTGAGCCCGAACACGGCGACGGTGCTGTCGGACAGGTCTTTCCCCCGTTCGGCCAGCGCGTCCCCGGCCGACTCGACCGTGTACGTCGGCATGTACTCGTTGACGTGCCGGGCGGTCTGGAGCATCGGCGTCTCGCTCTCGAACTCCGAGATGACGAAGTAGGGGTAGTAGGGGATGCAGTGGCCGCCGACCCCCGGGCCCGGGTCGTGAATGTCGCAGAACGGCTGGGTGTTGGCGACGTCGATGGCCTCGGTGACGTCGATCCCGAACTCGCCGGCGAGCGTCGCGAGTTCGTTCGCCAGCGCGATGTTGACGTCGCGGTACAGTCCCTCGAAGACCTTCACGCACTCGGCGGTCGTGCAGTCGGCGACGGGGATCACCTCCGCGTCGGTGATCTCCCCGTAGACCAGCTCCGCGACGCGACGACTCTCCTCGTCGGCGCCGCCGACGACTTTCGGGTGCGAGCCGCGGATGTCCCGCAGCGCGCGGCCGCTCATCGTCCGCTCGGGGCAGAAGGCGAGGCCGAATTCGCCGAGTTCGAGGCCGCTCTCGGCTTCGAGCCAGGGGCCGATCCGATCGTGACAGGTCCGCGGTGGGACAGTCGACTCGATCACGACGACGTCTCCGCGGTCGAGTCCGGCGCCGACCGACCGGACTGCCGCTTCGAGCGCCGAGAGGTCGGGCTGGTCGTCCTCGATGAGGGTCGGGACGATGACGACGTGAACCCCGGCCTCGGCGGCCGCACCGGCGGAGTCGGTCGTCGCCGAGAGCGACCCGTCGCCGGCGAGTCGCTCGACTTCCTCGGGCAGGCCGGGTTCGCCCTCGACCGGGCAGCGGCCCGCGTCGACCGCCCGGGCGACGTCGGAGTCGATGTCGACCCCGGTCACGTTGCCGGTCACGTCTGCGTAGACGGCAGCGAGCGGCAGCCCCATCTTGCCGAGGCCGTAGACGGCGACCGGGACGGAGCCACTCGTGAAGGCCCGTCGCTGGGTCGATTCGCCGGCGTCGGTTCCGTAGAGCCGAGCGGGCTCGGAGCGCTGGCCGCTCATAGGTTCGGCACCTCCGGCGGCGTGGCCTCGGACTCGGCCTTGACCTCCGACTCGACCCACGCGGCGATCTCGGCCGCGCGGATCCCGTCCTCGCCGGTGGTGCGCGGTTCGCTCCCGTCGGCGACCGACTCGGCGAACGACGAGAGCTCGATCTTCAGCGGCTCGCCGTTCTCGACGGTCGGTCGCTCGATGACGCTCTCGTGGCGGTAGCGGACGTCGCCGTCCGAGGCCACGTACTCGGGCAGGGAGTGGCGGTGGATCTCGACCGACTGGTCCATGTAGTCGACGTCGACGTGGCAGTCGTCGGCGGTGACTCCGAGGTCCCGGATCCGCCGCTGGGTGACGCGGCTGGCCGTCAGCGAGGCCACGATGCCGTCCGCGAACTCCAGTTGCGCGACCACGTGGTCGCCCGCGGCGGCGCCCGCGGCCGACACGTCGACCACCGGTTCGTCGGTGAGCGAGCAGACGATGTCGATGTCGTGGATCATCAGGTCGAAGACCACGCTGTCGACCGTGTCGCGGTCGACCGGCGGGCCCTGTCGGCGCGCCGAGAAGGCGATCGGGTCGACCTCGACCATCACGTCCTGCAGGGCGAGGATGGCCGGGTTGTACCGCTCGATGTGACCGACCTGGACGATGAGGTCCTGCTCGCGGGCCTCGACGAGGAGTTCGCGGCCCACCTCCGGGTCGTGGACGAACGGCTTCTCGACGAGGACGTTCGTCTCGGCCTCGATGGCCGCGCGGGCGACCGCCTCGTGGAACCGCGTCGGTACGGCGACCGACACGGCGTCGGTCCGCGAGAGCAGCTCCCCGCGGTCGAGCGCCTGCGTGTCGAACTCGGAGGCCACCTCACGCGCCGTCTCCGGGTTGGCGTCGGCGACCCCGACGAGTTCGACCGAGGGGAGTTCGCTGTACACGCGGGCGTGGTGGCGTCCCATGCTGCCGACGCCGACGACGCCCGCACGGACGCGGTCGGTCATCGACGGCGTCCTCCCGCGTTGCCGACGGCGGCCGGCAACCGAGAGCGAGACGACCGTTCGCTGGAGGGGCAGGCGAACCTGTCCGAGCGCACAGGCCCGCATCCCGACGATGCTAGGGGGGAGTTCCGCGGCGTATCGGCTGCCGCCGGTTTCGACCGTCCGTGGCTCATGAATCAAGCGAGGATAGCGCCGAGAATCGGCTTTGTTATACGTCTCCTTTGCCCGGTAGCGGGTCGATACGGGACGAAACCGCGGGTGTCGACGGTCACGAGGGGGTCGAGCACCCGACATTCGGGCGCCGTCCGGCGGATCCGCGATCCCCCATCGCGGGCGAGGCCAGTAACCGGTTCGTAACAAAGTGATACCCACTAATCTCCCTGCCTGTGTCGAGATACGACAACGGGGTGGCTGCCAGTAGTGGCAATCCGCCGACAGACCGACGCGAGGGCTGATGGTGGATGTCGATAGAGGACGAAACCCTGACGCAGGACGTCGTCTTCGACATCCTGAGTAGCGCGAGACGGCGGTACGTTCTCTACCTGCTCCGAACCGAAGACGCCCCGGTCGAGCTGACGGAGTTAGCCGAGGATGTCGCCGCCTGGGAGAACGATACGACTGTCGACGAACTGACGAAACAACAACGAAAACGAGTCTACGTATCGCTGTATCAGACACACGTCCCGAAACTCGAGGACGCTGGCCTCGTGAGCTACGACCAGGACACCGGCGAGGTCGAGCTGACCCAGGCCGCGAACGACGTCGACCAGTACCTCAACCCGGGCGAGCGGGAAGTACCCTGGCAGTACCTCTATCTCCCGCTCGCCATCCTTGGGATCGCACTGGTCGCACTCACGAACCTGAACGTCTGGATCTTCGGAAACATGACCGACGCCACCCTCGGCGTCATCATCTTCTCCGGTTTCCTCCTCACCGTCGGCGCGCACATCGTCGTCTGGACGATGAACCGACGGCAGGTCCCCGACGATCTCCGTCGCCAGACCTGAAGCCGTCGCCGCGGACGCGAACAGCCCCCCGCAACGGCCACCCGTAGCGCTGTGATCCGATTCAGGGCCGATCTGGGGCTTCGCGTACGTACGCGAGACGACGGGCTGAGCGCGCCGACAGTTGTCCGTACTCGGAAGACGGGGCAGCGCCTCGCTTCGCTGTGAGCGGCCTGTGCGCCGCTACTGACGTCCGGTGCGTCGCGATGCAAGCGGACGGCTGCGAACAGCCAGCCGTCCGTGACCGGTTATACGCGGCTGAGAAATCGGAGCGCCGGTCGCCTGTACCGCGGAGGGTGGTATCGGCGCGGCGCGGAGATCGGGGACCCGGAACAGATCGATCGCGTGCCAGCGACGCCGTCGCTCAGTCGTCCTCGACGTCCTCGGGCAGCAGTTGCTCGGGTTCCCGCTTGTAGGCCGGTGTGTCCACGAACTGGGCGATCCGTTCGAGGTCGCTGTCGGAGATGTGTTCTGTCATCGATTCGTATTCCGTCCCAGGCCTGCTTAGTAATCCATCCCCTAAAGCCGCTTCGCGACGAACGCCGCTGAGCGAGCGGTCTGGCACGGATATGGTACGTACTCGATACGCGAGTGGAACGGAGACCGACGGCTCGAATCGGTAGTCCGCAGCGAGCACGCCGGCTGCTGGCAACCAGCGCGACGACCACCCGGTCCGTCCGGACCGCGCCCGAAGTGGGCGTCTTCCGGATCGAAGCGAGCGGCTTCGGCGACCGAAGTGACCGGCTTCTCCGCTCGCGGCGCTCGGGACCGGTCGGCTCAGCGTCGGGGAACTCGACTCGATTCCGAACGGAAGCACTCCCACGAGAACACGACCGGGGTCGGCCCGATCGAAGTTGCCGTCACCCGGAAGCTGGGAGACAGCCAGGGGAGACCCAGACTCTCCCTGTCCATCGTCGACTGGTGTCACTCCGGTTCGCCGATTTCGAACCGCAGTAGCCCGGCCGTACCCGGCAGAAAGCATTACAAACCTATGCGTGTAAAGCCAGCCAGTATTGCCGTACAGTGTCCGGGCTGCACACGCGTCCAGCAGCACGTGGATCGGGCGTGAAGCGAGTGAGCCCGCGGCCCGGTACGATACCCGTACTCGGCAGTTGGCACTCCTTACTCGGGTCGGAGAGAGAAAAGCCGGTGGGGCGCCGAGAGCGCCGTCGCGGCCGTTCGCGTCGGGGTGCGGCCCGATAGACCGGCGTCGAACCGGTCGTCGGCGGTGTCACGGCGGTCGCGGGCGGTTCGTTATCAGGGTACGGCTGGGGTCGTCTGCCGGCTGCGGCGTCGCTCAGACCATGTTCTCCGCTTCGATCTTGTCCCAGACTGCGCGTCCCTGTTCGGTGAGGCCGTAGACGCGTCCCTTTTTGCGGTCGTCGGAGACCAGGAGGTCTACGAGTTCCCGCTCTCGCAGGCGCTGGAGCGCCCGCGAGACGTGTGCGATACCTACGTCCTCGTCCGATGCTATCTGCGACGGCGTCGACGGGCCGTCCGCGAGCCGCTTGAGGACCGCGACACGATAGCGCGAACTGATGACGAAACTGACGTCGTCCCAATCTGTGCTCATTGTTTGTTGCGGAAGTTGCCGGATAGGTGTTGTCGCGTTCGTCCGCTTCCCGAACACTGTCCGGGAACGCACGCGGCTGTTGTCGGCGGGACTCGCTTGTGTCCCACTTTCCGCTGTACTCACACCGAGTCGACTACCACGTAAAGAGGTTTCGACGCTCCAGATTTTTCGCGTTCCGTACTGCGATTAGGGCCGAGAGAACGGGGAGGTTGACCCGCCCCGTTCGCGCGTAACGTGACCATAACAATCCGGGTCCGCGTCGGCCTCTCGCGCATGCAACTCACGCGCGCTCGGAGCACCCCTCCGGTCGGGCGCTGGCGCCCGTCACCGGACAGACATCGCCCTCCGAAGCGCTCCCGAGCGACGCCGCACCGCAGTGGTCCCGACCGCGGTGAACGCGGCCGCGCTCGAACCGGACGGCGGTAAGATGTGGCCGTGGGAACACCTCGCGATCGGGTACATCGCCTACGCGCTGCTGAGCAGGGCGACGTGGCGCGAACGGACCACCACGAGCGCCGCCGTCGCCGTCGCCCTCGGCAGCCAGTTCCCCGACCTGGTCGACAAGCCGCTGGGCTGGTGGATCGGTGTCCTTCCCGGCGGGACGACGCTCGCCCATTCGCTGTTGACCGCGATCCCGGTCAGCATCGCCGTCCTGGTCGCAGGGGTCGTCCTGAAGCGCGAGCGCCCGGCGGTGGCGTTCGTCGTCGGCTACCTGAGTCACCTTCCCGGGGACGTCCTCTATCCGGTCGCCCTCGGCCGGGGACCGAAGACGTGGTTCCTCCTCTGGCCGCTCCGGTCGGCGCCGACCGACGACTCGACGGCGGTCTTCTCACACGTCTTCGATCTCGTCGAGCAGTTCGCCGTCTTCCTCGCGTCGCCGCTCGGCGGGCTCTATCTGCTCGGCGAACTCACGCTGCTCGCCGTCGCCGCGTGGCTCTGGCTGCGCGACGGGCTCCCCGGGTTGCCCCGGCGGCCGTTCGCCCGCGGAATAGCCGGGCGCTGAACGGGCGCGTCCACCGGATACCCGGGCGAGAATATATAACAGTCGAGCGAGAAATGAGGGTATGGGGTCAGAGCACCCGCAGGAGAGTCGGTCGAGTGACAACGACCGACAGCAGTCCGGGCCTCCGCACGGAGACCCGGACGAGAGCCGTCGACCCGAGGGGGACAGCGCAGGTGACGGACCGAACGAGGGGGACGGGGCCGCCCCGCGTGGTGCGGAGAGCCCGGTGTCGATAAACGAGCTGTTCGAGCTGCTCGCCCAGCCCGGCAACCGCTACACGCTGGCGTATCTCATCCGCGCCGAGGGGACCGTCCCCTACGACGACCTCGTCGAGTACGTGGTCGATACCGGGGGGACGCCGGACGGCCTGTCGACCGCGGACTTCCGCAACCAGGTCGCGACGCAGCTCGTCCACTCGAACCTGCCGAAACTCGACGACGCAGGCCTCATCGAGTACGACAAGAGCGACAGGACCGTCCGCCCGACCGACGCGACCGAGGTCGCCGTGCCGTACCTCGAACTGGCGATGGATCAGTTCTCCGCAGAGTGATCAGGTCCGCGACCGGCGGACCGACAGGCGCTCATTAACAAAGGCCGCTCCGTGTCGAGTCTCGACCGGCACATGAGTGAGCACGACCTCCAGACCGTGCGGACCGGGGCGCGCTGCGACATCGCCGAGACAGCGGTCGTCGGCGAGTCGGGCGGCGACACCGACGCCCCGACGCGGATCGGCGACGACGCGACGATCCGCGGCGGCACGATCGTCTACAGGGACGTCGAAATCGGCGACGGCTTCTCGACCGGCCACCACGCGCTCGTCCGCGGGGGCACGACCCTCGGCGACGACGTCCTCGTCGGGAGTCACGCCGTCCTCGACGGCGACCTCGACGTCGGATCGCACGTCAGCTGTCAGACCGGCGTCTACCTCCCGCCGGAGACCACCGTCGGCGACAACGTCTTCCTCGGCCCGCACGCGGTCGTCACGAACGACCCCTATCCCGTGCGGCCGACGAGCGAACTCGTCGGCGCGACGATCGAATCCGGGGCGTCCGTCGGCGCGAACGCGACCATCCTGCCCGGCGTGACCGTCGGCGAGGGGTCGTTCGTCGCCGCCGGCGCGGTCGTCACCGAGGACGTCCCATCGGAGAGCCTCGCGGTCGGCGCGCCGGCGATTCACGAACC
Source organism: Halosimplex yunnanense (assembly GCF_054504345.1). Lineage (NCBI taxonomy): Archaea > Methanobacteriati > Methanobacteriota > Halobacteria > Halobacteriales > Haloarculaceae > Halosimplex > Halosimplex yunnanense. Next base: position 19,172 of record NZ_JBTJEL010000032.1, on the reverse strand, counting down.
GCTCCCCGAGGAGCTTCGCGGGGGGAACGAACTGCGATGAGCCTCGAAGACCACCGGCAGATCCCCATCGCGTCACCGGCCATCGGTGAGCGCGAGCGCGAACGGGTCGACGAGGTGCTCGACAGCGGGATGCTCGCCGACGGCGAGGAGGTCCGCGCCTTCGAGCGGGAGTTCGCGACGGCCTGTCACGTCGACCACGGCGTCGGCGTCGCCAACGGGACCGCCGCGCTGCACGCCGCCCTCCGCGCCTGCGGCATCGGCGAGGGCGACACCGTCCTCACGACGCCGTTCTCGTTCGTCGCCACGGCGAACGCCATCCGCTTTTGCGGCGCCGAACCCGCCTTCGCGGACATCCACCCCGAGACGTACAACCTCGACCCCGCCTCTGCCCGCGAGGCCATCGAGATCCGCGGCGGCGACGTGGACGCCATCATGCCGGTCCACCTCTACGGGCTGCCCGCAGACATGGACGCAATCTGCGAGCTGGCCGCTGAGTACGACGCCGCCGTGATCGAGGACGCCGCGCAGGCCCACGGCGCCCGCTACGACGGCGAGCCCGTCGGGTCGTTCGGCGACGCCGCGGCCTTCTCCTTCTACCCGACCAAGAACATGACCACCGGCGAGGGCGGGATGATCGTCACCGACGACGAGGAGATCGCCGACCGCGCCGCGCGGTTCGTCAACCACGGCCGCAACGACCAGTACGAACACGTCGAACTCGGCCACAATTTCCGGATGACGAACATGGCCGCGGCGATCGGCCGGGTCCAGCTCAAGCGCCTCTCGCGGTTCGTCCGCGCCCGCCGGGACAACGCCGCGACCCTCTCGGAGGCGCTCGCCGAGTCCCCGATCGACCCGCCGACGGTCCCCGAGCGCGTCGATCACTCGTTCCACCAGTATACCGTCCGGGCGCCCGAGCGCGACCGTCTGATCGACCACCTCGACGAGAAGGGCGTCGACACCGGGATCTACTACCCGACGCCCATCCACGAGCAGCCCGCCTACGACCACGTCGACGAGCGCTTCCCGGTCGCCGAGCGGGCCGCCGACGAAGTGCTCTCGCTGCCGGTCCACCCGGGCCTCACGGACACAGACCGTGCGGTTATCGCCGACGCGTTCGCCCTCTATCAGGTGCAGTGAGAAGAGCCGAAACCTCGAATTTCGCCGAGCTCGCTGATTCTCCCGCCGATTGTAACGACCGCCGCTCAGGCTTCGACGCTCGCGCAGTTCTTCGCTCGCTCGTCCAGGTGGCGACCGGCCCAGAGTTCCAGACCAGTGAGCGCCGCGATCGGGGTGAACGAGGTCAATTCGCCGGCTGCCAGCCGGTCGTGGAGGGCGGCGACGGCGTCGCCGTCCAGCGGGTCGCGGTCGCGTACCCGCTCCATGAGGTCGTCGACGAACCGGCGGAAGCGGTCGTCGCTCGCGTATCGGCGGACGTACGGGTCGCCGTCGGGCGTGCGGGCGACCGCTTCGCCGGTACCGTCCGGGCGGGATCGGTCCGGACCCGACCGGTTCCGCGCGCTCGACCCGTCCGGGATCTGCGCGAGGTTCGGGTCGAGCCGACAGACCACCTCGTCCTGGATGGGCGGGTCGCCGGCCAGGGTCGCGTCGGCGAGCCGTCGGGTCTCCAGTCGGTAGCAGGCTGGCATGCGCGCCGCGGTGTCCAGCAGCGCACCGGAGGCGACGGTCCGCGTCCCGACGCGACTGCGCTGGACGGCCCGAGCGCGCAGATCCGTCGCGGCTCTGATCTGCATCACCGCGTCGACCGCCGTGCGTTCGGGCGGGCCATCGACGCTCGCCGAGACCAGTTCGCGGAGCGACGCCGCGGGATCTCGATCGGTCGATAGCAACTCCCGAACGGCCGCGGGCGGCAGCGCACACTCGTTCTCGGCGAGCGCGGCGACGGGGGAGTCGTCCGTACCGACCGTGCCGACCCAGGGAATCGGACCGGGATGGGAACGACCGAAGACGAGCGCGTCCGCGTCCCCGTGGAGGCGGTCGGTGACGTACGGAAGTCCTTCGACGGCGGCCCAGTTGACCATCGCGTCGGTCGCACTGACGGCGTCGTCCACCGCGTCGACGAGGTGGCGGTCGGGGTCGTCGTGGGCCTGCCTGTTCGCCAGGCCGAGGTACGCAGACGCCTGGGCGGCAGACTCGCGGTCGGCGCCGTCGGGGCCGCCGCAGGTCAGCGTCTCGACCTGACAGCTGCGTTCGGCGAGGACCGCAGCGGCGATGCGGCTCTCGGCGTCGCCGGGGAACCACAGCGAGGGGTCGGCCGTCGTCGACGCGAGGTCGCCGAGCGCCTGTCGATAGGCGCCGAGCCAGCGGTCCGGGTAACCCGACGGAGCCAGCCCGGGCGATTCGGGCGCCCAGTAGCGGTGCGTCGAGACGCTGCCGTCGAACACCAGGTGCGTCGCCGGGGGCAGGCTGGAAACCCCCTCGACCAGCGTCCGCTCGCCGAGGACGCCGCCGGCGAGCAACAGATCGCCGACCGCCGCGGCGTCGAGCGACGGGTCGTCGACGGCCGAGAGGAGCGGCCCGACCTCCGAAGCGAAGTCGATCTCGTCGTCCGCCGCGTAGTAGATCGGCCGCGAGCCGGCCGCGTCGGTCGCCAGATGGACCTCGCCCGCGCGGGTATCCACGCAGGCGAGCGCGAACGGGCCGTCGAGTCGCGCGAGCGTCTCGCAGGAGTCGTCGACGACGCCGCGGAAGAGTTCTCCCCACGACAGCGACAGCCGATCCCGGTTGGCGACGACGCCGTAGACGGCGCCGATCAGCCCGTCGCCGCGCCAGACGACGTTCGCGTCCGGGTCGCGACTGCCGTGTTCGACGACGCCAAGCGCCGCCTCGGCGTCTGCGACCCTGTCGAGTTCGTACCAGTCCTCCCGGTGGCACGCCTCCGCCACCGCGTCCAGTCGCCGGTCGCCCGCCGTCGTTCCGATGAGTCCAGTCACGGCCCGAGCGTGACCGCACCCGGATATTGTTATACGGTCGCTGAACCGCGGCGGCCGCCAGTATCGACGCCGATACCACGCGTTCCCGGCCGTGGACTCTCACCCGATCGAAGGCCCATTCGACCGGATGATCGCAGCCTTCCCTTCAATACAGTATTCATATATTAGGGGGTTAAATACGGAAATCGGATAGAATTTCTACGAGGCCGGATTTCGAAGGTTTAATCGTTATTTTGGCGCTTTCGTGCCACTAAATGGCCCGTTCTACGCTGTGAATCGCTGTCTGGAATATCGGCCGTTCTGTGGCCCTTGTATCCGACCGAAATCGTCCCAAAACCCAGTTTATGGCTTTTTCTACAGGAATCCTCTCCGTGTGAATGATAAAACAACATATATTTTATATAAAATAGCAGTGATAGATTTATTCGTTACACTAACTCGCTCAGCCGCTCGTCCGACCTTCGGAGTGGTGCGAGGCGGAGCCGGCAGTCGATCGTCGTGCATCGGAGCAGTCGAGAGCGAGCCCGCGGTAGTGACGGTATAACAAACTCCGAACGGAGCCTGTCGTGGGACATGAACGGGCGGAGTGAACCGTGGGCTCGGTAGTTGTCTCGGTCGACGCGGAGTTGGGATGGGGCTTCATCGACTACGACAGCCCGCCCGAACAGCGCGTCGAGAGCGGGCGATCCGGTTGGCGAACGCTCTGTCGGCTCTTCGAGGCCTACGACGTGCCCGCGACGTGGGCCGTCGTCGGTCACCTCTTCCACGACTCCTGCGACGGCCGGCACCCCGACCATCCGGTCGGTTCCGACTGGTTCGCACGCGAGCGCGGGGAGTGGGCCGACCGGCCCGACCTGACCTGCGGCCCGGAGCTGATCGAGCGCGTCGCCGAATCCGACGTCGACCACGAAATCGGCTGTCACACGTACTCGCACGTGCTCTTCGGCGACGAGGGGACGACGGACGAGATAGCCGACGCGGACCTGGCGCGAAGCCGCGCCGTCGCGGAGGAGTGGGGGATCGAGCTGTCCTCCGTCGCCTTCCCGCGCAACGACGTCGGCCATCGCGACCAGCTCGCCGAACACGACTTCGACGCCTACCGGGGCGTTCGACCGACACGGCGGCGGACGCTCCCGCAGAAGCTCAAAACCGTCACCGTCGGCTCCGGCCATCCCCCCATCGTGACGCCGGCCGTCGACGAGTACGGGCTGGTCAACATCCCCGCGTCGCTGTTCCTCTATAGTTACGAGGGAACGCTGCTCCGAGCGACGAAACCGGTGGTCGGCGACCCTGTGGTCGAACTCGTCGAGCGCGGGCTGGAGGCAGCGGCTTCGGACGACGGCGTCCTGCACCTCTGGTTGCACCCGAACAACCTCCTCGGCGAACCGCAGGTCAGTCGCATGGAAGCGGTGCTCGGGGCCATCGACGCTCGTCGCGAGGAAGTCCCCGTCGAGACCATGGGGGAGATCGCCGAGCGCACGCTCGCCGAACCGCCGACGGTGACGACGGACGGCGGCCGCTGAAATCCGAGTACCTGTCGCTTTTCAGAGGTCAGAACTGGGGAACGAACCGTCGAAGGCGGCGACTACGCTTCTTTCAGGAGGCCTATAACAATGGGTTCGACCGCCCCCAGTGACCTCAATGGCTGAGACTAAGCCGGTAACCGCACCCGAACGGACGGGGGAAGCCCGATTGGTTGGACTGACGGCGATCGACTGTGCGTCGAATGGGGGGACGTTCTATGCCGCATGATCCCGCGAGCGATCTCGCCGGCGAGTCGGTGCTGGTGACGGGGGGAGCCGGCTTCATCGGGAGCCACCTCGCGGCGGCACTGACCGACCACTGCGACGTGACCGTGCTCGACGACCTCTCGACGGGCGAGGCGGCGAACGTCCCCGACGAGGCCGAGTTCGTCGAGGGCGACGTTCGCGATCCCGTCGACGTCGAGACGGCGATGGACGGCACCGACGTGGTCTTCCACCAGGCCGCGCTCGCGGACGTGCGAACGTCGGTCCGCTCGCCGGTGGAGGCCCACCGCCGCACCGCCTCGGGAACGGTGAAAGTGCTCGACGCCGCCCGGCGCGAGGACGCCCGCGTCGTCACCGCGTCGAGCGCGGCGATCTACGGCCAGCCCGACACGCTGCCGATCCACGAGTCCGACCGGAAGATGCCGACCTCGCCGTACGGCATCGACAAGCTCGCGGCCGACCAACACACCCGCGCCTACAACGAGCTCTACGATCTCCCCACCGTCGCGCTCCGGTACTTCAACGTCTACGGCCCGGGCCGGACCGACGGGGGCTACAGCGGCGTCGTGAGCGCGTTTCTCGATCGCGCGCGGTCGGACGCCGTCCTGACCGTCCACGGCGACGGGACTCAGACCCGCGACTTCGTCCACGTCGAGGACATCGTCCAGGCCAACCTCCTCGCGGGGTCGACCAGCGAGACCGGGCAGGCCTACAACGTCGGGACCGGAACCGGCGTCACCGTCCAGGAAGTCGCCGAGCGCGTCACGGACGTCGTCGACTCCGACAGTTCGATCGGCTACGGCGACGCGCGGGAGGGCGACATCAAGCACAGCCGTGCGGCCATCGGCCGCGCGCGGAGCCAACTCGGGTACGAGCCGACCTACTCGTTCGCGGACGGACTGGAGACGCTCGTCGAGCGGGCGAGCGTCCCCAACTGACCGCCGCCGTCGGTCGAAACGGCCGTCTTCCCGCCGTATGGGAGCCATAACAAAACACGCTGTTGTCGTAGGGCCGACCGTCCACCAGACACGCATATGTATCAGGACACGACAATCGGCGTCGTCATTCCGGCCTACAACGAAGCCGGGTTCGTCGGCGACGTCATCGACACCATCCCGGCGTTCGTCGACCGGATCTACGTCGTCGACGACGCTTCGACGGACGAGACGTGGGCAGAGATCACCGAACACGCCGAGAAACACAACCCCCCGACCGCGGAACTCGTCGGCGACGGCGGGACCGAACGCCGCGTCGTCCCCATCCAGCACGAGGAGAACCGCGGCGTCGGCGGCGCCATCAAGACCGGCTACCAGCGCGCCTACGCGGACGGTATCGAGGCGATCGCCGTCATGGGCGCCGACGGCCAGATGGACCCCGAACTCCTCGATCGGGTCGTCGAACCGATCGTCGACGGCCGGGCCGACTACACCAAGGGCAACCGCTTGCTGCTCGGCGACCACTACGATTCGATGCCGACCTTCCGGTACATCGGCAACGTCTCGCTGACGTATCTGACGCGGATCGCCAGCGGGTACTGGGAGATCGGCGACCCCCAGAACGGGTACACGGCGATCTCCAGAGCCGCCATCGACGGGGCGAACGTCGACGAGATGTACGAGTTCTACGGCTACTGCAACGACCTGCTCGTCAAGCTCAACGTCGCCGACATGCGCGTCGTCGACGTCCCGGTCCCGGCGATCTACGAGGACGAGGAGAGCCACATCGACTACTCCACGTACATCCCGAAGGTCTCGGGTATGCTGTTCCGGAACTTCCTGTGGCGAATCCGGACGAAGTACCTCTCCGAGCGGATGCACCCGATCGCCCTCTGTTACTTCCTCGCACTGGGCGGGCTGACGACCGGGGTCGTGGGAGGACTCGTCTCGCTGGTCACGACCCTCGACGTGCCGGCGCTCGCGACCATCGCGTTCGGGCTCCTCTTCCTCGTACTGGCGATGGTGCTCGACAAGCGGACGAACGACCACCTCAACAGCGTGGCGACGCCAACCCCTACCTGATCGGCGGTAGACCGTCGTAACCGCGCGGTAAGAGCCCCTTATCGCGCCCTCGTCGGCTCTCGACGCGACCGTTCTCTTGGTAACCTCCCCGTTCTCGGCCGCAGATAGCGAGCCGTGGTAGCACGCCCCACCTCCCTCGTCCTGCAACTACCCGGCAACCAAACGTCGTGTTCGTTTGGGGCAACAGGATTCATATGGTAAGTAGCGTTATACGAGTAGGTGGGCGTTACCAGAGACGTGACCCGAGTCGAAGCGGGCGACGACCGGTCGGCCCGGGACGAGTGAACGAGGAACCATGACCAAAGAAGAAGACAACGCGGACGTGTGGACGGACGAACAGCTGTCGCGGGGAGAGACTGAACTGCCGACGAACTGGCGCGACCAGCCGGTCGACCCCGACCTCGAAGAGAACCTCGGCTACGAGCTGATCGCGTGGGAGAAGATCAACGTCGTCGACAACCCCGACCAGGTCATCTTCCTGCCGAACTCCGAGGACCAGCTCCGCGACGACGCCTTCATCGTCTCGGACAAGGGTTCGGTCTGTGACCTGACGGACAAGCGATGAGCAGCCGCGCGTAGACGTCCGCACCGACGGTCGACGGGCGGTCCCGGACGCCGTAACGGGTCACTCCACGGTGACGCTCTTGGCGAGGTTGCGCGGTTTGTCGACTGGTCGGTCGAGCAGCGTCGCGGTGTGATAGGAGACCAGCTGCAACTGGACGTTCGCCAGGAGGCCGACGAGCTCGGGATGGGACTCTGGCACCCACAACACGTCGTCGGCCGCCTCGGCGACCGCCGGCTCCGATCGCGGGGCCACCGCGATCACGGGCGCCCCCCTCGCACTCACTTCCTCGATGCTCCCGAGTAACTTCTCCGTGTGTTCACCCGTCGCGACGGCGAACACCGGCGTGTTCGGCGTCACCAGCGCGAGCGGCCCGTGTTTCAGCTCGCCCGCGGGGAACCCTTCGGCGTGCTCGTAGGAGATCTCCTTGAGCTTGAGCGCGCCCTCCAGCGCGACCGGCCGGGCGGTCCCGCGACCGATGAAGAAGTACGCGTCGCTGTCGCCGTAGCGTTCGGCGACGGACTCGGCCGACGAGTCCGCCAGCGTCGACCCCACCGCGGAGGGGAGGTCGGTCACCTCGTCCAGCAGTTCGGGCGCACCGTCGCTGTGACTGCCCAGCACGTCGCGGCGGATCCGCTCGGCGAGCAGGGTCAGCGTGACGACCTGCGAGGAGAACGTCTTCGTCGCGGCGACGCCGATCTCCGGGCCGGCCCTGATGAACACCGCGTCGTCGCACTCCCGGGCGGCCGTCGATCCGACGACGTTCGTCACGGCCAGCGTTCGCAGCCCTTCGGAGCGGCCTCTCCGGAGCGCAGCGAGCGTGTCGGCGGTCTCCCCACTCTGGGTGACGCCGACGAGCAAGGTCCCGTCGTCGGCCGGCGGCGCGGTGATGGCGTACTCGCTCGCGAGGAAGACCCGCGCCGGGATCCCCCGCTCGCGGAGCAGCTGGGCACCGTACAGCGCGGCGTGGTAGCTGGTTCCGCAGGCGACGAACTGGACGCGCTCGACGTCCGCGAAGGCCCCGTCGGACAGCGACTCGAAGGCGACGCGGCCGTCGTCGGCCCGACCCCGGACCGCCTGCGCGATGGCCGTCGGCTGTTCGTCGATCTCCTTGCGCATGTAGTGGTCGAACGCGCCCTTCTCGACGTCGTCGGGGGACCACTCGACCGACTCGACCGACCGCTCGACCGTCGATCCGTCGGGGTCGGTGATGTCGTAGCCGTCCGGAGCGACCCGGATCACGTCGCCGTCCTCGAGGTACACCACGTCGTCGGTGAACTCCAGGAACGCGGGCACGTCGCTGGCGAGGTAGTACGTCTCGTCGCTCGCCGGGCGAGTGCCGTCGTCCGCGATGCCGAACACGAGCGGCGAGCCGCGTCGGGTGGCGTAGACCGCGTCCTCGTCCTCGTGGACGAGCGCGATGGCGTAGCTTCCCGAAAGATCCTCGACCGCGCTGCGGAAGGCTTCCTCGACGCCGGCGCCGGCTGCGAGGTACTCCTCGACGAGGTGCGGGACGACTTCGGTGTCGGTGTCGCTGGTGAACGTGTGGCCCGCCCCGCGGAGGCGCTCGCGGAGTTCGGCGTGGTTCTCGATGATCCCGTTGTGCACTACGGCGAGCTCGCCGCTGCAGTCGGTGTGTGGATGCGCGTTCGCGTTCGTCGGCGGGCCGTGCGTGCTCCAGCGGGTGTGTCCGAGCCCGACGCGCCCGCCGAGCGAGGTCGACGAGAGCAGATCGACGAGTTCCTCGACCTGCCCCTCGCGTTTGACGACCTCGACGCCGGCGCCGTTCGCGACGGCGACCCCGGCCGAGTCGTAGCCGCGGTATTCGAGGTTCTCGAGGCCGGTCAGCAGCCGCGACACCGCGTCGTCGGCCCCGACCGTGGCGGTGATTCCGCACATCAGCGACACCTCTCGGCGACCGATTCGAACTCCTCGACCGCAGTTGCGTCTGTTTCACTGCTAGGCGACTCGTCCATGCTGTCACTTACCGGAGAGTACTGTATTGTTATGCAGTTGTTTTCGCCGTCGAGCGGCGGGTAAGTGACCTGTAGCGGATCGCCCGTTCGCGGCCACGGCAGGGGCCAGGGATGCGGCGACCGTCTGCGTGGACGCCGACGGCGCACCGTCAGTCCGGACTGTTCGGCACCGAATCGACGCGTAACGACTCCTTACCGCCGGACGAGGGGCTGCTGGCACCGCAGAAGCGATCGAGCGAGGCGAGGAAGTCCTCCGTCGTCACCGTCGACTCGCCCATCTCGCAGGGGAACGCGCCAGCGAGGGTGTCGTCGCAGTAGAGCGCCACCGCGACCCGGGGTGGGATCAGTGCGCGCGCGGTTTCGCCGGCGACGCTGGAATCGAGTTCGCGCGTCTCGAAAAAGCGGCTCACGGACGCGTCGAACTCGTGGCCCCACCCGTCGAGTTCGCGGACGCGTTCGAGCAGCGACGACCCCGCGTCGGTCCCGCTACAGGTCTCGCACAGACAGAGGCGGTTCCCGGTGACGGTGACGGATACCTCGTCCAGCTGGCCCTCGGCTTCGAGGTCGTGCAACTCGCGGATCAGTGCCTCCTGGGTCCGCTTCGCGCCCAGCGGCGGGAGCATCGAGCGGACGAACACGGTCACGCGGCGCGTGTCGGCGCCCTCGAAGCGGCCCTCAATCGTCTCCGCCCACCGCGAAAACGCCGGGTCCTCCGTCGGTTGCGTACGGTCTCGTGTCACGGTAGCGGGGCAAGTCACCCGACGCTCTTAACCGGCGCAGACCGTTGCCACCGTTTTGCCGGTGGTAATACGCTCGAATACCGGGTAACGAACGGAAACGGGCTGGGACGACCGATCGAACCGCCGGTAGGACGCCGATACCGCTCGTCACTACCTTTTTGATCGCCGGGGCCGACCACGGGGTATGCGCGCGACCAGCCGACTCAAGGAGAGCTTCGTCGCCGGGCTGATCCTCGTGGCGCCGCTGGCCATCACCCTCTACATCCTCCAGATCCTGGTCTCGTGGTCGCTGCAGTTCATCAACCCCATCGTCGCGGAACTGGGCCTGATCGAGACGACGGCGAACATCGAACTCGCTGCGCAGGCTCTGGCGGTCGTGCTCATCGTCTCCGCGATCACCGTCCTGGGACTGCTCGCCCAGTGGTCGATCGGGAAGCACCTGTTCGGCAACCTCGGGCGGACGATCAACATCATCCCGCTGGTCAGCACGATCTACGGGGGCGTCCGCCAGGTGGCGACCTCGCTGGTCGACACCGGCTCGCAGTTCGAGCGGACGGTCCTCGTGGAGTACCCTCGCGAGGACATCTACTCGATCGGGTTCGTGACCGGCGAAGGCAACGCTAGCATCGACGAGGCCGCTGGCGGACGAGCGCATTCGGTGTTCCTGCCCAACAGCCCGAACCCCACCGCCGGCCGTCTCGTGATGGTCCCCGAGTCGCAGATCCACGAGACGGACATGAGCGTCCGCGAGGGGATGCGGATGGTCGTCACCACCGGCATCGGCAGCGAAGCGGAACAGGCGGAGCCCTACGACGAGTACGCCGTGCCGGAACCCGAGCGGGCCGATTGAACGCCGCACGCGGCACGGGCCGAACGGGACTTACTCCGGAAGGACGTCACCGAGCGACGCGCCGACTGCCATCACCACGGCGGCCACGAGACACTGCGCAAACGCCTCCTCCGGGCTACTCCAGTCGACCCGCTGCCACAGCGTCATCAATCCGACCGACATCGCCGTGGAGATGGCGAGGATCCCCAGCAGTCGCCGCGGGAGGAACCCGAACAGCAGGTCCGACTCGACCGCTTCGAAGCGGGCCGCATAGAGGATCCCCAGCACGACGAGGAAGCCGAACCCGGCGGTCGCCGCCAGCGCCGGGACGGAGCCGGCGATATCCTCGCCGATCTCCAGCGTGCCTCCCTCGACGATCATCGGGATCCCGAAGATGAACGCACCGACGACCGCCTCGCCGGCGTCCCGCAGGTCGAAGGCGTTGGTGATCCGGCCGAACACCCGTGGGGTATGGGCGCGTCGCGCCGTCCGCATCGCCTCGCGGACCTGCTCGCGCTCCTCGGGCGTGTCGACCAGCTCCTCCAACTCCTCCAGTTCGTCCAGCACGTCGTCGATGTCCGGCTCCGACTCGGGGCCACCGTCCGACCGGACGGGGCCGCCCGCGGGCCCGGTCCCGTCGGTTCGCTGCCGTTCCATACCACTCCGATAGGACGAGCGGCTCAAAAACGTACGGCAGCCGCGGCTCACGGGTCGGAGGAAACGGAGAGAAGACGTGAGCGAACTGGATTCAGGCGGCCGCTTCGAACTCCTCGCGCAGGGAGTCGGACTTCTCGATGACGCGTTCGGCGCCGGTCTCCAGCGCGTCGAGGGCGTCGGTGTTCTCGTCGGTCTTGATCGTCAACACCGGGTCGGTCTGGCCGCCGGACTGCTCGGGGTTCACGTCGTAGGTCGCGGCAGTGATCCCCTCCGTCTCCAGCAGCGCGCCTTTGAGCACGTTCATGAACGTGTGGTCTTCGCCCGCGATCTCGATAGAGATCATCGTCGGCTCTTTCTCGATGACCCGCAGTTCCATACCAGTTTCCAGCGCGCTCGCGCGCATGAAACTTACGCTCCGGTCCTCGGACGGACCACCAGCGCAGTCACACTACCGCGTAGACCATCAACAGCCCGAAGTAGAGGACGATCAGCACCACCAGCGCCTTGAGCCGGAACCGACGTAACTGGCTGCTCTCGGCCTCGTACGTCGACTCGTAGTCCGCTCGCTCCTCCTCGTCGATGGCGTCGGCGTGGGCGCGTCCGCGGTGGAGCGCGAGTAGCGCGTCGCTCTCGAAGGGGCGCCCGCAGTACTCGCAGTCGACTGGCGTCCGGTCCGGCGGAACGTCGTAGGTCGTCCGTTGGTCTGTCATGGGTCAGGAGAGGTACGGCACCGGCACGTCCGGTCGGGTCACGATCCAGAGGCTCACCATCGTGTAGGCGATCATCACCGCGATGAACGGGTACTGGCTGCGGATTGCCTGCAGGCGGCCGGGGAACAGGTCGAACGCCGTCGCGTGGGCGGCGAGGATGGCGAGCAGGTGCCCGCCGAGGACGCCCGCGATGGCCACGCCACCGAACCAGCCGGGGATGACGAGCAGGCCGGGATTGACCGTCGCAAGCGGCGCCGTCACCGCCGCGAACAGCGCCGGGATCAGCGAGAGGAAGTAGCTCAGGAAGTGCGCGACGTGGTAGCCGGCTGCGATGGCCAGCAATGGCGGGGCGAACCGGCGCGCGAGCGTCCCGGCCGAGACGTAGGTCGGCGCCGTCCGGCGGGCCAGCCGCGAGGCCAGCAGGTAGACGCCGAGGAAGAGGGCGAATCCGGCCACCATTGCGCCGGGGTAGAGCAACGCTATCGGGTAGCCCAGCCCGACGAGGCCGCGTGCGATGGTCTGCCAGGCGGGCGTGGCGACGAACCCGTCGAAGGTGGTCACCCACAGGATGGCGACCACGAACGCCGCGTCATCGACGCCGTCGAGGAGGTCCGCGGTGAGCGCGGCGCCGGGCAGGCGCACGCTCAGCGACCCGTCTTCGCCGCGGCCGATCGGGGCAACCGCGCCGTAGTAGCGGAACACGCGGGCGACCGGGTCGACCTCGCCGAACCAGATCTCGACCCCGTAGACGACGGCGCCGGCGACGGTCACGACGGAGTAGGCGAGGACCGTCACCGCGAGGACCCGTGGCTCGTCGGCCAGCGGACTGACCACCTCGATCCAGACGAGCGCGAGCAGTCCCGCGACGCTCGGCCACGCGCCGTAGCGCCAGCTGTAGGTCCGTCCCACGTCGGGGAACGCCGAGACGACGGTCCGCCAGGGGTTCAGCACCGGCCAGGCGTTGCCGACGAGGTACGTGCTCATGGCGAACCCGGCCCACCAGCCCGCCCAGACCAGCACGACCGCCGGGTTCGACAGCGGGTCGGTCGGCCCGACGAATCCCGTCACGACGATGCCGACGAGGGCGACGACGCCGAAGGCGCCTGCCGCCCAGCGGAGCGCCGTCGGCGCCGGGAGCGGTATCGAACGGCGCCACTCGACCAGCACGTCGACTGCCGAGCGGTCCGTCGCGAAGCTCGCCAGCAAGAAGGAGGCGCCGACCACCGCCCCGCCGGTCGCGAGCATCAGCCACGTCGGGATGGTCAGCGACTCCCGGGCGCCCTCGCCGAGCGATCCGCCGTGGGCGAGCACCGGCCGCGCCGCGACCCCGACCAGCGCAGCGAGCGCGACCCCTGCCAGTCCCGACCAGCGCGTGCGTCGTCCCATCTGCCGGGGGTTGGCCCGCCCGTCGCGTGAAAGTATCGGAAGCCCGCGCGAATTACCCACCGCGTCCGATCCACTCCCGGCTTCCGGCCGCGGACGGTTTGAGAGGCTTTTTAGTGTTGCTGGCGCAAGCGAGACGTATGAGTCTCGCGGACGATACGACAGAGGACCACGGGGACCACGGCGGTCACCACTTGCCGGCGGTCGAGGACTGGCCGCGCGGGTTCGGCGAGGCGAGCTGGTGGCCGTTCGTCACCGCCGTCGGCGCGGCGGGCATCTACGCCGCGGCCGCGTTGTTCGTGCTCGGCCGCGGCGAGGAACCGCTCGTCGGACCGATGGTCGGACCGGCCGCCGCCATCGCGAGTGTCGGGCTGTTCCTCGTCGGCCTCTACGGCTGGCTGTACCACGCGTTCGTCGTCAGCTTCTGGGAGCGCGGCACGGACGAGCACGGCGCCGGGACGCTCAGGCTCGCGATGATACTGTTCCTCGGGTCTGAAATCGCCACCTTCGGCGCCGGGTTCGTCTACTACTTCTTCATCCGCGTCGGTACCTGGTCGACCGAGGGCTTCCCCGACCTGCTGGGCAGTCTCATCATCATCAACACGTCGATCCTGATCGCCAGCAGCTTCACCCTGCACTTCGCGCACACCGCGCTCCGGAAGGGCAACCGCAGTCGCTTCCTCCAGCTACTGGGACTGACCCTGCTGCTCGGCGTCGTGTTCATCGGTGGGCAGGCCTACGAGTACTACGAGTTCATCGTCCACGAAGGGTTCACCCTCACCGAAGGCGCCTTCGGCTCGGCGTTCTATGGCCTGACCGGCCTCCACGGCCTGCACGTTTCGCTCGGAGCCGTCCTGCTGGGCATCGTCTTCGTGCGCGCCCTCAAGGGCCAGTACTCCGCGGACCGTCACACCTCGGTCAGCACCGTCTCGATGTACTGGCACTTCGTCGACGTCGTCTGGGTCTTCCTCGTCGTCGTCCTCTACGTCGGCGCGGAGATCTGAGCGGGAGTTTCAAGACCCGTTCTCCCCTTCTTCCGGCATGGAACCGCTCGACGTCGAGGGCGGGTTCGACGTCCACGAGTACCGCCACGGCCTGAAGCTTCGCAAGCAGGACCGGGGCACGATGCACCTCGAGAACCGCAACGACTTCGCCTGCCCGGCCTGCGGCGACGTCTTCGACCGGCTGTTCGTCTCCGAACAGCGGGAGAACTCCTTCGGCGACCCCGGGACTTCGTTCTGCGTCGTCCGCACCGACGACCAGATATTGCTACTCACACACTGAGCGGACGGCTGATCCCCAGACTTCCCGTCCCTCAGACGGCCGGATCCCAAATCCCTGCTACCAGAAGCGCGAGCAGCACGAAGTACGTCGCCAGTCCCCAGCAAGCCGCGGCGACGAGCCAGAGTCCACCAGCCGCGACGGCCACCCCAGCGCCGACCACGAGTGCGACGGCGCTCCCGATCCGGACCTTGCGGCGCTTCCACAGCTCTCCTGCCGGCGTGTCGGCGACGAACAGCGCCTCCACGACGAGTGCCGCTCCGACCCCCGTTGCGGCGCTCGTCGGCCGTGTCAGCAGCGAGAGCGACTCAGTGACTGCGAGGACCGCCACCATCGCGGCGCCGCTCGCCGCAGCCAGCGTCGCGTCGCGCTCGACGGGTGTCACGGCTATCAGCGGGACACCGACGGTAAAAGGAGTTCCGGGGCGCTCGAAGCGGATGTTCGACGAGACCGCAGTCCGCTAGCGCCCTCTCAGGTCGTGAAGCCGGCGTCGGCCTCGTGTTCTTCGAGCACCCACTCCAGTTCCTCGATGGCCCGGAGGATGGCCACCTCGGCCTCGTCCTCCATCTCCGAGGAGGGCGGGTCCGTTCTGTCGTACGCGTCCTCAAGTTCGGCGATCCGTTCCCGGATGTCGTCCTCTGACCGCATACTACGGATGACCCGCCGAACCCGCTTGATGGTACCGGTCGAAGCGCCGTCGCTAACTGTCGAAGCCGACCGAGAGAAAGAGCCGGTGGAGGGATTTGAACCCTCGACCTAATCCTTACGAAGGATTCGCTCTAGCCAGTCTGAGCTACACCGGCAGTGTGTCGCTCCATCTATTCGTAGCGCCGATAAGCGCAATAAGGATTGCGAATCGGGGCCGGTCTGTGACCGAGACTCACTCCGCTCGCGTCAGGCGAACGTCGAGACAGACGTTCAGTTCGTGGGGGGCGTACGACCTGACGGTGTGACGACGGGCGACTGTCACCTCGTAGTCGGGCTCGGCCGCGTCGCGGATCGCTTCCTCGCCCGGCCCGAAGGGGTCGTCCTCGTGCTGGATGTCGTAGTAGTGGACGACGCAGTCGTCGCCGGCCAGTGCGACGGCCGTGTCGAGGAACTCGTCGGCGCTGTGGGGCAGGTTCATGACCAGCCTGTCCGCCCAGTCCTCGTAGTCGCCGGCGACCTCGCGCACGTCGCCACAGATCGCAGTCACGCGGTCGGCGACGCCGTTTCGCTCGGCGTTCTCGCGCAGGTACTCGATCGCCGAATCGTTGATGTCTACGCCGACCGCGGTCGCGCCGCGTTCCGCGAAGGGGACGACGAACGGGCCGACACCGGCGAACATGTCGAACGCCTGCTCGCCCGCCTTGACCTGCTCGACGACCCGGTGGCGCTCGGTCGCCAGCCGCGGCGAGAAGTACACCGTCGCGAGGTCGAGCGCGAACTCGCAGCCGTACTCGCGGTGGACCGCCTCGGTACTCTCGCCGGCCAGGACCTCCCAGTCGCGGACCCGTTCTGTTCCTTTGACCTTCGACGCACGATTGACGACCGTCTTCACCGGCAGGTCCGACTCCACGATGGCGTCGGCGAGCGCTCGCGCCTGGTCGGGATCGTCCTCGTCGATGATAACGACGTCGCCGAGTCGCTCGTACGTCGGGTCCGTCGACAGCAGGTCCGCCGGCATCGTCTGGGTCTCCCGTCGTTCGACGTCCCGGGCGACGACCGCGAACTCCTCGGGGACGGCGCTCTCGTCGCTGACGGGGATGAAGAGCATGCCGTCCACGACCTCGATCTCGTACTCGTCGTCGATCAGGTCCGCGTCGGCGAGGCGCTGGCGGGCGCGTTCGCCGTCTTCGCGAGGGACCCGAACGCAGGAGACGTCCATACCGTCGATACGACGACGTCGAGCGGTAAGCCTGACGCTTCCGGTCGCGACTCTCCAGAGCCAGCTGCCCTCGTTCGGGGCGCTTAATCCCCTCGGCGAGAGACGTCGTGTATGCTCACTTTCGTCGGACTCGGACTCTACGACGAGCGCTCGGTCACCGTCGCCGGCCGCGACGCGATCCGGTCAGCTGACCGCGTCGTCGCCGAATTCTACACGAGCAAGCTCGCCGGCGCCACTGTCGACGACCTCGAAGCGTACCACGACACGGAAATCGAAGTCCGTGACCGTGCCGGCGTGGAGCAGACGCCTGAGGACATCCTCGACGACGCTACCGACTCCGAGGTGGTCTTCCTCACCGCGGGGGATACGATGATCTCGACGACCCACACCGATCTCCGGCTGCGAGCACACGACCGCGGCATCGAGACGCGCGTCGTCCACGGGACGACTGCACAGGCTGCCGCGAGCTCGCTCACCGGCCTGCAGAACTACCGCTTCGGGAAGGCGACGACGTTACCCTTCGAACGTTCCCACGCCGGTGACACGCTTCCCGACAGCATCCTCGAGACGGTCGACGACAACCGCGAACGCGGCCTCCACACGCTCGTCTTCCTCGACATCGACGCCGCGAACGACGACTACATGCGCGCCGACGAGGCCGCTGCAAGCCTCGCTGACGCCTACGGAGACGTTCTCGCCGTCGTCGTCGCCCGTGCGGGAAGTCCCGACCCCGTCGTCCGCGCCGACCGGCTCTCGGTACTCGCGGAAGAATCGTTCGGCGACCCGCTCCACCTGCTCGTGATCCCCGGCGACCTCCACCTCATGGAACGGGACGCCCTCGCGGCCCTCGGCGGCGCACCGGCCGACGCCCTCGAGGAACTAGTCGTCTGATTCTGTCCCGGTTCCGCCGTCGGCCGCGACAGGTGACACGTCGAGTGCCGTTCCCAGGTCGTACTCCGTGCCCGTGACGACGAACAGTAGGTCCTCGATTATCGTCAGAATCTCGGGCAACTCGCGCACGACGAGGTACGTGATCCCGACGAGCGCGATCACGGAAAGGCTCTGTGCGACGATGCGGTCGATGACGATGTAGGAGACTCGATACGGATCTTCGAGGGAGAAGACGGCCATGATCAGGTCAGGAAAGACGTGGAATCGCTGTTCGCCGAATCCGATGGCGATCATGACGTTCCGCCCGAGATTCAACGTGTAGATTACCGGAATCGAGACCGCGAATGCGCGCAGTTTACGACGGATCGGAGCGTCGACGGCCGCGATCAGCCCGCCGAAGATCGCCATGCTCCCGATTCCGGTACACGCGATGATTATCGAGTAGAAGATCGTGTGATCGCCCGGTGTGAAGACGAACGTGTTCTTGTAGAGGTGCGCTTTCTCGCCGATGATCAGCCCGTCGTACGTCACGACTCGCTCGCCGTTCACTACGGCCTCCTGACCCTGGACCAGTTCCGGGTTCGAGCCCAGCAGCGAAATGAGTGCGTCGGTCTGTCCGGCGACAACCTCGACGAGGAACTGGCGCAGGAACGGAATCGACTCGAACGGGAAGAATATCGCGCCCATGACTACGACCGCTCGCGAGAGAACGAACAGCGAGTCTCGGCCTTCCCAGAGGAGGTAGCCGACGTAGAAGGAAGCTGGAACCGCGACGAGCGCCCCGACGCCCTCGATGACGCTCTTCTGGACGAACGCGAAGTGGTAGATCAGGCTCAGCCAGAAAATACCGAACAGTGCCCAGCCCACGACGCCGGCATACCGCGCCAGCTCGCGTTTGCCGCGCCACTCGAGCACGGCAGTGACGAGAAACGCCGCGAGGACGAGCCACGCCAGCGGGTCGGAGAACTGCGTGGCCCATTCCAGTCCAGCGAGTACACCGCCGATCATCTGTCTGTCCTCACGTACTGGGATCGCGGCTATATGCTTTGTCGTTACGCACTCGTCGCCCGCGCGAGCGGCCAGCGAGAACAGCCCCGCAGCACATCGCTGTCGCTAGGGACGTTGCATCGAAAAAATGTCGGATGAGTCGGGTCGGGCGGTAGCCCGATGGTTCAGCCTTAGTCGCGGCGGCGCGCCGTGAGGAGCGCAGCAGCGAGCAGGGCGATCAGCGAGACTGCGACACCGAAGCCAGCACCGTCGTCGGTGGTGGTCGGCGAGGGCGAGGCTTCGCCGTCGCTTCCGTCGCCACCGTCAGCCGGCTCGTCCGTCGCGGTCGGCGTCGGCTCGTCCGTCGGCGTAGCCGTCGCGGTCGGCGTCGGCTCGTCCGTCGGGGTCGGCGTCTCGGTCGGCGTCTGCGTCGCGGTCGGGGTCGGCGTCGCGTCGCCGACGGTGACCTCGGCGCTGTCGGTTACGGTGGTGCCGTTGACCGAGTACGGCGCGTCAGCCTCGGGGAAGTCGTAGAGGTTGTTCGAGTTGTCGTCGAGGTGGGGCATGGC
>NZ_JBTJEL010000035.1:0-512988 GCF_054504345.1 Halosimplex yunnanense | reverse complement strand
GCCATGCCCCACCTCGACGACAACTCGAACAACCTCTACGACTTCCCCGAGGCTGACGCGCCGTACTCGGTCAACGGCACCACCGTAACCGACAGCGCCGAGGTCACCGTCGGCGACGCGACGCCGACCCCGACCGCGACGGCTACTGACGAGCCGACGCCTACGGCAACCGACGAGCCGACGCCGACTGCGACCGACGAACCGACGGACGAGCCGACCGACGTCGTCACCACGACGGAGGCGACCGACGGAACGGCCACCGACGACGGTAACTCGACCGACGCGCCGGAGACGACCACCACCGACGACGGTGCTGGCTTCGGTGTCGCAGTCTCGCTCGTCGCCCTGCTCGCTGCTGCGCTCCTCACGGCGCGCCGCCGCGACTAAGGCTGAACCATCGGGCTACCGCCCGACCCGACTCATCCGATATTTTTTCGGCGCTCCCCAGCAGCTACGGGTGACCGATCGTCACGACCCACGAGTCGAACTCCGGAATTGCCGGTCTCGGCTTTCTCTAGTAAACTAGCCGATATCCGAACCAGACACATCGAATATACTTATCATACTCAGTGGCGTCGAAGGAGACGCTCGAAAGCGATCGGACGGCGCCCCCGGTCGAGATCGGTCGTATCTCTACGATTCGACCGCTAACAGCGGGTTTTGTCAGCCCGCCGATCGGGATAGCTGCTGTCTCGGAGAACCCCGACAGTACCGCTTCCGGAGCGGTACGGGATTCAAATCTACCACCTTCGGTGGATCACGGGCGGTATCACGGTCAGACGACGCCGAGTCTCGGAATCGGCCCGTTCGCTCGTCACTATCCGCTCGGAAGCAATAATATAATTCCCCTGTCTATCTATCTATTCTGTTACTTCGGACGACCCCGGAATTTCACCCCGACTGGCCGGGGCTTATTCCACGACGATAGTCCCGACCATTCCCTGTCCGGCGTGGGGGATACAGACGTACGTGTACTCGCCGGCGGTCTCGAAGGATTGCTCG
This sequence comes from Halosimplex yunnanense, assembly GCF_054504345.1. NCBI lineage: Archaea > Methanobacteriati > Methanobacteriota > Halobacteria > Halobacteriales > Haloarculaceae > Halosimplex > Halosimplex yunnanense. Next base: position 511,986 of record NZ_JBTJEL010000035.1, on the reverse strand, counting down.
TACGTCGCCCCCTGGGGGAGCGTCTGCCCGGGCTTGCCCTCCTCGTAGCTCGCGAACGGTTCGGCGCCGTCGGGCAGTGACGCCTGAGGGTGATCCTCCGGGACGCAGGAGACGTTGTGCATCGGACTGGCGAACGACCAGGTGACGGTGTCGCCGACAGAGATCGTGTACTCCGCGGGATCGTACACGTAGGTGCCGTTGGGACCGGCGACGATATCGGCCGCTGGCGTGTCGCTCGATCCGCCATCAGCACCGTCGGTCGAACAGCCGGCGAGCGCGCCGAAGGCTGCGAGGCCGCTGGCCCGGACGAACGACCGACGCGAGAATCTTCTCATCGCCACTGCTGGGTGGCGAGTTCCCTTCAGTGTCGCGGAGTCGAGAGGAGGGCGTGTCGGCAGCTATCCGAGGCGGTCGATGACGTCGGCGCCTTCGACGTAGACGAGGCCCTCGCGGTCGGCGTAGGTGCGGGCGGCCGCGGGCGAGCGGGCGCCGCCCGTCTCGTCGTCGAGCATCTCGCAGACGACCATCGCGGGCGGTAGATCCGCGGCCGCGGCGAGCGCGAGGGCGAGTTCCGTGTGGCCTTCGCGGTCGGCCAGCAGGCCCGGGGCGGCGCGGAGGACGTGGACGTGTCCCGGCGCGCGGAACTCGGTCGCGAAGTCGGTGGCCTCGGGGTCGGCCGCGGCGGCGCCGAGTTCGGTGATCGTCAGGGCGCGGTCCTCGTCGGTGATACCGGTGTAGGTGTCGCGGTGGTTGACCGTCAGCGAGAACGACGAGCGGTCGTCGTACCCCAGTTCGTGGTCGGCGGCGGCGGGGTGGTCGATGGCCTCCCGCAGGTACGGCAGGTCGAACGCCGCGGCGACGGCGTCGCCGAGGGCGACGCAGACCAGCCCGCCCGCGTCGTTGCGCATGCGGGCGACGGCGTCCGGCGTGACGGCGCCGGCGGGGTAGATCAGGTCGGTCTCGCCCTCGCGGTCGGCGGCGTCGTGGACGAGGACGGGGTCGCCGCGGCGGAGCGCCTCGATCGCGCGCTCGACGCTCGCGGCCGCGGTCGATGCGTCGCCGGTCATGCTATCGCTGTTCGGTGACATCGATGGTGAGGGAGTCGTCGTCTTCGAGGCCGAGTTCCTCGCGGAGTTTCGCCGGCGCGATCACTTCCAGCTGGTCGTCCCCGTGGTGGGTACGTTCGGGCGTGATGACGTGGGCGTCGCCGAACGTCTCGCCGTCGACGGTCTCGACGGTCGCCGGGTAGCAGTAGGCCGGGCCGTAGGTCCGCTCGTCGTCCTCCCAGCCCTCGATGGTGATGGGCTCGAACGACGAGAGGTGGCCGCGCTCGCGGACGCTGTCCTCGGCGAGTTCGACGTTGAGCGTCCCGAGGAACGGCTCGTAGCCGAGTTTCTCCTCGAACTGGCGCATGTAGCCCGGCAGCGAGATGTAGTGGCGGCCCTCGCCCATCCCGCTCGTGATCGTCCCGTGGAGTTCGACGGTCGCGTCGCGCTCGAAGATCCGGCGGTAGTCGGCGTACTCGCGCTGGAGCGTGCGCTCGCCCGCGTCGGTGACCGTCACCCACTGCCCGTCGCTGACGATCTCCCGTTCGACCAGGTCGGCTTCCTCCAGCCGCTGGAGTCGCCGCGAGGCCGTCTGGGTCGACGCGTCGAGGCGGTCGGCCAACGCCGAGCACGACACCTTCTGGTCGCCGTCGAGTCCGCCCTGCAGCGCCAGCGCCTTCAGCGTCGCCAACTCGGCGTGTCCGACCGACGACGCCGTGACTCCTGTCATACCTGTCACTTGCGGCTACCCGCCGATAAACGTACCGAATACGATACGCGTCTCAGAAGTGGAACGGTAGACGGGTTGCGAACAGTTGTCGCCGGCGACGATCCGTAGCGACAGTTCCACGTGGTCAGTGAAAACGGCGTCGGCATCGCCGCGACGGAACGGAGGGAGTGAAACGCGGACCGGATCGACCGTGCTGGTGGCCGGGTACTCAGGCGGTCGGGTCGCGGGCGGACGGGCCGCCGTCGGCCGCCGCTCGCTGCGAGCGGTCGCCCCCAGTCCCGTCGCCGACGACGAACTCGTCGACTAGGTCCCGGAGGTCGTCGGCGCGTTCGGACATCGAGCGAGCGTTCTCGGCGGCCTGCGTGAGCGACGCGGTCTGCTCCTCGGCGGCGGCCGAGACCTCGTCGGACTCGGAGTCGATCCGGCCGGCCATGTCGGAGACCTCGTCGACCATGCTCGCGACCTCCTCGGTGGAGGCGGCCTGGTCGTCGGTGGCCGAACTGACTTCCGTGATGCTGTCGTGAGCGGTCCGGACGGTCTCGGCCATCTCCTCGAGCGCGTCGAGCGCCTCCTCGGTGGTGACGGCCCCGCTGTCGACGCGCTCGCCCATCTCGCGGATGTTCACGACGGTCTCGTCGGTCGAGTTCTGGATATCGGTGATGAGCCGCTCGACCTCGTCGGTGGCGGCCGCGGCCTCGCCGGCCAGCCCCTTGATCTCATCGGCGACGACGGCGAAGCCCTCGCCGGCCTCGCCCGCGCGGGCGGCCTCGATCGAGGCGTTCAGCGCCAGCATGTTCGTCTGGTCGGCGATGTCGGCGATCATGTCGACGACCTCGCCGATCTCGTCCATCTCGCTCGCGAGCGCCTCGACCTCGTCGATGGTGTCGTCGGCCTTCTCCTCGATGGCGTCGAGTTCGTCGATGGCCTCACCGGCGGCCTCGCGGCCCGACTGGCCGACCTCGACGGCCTCCTCGGTGGCCTGCGAGAGTTCGTCGGCGGAGGCGGCGACCTCCTCGACGGCACCGGAGAGCGTGCTCATCTCGGTGGCGACCGACTGGAGGCGGTCGTTCTGCTCGTCCGCGTCGGCCGAGACCGCCTGCATCGAGTCGGCCACCTGCTCGCTGGCGGAGAGGCTCTCGGTGGCGCCGGCGGTCACTTCCTCGCTGTCGGCCCGCACCTCGTCGGCGAACGACCGGATCTCGACGAGCGTCGCCTCCAGGTCGTCCATCATGGCGTTGAACGACTCGGCGATCTCCGTCATCGCCTCGCTGTCGCTCTCGGGGTCCATCCGTCGGGTCAGGTCGCCCGCGGCGGCCGCGGCCATCACGTCGCCGAACTCCGTCGCCTTGCGCTGGAGGGTCTCGGTGAGCTGTTGTGCGTGCTCGCGCTCCTCCTCGGCTTCCTCGCGGGCCTCCTCGGCCTCCAGGCGCGCGTCCTGGGCGTCTTCCTGGAGTTCGACGGCCTCCTGGCGCGCCCGGTCGGCCTCGGCGGTGGCCGACTTCATGTCGTCCACGACGGCCATCGTCCCCGTGGAACCGACCGCGTAGACGCCGATGGTCGTCCCGAGGAACATCACGCTCAACGCGTCCATCAGCGTAGGCAAGACGCCGAGCCACTCCAGCAACACCGAACTGGTCCACAGAAAGCCCAGGCTCGCGCCGAAGACGAAGTTGACCCAGAACCCGCGCTCGAGTTCGGTGTCCCGCCAGTTCCTGACGCCGACGACGATCGCGGCCGCGAACCCCACCGCCGCGACGAAGTCGAAGAGGACCGTGATCTCAGCCATCGTCGGCCACCACTCCTTCGATCTCCCGCTGTCGATGGGCGTAGGCTGCCACGAAGAAAGCGATCCCGGCGCCCATGAGCCCGACGCCGTGCTCGATACCGTTCATTAGCCCTCCGAGCAGCAAGTCCTCGACGTTCGTCGCCAGCGCCGCGACGACGAGCATCGCGTACCCGACGGCGAACCACTTCGAGCGGTCACGGTACTGTATCACAACCGGGGCGACTCCGATCACCCCGATGATCGCCATCGCGACCGTTATCGGATCTAGTGTCGACCATAGTCCTGCCATGCAATTTCACCAGTATTACCCCTCTCAGTGGCAGATATGAATGTAACTCCCCGATTATAACAGACGATAATGGAGTTGACGATTCGGTGCCCCGTCGAGCGGCGCTCGGTTGGTCGAGCGACCGCGACCGAGACGGCACCGCTACGCGTCGACGTACGGGTCCCGCTCCCAGAACTCGCTTCCCTTCCGGAGTTTGGGGACCCACGTCTCCTCGGTCTTCGAGAGCAGCGTCACGTGGGAGACGGGCACGTCGTTCAGGTAGTCGTGCTCGGGCATGTGCGCCTTGACGTCCTCGGTGAACTCGCGGACCTCCTCGTGTTCGGGCATCGAGTCGCGGTCGAGTCGGCCGCGCGAGTGGCCGACGTGCATGTACGCCTTCAGTTCGACGAAGTCGGGGTCGGCCCGCTGGAACATCGACGCGTACCACTCGGGGTGGTGCATGTTGTTGCCCTTGACCAGCGTGGTCCGCAGGACGGTCCGGGTCTCCTCCTTCTCGGCGAGGACGTCGAGCGTGTCGATCAGCCGCTCCCAGGCGTCGTCCTCGACGGCCTTGACGGTCTCGTCGAACGTCCAGCGGTCCGGCGCGTCGACGCTGACGTACAGCTGGGTGGGGTCACACTCCGCGAGCACCTCGGGCTTCGTCCCGTTGGAGACGAGGAACGTGGTGATGTCGCGGTCGTGGAACTCCTCGATGAGTTCCGGCAGGTAAGGGTAGAGGGAGGGTTCGCCGTCCAGCGAGATCGCGACGTGGCGGGGTTCCATCGCCTCCTCGAACCGTTCGCGAGGCACCTCGTCGTTGCCGCCGAACCCCGAGAGCAGTTTCTTCTGGAGTTCGAGGGAGGCATCGGCGACGGCCGAGGGGTCGTCCCACTCGACGTCGCCGAGTTCGTAGGCGTGGCCGGCGTGGTCGCGCCAGCAGAAGACACAGCGCTCGTTGCACTTGACGACCGGCGTCATCTGGATGCAGCGGTGGGACTCGATCCCGTAGAAGGCGTACTTGTAGCACTTGCCCTCCCCCCGGAGGGCGTTGGCGGTCCACCCGCACGTCTGCGCGGCGGTGTGGTTCTCGCTGTGATACTCCGGGTCCGACACCTGTTTGGGACCGTCCGATTCGCTCATTGAGCGGAACCAAGTCGGGGATTCGTATACATCTGTTCCTCCCGTGTGCGACCGTCTCGATCGGGGCGGACGGGGACCGTCGAACAGCGGACAGGAGTCGCCAAAGGGGCGGGAAAACCGCTACTCCTCGACGATAGCGGGCTTCAGCGCGTCCACCGCTTCGAGGATAGACTCCCTGTCTTCGTCCGTGACGCCGTTCGCTTCGAGCGCCTCGTCGAGGTACGTCGCGACGCGGTCGAAGTCGGCTCCGGTGATCCCCAGCCCCTCGTGGGCTGGCCCCATGTCGTCGCCGTCGTAGGACGCGGGGCCGCCGGCGACCGCGCTGATAAACTGGACCTGATGAGCGTACAGCGCCTCCCGGTCGGTGCCTTCGAAGTACGGTTCGAGCTGCGGGTCCGCGAAGACGCGGTCGTAGAAGTCGGAGACGACGGCTTCGACGGCGTCCCGTCCACCGATCTTCGCGTACAGTGACTCGGTATCAGTCATCGATCTAGACGGCATTCCTGTGACACTAATCACCTGTGAAAACATTCAGCCGGCGTTTCACGTCCGGGGTCCGGACACCGACCGCCATCCGGCGAGTGGACTTATCCCTCCGGGGGACGAGTACCTGACAATGGGACGGACCATCGAGCTATCGGGCGGCTCGCTCCGGTTCGCGCTCTACGCGCTCCAGCTGAGCGGGCTGGTGCTGGTCGCGCTCTTCGTGGTGGCCCCGTTCGATTCGGCCGCGAACATCGTGCTCGCGGTCCTGTTCGGGTCGCTCGCGGTCGCGTCGGCGTACGGCCTGTGGCGCCGGCGCACCGACAGCGGCGCCTCCACACAGGCTCGGACCGCCGAAGACATCACCTACGACCCGATCGCGGATCCCGGGCAGGCGGCAAGGGACAGGTGGGAGAGAGCCGTCCGGCGGCTCCCCGGCGGAGACGACGAGGACTGACGCCGAGGGGGATCTCCCCGGCCGGACGCCACGTACGGCATTTTGCCGGGCGCTCGGACACAAGGCGGATTACACACCTGTACAAATACCACGGTGATGCCCGACCTGACCCGCCGCCGAGCCCTCCTCGCGGTCGCGTCGGGGGCCGTGACACTCGCCGGTTGCAGCGACCGGGAGGCGCGCCCGACGATCGAATGGGAGCGACAGAATCGACGGATCGAGGACCTGGAAGTGCGCACCGCCCGGAGCGAGGACAGCGCCGTGCTGTTCGCCCAGGGCGAGCAGTTGCCGACGGTGACCGACGACCGGCGGCGTCGATACGCCCAGTCCGGTCGAGCGGTCCTCGTCTCCGACGACGACGTCGCCGGACTCACCTTCGGGGACGGCCCCGAAGCCGAACGGCTCCGGTCGTTCGTGACCGAGACGGACTTCGACGCCTCGTCGGTCTACCTCCTCGCGATGTCGATCGGGGCCTGCTACGAGATCCGCCTCCAGTCGGTGACCGTCGAGTGGGACGACGCCGACACGGACGACCTCCACCCCCACGCCGACTTCTGCGAGGCCTACCGGCCCGCCGACGTCGAATGCAGCGCCGACGAGCGCCACACCGTGGGATTCGCGATCCGCCTACCCGTCGCCGCCGAGAGGTCGTCGGGGAGCGGCCGCGGCATGTCGAGTTCCTGCCATCCGGACCCGCGGGGCGAGGCGTTCGACGCGACCGTGACCCCCGCCGAGAGAGGTGATGACGAATGAGGTCGCGGCGAGCGGTCCTCGCCGGCCTCGGAACGGTCGGTGCCGCCGGTCTGACCGGCTGTTCGGCCCTGCCGTTCGGGGACGATGAGAATCAGCGAGAGGACGTGGCGCTGCCGGCCGACGCCGTCGAACCGATGTCGTGGCCCGAGTCGCCGTTCCCGGTCGCCGTCCCCGAGGGGGTCGCAGAGACTCACCGCGAGCGCGCACAGGAACTGCTCGAGGAAGTGCCGGCCGAGCCGACGGTCCCGAACGGCGCGATCACCGAGAAACTCCGTTCGGAGCGCGAGGACGCCGCCAGCGGGCTCGCGGATCCCGTCGATGACCCCTGGCCGATCGACCGGCTCTCGACGTGGCGCAGCCGCCGGGAGACGGCGGCGACCGTCCGCGGTGCGTACCGCGCGGCCACCGGGGAAGACGACGGTGAGACCGTCGCGGAGCGACGGCGGGCCGTGCGCGAGGACCTCGGTGCGTTCGTCGCCGGTACCGAGTACCGCGCGTCCCCGACCCTGGAAGCGGTGCTCGTCTACGCCCCGATCGAGGAACTGATAGCGGACTGCCGCAGCGACGTCCGGCCCGATCGACCGTACCCGTCCGATCCGATCGCCCGGCCCTTCCAGGCCGGCGAGGCCCTCGGGCAGGTCGAGCGCGCCCGCGCGACGCTCCGCGACGCCCGCCGACTGCGGGAGGTCTATCTGGCCGAGCGTACGGATGCCACCTCGCAGTGGGAGACGCTGATCGACGCGTCGGGCCGCCTGCGGTTCGCGGTCGGGCGCGCCCGCTCGACCGTCGACGCGTTCCTCGACGTCGACGAGCCCCCGTTCGAGGCCGACCTCGACGGGACGGCGGCCCGGACGCTGTTCGTCGAGAGTAGCAGACAGGTCTCCTCGGCCGTCGAGAGCCACGAGCGGTACCGCGACGACGGAGACTACGCGCGCGCCGTGATCGAGGCCGGGCAGGCGTTAGCCGCCGTCGAGGCGCTCCGGACGGCGATCGACGGCATCCGCGACGGCGCCTATCAGGGGGAGGTGACCGTCGACTCCGTCACGGAGGCCGCGACCCGGGCCCGGGAAGCCATCGCCGCGGTCGAGGACGCCGAGAACCGACAGTTGGCGACGCGTCTCGTCCGTCCCCCGCTCCAGACGTTCGAGTACCTCCCGCGACACATCGAGGAGGGATACGCCGACGCACCGCGCGTCCAGGGCGAACTGGCCCGGGCCGAACTCTACGCCCGCGCCGTCCCCGCCGCAACCGCGTTCGTGGCCCAGCGGCTCGAATAGGTGGATTACAGGCCAACCGTCCGCCGGTGAGGGCGCTACTCCGCGGGACGAGTGTCGTCGCTCGTTTCACAGGGGAGCGATTCGAGCCCGTAGAGACTGGACAGCGGTTCCAGATCGGATCGATCGGCGTCAAGCCGATCGAAGCGGTCCAGTAGTTGCGAGATGGCTACGTCCGCCTCCATCCGCGCGAGGTGCGCGCCGAGACAGAAGTGGATGCCCGTCCCGAATGCGATGTGGCGGTTCGGCTTGCGCTCCGGACGGAACTCCTCGGGAGCGTCGAAGACCTCCGGGTCGCGGTTGGCCGCGCCCAGCCAGAGCGTGACGACGTCGCCCGCCTCGATAGCCCGGCCGTTCAACTCGACGTCTTCGACGGCGATCCGCTTCAGCGACTGGATCGGCGACCGGTAGCGGAGGACTTCCTCGATGGCCTGTCGCCGGTCGATTTCACCCGTCCGGACCGCGTCCGTGACGCCCTGCTCGTCGAAGGTCCAGATCGCGTTGGTGAGGAGGTTCGTCGTGGTGATGTTCCCCGCGAGGAGGAGCAGGACGCAGAAGCCGACTTGCTCCGGTCTGGACAGGTCCTCCGCGTTCGCCGCGAGCGTGATCAGGTCGTCGCCGTCGCCGCCCTGACGCTCTCCCAGCAACTTCGCGAAGTACCGGCCCATCTCCTGTTCGGCCTGCTGACGGTCCCGCTGTATCCGCTCTCGCTCGGCCTCCGAGTCGTCTTCGGGCCGCGCGACGAGCGCGTCCGACCACGCCTTGAACTGGTCGCGACGCTCGGCAGGGATCCCCAGTAGTTCTGCGATGACGGTGACGGGGAGCGGAATCGCGAACTCGTCGACGAAATCGATAGCGTCGGCGCCCTCCAGATCGTCAAGGAGACCTGCAGTTACGTCCTCGACACCGGGCTGGTACTCCCGGATCGTACCCGGCTGAAACCGCTCGTCGACGAACCCACGGAGCCGCGTGTGCTCCGGCGGGTCGGTCGTGATCATCGTCTGGAGGATCGAATTGCCGCCGTCGCCACCGTCCGCGTCGTCGAGGGACCGGTTCGCGGTGAACGCGTCGTGATCCTTGAGCACGCGGTCCACGTCCTCGTACCGGAAGACGTCCCACGTCTCCCGTCGCTCGTCGTAGCGAACCGGGTCCTCCGCTCGCATCTCGGCGTACCACTCGAACGGCGAGAGTTGCCCCTCGCGGCTTCGAATGGCGTCCGGTGGCTGGCCGACTCCGACGACTGAATCAGGGGACTGCATGGATTAATTGGCCGATTAATCAATTATAGCTCTTTTGGCCATGCGGACAATCTCGGGTGGCGAGACGGGCCGATCGACACCAGAAGTCCGAGGGGTCGCGGAGCAATCGAACTCGCGAGTTCGCCGGGTGTCACGCTCCCGACGGGTCGTCGACGAGATCGTCGACGATGTCGTTGGTGAGCGCGTGAACCCGATCGATCGGGGCGTCCCGGTTTGTCGTCGCGCGCGTGTGCAGCCCCTGTTTGAGGAGGAAAAAGAGGTGATCCGCCGTTCGCTCGGGGTCGACCGGCCGGAACTGGTCGCGCTCGATTCCGGACTGGATCGTCAGTGCGAGCACGTCGCGGACGTTCCCCTCGACCGCCGTCGTCGCCGCCCGGAAGTCGGGGTCCCAGATGGAGTGGGCCCACAGTTCGACGAACACCCGCGCGATGGCCGTCTCGACGTCCTCGGGCGGCGACGAGATGACCTCGCTGACCCGCTCCGGTTCCGGGTGGAGCATCTGGTCGATTATCCCACGGAGCGCCGCTTCGGCGTCGGCGATCGGCGCGTCGGTCTGGCGGTCGACGAAGATGTCGACGAACCCGTCGAGCATCGACAGCAGCAGGTCGTCCTTGCTGTCGAAGTAGTGGTATATGATAGAGGGGTTCTGGCCAAGTTCCTCGCCGATGTCCGTCAGGGAGAGGTCCGCGTACCCGTGTTCGACGAGCGCTCGAAACGCGGCCTCCCTGATCCGCTGTTCCGTCTCCGAACCACTGCTCATTGCACGCATCTGGGGAGGAAGTTCACATGAGCGTTCTGCTCCGGTGGACAGCCAGCGGTCAAGCGAGAAGCGACGGCGGCGGGCGTTACACGCGCAGTCGGATCGTGTTCTCCCGGACGTTCGAGACGTAGCGGTCGTTCAGGGTGTGTTCTTCCCGGTTAGTGCGCACGTCCCAGTCGAGGTGGTCGACGACGTCGTTGTTGTTCCCGACCGTGACGCGGACGACCAGCGACCCGTCGTCGATCCCGCTCACCTCGCCGATCTCGGCGCCGTCCTGGGAGACGACGCGCTTGCCGACCTGTTCCTCGGAGTACTCGGCCATACCGATCGCAGGGGCCGGCGCGCCGTATGGGTTCTTTCGGGGTGGTTGCCCACCGGTAGCGAGTCGCCTTCGGACGATCGTCAGGGCAGTCTCGATGCTCCAAAGCCGGCGGCTCGCCGGCTCAGTCGCCGCTGAGTCCGTGCGTCGCGCCGATCCGGTCGGGACCGTGTTCCCCATTCCGGTCGCGGCGGTCGAGCCAATCGAGTCGGTCGGCGACGCTGCAGATCGCCTCGCCGGTGCTGTAGGGGGCGACGTGAGCCAGTTCCCCGTCGGCGTACTCGGCGAGACAGCAGACCGGCAGCCGGAGCGCGGCGAACTCCTCGCCGGTCAGCGACGACGAACGCTGGCGCGTGTCGAAGAACGGCTCCATCGAGACTCCGCGTTCGTCCGCCCACGCGCGGAAGTCGGCGACCCGGTCAAGGACGCACTGGCCGGCCTGCGTCCGCCGCGCTCGCGCCGAGAGCTCGATCTCGCGCCCCCAGACGGCGACCGACGCCGTCTCGATGCGGCCGGCTTCCGCCAGATCGCGGACCCGCTCGACATGCCCCGTCGCGGGCGTCTCCGTCGGCGACAGCGAGCGGACGAACAGTGCTACGGAACGACGGCCGGGAGTTGCTGTAGCCATGGGTGGGCGTCACGCGAAGCCTCGGTAGCCAGTATCTAATAATTTTCTTCCATGAATACATTTTCTCACAGTAATCTATATATCCGAGAGCGAGCGAGAACGCTGGAACAGCGATCGGTGCAGCGGAAGCGGAAACGACTGGACAGGCCACCAACGGGCGTGTCAGCGGTCCGAACGGCTCATTCGACGATGCGTTCGACGACGGTCGCCGCGCCGTCTGTGGTCTTGCGGTAGACGGTCCCGTCGGGCGTCCGAATCGCGAAGGCGTAGTGGTCGCTGTCCGGGCGGTACCAGCGGTCGGGGTTGGTCCGGAGCAGCGCCGGCAGGTCGGACGCTTCCGCGCCCGACGCACCGGCATCGCCCTCCGTAGTCGGTGACCCACCGTTCTCAGCCGGCGACCGGCCGTCATCCGTCTCGGTGTCCGGGGATCCGTCGCTGGACGCTGCGACAGTCGAGTCGCCGTTTTCCGCGACCTGTGAACCGTCGGCCGCGGTGGCGACCACGGACTCGACCTCGTCCGTCTCCTCGAACGGTTCGACCTCCCCGACCGCGGTCTCACCGGCCGACGAACCGTCGTCCGCGTCGCGGTCGTCGGCCGGTAGATCGACGAGATCCGGGTCGACCGGTTCGACGAGCAGGTCGGTCTCCGTGGCGGCGTCGGTCGGGATCCCCCGTTCGACGTCGTCGTCGGTGGCAGCGCGGCGGGCGCGCTCCATCAGGACTTCCTGAGTGTTGATCACCTCCTCGCCGGGACCGGGCTGGTGCTGTTCGTAGCTCCCGTCGGCGTTCATCTCCCAGCGCTTGCGGTTGTCCCGCAGGAGCAGGTCGAGGACGAACCGGAGCTGTTCGCGGATGGCGGTGTCCTCGACGGGCGCGACGGCCTCGACGCGGCTGTCGAGATTCCGGGTCATCCAGTCCGCGGAGCCGATGTAGTACTCCGGTTCGCCGCCCTCCGCGTCGTCCTCGGCCCGCAGGTCCGGATCCCGAGCCCCGTTCTCGAAGTAGTAGATCCGCGAGTGCTCGAGGAAGCGGCCGACGACGCTGTAGACGTTCACGTTCTCACTGACGCCCTCGATGCCCGGGCGGAGCCGGCAGATGTCCCGGACGATCAGGTCGACGTCGACGCCGGCCATCGCGGCCTCGTAGAGTTCGGCGACGAGGTCGGGGTCTTCGAGGGCGTTGACCTTCGCGACGATGCGGGCCGAGCGCCCCTCCCGGGCGTGTTCGGCCTCGCGGCGGATGTAGCGGGTCAGGCGGTCGCGCATCGTCACGGGCGCGATGAGCAGCTTCCGGAACTCCTCGTCGAGGGAGGGGCCGGTGAAGAAGTTGAACACCTTCACCAAGTCCTGCCCGATGTCGCGGTCGGCGGTCAGCAGTCCGAGGTCGACGTAGCCCTTCGCCGTCTCGGAGTGGTAGTTGCCGGTGGCGACGTGGGAGTACAGCTCGACGCCGTCGTCCTCCTCGCGGACGACCAGCGCGGTCTTGGTGTGGGTCTTCAGCCCGATGGTCCCGTAGGCGACGTGGATGCCGTTTTCCTCCAGCCGACGGACCCACTCCAGGTTGTTCTGCTCGTCGAAGCGGGCCTTCAGCTCGACCATGACGGCGACCTGCTTGCCGTTGTCTGCGGCGTCGATGAGCGACTGGATCACCTGCGAGTCGCTGGCGGTCCGGTAGATAGCCGCCTTGATGGCGAGGACGTCCGGATCGTTGGCCGCTTCGTCGAGGAAGCGCTGGACCGTGTCGGTGAAGGAGTGATACGGGTGGTGCAGCAGGATGTCGTCCTCCCGGATGCGCGCGAAGATATCGCCGTCGTCGCTGGCGCCGTTCAGCGGCGTCCGCTGGCGCTGGAGTCGCGGGTGCGGTTTGGGCGTCCACGACGGGAGCTTCAGCCCCGGCCGATCCAACTCGAGCAGCGTGTCGAACTCCCGGTAGTCCATCGGGCCGGGCCGTTCGAACACCTCCTGTTCGCTCACGTCGAGTTGCTCGACGAGCGTCTGCCGAACGCGTTCGGAGGTCCCGGCCTCGACTTCCAGGCGGACGGCGGTCGCGAACCGCCGCTGTTCGAGCACCTCCTCGATCATGTCGATGAGGTCCTCGGCGACCTCCTCGTCGCGGCGCACCTCGGCGTTGCGGGTCAGCCGGAACAGCGACGCCTCGACCACCTCGGCGTTCGGGAAGAGGAGATCGAGGTTCGCGCGGACGACCTCCTCGATGAGGACGTACCGCTCACCCCCGGCGACTTCGACCAGCCGCGGCAGGTTCTGCGGGACCTTCACCCGCGTGAACGTCGGCGACTCCTCGTCGTCTTCGCGGGTCAGCACCGCCAGCGAGAGGCTCAGGTTCGAGATGAACGGGAACGGGTGGGCCGGGTCGAACGCGAGCGGCGTGAGCGTCGGGAGCACCGACCGCTCGAAGTACTCGCGCATCGACGCGCGCTCGTCGGCCGAGAGGTCGTCGTAGTCGACGACGTGGATCCCCGCCTCGGCCAGCGCCGGCCGGATTACGTTCTCGTAACAGTCGGTCTGTCGAGCGAACATCGGTCGCGCGGCGTCGAGAACCTCCTCCCACTGCTCGCGGGGCGTGCGGCCGTCGACCGTCCGGTCGGTGATCCCCGCCTCAATCTGCTGTTTGAGGCCGCCGACCCGCTTCATGAAGAACTCGTCCATGTTGCGGGTGAAAATCGACAGGAAGCGGACCCGTTCGAGCAGCGGGTTGCGCTCGTCGAGCGCCTCGTGGAGCACCCGGCGCTGGTAGGCCAGTTCGCTCAGTTCGCGGTTCAGGTAGTACTCCGACGCCGAGGCGTCGAACTCGGCCGAGTGGACGTCGACGCCGTCCGCCTCGCCGGTGGCAGTGTCCGTCCCGCCGTCGGCCCCAAGGACCGAGACTGACGGCGGGCCGGCGTCCAGAATCGAGACCGTCCCGGCGTGTTCGGTGCCACTTGCGTCCCCGTCGTCTGTCGCGGTGCCACCGTCGTCACCGGCCGACGCGACGCTCCCGTCACCGTCGGCCGTCACAGTCCCGCCGTCACTCTCGTCCGTCCCGCTGCTCCCGTCACCGTCTTCGTGACTGCACCCCGTCATCGTTCTCAGCCGCTCGCTCGAGGCGTGACGATGCTGTCGGCGCTGCGCTCCTGATAGGTCTCGGCCGGCTCGACGGTCACGAACTCGCCGGTGTCGGTGTGGTAGGCGGTCAGCGTCCCGCCGTAGACGCAGCCGGTGTCGAGGCCGACGGCGCTGGCCGACTCGAATGGCTCGGCCAGCACTGTGTGGCCGAAGAACACCCGCGGGCGCCCGTCGTACTCCTCGAACCAGAAGGGCCGGTCGTAGCTCCCGCCGGGCGCGAGCGAGCGCATCGTCAGGATCTCCGCCGAATCGTGATCGTCCAGCGCCTTCCGCGGGTCGATCCCGCCGTGGACGACGAGGTTGTCCTCCCACGAGACGGCGTGGGGAAGCGACTCGACGTACGCCATGTCCTCGTCGGAAAGTTCGGGGAGGTGTTTGTCCCCGCGGATCAGCTTGTCCTCGTTGTTGCCGCGGACGCTGATCACGTTGTCGCGCTCGCGCACGAACTCGAGGACGCCCCGGCTGTCCGGCCCCTTCCGCACGAGGTCGCCGACGATCACGAGCAGCGTGTCCTCGTCCGGGTCGATGCGCTCGACCAGTCGTTCGAGCGCCGGCAGACAGCCGTGAACGTCGCCGACGACGTAGATGTCGTCCCACCGGTCGGCGTCGATCCGCCGGTGGTCGTCCCCTGCACCGCCGAGCAGTCGGTCGTCCGTCACCGTCGGCCACCCCTCCGTCCACGTGTTCGAGACATATCCGGAGCAACCGGATCCACGGTATAGGTGATTTATATGAGTGTTTCCAGAGTGGACATACCGCTCTATAGATCTACTGACCAGTCTGTAGAGAGACACGAGACGGCACGCGCCCGGCCGAGCCGGGGCCGCCGAACAGGTTGCTGGCCGGCGCGGTGACAATAGCCGGCTGCGTCGCTGACAGCGGGTCGTGACGTATCACAGCGACGGGAGGCTCCCGCGGTGGCGCCGAACGACGGCACCGCAGAAGGCGGTCGCGCGGATAGGTGAAATCAGATCTCGGTCGCGGCGTCGAGGACGGCGTCGTGGACGCCACCGTTGGAGGCGACGAGGCCGACGGAGTCGTGGCGCCAGCGCTCGCCGTCCAGGTCGGTCACGCGCCCGCCGGCCTGCCGGACGAGGTGGACGCCCGCGATGGTGTCCCACGGGTGAGCGTCGACGTTGGTGAACACGCCGTCGAGTTCGCCGGCCGCGAGCCGCGCGAGCGCGGTCTGGACCGACCCCGGACGGCGGACGTCGCCGAACCGCGAGACGGCGGCGCGGGTGGCCGCGGCGAACTCGTCACGGCGGTCGTGGGGCCACCAGACGGTCGGGGCGACCATGCAGCGCTCGGGGTCGGTCCGGTCGCTGACGGTGACCGGCTCGCCGTTTCGCTCGACGGCACCGTCGGCCGCGACGACGGCGTCGCCGATAGCGGGACAGACCGTCGCCGCGGCCACCGGCTCGCCGCCGTCGACGGCGCCGACGCTCGTCGCCCACGTCCGCCCGCCGCGGACGAAGTTGTGGCTGCCGTCGATCGGGTCGACGACCCACGCGGTCCCGGACTCGGGAACCTCCGTGGGGGCGTCGTTCTCCTCGGCGACGACTGGTTCCCCCGGGTAGTGTTCGCGGATGGTCGCCAGCGTCTCCTCCTGGGCCTCCCGGTCGGCGCGGGTCACGTAGTCCGTCTCGTTGTCCTTCGTCTCGACGGAGATGTCACGGCGGAACAGCGACTCGGCGACCGACCCGCCGGCGCGGGCCGCGCGCTCGGCGACGGCCGCGCGTTCGCGGGCGTCAGTCATCGGACGCCTCCGTTCTGGCGGGCGGCGACCGTCTCGCGCACGCCGCGGTAGTCGTCCTCGCAGCGGAAACAGCGGCTCTCGACGTCACCCGTCGAGACCGCTTCGGGCGCCTCTCGGTCGCACCGGGAGCCGAACGCCTCGCGCAGGCGTTCGGCGGCGCCGCCGTCGTCGCCGCTCTCGGCGCGGTCGACCGCCTCGTCGACGGCCCGTCGGGCCTCGGCCGGGAGTTCGCGGTCGCCCAGCAATTCGTCGACCGCCTCCTCGACAGCGTCGGCGTCGACGTCCAGCCCGAGCGCGCCTTTCACGCGGTCGAGCGCCGAGTCGTCGCCGCGGGCGCGCGTCCGGAACACCACCCGGAGTTCGTCGAGCGCCCGCCAGGTCGCCTCGGGCAGGTCGAACTCCTCGGAGCGGATCTTCGCCGGACAGCGCGTCGCGAACGCGCAACCGTCCGGCGGGTCCCGCGGGCTCGGCGGGGTCCCGCGCAGAGTGACCCGCTCGCCGTCCCACGGCGACCCGCTCCCGGGGATGGCCGACAACAGCGAGAGGGTGTACGGGTGGGAGGGGTCACGGAACACCGATTCGGTCGGCCCGAGTTCGACCACGTTGCCGAGGTACATCACCGCGACGCGGTCGGCGATATGCCGCACCACGCTCAGGTCGTGGGCGATGAACAGGTAGGTGAGCCCGAACTCGGCCTGTAGTTCCTCGAGGAGGTTGATGATCCGCGCCTGAACGCTCACGTCCAGCGCGCTCACGGGTTCGTCGAGGACGAGGAAGTCCGGTTCGAGCGCGAGCGCGCGGGCGATACCGACGCGCTGGCGCTGGCCCCCGGAGAACTGGTGGGGGTACCGGCGGACGTGCTCCTCGTTCAGCCCGACACGGGTGATCAGGGCCTCGGCGCGGTCGCGGCGCATCTCGTCGACCGACTTCTCGACAGTCACCGAGACGGTCGGACGACTACCGCGGTCGACCGAGACGCTCACGTCCGACCGGTCGAGCGGGAGTCGCCGGCGGACGGCCACTTCGGGGTCGCCGTTGCCGAGCGTGACCGTGATGTCGGCGCTCTCGGGTACCGCGTCACCCGCGGAGCGCTCTTCGACGGGGCTGTTGCCGGTGACGGTCGCCCCGTCGACGTCCGGGACGGCGACCGAGAGCGTCGGCCAGTCGTGCGCTTCCAGCGGTTCGCGGACGATCTGGCCGACCGTCTGGCGGTCGTTGAGGCTCTCCTGTGGGTCCTGGAACACCATGCCGACCCGCTGTTGCCACTCGCGGGCCTCCGCGCCCGACAGGTCGGTCACGTCGCGGCCCTCGGCGGAGATGGTGCCGTCGGTCGGCTCCTCCAGCCCGAGGAGCGTCCGGCCGAGCGTCGTCTTGCCGCACCCGGACTCGCCGACCAGCCCGATGGTCTCGCCCTCGTAGACGTCGAAAGAGACGCCGTCGACCGCCCGGACGGGCGGCGACCGCGAGAACATCGACCGCTCGTCGTAGTAGGTCCGCAGGTCCCGCACCGACAGCAGCGGTTCGCCGCGGGCCTCGCCATCGTCGGCGTGACCGGCTGTCTGGCCGGTCGCCGGATCGGGCGTCACAGCGACTCACCTCCGTCGGGGCTGACGGTGCCGTCGTCCGTCTCGTCGGCATCCGTCCGGCCGCCGACCCCGCCGTCGAGGTCGCTCTCGCTCGGGTAGCGGTCGTCGTGGAGCAGGCAGGCGGCCGTCCGATCGACGGCCGGGTCGCCGACCGCCTCGTGCTCCGGGTGGACCTCCCGGCAGGCGCCGAACGCTTCGGGACAGCGCGGGGCGAACCGGCAGTCGGTCGCCGGACCGGTCGGCGTGGGCACCTCGCCCTCGATGGTCGGCAGTTGCTCGTCGGGCGGCGTCCGCCCGGGGATCGACCGCAGCAGCGCCTCCGTGTAGGGGTGTTTCGGGTCGTCGAACAGCGCCCCGGTCGGCGCGCGCTCGACGACCTCGCCGGCGTAGATGACGTTCACGCGGTCCGCGGCGTCCTCGATGACCCCCATGTCGTGGGTGATGAGCAGGATGGCGAGATCCTCCTCGCGCTGGAGTTCGTCCAGCAGGTCGAGGATCTGCGCCTGGATGGTCACGTCGAGCGCCGTCGTCGGCTCGTCGCAGACAAGCAGATCGGGATCGCAGGCCAGCGCCATCGCGATGACGGCGCGCTGTTGCATCCCGCCGGAGAGCTGGTGGGGGTACTCGTCGACGCGGCTGGCGGCGTCGGGGATGCCCACGTCCTCCAGCAGTTCGACGGCGCGCTCGCGGGCTCCCGATCCGCGCAGGTTCTGGTGGATCCGCAGCGCCTCGCGGATCTGGTTGCCGACGGTGTAGACGGGGTTCAGGGCGCTGCCGGGGTCCTGGAAGACGATGGCGATGTCGCCGCGGTGGGCCTCCCAGTTGTCCGCTGTGAGGTCCTCCCCGCGGAAGCGGATCGACCCCTCCTCGATGGCACCGGGGTCGTCGACCAACCCGAGGATCGACCGGGCGGTGACGGACTTGCCCGAACCGGACTCGCCGACGAGGCCGACCGTCTCGCCCGCGTCGACCTCGAAGGAGACGCCGTCGACGGCGTGTATCTCCTCGCGCTCGGTGTAGAACACCGTCCGGAGGTCCTCGACGGCCAGCAGAGGCTCGGCGTCGCTCACGCGCCACCACCCCGCCCGGCCGCACCGCCGCTCTCGGCGTCCGACTGCGGGTCGATGGCGTCGCGGATGCCGTCGCCGAGCGCGTTGAACCCGGTGACGACGACGGTGATAAGCAGTCCCGGGATGAGCGAGATGTGCCACGAGCCGGTCGTCACGTAGTCCTGCCCGAGGTTGATCGCCCGGCCCCACTCGGGGGTTGGCGCCGAGACGCCCAGGCCGAGGAAGGACAGTCCGGCGATGGCGATGATCGCGCCGCCCAGCGTCATCGACCCGTAGATGAGCAGGTAGCCGGTGATATACGGGAGCATGTGCCGGCGCATGATAACCCTGGGTTTCTGCCCGAAGCTCCGCGCCGCGTCGACCCACTGTCGTTCGGACACCTGGAGGGCGGGCCCGCGGACCGACCGCCACATGTAGGTCCAGCCGGTGCCCGCCAGTATCAGCGCGAGCACGAACGCGCCGCTGTATATCCCGCCGACCCAGGTGTCCGCCAGCACCGTCGTGAGCATGATTATCAGCAGTAACTGCGGCATGGCCATCACCGCGTCGGAAACGAGCACCAGCCCGAGGTCGACTCGACCCTTGTAGTAGGCCGCGGTCAGCGCGAGCGAGCCCGCGAGCAGGACGCTCAGCCCGACCGAGAGCACGCCGATCACCAGTGAGATACGCGATCCCGCGGCGATGAACGTGAACAGGTCACGACCGGTCGGGAGCGTCCCGAACGGGTGATAGCGGTCGTAGTCGTCGTAGCTGAACGGCAGGATCCGCGACTGCGTCCCGGTCGACTGGGAGTCGAGGTTCGCCTCGCCGACCAGCGCCGTCTCGACGCTGCCGGTTTCGGCGTTCCAGTAGCTTATCTCGTTGGAGTAGGAGTTTCGCATGTTCTTGTCGACGGTCGTCGGGCCGAGCGCGGGCGCGAACACCGCCATCACGACGAACATGAAGACGACGACGAGGCCGAACTGACCCCACGTGTGCGAGCGGAAGCGGTCGACCATGTCGTCGCGCGGCGTCCACTCCAGATCGCGGATCTCCCGACGATAGAGGCGGTAACCGAGCACCGCCCAGCCCGCACAGGCGAAGGCGTACGCGTAGATGGCTATCAGGCGGAGCGCCCACGCGAAGGCGGGTTCCAGCCCGAGGAACGTCCCGACGTAGCGCTGGCCGTTCCAGTAGCCCTCGTTGGGGATCGTCTCCCGCGAGAGCAGCGTCGGGACCGACTCGGCGACCGATCGGGCGGTCTCGAGCGCCTCGATGACCGGGGCCGCCGCGGAGGCGACGCCGGCGAGGTCCACCGCCGTCGACAGGAAGTCCGCGAGGATGCCGACGAGGAAGGTGGCGAGCGCGCCGGCTTCGAGCGCGAGCAACACGGCGCCCGCGGCGAGCCAGACGGCCAGCGGCGAGCCGGTCGGGAGGACGGTCGATTCCCGCGGGGCGGGCGCGTCGGCGTCGTGTGCGCCGGCCATCTCAGGCCCCCTCCAGCGCGACTCGCGGATCGATTAGCGTGTACAGCAGGTCCTGTATCAGGTTGATACCGACGATCATGAGGATGAAGATGTACATGAGTGTGCCCACCAGCGGCAGGTCGCCCTGCATGGCCGCCTGGAAGAACAGCCAGCCGATGCCGTGGATGCCGAAGACCGTCTCGACGAGCACCGACCCGCCGATGAGCAGGAACGCCTCGCTCGTGATGATCGGCACCAGCGGCACGAGCGCGTTCCGGAAGATGTGCTTCCAGACGAGCGCCCGGTCCGAGACGCCCTTGGCCTTCGCCATGTCGACGAAGTCCTCGTTTCGCACTTCCAGCACCGCGGTCCGCCCGATCCGCATCTCGTTGCCCATCGAGGCCGACCCGAGTACCAGCGCGGCGGGCAGTACCTTCTTCGTCGCCGCCAGGAAGCCGTCGACAGTGCCGATGCGGGACATGTCCGGGCTGCCGGAGATAGCCTCGATGGGAACGAGCAGCCCTTCCCAGCTGATCCCGAAGATGGCCTGCGCGCTGCCCAGAAGCGCAAGCAGCATGATCGCCAGCCAGAAGTTCGGCATCGCACGCCAGACGATCCCGCCGAACGAGGCGAAGTAATCGGAGACGGAGTTCGACCGCAACCCGGCGAAAAAGCCCAGCGGCACGCCGATCAGCACCGCGATGAGCACCGACCAGAAGCCCAGCCACAGCGTCCGCGGCAGGAAATCGAGGATGAGCGCGTTGACGCTGGAGCCCTGATAGAGCAGGAACGTCTGCCCGAGGTCGAAGGTGTACAGGTCGGTCAGGTAGCTGACGTAGTGCTCCAGCGGTGGCTGATTGAGCCCGAGTTGCTCCTTGGCAGCGGTGTACGCGTCGGGGTTGCGCGTCTGCCCCTCGCTGAGCAGTCGGGTCGCCGGGTCGATGGGTCCCATGAAGATGACGAACCACGTCAGCGACGTGCCGATCCAGACGACCGGGATCGACAGCAGGAGCCGCTTGCCGAGGTACTTCAGTCGGCTCACGGACGCACCCCTCCGTCAGCCGACGGTCGCTGCCGCTCGCCGTGGTGCCTGCGCCCGCAGGGTCGATCCCACGCGCAATCGTTCGCGTACATGTGATCAGATGGGGGGAGAGCGCGTCCCGGCCGTCCACCCGCGATCGGCCGCGGACGCCCGATACCGAACCGTTACCGATCGAGCGTGACGTCGTCGAACGTCTGGTTCTTCATCACGTCGTACATCTCGACGTTTACCCCGTCGTGCCAAAAGCGCTGGCTATTGGGGTGGAGGAAGGGCAGCTCCTGTACGGACGCCCAGTTCATCTCCTCGACGGTCTGGAAGGCCTCGTTGTGGTCTTCCTCGGTCGTCCCGTCGGCGGCGTAGTTCTCTTCCCACGCGTCCATGGCCGTGTTGCGGTACTCCTCGGTGAAGTGGCTGCCCTCGGCACCCCAGCGGGTGAACTGCGTGCTCGGGCTGTTGCCCCAGAGGAACCGCAGGAAGTTCTGTGGGCCGGGGTACTCCATCCCGTCGCCGAGCCCGAACACGTCCATGTCGCCGGAGAGCGCCTGGCTGATGATCGTCCCGAACTCCGCCTCGGTGATCTCCATGTCGATGTACGCCGACCGGAGCTTGGGCTGGAGCCGGGTGAACACCTGCCGGTAGCCGGACTTGCCGGAGATGGTCGTCGCCGTGATCTCGAAGCGGTTGTCCTCGCCGTAGCCGGCCTCTTCCATGACACTCCGGGCCTCGTCGAGCAGCGTCTCGCCGTAGCCGTAGGGGTAGCCGTCGGCGGCGAAGTCGGTGTTGGAGTTGGCCCCGCTCTCGGCGTGGGCGTCGTAGGCCTCCTCGCCGGACTGGCCGTCCTCGAAGGTCGGGTACGGTGCCGGCGGCGTGATGTGGTAGGCCGGCTTCCCCGTGCCCTTGTAGATGTTCTCGGCGATCTCGTGCTGGTTCATCGCGTAGGCGAACGCCCGCCGCACCGGAAGCGGCACTTCCAGCGTGTTGAAGACGATGTACTCGGTTCGCAGCGCCGGGATCTCGCCGTAGTTGACCTCGTCGCCGTTCTGGAACTGGTAGGTGCCGATCTCGCGGTTGCCCTCGCGCGAGTCGATCGAGACGTTGTCCGGGTTGAACGAGGCTTTCGGCATCCCCTCGAGGATGTCCGCGTTGCCGTTGCGGAAGCGGCTGAGCCGCGTGTTGCCGTCGCCGACGACAGTGAACTTGATCCCGTCGAGTTTGGGACTCTCTCCGTAGTAGTCGTCGAACGCCGAGAGCGTGATGTTGCTGCCCTTGGTCCAGGAGTCGACCTCGAAGGGGCCGACGCCGGCGAAGGTCGGCCCGTCGCCTTCCGTGCTGAAGAACTCGTTGTAGCTGTACTCGCCGTCGTAGCCCTCGATGTCGCCGACCGCACCCTCGGGGAGGACCGCGAACGTGCCGCCCGCGATCTGGAAGAGCGTGTACTGGAACGGGGAGGTCAGCGTCATCTCGAAGGTGTAGTCGTCGACGGCCTCGACCGCGAGCGACTCCGGCACGACGTCGCTGAGCGTCTCCTCGTCGGTCGGCTCGCTCAGGCTCTTGTCCTTCTCGTGGTCGATGGTCATCGTCTCGCCGATGATGTCGTCCCGGTTGCGGGAGTTCTCCGACTCGGCGAGCCGCCGGTACGTGTAGACCACGTCGTCGGCGGTGAGTTCCGTCCCGTCGTGGAACTTCACGCCCTCCCGGAGCGTGAACGTGTAGGTCAGCCCGTCGTCGGAAACGTCGTAGCCCTTCGCGATGGCCGGCTCGGGCGGATACTCCCCGTTCGGGAACTCCATCAGCGACTTGTTGTACTGGTTGTAGCCCGCACCGGACCCCTTCGCGTTGATCGGGTCGAGCGTCTGGACCGACCCCGTCGCCATCATCTGGAGCGTCCCACCGGCGCCCCCTTCGTTTCCGCTCGAGTCCGACCCGTCCGTTTCGCCGTCTCCACCGTCTCCACTGCCGTCTCCATCGCCGCCGGCGCTTCCCTCGGTCCCGTCGCCGTCTGTCGGCGTCGAGGTGTCGTTGCCGGTACAGCCGGCGAGCGCGGCGGCCGCGCCGGCCCCCGCAGCAGTGAGGAAGCGTCGTCGGGTCTGTTTCTCTGGCATCGGTGGAACCGTTCGATGGAACGCAGATATAGGTTATGAAACGGTTTATGGATAGTTATACACGCCACTTTTCGATATATAGTGGGAACAATAGGCCAGAACTGCGCATCCGGAACAGCCATGTGTCGCTGGACGGAGGATGTGATATGGCCGCTGACACGGACGAACCTTCGGCGTGGAGTCGGACGTTACGTGAAGCCAACGAGATGGGCGAGCGGCTCCGCGAGGACGGCTGGGAGGTCGTGACCGTCCGCGCAGGTCACCTCGCCGCGGTCACCCCCGACAGCGGCGACACCGACCGCTTCGGGCTGGTGTACGTCGCCCCCGACAGCGTCGCCGAGTCGCTGCCGGCCGCCGTCGCCGAGGCCGAGTTCGACCGCTCGGCCGCGTTCCGACAGCGGGTCGGGACCGACTTCTTCCTACTCACGCGCGTGGAAGACACCGACGAACGGGTCGCCGTGTTGCTCGTCGGCGCGCTCGATCTGAGCCGGTCGGAACCGGACGAACTCGCGACCCTGGCCCGCGAGCGAGGCCACCTCTTCTCGCACGTCGAACTGCTGGACGGGACCCACCTCGCAACCGTCCGCCACGACCACCCCGCTGACTTCCTGCCGGAGGAGGGACGATGAGCCCCGCAAACGGCGGTGACGGCGACGGCGCACCCCGCGAGGACGGCCCGGGAACGGTCCTCGCGCACCTCGACCGACCGGCCGGCGAGCGCACACGGATCGCCGTCGTCGCCGACCCGCACGTCTCGACGCGGGCCGAGGGCACGTCGAAGCTGTTCGAACTGACCCGCGAGCACCTCGAAGCCGCCGTCGCGGACATCGAGACCCGCGACGTCGACGCGGTGCTGTCGCCGGGCGACCTGACCAAGGACGGGGAGCGCTGGAACTACGAGGCCGTCGACGAGATAGTCGCCGACCTCGACGTGCCGTTTTTCGCCGTTCCCGGTAACCACGACGTGCCCAAGGAGCGCGACGAACACGAGACGCCCGGGCTCGGTCGGTTCGTCGAGCAGTACACGCCCGAGGATCCGGTTTCACGCGGTCCGGACGGTCTCTCGTTCCGGACGCGCGTCGGCGGGCTGGACGTGTTCGGCCTCAACAGCTCCGGCACGGCCGAGCGGTTGTTCGATTCCCACGAGGGCCACGTCGAGGCGCGCCAGCGCGAGTGGCTGGCCGACGAACTGGAGACGGCCGAGACGCCCGTCGTGCTCGTCCACCACAACCTCCCCGCGATCACCGAGCAACTCGATGCCCACCGCGAGCACGTCGAACCCGAGTTCGCCGACATCCCGGCGATGGCCGATCCGGAGCCGTTCGTCGACACGCTCGCCGCGGGCGACGTGGAACTCGTGCTGGCCGGCCACTACCACATCCCGACGACCGGCGTCTCCGAGGGGGTCCGCGAGGTGACCGTCCCGACGACCTGCTCGTTCCCGCAGTCGTACCTCCTCGCGGACGTGACGCCCGCGGGAACGACGGTCCGGCTGGTCCCCGTCGCCGACGACCTGGGACTCGAAACCGCCCACGCGCGGCGGGTCGGCGACTCGCCGACGGCCCGCGGGCTGACCTCCGTCGCCGCCGCGCGGCTGGCCGCGTTCCCGCTGGTCGACGACCGCTGACCCGAACGGGGCTTCCACCCCGCGTCTCCGTCCCCGACAGTAGGTCTACATAGCACTCCCTACCGTGGGGTGACAACCGTTCGCAACGCCACCCGACAGTACGGATGTGGGAGTGGCCATACCCCTATTATAAACCCGTTTAGTGACCTCCCATCTCCGTTCAGGTGATGACGCACGATTCGGAGCGTCCGGCAGACGGCGTAACGCGGCGAAAGTTCTTGCTCACATCCGGCGCGATCGGGGCGGCGGGACTGGCCGGCTGTACCGGCGGTGACGACTCGACCGAGACGCCCGAACCCGAGGACGAAGGGGACGGCTCCTCCGATGGGAGCTCCTCGGACTCGACACCGTCGCCGACGCCGTCGTCGACCGAGACCGCGAGCGGGGAGGGGAGTTCCGGACCGCTCGAGGCAGGCGGCTCCTCGACGGTCTATCCGATCGCGCAGACGGCGGGTTCGTACTGGAACGGGAACCGCCCGGCCAGCGACACCGAGTACTGGCCCCACGGCGAGTACGACATCGACACGGAGAAGAACCTCGCCGACTACTGGGGCGGCCTCTACGGCTTCGAGGGGTCCGACGGGAACGCGCCGTTCGCGGTCACCGTCGCGCTCTCCCACTCCGGGACCGGCGTCGAGAAGGTGATGAACGGCCAGCACGACATCGGTAACGCCTCGGGGAACGTCGAAGACGAGCTCCCCGACCGCGACTCCTACGAGAAGTTCATCGACCACGTGGTCGGCGTCGACGGCCAGCCGATCGTGGTCTCCAGCGAGATCGCCGACGCCGGCGTCACCGGCGTCACCGGCCAGCAGCTCAAGGACCTCTACAAGGGCCGCATCACCAACTGGAGCGAACTCGGCGGTCCGGACCGAGAGATCCAGGTGCTCGGGCGCGTGAAGGGGTCGGGGACGCGGACGTCGTTCGTCAGCAACGTCTTCGGTGACCCCGAGGCGGAGACTACCGTCGCCAACCGCTACGGCCAGAACCAGCGCCTCGCGCAGGCGATCTCCCAGGCCGACAACGCGATCAGCTACCTCGCGCTAGCCTTCCTCGACACCGACGGCGTCACGCCCATCTCCCTCGAGTGGGAGGGCACGACGTACAGCTACCAGGACGACGAGAACGGGCTGGACTCCAAGGAGTACCCGCTGTCGCGTGACCTGCACATGTACACGTGGGACGGCACGTCGATGAAGGAAGCCGCCTTCATCAACATGATCCTCCACGACTTCGGGCAGGAAACGTTCGTGGCCCCCAACGACTACTTCACGCTGAACAAGCGTCGCAAGGAAGAGCAGTTGGCCAAGCTGCCCGACCAGGTGTAGCCGGCGTACCACGAGGTGACACGTCCGCGGTTTCCGATCGCACGCAGATCCTATTGAATTACTGAAATTAGATGATACGAGAAATTCGAACGGCAGGTGAACAACTGCTCCTCGGCGAGGAGCGAAGTGGTGGCGAGCCCCTCGTCGTGGCGGTGCTCGGGTTCCTGCTCGCGGCGCTCGTGGCGGTGTTCCTCGCCAGACCGGGACTGGTGGTCCCGCTGTTGCTGGCGCTGATCGTCGCGACCGCCGTGGGCTGGGTGACGTACCAGGCCGTCGTCGCGCGCTTGCTCACGCTGGTGGCGACCGTCTCGACGGTGCTGACGGTCGCATTCATCACGTACTTCCTCTTCGTGAGCGCGCTCCCGGCGTTCCTCGAACACGGCGCGGGACTGTTCGTCGTTCCCGCCGAGAACGGGCGTGCGCGGTGGTTCTTCGGGCTCGAGACGGTCCTGCCCGCTAGCGAGTCGTTCTGGAACCCGTCCGGTGGCGCCTACTCGCTCCTGCCGACCATCTGGGCGACAGTCATCGTGACGATCATCGCCGGCTCGGTCGCTGTCCCGCTGGGGCTGTTCGGCGCGCTGTTCATCGCCGAGGTCGCCAGCGACGGCGTGCGCGGGGTCGTCAAACCCGGGGTGGAAGTGCTCGCCGGCATCCCCTCGATCGTCTACGGGTTCATCGGCTTTCAGGTACTCAACGGCTTCATTCAGAACGCCTTCCTCGACGACGGGGCGAGCTTCCTCATCGCCGGCGTCGTCGTGGGGGTCATGGCGCTGCCGACGGTCGTCTCGGTCGCCGAGGACGCCCTGTCGAGCGTCCCCGGTTCGATGCGCGACGGCTCGATCGCCATGGGCGCGACGCAGTGGCAGACGATGAAGAGCATCTCGATCCCGGCGGCGTTCTCGGGAATCTCCGCGGCGGTGATCCTCGGGCTCGGCCGAGCGATCGGCGAGACGATGGCCGTCGCGGCGATCATGGCCGCGGGTGTCGGCCTGGCCGACCCGCTGTACGACGTCTTCGACGCCAGCGCGACGCTGACGAGCCTGATCGCCACCCAGTACGGAAGCGCCTCCGAGAGCACGCTCGACGTCCTGTTCGTCGCCGGCGTCATCCTGTTCGTCATCGTCGCCGGGATGAGCGTCGTCTCGCAGGCCGTCGAGCGCCGAATGAAACGCAAACTGAAGGGTGGCCGATGAGCGAGGCCTTCGAGACCGGCGCACACGCGTCGCTGGTCAGCGACGAGTCGAGCCGCTACGACCGCGGCCTCGATGGCATCGTCGCGTTGGGCGTGCTGAGCTTCGCCCTCGGACTGATCTCATTGATCCAGCTGATCCCCCTCGACGCCAGTGGAGGGGCACTCGGCGAGTCACTGCTCGTCTTCCTGGCCGTCGTGGTCGGCGCCGTCGGCGCAGTCGGTCTCGCGTCGCAGCTCGGCGTCGTTCCCGTCACCTCCGACCGCGTCCGAGGCATCGCCTCCGGCCTGATCGTCGGCGCGCTCGCTCTGACGGTCGTCGCCTACGCCGCCCCGATCACCTTCGCGACGCTGCTCGGCGTGGTCATGCTCGTGGAAGCGGCCGGAGTCGCCGCCGCCGGCGTCGCCTCGCGCACGGGCGCGGTCGACACCTCACCCGACGCGTCGGCGGGGCTGCTAGCCGGCTTCGCCTTCGGCGCGGCCGGTCTGTTCCTCGGCGCCGCCATCGGCGGGACGCTCGTCGGGTTCGACACGCCGCTGTGGCGGGTCGTCGCCGTCGGAACGGGGCTACTGTTCTGGGCCGTGACCGTGTTCCCGCGCGAGGACATCGGCTCGACGCTGCCACCGGCGCTGATCGTCGGCGCGCTCGGACTGACGGTCACGACGGCGGTGCTCGGCGTCGGCTGGGAGTGGAACCCCGATACCCTCTCGGGCGGGTTCACCGGCGGCGCCGTCGTCCCGCTGTTCGTCCTCTTCGGCGCGATCCTCGCCTCCTGGGCGGCCGCGAAGAGCCGCGCCGGCTTCGGCGCGCGCGGTCGCCAGTACGGCGCGTTCCTCGTGATCGACCTCGTGGCCGTCATGACGGTGAGCGCGATGGTCGCCATCGTGGTGTTCGTCACGCTCAAGGGGGTCGGGTACGCCTTCCACGACCTCCGGATCGGCGCGCTCGCAGTACTCGTCGCGCTCGTTCCGGTGCTCATGGCCGCAGTCCGGATCGCCGCGACGCCCAGCGGCCGCGAGTCGTGGCACGGGGGCGTTCGGCTCCTCGCGCGCGTCGCCCCGCTGTCGGCTGTCGGCGCCCTCGCGGTGGTGCTGGTCGGTACCCTGGTTACCGGTGATGCGCTGCGCTACCCCTACACGTACACCGTCCAGGTGAACCGCGAGTCGGTCGTCCTCGACACCTCAGTCGCCGTGACCCCCGAGCCGGCAGTCGGTTCGCTGCTGCTCGTCATCTCGGGCGGGCTCACGTTCGCGTACTTCTACCGACGGTACGGTTCGCTGCGTAACGTCGGGACGCCGTCGGCGTTCGCCGACCGGCTCGATCGAGCGACCCCCGCAGCGCTCGCCGCCCTCGCCGTCCTTACGGGATTGTTCGTCCTCGCTGGTCCGTCGCCGTTCGGCCTCCCGCTGGGCGCAACCCTCGGTCTGGCGGCCGTCGCGGCCGCCGCCCTGGGCGGGCTCGCGCTGACAATCGTGGCCCTGTCGGCCGTCGTGAGCGGCGACGGCGACCCCGCAGCGCGCGCCCAGTCGGCCGCGCCGCTGGTCGTTCGGGGCGTGTTCGGTGGGCTCGGACTGTTGCTCGGCGCGACGGTTCTCCAGGCGGCGAGCGGGGCCGTCCCCATGCTCGGATCGGGAGCGCTCGTTCCGATGGTCACCCTGACCGCAGCGGCGGCCTGCGGGGTGCTCGCGCTCGCCGTCGGTGGACGGCGGCGGTCGGTGGAAGACGGCATCACCCGTCGGCTGCTGGGCGAGGAAGCGACGCTCGGGCTGGCGGGGACGGCCGGGTTCGCCGCGCTCGCGGGGCTCCACGTCTGGCTCGTCGGCTCGTCGTTCGGCGTCCTCGGCCTGACGATCAGCGCCGACGGCACGCTCTCGTGGCCGATGACCATGCAGGCGTACATCCCGCTGGGCGCCGAACCCGGCGGGATCATGCCGGCGGTCGTCGGGACCATCTGGTTGGTCGGCGGGTCGACGCTGTTCGCGGTGCCGCTGGGCGTCGGTGCGGCCGTCTTCCTCACCGAATACGCCGAGCAGGGCGCGTTCACCGGCGTCGTCGAGGTGGCGACCAACGCGCTGTGGAGCACGCCGAGCGTCGTCTTCGGACTCTTCGGCGCCGCCTTCCTCATCCCGCGGCTGGGCGGAGACACCTCGCTGCTGGCCGGGATGTTCGTGCTCGGGTTCATGCTGCTCCCGCTGGTGCTCATCACCAGTCGGGAGGCGATCCTCGCGGTCCCCGACGAGTTCCGCGACGCCAGCGCCGCGCTGGGGGCGACCCAGTGGCAGACGATCCGCAGCGTCGTCCTGCCGGCGTCGATGCCGGGGATCATCACCGGCGGTATCCTCGGCGTCGGCCGCGTCGCCGGCGAGACGGCACCGCTCATCCTCGTGCTTGGCTCGACGCTCAACGCGACCGAGTCCGTTCACGTCCTCGGCGGGTTCCGGTTCGTCCCGCACCCGCCGTTCGTCGCCAACCCGGAGCTGCTGTCGGCCTCGGCGTCGCTGCCGACGCAGGTGTGGGCAGTCATCGCCGCCGGCGTCAGCGGATCGCCGTCGATGGGATGGGCGAGCGCGTTCGTCCTGCTGATGGTCGTCCTCAGCTTCTACGCCTTCGGTATCACCGCGCGCAACTACTTCAGAGACAAGATCAACTATGAGTAAGACGACGAGCGACCCGACCGACGCATCGAGCGACCGACCGACCGGGGAGACGACCGTCGCCGGCGAGACGGACGAGGAGACCCGTCCGGAGTGGACTACATTCAGCTTCGACCGCGAGACGAAACTCGCCGTCGAGGACCTGAACGTCTACTACGGCGACGACCACGCGCTGAAGGGCGTCTCGATGGACGTCCCCGAGGAGAGCGTCACCGCGCTGATCGGGCCGTCGGGCTGTGGCAAGTCGACGTTCCTGCGCTCGCTCAACCGCATGAACGACCGCATCAAGGCCGCGCGCGTCGAGGGGTCGGTCGAACTCGACGGGACGGAGATCTACGACCCCAACGCCAACCGCGTCGAGCTCCGCAAACGCATCGGGATGGTGTTCCAGTCGCCCAACCCCTTCCCGAAGTCCATCCGCGACAACGTCTCCTACGGCCCGCGCAAGCACGGCGACATCGACACGGGACTGCTCGCTCGACTGACCGGCCGCGACGACACCGAAGAGGAGGAAGCGCTCGTCGAGCGCTCGCTCAAGCAGGCCGCGCTGTGGGACGAGGTGAAAGACCGGTTGGACGACAACGCGCTCGGGCTGTCGGGCGGTCAGCAACAGCGGCTGTGTATCGCCCGCTGTCTCGCGGTCGACCCCGAGGTCATCCTCATGGACGAACCGGCGAGCGCGCTGGACCCAGTCGCTACCTCGAAGATCGAGGACCTCATCGAAGACCTGGCCGAGGACTACACGGTCGTCGTCGTCACGCACAACATGCAGCAGGCCGCGCGCATCTCTGACCAGACCGCCGTGTTCCTCACCGGCGGCGAACTCGTCGAGTACGACGACACCGAGAAGATCTTCGAGAACCCCGAGAGCCAGCGCGTCGAGGACTACGTCAGCGGGAAGTTCGGGTGACCCCCGTGGCGCGCGACGGCTACCAGACGGCGCTCGCCGACCTACGGACCGACGTGCTCGGCCTCGGCGCGGACGTCGTCGCACAGCTCGACGATGGGCTGACCGCGCTCGAGAGCGGCGACGAGACGATCGCTCGCGACGTGATCGACGGCGACGACGCGATCAACGACCGCTACCTCGACCTGGAAGGTGACTGCGTCGACCTGCTGGCCCTCCAGCAACCGGTCGCCTCCGACCTGCGCTTCGTCGCCGCCTCGTTCAAGATCCTCACCGACCTCGAACGCGTCGGCGACCTGGCGACCAACCTCGCCCGCTACTCGCTGTCGGCCGACCGCGGGACCGACGAGGTGGACGTGCAGGCCATCGGTGCGGACGCGCGAAACCAGCTCGAAGCGGCCCTCAGCGCCTACGAGCGGGAAGACGCCGACGCCTGTCACGCGGTGGCCGCTCGCGACGACGACCTCGACGCGCTCTGTCAGCGCGCGAGCGAGCGGGTCGTCCGCGACCTCCTCGAACGGGAGGCCGGCGACGACTCGTGGGCGGTCGAGCGGGTGCTCGACGACGTCTCTCGGCTGTTGCTGACGCTCCGCGACCTCGAACGCGTCGGCGACCACGCCGTCAACGTGGCCGCGCGGACGCTGTACATGCTGGAAAACGACCCGGAGTTGCTCTACTGATGCAGACGCGCAAGCTTCAGCAGGTCGGCGGCGGGACGTACACGGTGTCGATCCCCAAAGAGTGGGCGAACGAGCACCACCTCGAAGCGGGGATGGAGCTGTACCTCTCGACGCACATCGACGACTCCATCGTCGTCCGCGCCGCCGAGAAAGACGTCGACGAACTGGGAACCGCAACCGTCGAGATCCGCGGCGAGGACCCGGCGCTCGTCCGGCGAGCGCTCCGGGCCGCCCACGCCGCCGGGTTCGAGACGGTGACGCTGGACCCCGCCGACGCGTTCACGGACCGCCAGCGCCGGGTCGCCCGCGAGGTCGTCCGCGACCTCGTCGGGACCGACCTGCTGGTCGAGTCGACTGAGGAGATCACTGTCCAGCACCTGCTGGACGCGGCGAACGTCTCCGTCAGGCAGTCGGTGGTCCAGCTGCAGTACACCGCGCTCTCCATCCACCGCGCCGCGACCGACGCGCTCGTCGATGGCGACGCCGAGGCGTACGACCGACTCCGCACGCGCGCGGACGAGGCCGACCGGTTCTCGCGGATGGTCACCCGCCACCTCGCCCGGTCGCTCGTCTCCCTCGAAGAGATCGACCGCCTCGGGCTGACGCGGGCGATGCTGTTCGACTACTACGTGACCGCCCGCCGGCTGGAGACCGTCGCTCGACAGGGCGTCGGCGTCGCTCGTGCCGCTCGACGCCTGCCCGATCCCCTCCCGGACGAAGTCGCCGAGAGCGTCCGCGACGCCGCCACGGCCGCCCGCGACGTCGTCGACGACGCCACGACTGCGGTCCTCGACGAGGAGGACGACGTGCGCGAAACCGACGCGCTGGCGCGCTACGACGACGCGACCGTCGAGATCGAAGCCATCGAAGAGGCGCTGTTGGACGGCGCGACCGACCCCTTCGATCGGTCGACCGCCGCGACCGTGGCGCTCGCACGCGCGCTCGATCACCTCACGCGAACGGCCGACGCCGGCGTCGCCGTCGCCGACGTGGCCGCTCGCGCCGCGATCCGCGCCGAAAACAGCTGAGTCGTCCCCGCTGACGACGTGAATCGGTCCCGTTCCCGCTGACGAATCGGCTCCGTTTCGCCGACGCCTCCACGTTTTCGCCGTCCCATCCCCGCTCCGCCGTTCTCGCGGCTATTCCATCGAGTCGGCGCCGCTCCGGCGCTCCTCCAGCGCCCGCTGGACGGCACCCCACTCGACCGGCGGGGCGAGCGCGTCGAGGTCCCGCTCGAACCCGTCGATGCGGTCGCCGTACCGGTCGCGCCACGCGGGCGTCGCGAGGCCGTCGAGTCGGTCTGTGAGCCCCGCCCGGCGCTCGTCGACGTCGTCGAGGCGCGCTTCGAGGTCGGCAAGGCCGTTCCCGGACTCGCCGTCGGCCTCGTCCTCCCGGTCCGCCAACGTCTGGAGGTCGTCGAGTTCGGCACGGAGGTCGGCGACGGTGAGGTCGATCACCCGGACGCGGAGCGTCGCGTCGAACCAGGCGCGGGCGGAGGTCGCGTCGACGTCCGTCTCGTCGTCCGCCGTTTCGTCGGCCAGATCGTCGACGGCCGCCGCGAGGTCGTCGAGCGACGAGGCGAGCGCGTCGACATCCTCCTCGAGGGACGCGACGCGGGCCTCGTGGCTGCCGAGCCAGCGCTCGAACGCCTCGAGGTCGAACTGGAGGTCGTCGGCCTCGCGCTGGACCGACCGCGAGCGGTTCTCTATCCGGCGGATGCCGTCGGCGACGGCGAAG
Source organism: Halosimplex yunnanense (assembly GCF_054504345.1). Classification (NCBI taxonomy): domain Archaea; kingdom Methanobacteriati; phylum Methanobacteriota; class Halobacteria; order Halobacteriales; family Haloarculaceae; genus Halosimplex; species Halosimplex yunnanense. The sequence continues at coordinate 478,837 of NZ_JBTJEL010000035.1, read as the reverse complement.
CGAGTCTCGGGGCCGGTGCGGTCGGCGACCACGGACTGGAGGGAATCGCCCAGAGCCGCGGCGCGGTCCTCGACGGCCGACACCTCGGCCTCGAAACGGTCGATGCGGGAAGCGACCGCGGGGACGTCGGCGACCGACTCGGCGGCCTCGCGCGCGTCGTCGAGCGCGATACGCGCGAGTTCGGTCCGCGTCTCGGCCGTGGTAACGAGTTTCGAGGTGGACTTCAGCGTCTCCTCGACCGCCTCCGCGCTGACGACGCCGTCGTCCGCGACGTACTCCAGCGCGGCCCGGACCGTCTCCGGGTCGCGGTCGCACTCGCGAGCGACGACCCGCTCGGTCGCTTTGTCGAGCGAGAGTCCGTCAAGCGACCCGGCGGCGGCTTCCTCGCCGTCGGCCGCCCCTGCGTGTTCGTCGCCTCCCGCGTCCGCGTCGCTGGTCTCGTCGGTCGCGCCGGCGTCGTGAGTGCTGTCGGTCATAGTGAGGGCGAGGCGCGGCGGTCGGATCGGCCGCGCCGGTTGGCCGTCGCTACCCGGTCGGCGGGGAAGACGGTGACTAAGTTCACTATATCGACGTGCGGATCGGTACGTATCCCTATATAGAAAAACGGCGGCGACCACAGCGGTCGCAACCGGTTCACCGTCCCGACGACCGCGGAGACCGGACTCCCGACCGGCACCACCTATTAGTCCGTTCGCCCCGAATTCTCGGCGATGTCAGGACGCTCGGCGACCGCAGATCGATCCGGTGACGCGTCGGAGGACGACAGATGAGCGCCGGCGACATCGGCGACGATCCCGTCCCCGACTGGTGGGTCTTCGTCTTTCTCGTACTCGCGCTCGCGACGCTCGCCGGTGTTCTGCTCGCGCTCGGGAGTCTCTGAGCGACCGAAACGGGTCTGTCTTCGGCCTACATTGAGTCCGGAGCGGCGACGCCGAGCAGGTGCAGGGCGTTGCCGACCGTCTCGCGGGCAGCGGCCACGAGCGCGAGGCGCGCGCGGCGGGTCTCCTCGTCGTCGGCGGTCAGGACCGGACACTCGCGGTAGAAGGCGTTGAACTGCTCCGCGAAGGTGCGAGTGTAGGTGGCGACGCGGTGCGGTTCCAGTTCCTCGGCGGCCTCCTCGACGACCGCGGGGAAGCGCGCGATGGTCCGGAGGAGGTCGCGTTCGGCCTCGGTGTCGAGGACGTCGGGGTCGACGGAATCGGCGGGTTCGAGCCCTTCGCCGGCGGCCTCGTCGAGGATACCACATGCGCGCGCGTGAACGTACTGGACGTACGGGGCCGACTGTGCCTCGAAGTCGAGGGCGCGCTCCCACTCGAAGGTGATCGACTTGGTGGGCTGTTTCGAGACGATGTCGTAGCGGACGGCGCCGATGCCGACCTGGTGGGCGATGCGCTCGATGTCCTCCTCGTCGAGGTCGTCGTCGCGGATGCGGTCGTCGAGGCGGTCCTCGACTTCGGCGCGAGCGCGCTCGACGGCCTCGTCCAGCAGGTCGTCGAGGTCGATGCCGGTCCCCTCGCGGGTGCTCATCCCCTCGCCGCCGGGGAGGTTCACCCACGAGTAGAACACCTGATCGAGGTCGTCGGTCTCGTGGTCGAGGAGTTCGAGCGTCCGGCGCAGTTGCTCGAAGGTGAGCTGGTGGTCCTCGCCGATGACGGTGACTGCGCGGTCGTAGTTCTCGAACTTCCACTCGTGGTGGGCGATGTCGCGGGTCGTGTACAGCGTCGTGCCGTCCGAGCGCAGGAAGACGAGGTTCTTCTCAAGCCCGAATTCCGAGAGGTCGAGTTGCCAGGCGTCCTCCTCGTAGACCGCCTCGTCGAGTTCCTTCAGGCGCTCGACGACGTCGTCGGTCGAGCCGTCGCGCATGAACCGCGTCTCCTTGACGAACTCGTCGAACGCGGCGGGCAGGCGGTCGAGCGTCTCGGTCATCCCGGCGAGGACCTGGTCGACGACCTGCGCGACCCGCTCGTAGGTCTCCTCGTCGTCGGCTTCCAGGCCCTGCATGATGGCCTCGATCTCGGCCTCGGCCTCCTCGACGGCCTCGGGGTCACCGTCTTCGAGGAACGCGTTGCCCTTGCGGTAGTAGCGGACGAGTTCGTAGTCGGCCTTCTCCCGTTCGGGTTCGGGCAGGTCGTCCTCGTCGAAGGTCTCGTAGGCCCAGGTGAACACGGCGACCTGGCGGCCGGCGTCGTTGACGTAGTAGTGGGTGTCGACGTCGTAGCCCGCGAAATCGAGGACGCGGACGACGGCGTCGCCGACGATGGGGTTGCGGGCGCGGCCGACGTGGACCGGGCCAGTCGGGTTGGCGCTCGTGTGCTCGACGACGACCGAGGTGTCGCGGTCGGGCAGGCGGCCGTACTCCGCGGACTGACCCTCCTCGACGGTCTCGGCGAGGTACCGGTCGGTCGGGTAGAAGTTGAGGTACGGGCCCTGCGTGTCGACGCGTCCGAGGTAGTCGTAGCCTTCGGGGTCGATCTCGGCCGCGACGTCGGCGGCGACCTTCGGGGGCGGGGCGCCCACCTCGTTCGCCAGCCGGAACGCGACGCTGGAGGCGACGGCCGCGTCGACGTCGTCCGGCGGGCGCTCGATGCCCAGGTCAGCGGTCGGCAGGTCGAGGGCACCCAGGGCCGCTTCGAGGGCCTCCTCGACCTCCGCGCGCAGGGAGAGATACATACCTCCCGGTTTTCGAGCGGCGGATATAGGGATAACGAACTTCCCGGCCGGGACCGGGCCGCCGATCGAAACACCCCGGGAAAACACCGCAGCTGGCTCGTGACAGGCGCGGAAGCGGTCGTTTAACGCACGTTATACGGCGTGTTCTCGCTCGGAAGCGACCCATAACAATACGTCGAAGTTTCGAACGCGCAGTCAGTCAATGAGGGCACAAGTAGCGAGTAACGTAGGGTTACGTACCGACCAGACGGGACGTACCACGCACGTTCACCGAGCGGACGACCCCGCCGACGGCGATCCCGCGCGAGCGGGGAGTGCCACCCGGGCCGAATCGGAGGCACGGGGGTACTGATGACGTCCTCGCTGGCAAAGATCGGAGCCCTGGCAATCGTGACGGCGCTCGTCCTGAGTCTCCTCGTGAGCGGGACGACCGTCGCGGCCCCGGGCGCCGGAAACGAGTCTGGCGGTGACGAGACGTTCGCCGTCCAGCAGGGCGACAGCTGTTACGAGACGCGCGCGCTGGGCGACGGGTCGAAGACGGTCGAGTCGTTTTACAACTACAGCGTCGAGCACGACTGGAGCTCCGAGGGGACCCGGCACCTCCAGGAGGACCAGGTGAGCAACCTCTTCGTCTACTACGGCGCGGAGGGGTACAGCCTGGTCTTTCTCCACGACGAGTACGGCACCGGGAGCTACGCGAGCACGATCTCGATGACGGTCTCCGGGCTCCCCGAATCCGGCGAGTGGGCCGTCGAAGACGACCAGTACTCCGGGCGCGACGACAACTTCGACCACTACGGGACCCGGAGCGAGATCGACTGGATGTGGGCGCCGCAACGAACTGACGGCGGCGCCTTCCGCGGACTGACGGCTGAGGGAGACACCTACGTCACGATCGAGCCAAGGTTCAACGAGGACGCGGACTACTGGGGCGACTGGGCCTTCTCCGAGGGCAACCACCGGATCGAGTCGTGGCAGTTCCTCGGCCCGGACGGCTCGACGGCCTCCACGCTCGACATGGACCAGAACGTCACCGTCGCCACCGGCGAGTGCGACCGGACGGCCCCCGCGGCGTCGCTGTCGGCGAATTCGACCGACGTCGAGGTCAACGAGTCGGTCTCCTTCGACGCGAGCGCGTCGAGCGACGACCGAGCGGTCGCCGAGTACCGCTGGGACTTCGACGGGGACGGCACCGTCGACCGGACTACCGACAGCGCGACCGCGACCGCGAGCTACGACGCGAGCGGCGAGTACGACGCGACCGTGACTGTCGTCGACGAGTTCGGCAACACCGACACCGCGAGCGTCGCGGTGAGCGTGACGGAAGCGACCACCGAACCGCCGCCGGCCGAGTTGACCGTCTCCGACGTGGAACCCACCGACGCCGGGACCGAAGTCACGGTTCCGCTGTCGCTGACGAACGACGGCGAGGCGCAGGCGTTCACGCTCGACGTGGACGCGCCCGAGTCGTTCTCGGTGACGAGCCAGTCCTCCGACGGCGGGACGTGGAACGCCGAGGAGACGAGATGGGAGTGGGAGACCGTCGGCACCGGCGAGACCGTCCAGCCGTCGGTGACCCTCGCGGTCCCCGAGGACGCCAGCGGCAACTACACGGTCGCGGCGACGGCCATCGCGGCCGACACGGCGGTCGCCAACGGCACCGGAACGGTCCCGGTCAACGAGTGCCAGTCCCTCTCGGAGGCGATCGACGAGAATGACGACGGCCGTATCGGCGACTCGGAGATCCTCACGGCGAACGAGTACTGGCGAACCGGCGAGCAAGTACCGGGCACCTGCGGGAAGACGGTCGACGACTCCGCGGTGCTCGAACTGACCGAGATGTGGCGCAACGAGACGCAGGTCTGAACCAATGGTGAACACCAACACACTGTCGATCCGAAGTGGAGTCGTCCTCGCGATAGTCGCCGTCGTCGTCGTGTCGATGACGGTCGCAGCGGAACCGGCCGGCGTGACGGTCGACGGCCCCGACACGACGGAGCCGGGCCAGACCGTCGAGATATCGTACTCGGTGACCAACACCGGGGGCAACGACAGCGCGTACATCCTGAACGCCACGTTGCCCGACGGCTGGGAGGTCGTCAACCACACCGACGACGGAGCCACCTGGAAGGCCAGTGAATACAAGTGGCTGTGGCAGACGATCTCGCCGGACGAGACCGTCGAGTCGTCGCTGACGGTCAAAGTGCCCGATAGCGCCGACGGCGACTACAGTCTGCGCGCCACCGTGATGGACGACACCGGCGTTCGTGACACCACGGCGACAGGGATTTCGGTCGACGCCTCGACCCCCACGCCGACGCCGTCACCAACACCGTCGCCGACGCCGTCACCGACGCCCACTCCCACGCCGACCCCAACTGTGACGCCGACTCCGACGCCCACGCCGACCCCGACTGCGACGCCAACGCCGTCGCCCACGCCGACTCCGACGGCGACGCCCACGGCGACTCCGACCCCGACCCCGACCGACACGCCGACGCCCACGCCTACGCCGTCACCCACCCCAACGCCGACGGCGACGCCAACCCCGACCCCGACCGACACGCCGACGCCCACCCCAACCCCGACGCCGAACGAGACCACGCCGAACGAGACGGCGACGCCGACGCCAACGCCGACGGCGACGCCCACCCCGACGGAGTCGTCTGACTCCGACGATTCATCGGATTCCGACGATTCCTCGGACTCGGGCGGTTCGTCGGGCGGGACGTGGAGCTCCGGCGGCTCGTCGGGCTGGGACGACACGCCGACGCCCACCCCGACGCCGACCGCCACGCCGAACGCGACTGCCACGCCCAACGGAACGACCACGCCGAACGCGACGGCCACCCCGAACGGAACGGCCACGCCGAACGGGACTGCCACGCCCACGCCGAACGAGACGGCGACGCCCAGCGACGGCGACTCGGGGCAGAACGACACGACGCCGACGGTCTCACCGACGCCGACGGAGACGCCGGAGCCCACCGAGACGACGGGCGCCGCGACGCCGACCGCGACGCAGACGTCGACGCCCGAACTGAACGCCGCCCAGTCGCCGGCGGACGCCTCGACGGACGCCCAGTCGGCCGCGGAGAACTCGACCGACTGGGTCGTCCAGAGTCCGACGACCGACGAGGACGGCCCCGGGTTCGGACCCCTGGCCGTCGTCGCGGCGCTGGTCGGGCTGAGCGGCCTGGCCCGGTTCAGACGCCGACGGAACTGAACGCAGCGTAGCCCGCACGGTCTCACGCCGGGAAACCGGCGTGCTCCCGATCGCTGCCGCTCGGACGCTTCGGCCTTCTCGAAAAAATCACGCGGAAACGGACTTTCTCCGGCGGCTGTTGCTACGGATGACCGGTCACTGCATGCCGGGGCCTTCCTCGTAGGGCTGGACGACGACGAAGCCCTCCGCCCCGGAGAAGTCGAGCTGGTAGGTCTCGCCGGAGGACTGCCCGATCGCGTCGCTGAGACTCCGGTCGGTGTTGATGCTCGGCGAGAGGTTGCTGCTCCACGCGACGGTCGCGTCGGGGTCGGTCCGGACCGGCGGCTCCAGCACCAGCGGGTCTCCGTGGGTGGTGATCGCGACCGTGCCCGGCCCGGAGAGGAAGACGTTCGTGAGCCCGGCGGCCGACGCGCCGCCGATGCTGCCGATCGTCCCGATCTCGTAGTCGACGCCGCCCTCGAAGGCGAGGACGTCCTCGCCGTTGACCGAGATGGACTCCCCGTCGTCGAGCCGGAGGAGCTGGATCTTCTTCTCGCGGTCGGCCACGTAGACGTGGCCCTGCCCCTCGACTTCCATCACGGGCGTCCCCTCGCTGGTCGCCTTCTCCTTGATGAAGCCGGTGAGTCCGCCCTCGGCGGAGGACTTGCCGGTGAAGGAGAGATCGCCGGTGTAGGCGACCATCGCGCCGGCCTTGGTGAGGACGGTGCCGTCCACGTCGATGTCGAGTAGCTTGCTGTTCTCCAGTTCGAAGCGCTCGGCGCCCTCGTCGGGGGCGTTCGCGCTGACGAATTCGTCGAGTTCCATGGACCAATCCAGAGCCGCGATGCGACTCTACCCACGGTATCGAGCGCCCCTGTCAAATAAGTGGCTGCTCGGCGTCAGCCGAAGAGACCGAACCGGCCGCCGGAGTCGTCGTCATCGTCTTCCTCTTCTTCGTCGACGAACCAGCCCGGCTCGACGGCGGTCTCGATCTCGTCGATCTCGACGCCCTCGAAGAAGACGCCGATCAGCCGCTCGGTGAGCTGACGGTAGGCCTCGGCGGCGGCGCTGTCGGGGGCGTTGAGGACGAGCGGCTCCTCGGCAGTCGCCTCGATGTCGTCGGGGACGACGGCGAACAGTTTCGAGTCGAAGCGGTCGGCGATGGCCTCCACGTCCGTCTCGGTGGTCGTCCGGTTGAGGACGGTGCCGATGACCTCGCCGTCGACGCGGTCGGCGAGTTCTGCCGTCTTGATGGCGTCGCCGACCGCGACGTCGTCGGGCGTCGTGATGAGGACGACGCCGTCGGCGAGGCCGAGCGGAACGGTCGTCTCGTGGCTCAGCCCGGCGCCGGTGTCGATGAGGACTACGTCGTAGGCGTTGCGCAGCGTCTTGATGACCTTGCTGAGTTTCGCGGGGTCGGCGTCGGCGAACGCTTCGAGGCTCTGTTCGCCGGGGACGATGGTGATGCCGCCCTGTACGTCGGTCAGCGCGTCGCTGACGGTTCGGCCGCCGGCGAGGATCTCGTGGATGCTGGTCTCCGGTTCGACACCGAGCATCGCACCGAGGTTCGCCATCCCCAGGTCCGCGTCGACGACGACGACGTCGTAGCCGTCCTGTTCCATGGCCGCCGCGACGTTGACCGCCGTCGTGGTCTTGCCGACCCCTCCTTTACCGCCGGCAACGGTACACACGTAGCCCGCCATTGGTACGTCCAAGAGACGGGTCCCACATAAACCCGCCGTCCGCTCGCCCGCCCAGTTGTATCGGACGATCCGCCACGTCGTCCGTCCACGTCGGGTGGTCGACCGGGGCCAGCCCCCGCCCCGACAGGTCAACACTTACTTACCGTCCAGCGCCCGAAACATGGACAATGAGTGAGCAACAGGAACAGTCGGACAAACAGAAATACGAGTTCCGCAAGGTCATCGAGGAACTCAAGGGGTACAGCGGATCGGGGACGCAACTGGTCTCCATCTACATCCCCGAGGACCGCCAGATCAGCAGCGTCGTCGCTCACGTCACCCAGGAGCACAGCGAAGCGTCGAACATCAAGTCCAAGGACACCCGCACGGCCGTCCAGGACGCGCTGACCTCGATCAAGGACCGACTGCGCTACTACGACACCTTCCCGCCGGAGAACGGGATGGTCGTCTTCTCCGGCGCCATTGACACCGGCGGCGGCCGCTCGGAGATGGTCACCCGCACGCTGGAGAGCCCGCCCCAGCCCATCGAGTCGTTCCGCTATCACTGCGATTCGGACTTCCTGACCGAGCCGCTGGAGGAGATGCTGGCCGACAAGGGCCTGTTCGGCCTCATCGTCCTCGACCGTCGGGAGGCCAACGTCGGCTGGCTCCGCGGCAAGCGCGTCGAGCCAGTCAAGTCCGCCTCGTCGCTCGTCCCCGGCAAGCAGCGAAAGGGTGGTCAGTCCGCACAGCGATTCGCCCGCCTGCGCCTCGAGGCCATCGACAACTTCTATCAGGAAGTCGCGGGAATGGCGAACGACCTCTTCGTCGAGGACCGCCACGACATGAACGGCATCCTCGTCGGCGGCCCCTCCCCGACGAAAGACGAGTTCCTCGACGGCGATTACCTCCACCACGAGCTCGGCGACATGGTCCTCGGGAAGTTCGACGTCTCCTACACCGACGAGTCGGGGCTGTACGACCTCGTCGACGCCGCCCAGGACGTCCTCGACGAGCACGAGATGCTCCAGGACAAGAAGTACATGGAGCAGTTCTTCGACGAGCTCCACGACGGCGATCTGGCGACCTACGGGTTCGGTCCCACCCGCGAGAACCTCAACATGGGCGCCGTCGAGACGCTGCTGCTCAGCGAGGACCTCCGCCAGGACGTGGCCATCTACGACTGCCCCAACGGCCACACCGAGCGGGAGCTGCTCGGACAGAGCGAGAGCCTCGACGACGACCGGGCCTGCGACCGCTGCGGCGAGCCGATGGAGGGCGAACGCACCGACGCCATCGACCACCTCATGGAGCTGGCCGACCAGCGCGGCACCGAGACGTACTTCGTCTCCACCGACTTCGAGAAGGGCGAACAGCTCCTCTCGGCGTTCGGCGGCATCGCCGGCATCCTCCGCTACTCCACCGGCGTCTAATCGCACTCGACGCTCCCGTTGCTCCGTTTTCGCGTCCTCACTCGACCAGTAGCGGTGAATTCGACACCCGATAGGGCGCGCCTCTTTACGGCGAGATCGGCCGTGCCTGTCGGACTGGAATCGCTCCGGTAGCACCGCTGGTCGGAGCAGAAGTCACGACGGGTTCATCGCGGGCGCACCGATCGGTCGCACTCGCGGACTGTGAAGTAGGGAGAGAGAGTGTCGCCGGCGTACCCGGGAGGCGGGGGGAGAGTGCCTCCGTCGGGCCACCACCGGCGACGCGAATTGGGTGCTGGTGGTTAGGGGGGGATTGGGGGGAGACGACGACGGGTCCTAAGTGTCGTCGCGGCGGCACCTGGCATCGATGCCGCAATCGATCTTATCGTCCCCGGGTGTAAATGCGGTGTACCTAACAGAGTAGGGATCCGGGGCAAACGGACGAGTATCGGGATCTATTCGCACGACTGCGAAGGGATCACAGCAGCTGTTCGAGCTGTCGGCGACGGGTTCGCAGGTCGGCCGCGGCGTCGATTTCGGGGTCGTCCGCGAGGCGGTCGAGCGCGAGGAGCGGGTCGGTCCCCGCGCGCTCGACGTGTTCGAGCAGCGTCGAGATCTCCGATCGATTGGTCGCCAGCGAGGGAACTAGCCCGACCATGAGAACGAACGGGAGCGCCGCGTCCGGGTTCGAGGGGATCGCGTCGCTGATCGCGCCGAAGTCGGGTCGCTCCGCGGGCGGGTCCGCCGCCGGGCGGAGCCGCAGGCAGCGGGTGCAGATCTCCGCCCCGCTGCCCTCGCCGGGGAGGTGATCGCGGTACTCGGCGGGCACGGCGAACGCGAGCGTCTGCGCGCCGCAGTCGGGACAGGTCACGTCCGTTCCTGCGCGCGGGTCGAACTAAACGGTGCCGGCGTGCGTACCGTTTCGAACGGACAGAGAACCGTAGACGAACGACTTTTGCCGATACCGTCGAAACGCCGACGCATGGGTCGCGGGGAACTGATCGCGGTCGGTCTGGTCGTACTGCTCGCAGGATGTGGCGCGCTCCCGTTCTCAGGGGGATCGACGACACCTACCGCGGAGTCGCCGGCGCCGTCGAGTCCAAGTCCGGCTCCGACGGTATCGGAGACGCCTTCGACGACGGACGCCACGGGCCCGAGCGCGACGGTTCCGGGTCAGACGCAGACCACGACTGCGGTCGGGGATCGACGGCTCTCGGACCCCGGCCGTCCGCAGCTCAGCCGCGGTGACGTCGGCGAGGAGTACGAGCTCGTCGGCTCAGTTCGAACTGGTGAAACGAATCTGAGCGAAAGCGAGCGCAGCGCGGGAATGACCAACCTCACCCGCCGGACGTTCCGCTACAACGGAACCGGCGACCGGCCTTTCCTCCTCGTCACAGAGGTTTCCCTCTACAGGAACGGGTCGGCGGCGAGGGGCGCGCTCGCTGACCGTGCGGCGGAGTACGAACGCAAGGGAGCGACGGTGAACGAAACCGCCGTCTCGGGCGGGACGACGGTCACCGTCGTCGAGGTGACGACCGACGGTGGATCCAGCGGCGTCATCGCGCTCGCTCGGGTCGACAATGCCCTGCTGACCTCACAGACGTTCAGCACCGAGGGCTACTACCGGGATCGGACCATCCGGCTAGTTCTGGAGATGGCTGGACGGGCCGGAGCCTGACGCGGCCGCCGGTCACGGGGCGCCGGCCGGGACGGCCCGGATAGACGGTGTCGAGCCTGACGCGGAGGGCCCCAGCGCTGCCGGGCTATGGGCCAGCGAGGCGGTACCGATCGGAGCGGCGTGGAGGCCCGGTGGCAGACCGTGCGATTTGACCGCGTCGTGGGGCGGTGTTCGCCCCTCCGACTTCGCGAGGGAATTTGTCTGTCGCACGAATGCGTCGCTCGACTGCCCAAATGTCTTGACGCTGTGACCGCGCGCCGTCGCGTACTCGAATATCGTCTGCCCCGCCCGATTTGTCACGTCCGCCGCGTTCGACGGGATCTGGTACACCGTGTCGACATCGTCAGGGACGTGTTTCGGCTCGATGCCCGCTGGTGAAGCGCTGCCGGTCTCGAGCTTCCCGAGCCTCTCTTGGAGCTGGCGAATCCCCTCCTTGTCGAACGGATCCGAGGCTCTGGTGACTTCGTAGATAGCTTCTACTTCGGTCTCGCCGTCCGTCCGGCGAAGCACGACCGCGTCGATGTCGCCGATGTTATCCCCGTCTACGCCCTGCATCACGTAGTAGCCGTCGTCGGATATATCATCGACGTGTTTTATCATCGCCGCGTCATCGTACCGCTGGAGAAGCCGCCGCGCGGTCGCCGCCTCCGCGAGGTCACCCGCCTTTTCGACATTGTTGACAAACTCGCTATTTTTCGCGAACCGTGCGCTCTCGGCGGCGTCTTCCAGCCGCGACAGGGACCCGCCCCTGTTGACGTGATCGCGGATGGTCCGACGCGCGAACCCGTGGTTGTCGGTCAGCGCCTTCGCCGACTTCCTGGCGCGCCCGAGGTCGGTCCCCTCGGCGCCGAGCCGCTTCACTGTCCGCTCAGCAAAGCCGTAGTCGTCGACGAGGGTGCTCGCCGGCGACGCGTCGTAGAGGGCGTCGAACGCCTTGACACGCGCGCTATCGAGCTGTTTCATGTGCGCGACGACACGCTGCATCTTCACGATCTCCTCGTGTTTGGCGACTTTCGAGAACTGACGGAGCCGCTTCATGACGGTTCCGGTGTCGCCGACGACCGGCAGGAGGCCGAAGGCGGTCAGAGCGGTGTCGACCGCATCGCCGTCGAGGATGGCGGCCGGGAGATCCCGGACGTCGCCGGCAGCGGCGAACCCGCTCGCGATCCAGCCGGTCATGTACGCCGTCTTGTCGTCCACCTCGTCCGGCCAGCACCACTTCCCGCACATCGCGCCGCGGAGGAACGACGAGGAGTCCTCCGACGGGTCTGTGTCCGGCAGCCGGATTGGGACCTCGTTGTCTCCCTCGCTCAGGTAGACCGGCTGGCGATGGAGGATGTCACCGTCGAGTTTCACGACTGCGGTCCCGTGGCCTGTCGCCAACGGGCCGTCCATGTTGTAGGCGCCGTCCGCATCCGTCTCCGCGGACTGCTCGCCGATCTCGACCGTGAGGCCTTCGAGCTTCGTTCCGTTGGGGAGGTGAACGGTCCCGCTTACCGCAGCTTCCTCGCCGAGCGTGAATCCGACTTCGCGGTCCGTGCCTGCCTCGTACCGGATCACCTTCGACCGCCGGATCTGCGGGCCGGCCACCTCCTCAGAGGTGACTGTCACGACCGTTCGTCCGCCCGGCAGGCCCTCGAAGCGCGCTGCCCCGTCATCGCCGACGCGCTTCGAGACGCCGTCGTAAGTGTTCACGTCGACTCTCGCCATCGGGACCGCCTCGCCGCCGGGTCGCTCCACGACCACCGCCACCGCGCCGTCGCCGACGACGTCGAACGCGTCGCGGACGACGCGACGTTCGTAGCGTTTCTTCGTCGCGTCTGAACCGTGAACCGTCAGTCGAAGGTCGTACTCGGCGGGGTCCGCGTCGGCGGGGACGGGGAGGTTGACGGACAGCGGTTTCTCGCTGTCGGCCGAGACGGCCACGTCGTGGCGTGTCTCGACTGTCTCCCACGCTCCATCGGGGTTTCGTATCTCGAACGCGACAGTGACGAGGCGCATCTCGTCGTCCTCCGAGGCGACCGTCGGTTCGACGGGAACAGTTCCGCCGGGTTCGACCTCCGAGCGGTCGATCTGGATCCCCCCAACGTCGATGAGGGCCTCGTCGGGAATGATCCGGACGGCATCGCTCGCAGTCGTCTCGTCGAGTCGCTCGGACGAACCGGCCCGTCGGACCGAGACGACCACGTCGAACGAGCCGCGCGTCTCGCCGGCGGTCGTCTCCCACTCGGCGGTGGCCGTCGCCGTCCTACCCGACGCGACCCTTACTTCGCGTTCGCGTTCCGCGACCGGGTCCGAGCGGTCGCCGATCTGATAGATCGTCGTCGTGACCGTGTAGTTCTCCGCGAACGCGGCGTCGTTCTCGACCGTCGCGTCGATCGTCACGAGGTCGCCGGCCTGATACTCGTCTCGGCCTGGCGCTACCTCGCGGACCGTCGCCATAGCCGATCCGACCTTCAGTACGTCGGTCCGCGTCGCACCGCCGTACTCCTCGGCTTTCTCTTCGCTTCGGTAGACCGCGGCGCCGAGCGAGTAGGCTCCTGCGGATCCGTCGGCCGGGATCGGGGCGTCCAGTTCGACTGTTCGGCGGTCACCCGGATCGAGCGTGACGCGTCGACCCTGCCCGGTCGTCCACGCACCGGCGGGCGACTGTACGGACGCGTCGACCCAGAACGAGTGGGTCGTCTCGCCCGTGTTCTCGACGGTCACCGCCGCGGTGGCGCTGTCCCCGCGCTCGTGACGGCGCGTCACTGGTTCAACCGAAGTCACCGCCGCGTCGGTCGTCGGGATCGACACGGAGATCGCGTCGGCGTCACTCACGCCGTCGTACTTCTCGTCTTTGTCGTCGGTTTCGTACACCGCCGTCCCGGCGTCGTACGTCCCGTTCCGGGCGCCTTCGGGGACAACCCACGTCAACTCGACCGCCCGGCGCTCGCCGGGATCGAGGTCGACCCACTGCCCGTCCGCGACGGTCCAGTCGCCGTCGGGTGCCCGCACCGAGTAGTCGACCCAGTACCGGTGGGCCAGTCCGCCCGTGTTCTCGACGGTGACCGTTCCGGTGACCGTCTCGCCGGGCCGGTACGTCCCGTCGTCGACGGTAAAGTCGGCGACCGTTGCATCGACCGTCGGTCGCTCGACGCGGAAGGCGTCCAGTTCGGACCGCCCGTCGTACTTCTCGTCTTTGCTCTCAGACCTGAAGACCGCCGCCCCGCCGTCGTACCGCCCCTCCTCGGCTCCGTCGGGGACGGTCCAGGTGAGGTCGACCGTCCGGCGTTCACCGGGATCGAGGTCGACGTACTGGCCCTCGCCCGTCGACCAGCCGCCGTCGGGGCCCTGTCCGGAGAAGTCCACCCAGAACGCGTGCGCGACGTCACCCGTGTTCTCTACTGTCACCGTGCCCGTTATCTCGTCACCCGGGTAGTACGTGCCGCCGTCGACGGAGAAGTCGGTGATCGTCGCCTCCGTGGTCGGTCGCTCGACCCGGAACGCGCCCAGTTCGGAGCGCCCGTCGTACTTCTCGTCTTTGCTCTCAGACCTGAAGACCGCCGTCCCACCGTCGTACAGGCCGGCCTCGGCCCCCTCCGGAATCGACCAGGTGAGGTCGACCGTCCGGCGTTCACCGGGGTCGAGGTCGACGTACTGTCCTTCGCCCGTCGACCAGCCGCCGTCGGGGCCCTGTCCGGAGAAGTCCACCCAGAACGCGTGCGAGAGATCGCCCGTGTTCTCGACGGTGACCGTTCCGGTGACCGTCTCGCCGGGCTGGTACGTTCCGCTCGCCACCGAGAGATCAGTGATCGCTGCTTCGGCCGTCCGCTGTTCCACCCGGAAGGCGTCCAGTTTGGACCGCCCGTCGTACTTCGTGTCCTTGCCGTCAGTTTTGTACACCGCCGTCCCGCCGTCGTACAGGCCGGCCTCGGCCCCCTCCGGAATCGACCAGGTGAGGTCGACCGTCCGGCGTTCACCGGGGTCGAGGTCGACGTACTGGCCCTCGCCCGTCGACCAGCCGCCGTCGGGGCCCTGTCCGGAGAAGTCCACCCAGAACGCGTGCGAGACATCGCCCGTATTCTCGACGGTAACCGTCCCGGTCACCTCGTCACCCGGGTAGTACGTCCCGCCGTCGACGGAGAAATCCGCGATCCACGCCTCCGTAGTCGGTCGCTCGACCTGGAACGCGTCCAGTTCGGAGCGCCCGTCGTACTTCTCGTCTTTACTGTCGGACCGGTACACCGCAGTCCCACCGTCGTACGTACCTGTCTCCGCGTCCTCCGGGATTGTCCAGGTCAGTTCGACCGTCCGGCGTTCACCGGGATCGAGGTCGACGTACTGTCCCTCGCCCGTCGACCAGCCGCCGTCTGGTCCCTGCCCGGAGAAGTCCACCCAGAACGCGTGCGAGAGATCGCCCGTGTTCTCGACTGTTACGGTGCCCGTCACCGTATCTCCGGGCTGATAGGTCCCGCTTTCGACAGAGAAATCCGCGATCCACGCCTCCGTGGTCGGCTGTTCGACGCGGAAGGCGTCCAGTTCAGACCGCCCGTCGTACTTCGTGTCCTTGTCGTCAGTTTTGTACACCGCCGTCCCGCCGTCGTACAGGCCGGCCTCGGCCCCCTCCGGAATCGACCAGGTGAGGTCGACCGTCCGACGTTCACCGGGATCGAGGTCGACGTACTGTCCTTCGCCCGTCGACCAGCCGCCGTCGGGGCCCTGCCCGGAGAAGTCCACCCAGAACGCGTGCGAGACGTCACCCGTGTTTTCGACGGTAACCGTCCCGGTCACCTCGTCACCCGGGTAGTACGTGCCGCCGTCGACGGAGAAATCCGCGATCCACGCCTCCGTGGTCGGTCGTTCGACCCGGAACGCGTCGGACTCCTCGTCACCGCCCAGCCGGTTGTCCTTGCTGTCTGACTCGTACACCGCTGCCCCGGCGGTGTAGGTCCCCGTTTGGGCGCCGTCGGGGACGGTCCACGAGAGCGTGACCGTCCGGCGCTCTCCCGGGGCTAATTCGACGTATCGACCTTCCCCGAGCGACCAGGCTCCGCCGGGATTCTCCGCCGAGAAATCGACCCAGAACGTGTGCGAGGTGTCGCCCGTGTTCTCGACGACCATCGTCGCCGAAACTGTCTCGCCAGGATAAAACGTGCCGCTCTCGGCGTCGAGGTCGCTCAATGTCGCCGAAACCGCGGTCTCACTCGCGCCAGCGGGTTGCACCACCTGTGCGACCGGAGCGAACGCGAGTACCAGTGCTAGCGTAATGACTGTGTATTTGCCCATCATACCCTCCGCCCGAATGGTATCCACGTAGCGACTCGTTACCAAAGAATCTGCTGGTAGTGACGGTCGATATCGTGGGAAGTCGCAACAATCTCGGACGGATGTGACGCGAACGAGGACGGTAGCTACCCGACCACAGGGGAGTCAGTACAGACCGGCCAGGGATCGATCGACGAAACCAGAACTGAAGGGGGAAAACCTAGATACCGCGAGCGTCAGTCGTCCGCAGTGACGGTCTCGGCGGCCTCTTCCTCCGCTTCAGCCGCTTCACGTTCCTCGTCTTCCTCGCGTTCCTTCTTGTCTTTGATCTTCTTCATGCGGAAGATCTCCTCGCGTTCCTGCTCTTCGAGCTTCTGCTCGATGTACTCCTCGTTGGCGCGGAGTTCGGGGAGGAGCTTGAACTCCAGGGCGTTGACGCGGCGCTTGGTGGTCTCGATCTCGTCGAGCATCTTCTTCATCGCCGTCTCGACCTCGGCGGCGAGGATGATCTGGTCGAGCAGTTCCTCGTAGGCGCTCGCGGCCTCGTCGATGCGGGCGCTGGTCCCGAGGACGCCGTAGCCGCGTTCGTCGAGGCTCTTGGAGACCTTCGTAGCGTCGATCTGGGGGATGTAGACGCCCATGACGCTCTTGGACTCGGTGGTGATCTCGGGGTGTTCCTTGAGCGCGGCGGCGGCGCCGCGGACGGCGACGTCGCCGTCGAGGGCGCGGGCCATGTTGATCGCGTTCTGGGCCTCCTCGTACTTCTCGTCGAGGTCGGCGCGGACATCCTGGGCCTCGTCCAGGATGTCCATGAACTCCATGATGAGGCCGTCGCGTTTCTGCTCCAGCGTGTCGTGCCCGCGTTCGGAGAGCTCGATGCGCTCCTCGATGTGCATGAGCTCCTTGCGAGTGGGTTTGACGTCCTCGGCCATTTGATACGGCTTTGTCGACGTAGGCAGTTAACCGTTTTCAGTCGTCGCGAGGTCGTGAGCGAAGCGAACGGCCTCGAGTATCCGATCGGACGCACCACCGTCCGTGAAAAGGGTGGTGCTGCTGCTCTAGCTCGCTCACCAGTATCCGGCAAATCGGTCGAGCCAGGTCACGACGACCACGTGCGGCAGGGTCAACACCGCGATGGCGACGAGATAGACCGCCGTGGCCCCTTCCAGCGTCGGTTCGGGCGCCGGTGCTGCCCACCACAGCCCCGCGCAGCCAGCGAGCGCGACGAGCGACGGGACGGCGGCCTCGCGGGCGAACCGACCGAGTGCCTCGGCGAGACGGCCCCGCGAGAGCGCCTCGCGCGAATCGGAGTCCAAGGCAAGGGTTCTCGCGACGTGACGCGGCGCGTGCCAGCAGCAGAAGTACAGCCCAACCGCGAACACCGGCGGGACGACGAAGAAGTAGCCCCACAGCAGCGCAGTCTCGCCGGCGTCGAGCGCCCACGCGCGCCGGTTCGACGCCTCCCGATAACCGATAGCGAGTGTGCCGACGGTCAACGCGGCCAGTCCTCCGGCGAGCACGAGGCGCGCGTCGGTCCCGAACGGCCACGCCGGTACCGTCCCGCCGAACGGTGCGACGAACGAGTCGAGGACGGCCCGGTACCGGCCCGGAAACGCGAGCAGCGGGACGCCCATCGGGAGCGCGCCGCGGACGGCGACGGTCAGGGCGCGGCGCCACCGGGCGTCGAGGTGGTCGGCGCCGATCACCTCGCGGAGCGGGTAGAGTTCGCCCTGTCCCCAGTGGAACCACGTCAGCGCGAGGAAGGCCCCGGCCGCGGCGAGGGGCGCGAGGAACCAGCCGACGGCGTAGGCCGCGCCGAAGACGAGGTAGACGACGCCGACGACGGCGAGCCACCGGCGGTCGAGTCGACCGGTCGCCGCCCGCGGGAGCGCCGCCCAGTCGACCGCGCCGTGGGGGAGGCCGAAGGCGACGACACTGACCGCGAGCGGGACGTAGCGCCACTCGCGGGCCAGTTCCACGCCAGTAGCGAACGCGAGCATCACGGCCGCGACGGGAACCCACGGGAGCCAGCAGATCAGTACCCGGAGCGAACGGCGGGTGGTCGCCGAGAGGGTGGATACCTCCTCGCGAGCTACCGCCATCGGTGGACCACCCAGCGGAAGAGGACGACCCCCTGGACGACGAAGCAGTTCGTCACGACGAAAAAGACCATCTCCTCGACCGGCAGTCCGGCGACGGCTACTCCCGTCGTGTACGTCTCCGAGATAGTCCAGACGCCCGCGTCGATGGCGAGGCGGTCGACGACCCAGAGGTATGCCGAGGGGACGAGGACGGCAACTGCGACGCGGGCGCGCACCCGCCAGAGGTACCGCCAGCCGACGGTCCACTGGAGCGCCAGCACGGGACCTGCCCACGCCAGGATCGCACCGAGGTACGTCGTCGACGGGCCCGTAAGTAGCGCGAGGCCGACCAGCCCGACGGCGATGCCGGCAACGGCACCTCCGAGTCGGTCGGGCCGGCTGTGTTCGACGCCGCCAGCGACGGGGCCGACGACGTGGACGGCCCACAGCGTCGTCAGGGCGGGCTGGAGGACGAAAAAGAGGACTTCCTCGTAGGGGACGCCCCACAGCCGACCGGCGACCGTCTCGGCGCCGTAGGTCCAGACCCCCGTCTCGATGAGCAAGCGGTCCCACGGCAGCGTGTACGCCACCGCCAGCACCGTAACGAGCGCGAGGCCGCCGCCGCAGACTCGCCAGTCGACGCTGTCCCGGCGGTGGTGGACCGTCGCCGCGAGCGCGGCCAGCGCGGGAAGCACGTAGACGGCGTGGAACTGGACGTAGGTCAGCGACGGCGCCATTGGATGCCCGAAGCGTGGGACAGCGCCGCCGTGAATCGTTCGGCCCAGTTCTCGCGGGTGATAGCGGCCCCGGGAACCGCGCGAGCCGAATCCGCCGGCGACCGCTCTACCCGTACAGTTCCTCGAAGACCTTCCGCTGGGCAGCGCGGAGGTGCTGGTGGAAGGTCGAGCGGCCGATGTCCATCGAGGCGGCCAGATCCTCGCCGTTCGTATCGCGGGGCCACTCGAAGAAGCCGCCGACGAGGGCGGTCCGCAGCGCCGTCGCCTGCCGGTCGGTGAGCCGGTCGTCGATGCGCGCCCGCACGTCCTGACGGGTCGTCACCGGCCGCTCGTGCTCGCGGTAGGCCGTCAGGCTCGCCCCGGTGACCTCCTCTTCGAGTACGTCGACGACCGTCCGGGGTTGCGCTTCCGGCGGTATCTCGACCGTCAGCTCGCCCGTACCGCCGGTCGCCGACGTGGCCGCGATGCGGCCGCCGCGGTCGAGCAACAGTTCGATCAGCGGCGCCTCGTCGACGGTGAACTCCACGACCGTCCGCTCGTCGTCGGTCGTCACCGGCGTGCAGTCGCGCACGTCCGCCCGCTCGGCGGCGGCCGCGACCGTCGCGTCCGGGTCGGCGTCCGTCTCGAAGAACAGGGTCGTCGGCCCCTCCTCACGGGTGACGGTCCCGGCGTGAACGAACTCCGCGTCGAGTGTACCGGAGAGTCCGACGTAGAACGGGTCCTCGCCCGCCAGCGAGAACGACAGCTCGATCACGTCGTCGGACCCGAGCAGGCGCTGGGAGGTCAGGGCGTGCAGCGCCATCGCGACCGAGCGGGCGACCGCCGAGAGGATTCGCCGCTCCGCCTCGGGCAACGTCGTCCCCGCCCGGAGGACGACAGTGAGCACGCCGTAGTTCACGTCGCCGTACCGTAGCGGGAGCGCAGCCATTCCGCCCACGCCGCCGGGGACCAGATCGGCGTAGACCTCGGGGACCGCATCGTCGTCGTACACCTGGAACTCCCCCGTCCGTACGGCGCGGGCGGCCGGGTCGTCGGCGTCGGTCGGGAGTTCGAGCGCCGGCGGGTCGGCGACGCCGGCCCACGTCCCCGGCGTGACGGTGTCGGACGCCGGGTCGCGGTCACCGATCCACGCCAGAGCGTACTCGTCGGTCTCGACGAGCCGTTCGGTCACCGCCGACTCGACGGCGGCCCGGGAGTCCGCGCCGAGCAGGGCGGTGGTCACGTCGGTCACCAGCCCGTCGATGCGGTCCAGCAGCGCCTGAACCTTCTCGCGCTCGCGGCGGGCGGTTTCGGCCTGCCGCCTGGCCTCCCGTTCGGCCTCGACGCGGTCGGTGACGTCCGTCTGGAAGCCGACGTAGTGAGTCACCTCGCCGGCGTCGTTCCTGACCGGCGCGATGTCGACGCGGTTCCAGAACTCCTCGCCGTCACGGGCGTAGTTGCGCAGTTCGACGCTGACCGGCTCCCCGGCACCGATCGCCGCTGCCATCGCTTCGATGGGCTCGTCGGCCGAGTCCGGCCCCTGCAGGAAGTTACAGTTACGGCCGACCACCTCGGCCTCGTCGTAACCGGTCAGTTCCTCGAAGGCCTCGTTGACGTAGATGAGCGGCGTGTCTCGCCGGTTTCCGTCCGCGATCGTAATCCCCACCGGCGCCTCGTCCATCGCGCGGTCTTTCAGCTGTTCGGTCACTTCGGCGAACCGCCGGTCGGCGTCGGCGACGGCCGCCTCGATCGCGTCCACCAGCGCCCCCCGCTGTTTCTCGGGCGGCTCCCGCGGGACGTAGTCGGTCACGCCCGCCGAGATTGCCGCGCTCGCCAGGTGCTCGTCGCCCGAGGCCGTGAAGAGAACGAACGCCAGTCCGCCGCTCGTCTCCCGGACGTGTTCCAGCAGTTCGAGCCCGGACCCCTCGGGGAGGTCCTGCTCGCTGACCACGCAGTCGGGCGGGTCGGTCGCCACGGCGTCGCGGGCCGCCGCCGCGTCGCGGGCGCGGTCGACCGTGAAACCGGCGTCGGCGAGGGCCTCGACCACCGGCGTGGCCCGCTCGTCGTCACCGTCGACATAGAGGACGCGGGCACCGGACCGAACCCCGCTCTCGCTCGTCATGCCACCACCTACCCGAGGGTGCCCAAAGAGCGTTACTCCGGGTCGACGGGATTGCCGGTTCGTGGGCCGGCCGATCCGTCACGGCAAGCGGGTCGGCGTCGCAACTCGACGCGTGGCGACCCGAAAAAGTACGTCGGCGATAGAATCGTCAGTCGGCGGCGACTTCGGCCTGCACGTCTTCGCGGTAGTACTCCTCGATGTTCTCCTCGTCGATACGGTTGAGCTCTTCCTTCGGCAGCATCGAGAGGAGATCCCAGCCGATGTCCAGCGTCTCCTCGATGTCGCGGTCGGTGTCGTAGCCCTGCTCGACGAACTCCTCTTCGAACGCGTCGGCGAAGTCGAGGTACTTGTTGTCCCGCTCGGAGAGGGCCTCGCGACCGACGATGTTCACGAGGTCGCGCAGGTCCTCACCCTGGGCGTAGGCGGCGTAGAGCTGGTCGGAGACCCCGCTGTGGTCGTCGCGGGTCAGCCCCTCGCCGATACCGTCGTCCATCAGGCGCGACAGGGACGGCAGCGGGTCGATCGGCGGCTGGATGCCCTGGCTGTTGAGGTCGCGGTCGACGAGGATCTGCCCCTCCGTGATGTACCCGGTCAGGTCCGGGATCGGGTGGGTGATGTCGTCCGAGGGCATCGTCAGGATGGGGATCTGCGTGATGGACCCTTCCTGGCCCTTGATGCGGCCCGCACGCTCGTAGAGCTGGGCGAGGTCGGTGTACATGTACCCCGGGTAGCCACGGCGGCCCGGGACCTCTTCGCGCGCCGCACCGATCTCGCGCAGCGCCTCACAGTAGTTGGTCATGTCCGTCAGGATGACCAGCACGTGGTACCCCTTGTCGAAGGCGAGGTACTCGGCGGTGGTCAGTGCCAGTCGCGGCGTGACCGTCCGCTCGACGGCGGGGTCGTCCGCGAGGTTCATGAAGACGACCGACCGCTCCAGCGCGCCCGTGCGCTCGAAGTCGTCCATGAACTCGTTGGCCTCCTCGGCGGTGATCCCCATCGCGCCGAAGATCACTGCGAACTCCGAGTCCTCGTCGTCGCCCTCCTCTTCCTCCGGGACGGAGGCCTGGCGGGCGATCTGCAGCGCCAGATCGTTGTGCGGCAGCCCCGAGCCGGAGAAGATCGGGAGCTTCTGGCCGCGGACGAGCGTGTTCATGCCGTCGATGGCCGACACGCCCGTCTGGATGAAGTCCTCGGGGTACTCCCGGGAGTAGGGGTTGATCGCGGCACCGACGATGTCGCGGCGCTCGTCCGGGACGATGTCCGGGCCGCCGTCGATCGGGTTGCCGGACCCGTCCAGCACCCGCCCGAGCAGGTCCTCGGTGACGGGCATCTTCATCGTCTCGCCGAGGAACCGGACCGACGAGTCCATGTCGATCCCTTCGGTGCCCTCGAAGACCTGGATCGCCACGTGGTCGCTGGAGGAGTCCAGCACCTGTCCGCGGCGGGTCTCGCCGTCGCCGGTCTCGATCTCGACGATCTCGTCGTAGCCGATCGGCTCGTCCGTCTCGACGTGAACCAGCGGACCGCTGATTTCCGTGATTGTCTGGTATTCTTTCATTGTTAGTACAGGGAGCGCAGTTGCTCTGCGATGTCCGCTTCGAGGTCGTCGACGAACTCGTCGACCTCGTCGTCGGGCGTCGTGCCGATGCGGTTGAGCTTCGGGGCGGCGTCGATGCCCGTGATCTCCTCGATCGGGACGCCCGCCTCGAGCGCCTCCTCGGCCTCGTCGTTGAACGTCCGGATGGCGCCGAGGATGCGGTAGGTCTTCTCCGGCGGACAGTAGCGGTCGACGTCGTGCAGCGCGTTCTGCTGCAGCCACGCCTCCTTGATGAACCGGGCGACCTCCAGCGTCAGCTGCTGGTCCTCCGGAAGGGCGTCCTTGCCGACGAGCTGGACGACTTCCTGCAGTTCGCCGTCCTCGTCGAGGATGTCGATCGCCCACTGGCGCTGCTCCGGCCAGTCGTCGGCGACGTTGTCCTCGAACCACGGGTCGAGCTGGTCGCGATACAGCGAGTAGGAGTCGTTCCAGTTGATCGCCGGGAAGTGCCGTTTCTCTGCCAGGTCGGAGTCCAGCGCCCAGAACGTCTTGACGATACGCAGCGTGTTCTGGGTGACCGGCTCCGAGAAGTCGCCGCCGGGCGGCGAGACGGCCCCGATGGCAGAAATCGACCCTTCCGTGCCGTTGATGTTGTCGAAGTAACCGGCCCGCTCGTAGAACTGCGAGAGACGGGCGGCGAGGTAGGCCGGGTAGCCCTCCTCACCGGGCATCTCCTCGAGTCGGGAGGAGATCTCGCGCATGGCCTCGGCCCACCGCGAGGTGGAGTCGGCCATCAGCGCCACGTCGTAGCCCATGTCGCGGTAGTGTTCCGCGATGGTGATCCCCGTGTATACGCAGGATTCGCGGGCGGCGACGGGCATGTTCGACGTGTTCGCGATGAGACAGGTTCGAGCCATCAGCGCGTTCCCGGTCTGCGGGTCGGGCAGCTCCGGGAAGTCGTCAATGACCTCGGTCATCTCGTTGCCGCGCTCGCCGCAACCGATGTAGACGACGATGTCGGCGTCGGCGAACTTGGCGAGGCTCTGCTGGGTGACGGTCTTCCCGGAGCCGAACGGCCCCGGAATCGCGGCCGTCCCGCCCTTCGCGAGCGGGAATAGGCCGTCGAGGATGCGCTGGCCGGAGGTCAGCGGCTCCGTCGGCGTCTGCTTGTCCTCGGTCGGTCGCGCCGAGCGGACCGGCCACTCCTGGCGCATCTGGATCTCCTCGCCGTTGTCGAGTTCGGCGACGGTCTCTTCGACGTTGAAGTTCCCCGACTCGATGGAGACGACTTCGCCGCCCTCGTAGTCGGGCGGCACCATCACCTTGTGGTCGATACTGGGCGTCTCGGGGACGGAGCCGACGATGTCGCCGGCCTCGACCTCGTCACCCTCTTCGACTTCGGGGGTGAACTCCCAGGTCTTCTCCAGGTCGATACCGGGGGCGTCGACGCCGCGGTCGAGGAACGCCGAGCCCATCTTGTCTTCGAGGACGTCGAGCGGACGCTGGACGCCGTCGTAGATGGAGTCCAGCATGCCCGGACCGAGGTCGACCGACAGCGGCGAGCCCGTCCCTTCGACGGGTTCGCCCGGGGCGACCGCGGAGGTCTCCTCGTAGACCTGGATCGTGGTGATGTCGCCCTCGATCTCGATGACCTCTCCCATCAGTCCCTCTTCGCCGACGTAGACGACGTCGTTCATCTTCGCGTCGAGGTTCCTGGCCGTGACGACCGGACCCGACACGCTGTCGATGACGCCGTCCTCGCGAACGGTCGTGTCTGTTGCTTGGCTCATGTTAGTCTTCCTCCATCAGGTCGATGCCGATGGCGCGTTTGATCTGCTCGCGGAGTCCGCTGGAACCGCCCTCGCCACCGAGGGTGACGAGAACCGGCTCCACGCTCGTCTCGACGTCGGACCGAACGCCGCGGGAGAGCCGCTCGAGGTCGTCGTCGTGCATCACAAGGATGCCCACGTCGTCGTCGTCCAGCATCTCCCGGACCGCCTCGTCGAACTGTTCGTCTGGTTCGTCGTCGCGGACGTCGGCGAACCGCCGGACGCCCGCGAGCCGGAAGCCCGTCGTGAAATCCGGGCTGCCGACGACGCCGATCTCCTGACTCATAGTACCACCAGTTCCTCCCGGATCTGGTCCGGCGAGAGGTCGGCTTCCCGACCGCGCGCGATCGCACGAATGTTGTCGACCTCGCGCTCCTTCGCCAGCACGTACGAGAGCACCGGACACACGGATAGGGGATAGCGGTTCGAAAGTGTGTCGGCGTACGCGAGCAGCGCCGCGTCGAGGGCGTGCTCGAACTCGATGAGCGACTCGGCCTCGTCGAGGACGCGCAGCGCCTCCGAGAGGTCGTCGCCGTACGTGCTCTCGCGGATCCGCTCGAGAAGCAGCGCCTCGTCGTCGACCAGCTGGCGGACCTCGTCGGGGTCGAACAGCTGCCCGCCGTCGATGAAGTACTCCGCCGGGTCCATGTCGGTGTCCGTCCGGGCCAGCCGGAGCGCGTTCCGGAGGTTCCGGAAGTCGATCTCCGCCCGCAAGAACTCGATGTACAGCCCGGTCGGCCGGTTCGGGTTCGCGGGGAGGCCCTCCATCAGCGTCTCGTAGAACGTCCGGTCGACCGCGTTCTCCAGCGGGACGAGCAGGTCGGTCGCCTCATAGTCCTCCATGGCCGCCACGAGCGAGTCGCCGAACATCGTCCCCTCCAGCGCGGTGACGACGTCCTCGATGGACTCGGCGGCGACCAGCGATTCCAGCAGCGGCTCGGAGAACTCGCCCGCACGGATGAGGTCGTCCTCGATGTCCGCGCCGGACGCGCCCGAGTAGACCCCCCGGAGCGCCGTCTTGACGTTCCAGGCGTCGAACTTCCGGAGGTAGCGGGCGACGTAGTCGTACAGCCGCCCCTCGCACCAGCGAAGCAGGTCGTTGAAGTGCTTCGCCAGGTTCTGGTTCAGGGCGTACTCGATGAGATCGACCCCGGAGTAGCGGGCGCCGAGGCGGTTCATCTCCTCCTCGTACTCCGACTCCTCCATGAAGCGGGCGATCTCACCGGGCCCCATCCGGACCAGCTTGCGGTAATCGTCGTCGTCGAACAGCGACGCGCGCCGGGACCGGACCCGGGCGTTGACGTACTCGTAGTTGCTGGTTTCGTAGTCGGGGGCGCTCATTGTGCTTCGAACAACCTGTCGCTGATCTCCCGGAGGTTGTCCTCCCAGACGTCTTCGAGCAGCGAGTCGAACGTGTTGTTGACCCGGACGCGCGAGGTCTCGCTCTCGACGACGACGCCGCCGAGACAGTCGTGCTCGCCGGCGTGCTCGTAGCCGAACTCCCCGGCGAGGTCGTCCAGCAGCGCCGCGTCGTCGGCGCGCCCGTAGACGGTCACGTCGTCGTCCTCGTCGAACTCGGTGCTCGCGGCCTCGAGCAGCGTGCGGGTCAGCTCCTCGCGGCGCTCGCCCTCGAGCGACGCCAGCTCGTCCTCGACGGCGTCGCGGACGTCCTGCAGGACGTCGCGTCGCGCTTCCAGTCGCGCCTGCTTGGCCTCGAGTTTCGCGCTCGAGAGCTTCTGTTCGCGCTCCTGCTCGATGGTGGCCTCGACCTCCCGCTGGCGCTCCTCGCGGATCTCGTCGGCCTCGGCCTCGGCCTCCTCGGTGATCTCAGCCGCCTGTGCCTCGGCGTCGGCCCGAATCTCGTCCGCACGCGCGCGGGCCTCGTCTCGAATGTCCTCTACGACAGTATCGAGGCTCATGTGTAGTGAAAGGGGGAGGAGTGTTAGTTCGCGATGAAGATCGTCACGAAGGCGATGATGATCAGCGTCTCCGGCAGCGCTGTGAAGATCAGCGCCGGAACGAACATGTCATCGTCCTCCGCGACGGCCCCGACCGCGGCCGAACCGATGCCGCGCTGGGCGTAGCCCGTCGCGAGTGCCCCGAGACCGACCGCGATGGCCGCTGCGCCCTGGTTGTTGAGTGCCGGACCGCCCTGCTGCAGTGCCACTTCCGCCGTCTGTGAAATGATGTCCATCATTGTTGTGATCGAACTCGCGGGTTTGGTTTCCGTACAGGTGTTGTATACTCTATCCAGTTCATAAAGGTTCTCAAATACGTCGATAGACATTGCGAAGACAGACAATTCTCGCTACTGGCGAGTTCCGATCGTCAACCGAACGAACGTGGGAGAAACCGTCGGTGAACCGACGGAGTCGGAGCGCGTTACCGGTCGCGGGTGAACACGCGCTCACGACCGAGCGGCGAGTACTCCTCGCCGTTGCCGTCGTAGAACTTCTCGAAGAACTCGAAGAACTCCAGGCGGATGGACTGGATGCCCGAGGAGGTGACCCCGAGGACGAGCACGACGATGTGCCCGAGGATCAACACGAGGATCCCGAACACCAGCATCGCCGGGCTGCCGTGGTACATCCCGCCGAAGATGATCGACGCCTCCTCGTGGTGTTCGAGGACGTACTCGGGCCCGTGGCTGAGCATGAAGTGGTACTCGCCGTGGGTCTCGTAGGCGCCGAAGAACAGCAGGTTGACCGCGAAGGCCATCCCCGCCTTGGCGAGCAGGACCGCGGCGATCCGCAGGTACGACAGCGCGTGGGCCAGCACGACGTGGATCTCGATGAGCTCGTACGCGGCAGGACCGAGAGCCAGCATCGCCATGCCGGCCAGCACCATGCCCGCGCCGACCATCCCGACCTCCGGGGAGAACCCGGCGAAGCCGAGTTCGAACGCGGCGTTCTCGCCCTCGTTGAAGACCTGGTAGAGGAAGTCCGGCTTGACGTCGGCGAACGTCCGGCTGAAGATGAACAGCCAGAGGCCGTTGAGCGCCAGAATCCACGAACCGCTCTCGATGACGGCTTCCTTGGCGCCGTGGAGCGTGTACTCCTCGAGGAACGAGAGGACGTACGCCGTGTTCAGGTGCAGGATACCGAACAGCACCGTCACGACGAACCAGGCACGGGCCCAGTAGCTCGTCGCGGGCGAGAGTCCCTTCTGGATGGGTGCGTGCTCCATGTGGAACACGCCGTGCCAGAGGTGCTCGGCGACCAGGTGCAGTCCGAATATCTCGCCGTAGAGGATACCGAACAGCGTCGTCCAGAGACCGGCCGCGATGGTGATGACGCCGAGGTTCTCGAAGGCGTCGGAGTCGAAGTTCCGGTAGATGTAGTAGCCGATCGCGGTGTAGATGAGCCCGTACCCGGTGTCCCCGATGATGAAACCGAACATCAGCGGGAACGTCATGAAGAGGATGATCGTCGGGTCGAACTCCGAGTAGTTCGGTCGCCCGACGGCCTTGGTGAGCAGTTCGAAGGGCCTGATGACCGAGGGGTTGTCCTGGACGACCGGCGGGTCGTCGTGCTCGGCCATCGAGACCGTGCCCCCGTCGGCGCGCGCTTCCTGCGCGGGCGCCTCTTCGTCGGCGTCGTCGTCGGCTTCACCGTCGGCCGCCGGTGCGGGATCGATACCGCCCGCCTGCTCGGTCTCGGGCGCCCCGCCGGCGTCGGTGTGGCCGTGCCCGTGGCGGTCGTAAGCCGCGGTTTCGAGCTCCTCGATGTGGACGTGACCGTCGACGGCCTCGTCGACCGCGCGCTCGAACGTCTCGACTTCCTCAGTGGGGAGCCACCCCTCGGCGACGAAGGCGTTGTCGGTCGTCGCGAAGGAGAGGGGCGCTTCCGCCTTCTGGACACGGATAGACAGTTTCTCCTCGGCAGCCAGCAGGAAGCCGGCGACGTCGTAACGCAGGTCCTCGAGCTGGCTCTCGACGGTCGAGAGGTTCGACTCGAGTGACTGGCGCTCGTGGCGCAACTCGTCGAGATACTCCGCGGGGTCGCCCTCGCCGTCGGGAACCTCGAGCGCGGAGATGTCCGCCTCGACGAGCGCGCTCTGGAGCGTGTCTTCGTCCGTGCGGGCGAACGCGGCGATCACGTCGTCCTCGGCGAAGACTTCCGTCTCGGCGTCGAGGTCGGCCAGCGCCAGCTCGACGCTGTTGACGTCGCCCTCGCCGACCTCGACGGCCAGCGAATCGTAGCCGTAGAGGAGATCGAGGTCGATCCCGAGGGTCGCGAACGGCTCCAGCGTGTCGATCCGTTCCTCGGTCTCGCGGAGCTCGTCTTCGAGTTCCGCGCGTCGGTCGTCGAGCTCGTTGACCTCGGTCCGGATCTCCTCGAGTTCGCGCTCCAGTTCGTCGTCGTCGAGGATCCGGTTCGGGCCGGCGTCCTCCTCCTCGACGTCGAGGACGGACTTGAGCGAGCGGATGGTGACGAGCTTCTCCGAGGCGTCGTCGGCGCCCGAGATGGGGTCGCCGTTGGCGAAGCCCTCCCAGCGGCCGTCGTACTCGTTGAGGTGGAGCACGCGCAGGTCGTACGCTGCCTCGATGACGTCGTCCATGACGGACTTCGAGCCCGTCACGGACACCTTGCTCATCCGCTTAGGTCTGAGCATGCACCGCCTCCTCGAACTGTGTCACCACGTATTCGACGACCTCGTCGGTGCGTTCCTGCGCGCGCGATTCGAGGTCCTCACGCTCGTCGGTCCCCTCTTCGAGGATCCGTTCGCGCTCGGCCTCGATCTCTTCGCGCGCCGCCTCGAGCCGTTCCTCGGCCTCGGCGTCGGCTTCTTCGCTGGCCTGCTCGCGGATCTCGTCGGCCTCGTCGCGAGCCGCCGCGATCGTCTCCTCGGCCTCCTCCTCGGCCTCGGCGACGATCTCGTCCGCCTCCTGTTCGGCGTCTTTGACTCGGTCGAGAACCTCTGGCCTTGGCATTTGCTAATCGTGGGGAGATCCGTTCAGGGCCTATTTGGTAGTTGCGAAGTGTACCCGTCCGAGCGCCCCGGGAACGCGCTCGTCGGCGGTCTCCTGTCACCGAACGCCAACGGGCGGAGTCGCCGCAGCAGCTCCGGGGTCAGTCCGGGGACCGCCGCCAGTCGTTCGCTCGACCGCCGAGGCGTCGGAAAACAGGGGAATTATGCCCGACTGGGACGAACTGCCGGCAATGGCCGTCCAAGACAAGACGCGGGCCCGCCTGTTCTACAAGTATCTCTCGAAGGTGTACGACCAGATCAACCCCTTCATCTGGAACGAGGAGATGCGGACGGAGGCGCTCGATCTCCTCGACATCGAGGAGGGCGACCGGGTGCTCGACGTCGGCTGTGGCACCGGGTTCGCCACGGAAGGCCTGCTCGAACGGACGGAGAACGTCCACGGCCTCGACCAGAGCGTCCACCAGCTGGAGAAGGCGTGGGCGAAGTTCGGCAAGCGCGGGGCCGTCCCGTTTTACCGCGGGGACGCCGAGCGACTCCCGTTCAAAGACGACACCTTCGACGTGGTGTGGTCCTCGGGCTCGATCGAGTACTGGCCCGACCCCGTCAAGGCCCTCGCGGAGTGTCGCCGCATCACGAAACCCGGCGGACAGGTGCTCATCGTCGGCCCGAACTACCCCTCTAACACCGTCTTCCAGAAGCTCGCCGACGCGATCATGCTCTTCTACGGCGCCGACGAGGCCGACCGCATGTTCCGACAGGCCGGCTTCGAGGAGTTCCGCCACGTGACGATGGGTCCCTCCTACAGTCCCGAAGTCGCGATCACGACAGTCGCCGAAGTCTCCGAGTAGCCCGTCTGCAGGACGAGTTCGAGGCAGCGGCAGTCGATCGATGCGCGCGTCTCCCGGTGTCTCCGGGACGCGAGCGAAGAAACGCTCAGTGAGTGTCCCGAAACGGATCGGTCCGGGACTCAGTTCGCGAAGAAGCGTTCGGTGACGGTTCGGCCGTCCTCGGTCGTCACAGAGATGCGGACCGCCTGGTGGGGCGCTAACGTCAGGAGGCGACCGTCACTGCCGGTGGATCCGACCTCGGCGCCGTTGATCGTGACGCTCGCGTCGAGCGGCTGGCCGGTCTCGTTGTCGGTGACGAGTAGTTCCATCGGCCCGGTGGCGTGGGTGCGATTGACCTGGAGGACAACGTCGTCGGTCGCGTTGGTCGTCGAGCGCGTGGGGAGCGCGTCGATCCGTTTGGTCTGGAACTCGCGAAATGCCGACTCCGTCCGCCCGTCGAGATAGGTATCGAGCGAACCGTGGGGGTGGCCCGTTCGGATGTAGTAGATGGACGTGGTCCCGATGACGTCGACAGACATGGTTCCGCGGTTGTTTTGGTAGACCCAGGGGTACAGCTCGGTCGCGCGGTTGTTGGCAGCGCTGAGGCCGGTCGAATCGTCGCTGTTGACGAAGTAATCCGTGCCGACCTTCTCGCGGTTCTGGCCGAGATAGGCCTCGCGATAGTAGCGCGACCCCTGGTTCGACGCCAGCACGATCCCGGTCGGGGACGTGACCGTGTAGACCGGGACCGGACCGCGGTCACCGGTCATCGCCTGGGACATCCGCTGGCGGACCGGACCGCGCAGCGTGAGGAGATCGCCCTCGACGTTGTCCATCTTCGTGTCGAGATCCGACGGGAGTTCGAGTCCGGCGGCCTGGCGTACTCGCTCGATCCGCGACTCGATATCGCGGGCCGCGGCGTCCAACGCCGCCAGCTCGCGGAGGAACGTCTCTGTGCTCATCTCGCCGGCGTTGTAGTCGTCCAGCAGGCTGTTACGGCGCAGTTCGAGTTGCTGGACGTCTCGTTCGATCTGGGAGATCTCGGAGCGGATCACGTCCAGCCGCGCCGTCTGCCCGGTGGTGTTCTCGTAGCGCTGTTCGAACGTAAGCGACGCGTACTCGCTTCTGAGGGAGGCGACGTCCTGTTGAACCGCGCCCGCGACGTTCAACGAGGTGCGTTCTCGGCCGGTCTGCTCGACCGCCTCCTCGCGGATCTCGAGATAGTTCGACGTGTTCTGCCCGACGCTAGCTGTCGCGCTGGCGGCGAACGCGTCCGCAGTGGCGGGCGAGAGCGGCGCAGCCGTCTCCGGGCTGGACCCAGTCGGGGAGGCAACGGACGTGGGTGGGGCGGTCGTCGCGGCGACGGAATGAGTTACCGGCGCCAGGACGAGGACCGCGACCACGAGCGCGAGGAGGACAGGGCGGTTCCGTGGCATCGTCACCGACTTTTCTATCTCCGCTTACAAAAACCCATCTACTCCCAGCGAGTGCGTGAGCGCCCGAGAACTGCGGAGACGTTTCAAAAGCAGTGGAGACGTTTTAATGGAAAGCGTTTTCCCCGAGGGCAGGGATGGATGGAATATGTCCCCGCGGTCGTTCGCCGCAGTCGTTACAGTCCTCCTCGTCCTCGCCGGGGCCGCGCCGGCAGTCGCGCTGGCCGGGGTGCCGTCGAGTGCGAGTAGCGGTGCGACCGCCGATGCGAGCGGGGTCCAGAACGCGCTCCCACACAACGACTCGATGGCTCTCGGGGAGATCGAGATGCGGGTCGACGTGGCAGCCAACGGCGACGCGAAATGGCGAGTGAAGGCCGTCATCACCGACGATGCCGACCCGGACGCCTTCGCGGATCTGGTCGACCGGTTCAACCGGACCGAGTCACCGCTGGACTACGACTCGTTCAAGACCGCCGCGGCAAACGCGAGCAACGCCACCGGTCGCCCGATGGAGGTCAAGAACCTCGAACGCCACCACGCGCTCCACAACGGGACCGGCGCGGTGTGGATCACGTTCACGTGGACGAACTTCGGGGCGACGAACGGCGACCGCCTCGCGGTCGACGACGTGTTCAACACGAGCACCGGCACCTGGCTCCCCTCGATCACGGAAGACGAGACGCTGGTCATCGCTCCCCCCGACGGCTACGGTGTCAGCAGCGCGCCGACCGGATCACAGTCGGCGCCGTCGAGCCTCTCCGACGGCGTCGCTCGCTGGGAGGGGCCCCAGAACTTCGGGGCGCGCGGCCCGTGGATCGTCTACTCCGGTGACGCGGCGACGCCGACGCTGACGCCCACGGACGTCCAGGAGAACGGGACCGAGTCGCCCAGTCCAGGAACGTCGCCGGGCGGTCCGGGTAGTGACGGCGACGGCCTGCTTTCGGGTGCGCTCCCGCTGGTCCTGTTGTTCGCGGTCGCAGGGGCGAGCGCGGCGGTCCTCGCGGTCTACATGCGCGGCGACGACGACGGCCTCGGCGGGCTCGTGGGCTCCAGCGGGAGCGACGACGGCGGGTCGAGCGCCGAGTCCGCGTCCGGATCCGCTTCCGAACCGGCCGCAAGCCCCGAGGCGGGCGCGACCGGAACGAGCGGTGCCGCGTCAGAGAATGGCAGCGAAGCCAGTGGCGGGACTGCCGCAGCGGCCGGTGCGAGTGCAACCGGCGCGAGCGCCCAAAACGGGTCCGAGTCGGCTGACGACGGCGCGGACGCGGACGACGACCATCCCATCGACGAGGACCTGCTCAGCGACGAGGAGCGCGTCGAGCGGCTGATCGAGCAGAACGGCGGGCGGATGAAGCAGGCCGCCATCGTCCAGGAGACGGGCTGGTCGAACGCGAAGGTCTCGCAGTTGCTCTCCTCGATGGACGACGACGGTCGGATCGACAAGCTCCGGATCGGTCGCGAGAACCTCATCTCGTTCCCCGGCGAGGACGTGGCCGATCTGGACAACGAGTGAGCGCCGGGTCGCCGAGAGGCGGTAAGCGCCGTGAAAACGTCGAGAAACGGACTTGGCCTCGGAAACGTTTAACCGGCGACCGGGCGAACGATCCTGCATGAAAGTCCTCGTCACAGTCACCGACGTCGCGGTCGTCGACGACGAGTTCGAGATCGACGGGCTCGGCGTCGACGAGCGCTATCTCACCTACGAACTCAACGAGTGGGACGACTACGCCGTCGAGGAGGCCGTCCAGATCGCCGAAGTGGCCGAGGACGTGGAAGTCGTGACGGTCACCGTCGGCCCCGAGCGCTCCGAGGAGGCCATCAGGAAGGCCCTGGCGAAGGGCGCCGACCGCGCGGTGCGCGTCTGGGACGACGCCATCGCCGAGCGAGAACTTCTCGACGCCGAGACGAAAGCCGACCTGCTCGCGGCCGTCGCCAAGGAAGAGGACCCCGACCTGATCCTCTCGGGCGTCCAGAGCGGCGACGACAGCTTCGCCGCCACGGGCGTCACGCTCGCGGAGAAGCTCGGGATGGAGTGGGCCGCGGTCGTCAACCAGCTCGATCTGGACGCCGACGCGGGCCTCGCTTCCGTTCACCGCGAACTGGAGGGTGGCGTCGACGAGCTGACCGACGTGGAGCTGCCGGCGGTGTTGACCATCCAGACGGGCATCAACGAGCCCCGCTACGCCAGTCTCCGCGGGATCCGGCAGGCCCAGAACAAGCCGCTGGACGTGAAGGACCTCGGCGACCTCGACCTCGACGAAGGGGCACTGGAGACCCCGCTCCGCTGGACGGCGACCTACGAGCCCGAGAGCGAGGGAGAGGCGACCATCTTCGAGGGCGGCATCGACGAGACGGCCGGTGAACTTGCCGGCGTGCTCCGCGAGCAGGGGGTGGGCGAATGACGGTCCTCGCCGTCGCCGAGCACCGCCGCGGGGAACTGCGCGACGTGAGTCACCAGCTGATCACGGCCGGCCGCGAACTCGCCGAGGCCACCGGGTCGGAGTTGCACGTCGCAGTCGTCAGCGGTGACGTCGAGGGATTCGCCGAGGACCTGAACCGCGAGGGCGTCGACGTGGTCCACACCGTCGACCACGGCGAGGAGTTCAACCACGACGTGTACGTTCAGGCGATCGAACAACTGGCTGGCGACGTGGATCCGCAGTACCTGCTCCTCCCCCACACCGTCAACGGGCTGGACTACGCCCCGGCGCTCGCCGAGCGGCTGGGGTACCCGCTGGTCACCGACGCCGTCGGCCTCTCGCTCGACGGCGCGCTGGAGGTCACCCGCGAGATGTACGGCTCGAAGGTCGAGACGACAATCGAGGTCGACAGCCAGCCCGCGGCGGTGACGGTCCGGCCGGCGGAGTGGCCCCCCGCGCCGGCGGGCGGCGCCGCCGCAGTCGAACCGTTCGAGGCGAGCATCGACGAGAGCGCCGTCCGCGCGGCGGTGACGGGCTTCGAGGAGGCCGCCACCGGCGACGTGGACATCTCGGAGGCGGACGTGCTCGTCTCGGTCGGCCGCGGCATCGAGGAGGAGGACAACCTCGACATCATCTTCGACCTCGCCGAGGCGCTGGACGCGACGGTGTCGGCTTCCCGTCCCGTCGTCGACAGCGGCTGGCTCCCGAAGAACCGGCAGGTCGGCCAGAGCGGGAAGGTCGTCACGCCCGACGTGTACATCGCCATCGGGATCTCCGGCGCGGTCCAGCACGTCGCCGGGATGAAAGGCGCCGACACGATCATCGCGATCAACAAGGACCCCAACGCGCCCATCTTCGACATCGCCGACTACGGAATCGTCGACGACCTGTTCGAGGTCGTCCCCGCGCTGACCGAGGAGTTCGGCGGGTAGCGTCCGGCGAGGAGTCGCAGACTCCGGGCCGTTCGACGGGTACGGCTACGGTGGGACGTGCTTACAGAAAGTACTTACCGATCAGTTGACACCGGCCAGCTGTGAAACCGCGCGCGCTGGCACTCGGCTTTCTCCTCGTCTTCGCGACCCTGGCGATCGGGGGCGCGGTCGGGAGTCCACAACCGGCTCCCGTCTGCCGGGCGTGTGGGACGGGTTTCGCGCAGGCGGCCGAAGACAGCGGCTACAACGTGAGCGTCGTGAACAGCACGGCGACTGTCCGCATCCACGAGAACGGGTCGGCGACGTGGACGGTGACGAACCGACTCGACGGGGAGGACGCCGACAGTATCGCCGCTCCGGGAGCGGCAGAGTCAGTCGCCCGCGGGGCCGTCAACGACGGGTACGGCCTTCCACACGTCTACGAGGAGGGAGATCTCAGTCTGGAATCGGTCGCCGTCGATGACCGATCCGTGACGATCCGGTTTACCGATCCCGACGCCGGAACCCGCCGACTCGGGACGCTCGTCGTGGATTACTTCCACTCCGATGGGGTCCGCGGCGGGTGGATCCTCGACGTCGACGAGTTCACGCTGGTCGGGCCGCCGAACGCGACGGTCCTGAACGACCCGGCTGGAGTCGTCGACGAGGGGTACTCGACCGCCGAAGCGACGCCGACCGTCGACGGCAGGCGGGTTACCTGGCACGGGTCGCTCGACGAGGACCAGACGCCGATTTTCTACGACGATCTCTACGTCGTCTACGGCGACTCGGACACGGCAGACTGGCGCGCGACCGGTGCGACGGCGCTTTCGACCGCGCCGATCTGGCTCGACAACGTATGGACCTTCGTCGCGCCGACCGCGCTCATCTTCGGTGGCGCACTGTACATCGCCGTGGTCGGAGTGAACTGGCTGCTCTCCTCCGCCATCGACAGTCGTCCGCGACGGATCGCCCGAGCGATAACTGCCCTCGGTGCCATCACTGTCGTCGCGGGCCCCGTAGTGCCGAACGGGCACTTGCTGGTCGGGATCGCCGCTCTGTACCTCGTTGCGGGCGGAGGGGCGCTGATCACGCCACGGCTGCTCCGGTCGCTCGGGGGGACGGCAGTTCTGGGAGGCGCTTCGCTGGCTGCAGTCGGGGCCGCCTACGTCACGATGGAAGCGCTAGTGGGCGGTTCCGTCGCGTTCGAGCAAGCCATCGAGCTCGGGATCTATCACCTCCCCGTCGCCGGCGGGCTGATCGTCGGGCACGCGCTCGCACGGTGTCGAGCCGGTAGCGTCGTCCGTCCCGTACTGTTCGGAACCGTGACGGCGCTGGCCAGCTGGTTCGTCGCGGGCGGCGTCTACGTCCCCGTCGCGTCGCGGCCGTTCGGAGTCATACTCGTCATCATGGTCTTCGCCGCCGTCGTGGCCGCGGTCGCTGCGGCCCCGCTCGTCGCCCTGACCGCGCGGGCGTCCGAAATCCCGGCAGCCGACGCGGAAGACGAGACTACCGCCAAATCGTCGGTCGGTCGCGAAGCCCGGTAGCTGCCGTCGCGCGGACAGCGGTGGTTTCGTCAGGTACAAGCGGGGCTGTTCCCAAGCGTGGGTCGATGGAGTACCTGGAGAGTCGTCGGGAACGGGTCGAGGAGCGGCTGGAGGAGGTCCTCGACGGCGTGGAACCCGACGAACTCGGCGAGGAGGTGCGCCACGTCGTGCTGTCGGGCGGCAAGCGGGTGCGACCGACGGTGACGGTGCTGGTCTGCGAGGCGCTGGGCGGCGACATGGACACGGCGGTCGAGTTCGCGGTGGGGATCGAACTCGTCCACAGCGCCTCGCTGGTCGTCGACGACATCATCGACCGCTCGGAGCTGCGCCGCGGGACACCGAGCGCCTGGGCCGAGTACGGCCACGGGCCGGCGATCATCGCCAGCGACGGGCTGCTCGGCGAGGCGTTCGCCCTCTTCTCCGCCAACGAACGGGCGATGCAGGCCGTCTCGGAGTCGATGGTCGAACTCGGCGAGGGCGAGGCGACGGAACTCGTCGCCCAGCCGTCCAGCGAGGACGACTACATGGAACTCGCGCGGCGGAAGACCGGCGCGCTCTTTCGCGCCGCAGCGGAACTTGGCGCCATCGCCGCCGAGGCCGACGCCTACACCGTCGAGAACTTCGGCAAGTACGCCGAGCGCGTCGGCGTCGCCTTCCAGATGCGCGACGACGTGCTCGACGCGACGGCCGACGCCGAGGAACTCGGCAAACCCACCGGCCACGACGCGGCGATGGAGCGGCCTTCGCTCGTGCAGGTGGCCGACCTGACCCCAGAGGAAGCAAACGAACGCGCGCGCGAGCAGTCGCAGGTGGCGCTCGACGCGCTCGCGGCCGTCGACGCCGACGACTCGAAGGCGATGGACTACCTGCGCGACCTCGCGGAGTTCGTCGTCGTCCGCGAGCGGTGAGCGGCGGTCAGGTTCTCTCGGTCGTTCGGGCCGTTATTCGTCGTTCGCTGTCTCCGCCGTCTCGACGACGGCCTCGGCGCCGCAGTCGGGACAGTAGTCGTGGTTCGTCGTGAACCGCTCTCCGCACTCCTCGCACCGGTAGTCGTACTGCTCCTCGGCCGACTCCACGGCCGTCTGCTTGAACTGTTCGACCTCCCGGCCGAGCCTGTTGAAGATGCCCATCTTCTCTGAGCGGAGGGGACAGAGCGGGATAAGCATTCGCTGGACCGCCTGTCGTGAGCGAACCGCAGAGGGTCCGTCACCGAACGGCGTCTTCGGCGCCCGGCACGTCGTCGCTCGGGCTCTCGGCGGCTCCGTCGTCGGCGAGGCGAGTGACGAGCACGCCCCGGAGCGTGTGAGGGCTGTGTTCGCGGACGACCAGCAGCATATTGGCGGCGAACAGCCCGAATCCGACGGTCGCGAGGACGCCCGAGCCGGCCGTGACTGGGGTCGGGAGCGCGAACGCGTCGGCGGCGAGGAGGCCGACGGCACCGGTGAGGACGCAGACGAAGTCCGCGGCGGCGACGCGGTCGTCGTAGAGGTCGTCGATCATCGGGACCGGTTCGTACCCGAGCAGGTCGCTGTAGCGGTGGACCCAGACGATGAACGGGACGACGTGATACAGCGTCCCGAGGACGACGAAGCCGACGACGCCGAAGACGAGCAGGTGGGGCGGGCCGCCGCCGAACAGCGCCGACCGGCCGAGCGGGTCGACGAACCACGCGCGGGCCGCGAGGAGCGCCCACAGGGCCACGGCGACGGACGCGACCGCGTAGCGCGAGAGCATCGGCGTCCACTCGACCTGCGTCTCGACCAGCCGCCGAACGAGGATCACGGCGAACCCCAGCAGCGAGGCGGCGACGAGCAGCCCGCCGACGCGGGCGACGGGGGCGGAACCCAGCAGTCGACCCGCCGCGAGGGCGACGACGCCGGCGGGGTAGCCGACTTCCTCGGCGCGGCGGAGGTGCAGGTCGACGCCGTGGAGTTCGGTCTGGGTGAACATCGTCACGAGCTGGTAGAGCGCGCCGAGCACCGTCGTGAGTACGGCGCCGAACACCGCGAGCGTAACGTGCGCGGCGGTGAGTTGCGACGGGGTGACCGGCGAGCCCGCGAGGAACGGGACGGCGTAGTTCATCGCGAGCGCGAAGCCCATCGCCGGCACGGCAACGAAAAAGCCGAGCGCGAGCACGAAGTGGCGCTCGGTGACGTCCCAGGGCCGCGCAGGCAGGAGCGTGCGGGCGATGTTGTAGACGAACGTCCAGAATCCGAGCAGGGCGAGGCCGCCGAAGGCGTGGACCCACCCGAGGATCCCGGCTGCGAAGGTGACGGCCATCCCGCCGACGCCGACGGTCACTAGCCACAACTGGGCCGTCGCCAGCCGGCGGGAGTGCAGCGCGACGTTCGACCACACCGGGACGAACTGCGTCATCGCGCCCATGATCGTCACGCAGACCCACCCCGCCAGCAGGAGGTGGACGTGCGCGAGGATAGACAGCCCGGACAGGGCGCCGAGCGCGTCGAGCACACCCATCACCCCACCGGCCACGAGCAGCCCCAGTCCGACCAGAAAGTGCCGAAGCGGGATCGTCATCGGCGGCTGCTGGTCGGTGTCGACGTCCCCCGGAATGGCGCTCATACGCGTCCGTACGGCACCCGAACATCTCGACCTGTGGCCGAACACGTTCGCATCGCGGCGGCAGGCAAGAGCGGAGGGGAGCACAGGGAAGGCCGAACGACGCGTCGGTCGCCCGGACATATAAGCCAGTTGCAACCCACCGATCGGTATGGGAGACCGCCGTCCCAACTACGCGCTCGTCCCGTTCCAGCAACACCTCGGACAGAACGAGGAGAGCCTCGCCGTCCCGTGGGCGGAGTTCGTCGGCGACGCGACGGACGAACTGGAGTTCACCGTCCCGACCGACGACGCCACCGACGCCTACCTCGAACTGCAGGCCTACGACGTCGAGGAGTACGGTCACGAGATCCGCGTCAACGGCGCCGCGCTGTCGGGGTTCGACATCCCGCCGAGCGAGGGCTGGCAACACTGGATGGACACCCTCACCGGGATCGACCTCAACGAGGGCACCAACACCATCCAGATCGAACGCGACAACACGACGACCGACTCGTTCGTCGTCGGCGTAGTCATCGTCCACTGGAAAGAGCCTGCGGACTGACCCACCCCTCGATTTCTCACTGACCGGCCGCTGACTACCAGTCCGCCGCCCCGTCGTTTCTACCGACAGCCGCGCACGTCCGTCCCGTTCCCGACGCCCGCCGGCTCGCGACGATCCGGCCGATACATATAAACCCCAGTGACAGTCGCTCGCACACGTTGATAGCTCGTCGCACACCCGAACCCGGTAGCGGACGCGATATGCCGGTTATCCGGAGGTACATGGCGACTCCGGCCGACTCCCCCGTCGCCCTCGAACACCCATTTTTATATAGAAGCACATTCATACTTCCGTACGAATATGAGTCAACAGCGAATGCAGGGTCAGCCCATGATCATTCTGGGTGAGGACTCCCAGCGGATGAAGGACAAGGACGCACAGAGCCACAACATCTCCGCGGCGCGGGCGGTCGCGGAGTCGGTGCGCTCGACACTCGGGCCGAAGGGGATGGACAAGATGCTCGTCGACTCCCTCGGTGACGTGACCGTCACGAACGACGGCGTGACGATCCTCACCGAGATGGACATCGACAACCCGACCGCGGAGATGATCGTCGAAGTCGCCGAGACCCAGGAAGACGAGGCCGGCGACGGCACAACAACCGCGGTCGCCATCGCGGGCGAGCTCCTCAAGAACGCCGAGGACCTGCTCGAGCAGGACATCCACCCGACCTCGATCATCCGCGGGTTCAACCTCGCGAGCAAGCGAGCCAAAGAGGAGATCGGCGAGATCGCCGTCGACGTCGACCCCGAGGACGAGGAGATCCTCCAGAAGGTCGCCGAGACGTCCATGACCGGCAAGGGCGCCGAGCTCAACAAGGACGTCCTCGTCGACCTCGTCGTCAGCGCCATCCAGGAAGTCACCGTGGAGGCCGACGACGGCAGCCACGTCCCGGACCTGCAGTTCCTCAACATCCAGACCCAGACCGGCCGCTCGGTCTCCGACTCGGAGCTGCTGGCCGGCGGCACCATCGACAAGGACGCCGTCCACAGCGACATGCCCTCGAACGTCGAGGACGCAAACGTCCTCCTGCTGGACACGCCCATCGAGGTCGAGGAGACCGAGACCGACGCCCAGCTCAACCTCGACAGCCCCGACCAGCTCCAGGACTTCATCGAGCAGGAGGAACAGCGCCTCCAGGAGATGGTCGAGACCATCGCCGACGCCGGCGCCAACGTCGTCTTCTGCCAGAAGGGCATCGACGACATGGCCCAGCACTACCTCGCCAAGGAGGGCATCCTCGCCGTCCGCCGCGTGAAGAAATCGGACATCGAGTTCGTCTCCGAGGTCCTCGAGGCCAACATCGTCTCCGACATCGACTCGGTCACCTCCGACGACGTCGCCAGCGGCTCCGTCCGCCGCGACGAGGAAGACGAGATGTTCTACGTCGAGGGCAGCGGCCACGGCGCGACCCTGATCCTGCGCGGCTCGACCGACCACGTCGTCGACGAGCTCGAGCGCGGCATCAACGACGCGCTCGACGTCGTCGCCTCGACCGTCGCCGACGGCCGCGTCCTCGCGGGCGGCGGCGCCACCGAGGTCGAACTCGCCGGCCGCGTCCGCGACTACGCTGACTCCGTCGAGGGCCGCGAGCAGCTGGCCGTCGAAGCGTTCGCCGACTCGCTCGAGCTCGTCCCGCGCGTGCTCGCCGAGAACGCGGGCCTCGACTCCATCGACACGCTGGTCGACCTCCGCGCCGCCCACGAGGACGGCGACGAGCACGCCGGCCTGAACGTCCACGAGGGCGAGGTCGTCGACACCTTCGAGGCCGGCGTCGTCGAGCCGGCCCACGCCAAGGAGCAGGCCGTCTCCTCGGCCTCCGAGGCCGCGAACCTCGTCATGAAGATCGACGACATCATCGCTGCCGGCGACCTCTCGACCTCGGGCGGCGACGAGGAAGGCGGTCCCGGCGGCGCCGGCGGCATGGGCGGCATGGGCGGCGGCATGGGCGGCATGATGTAAACGTCGGCCAACGAGATTCCACTGACAGCTGACCGGTGAACCGGCAGCCTGACGGCCGCCGGACGCCGACCCGTCGACCGCTGCATCGCCTCGGCGAACCGCCGACGGCTCCCGACACCTCCACAGTCCGCCGACGGCTCTCGGATCCGTCCCGATACTTTTTGCGCGCTCGCCGCGTTCGCTCTCGTATGTCTCCCGCCAGTTACACCTGTCAGTGCGGGGCGACGCTGCGGTACAAACAGGACCTCGTCAAGGAGCAGGGCGACGTCTACCCGACGTGGAAGTGTCGCGAGTGTCTCTCGGAAGTGCCGAGCGTCAGAGCCGAACAGATCAAACACCAGCACCCGTCGTGAACGGGGCCGGAGCCGACCGTCGGAGACGACCTACCGACCCATCCCGAACCGGCGGTGGCGCAGTTCGGGCGTGATCTGGATGCGGTCGATCTCCTGGCCGGTGCGGTACCAGACGAAGGCGGCGCGGGTGAACAGCTCGCGACACTCGATGCGAACCTCGCGGGGGATGCCCTCGCTGCGTTCGGTCACGTCGCGGATCGCGGCCTCCGTGAACAGTTCGGGCTGCTGGCCCTCGTAGGGCTCGCCGCGGAAGTACGCGAACGAGCGAGCGATGTACTCGGCGACGTCCTCGGGGCCGAACGGCTCGATCTCCTCGTAGTAGCGCAGTCGGGAGTCGAGCGTCCCGCGGAGGTCGGCGATGCGCTCTTTGCCCTCGGGGGTGCCCATCAGGAACAGCCGCACGCCCATGTCGCCGGCGACCTGCAGCGTCGAGAGGATCTCGGCGGGCAGGACCTCGATCTCGTCGACGACCAGCAGGATGGTCTTGCCGTCGGCGCGGACCTCCTCGACGAGTTCGCGGGCGGCCTCCTTGGCGTCCTCCGTCGCCCACGGGACGCCGTCGCGGGTCTGCCAGTACTCACGGTCCTCGATCTCGTAGCCCGCCGCCTCGATAGTCGTCTGGACCGTCGCGTAGAGTTTCCGCGGCGTGGTCTCGCGGGGGTTGTCGAGGATGGCGACCACGAAGTCGTCGTGTTCGCCGAGGTCGCGGCGGACGATCTCGCGGAAGGCCGTCTTGCCGGTGCCGTAGTGGCTGACGAGGCCGATGTGCTGTTCCTGGAGCAGCCAGCCCGTCACCTGGTTGAGCATCTCCGTGTCGTGGCGGACGTAGAGCGGCTCGGGCATCTTGTCGGTGCCCGCCTCCTCGGTGAAGGGGAGGTCCGCGACGGTGTCGGGGTCGCCGCCGAGGGCCCGCCCGAACGCCAGCAGGCGCTGTTCGACCTCCGAGAGCTGGTCGAGGAGGACCCCCTGGCTGCGCTCCTCCTCGTCGTCCAGCGACCGTATCTTCTCGACCAGGTCGCCGACCGATTCGGTCTCGCCCGCGCGTCCGTCCGTCGTCGGCCGGTCAGTGTCGTCTGTCATGCTGTTCGTCCGATCGGTCTTTGGTTTGCCGCGCGGACGGATAGCTTTTCTGACGACGAGAGAAGATGGGCGTGAGTGCTGGGACCGCTCCAAACGTTGCGAACGCGGTCGTCCAGACCACATCAGCCGAATCGCGGCAACCACAGTAACCGCAAACAGCGTGAAAGCCCCCGCCCGCTCCGGTTGAGGAGCTTGCTGTGCGCTTCGCTCGTTTCACTCGCTGTAGTGCTTGCGGCGCTCGTCTTCCCGGAGCGGACGGCCCCTTTCATTCCCTCCCACACAGACTGATCGGCCAAGCTACGCGGGTGGGAATGAAAAGGGCCGCTCTCTCGACGAACCCGGGCGACGGTGAGCCGAACAGAGTGAGGCGAACGCCGAGAGAGCAAGCTCTCTCGGAATAAGCACCGCAGGGCGGAGCCCGAGGAGCGCAGCGAGCCCCGGAAGTCGAGAGAGCGGGGGCTTTCACGCTGTCCTGGGCTGCAATCGCACTCGCGCTGTGGTGATCGAGACGTTCATATGTCCCCCATTCACTCCGAGACGGTGAACGCGCCGACCTGTTCCTCGCTCTCCTGAAAGCCGTAGCGGACCGCCTTCGCGCGGACGGTCGTCTCGCCCTCGGGCAGGTCGATCGGGCCGGTGTAGAGGTGCCAGTGGGGGTCCTCGCCGTCGTCGTCGACCGGGCTTTCAGAGAACGCGTAGGCGACGGAGGCGCCCTGCGTGGCGCAGTACAGCGAGAGCGTCGCCGGCGATTCGAGGGTCAGCCCGTCGGTTCTGCCCTCGCGCTCGTCGTGGTCGGGTGCGTTGACGACGAACCGCGGGGCGGCGGTCTCCGGCTGTTCGTCGCCCTGGTACTGCTCCCAGACCATCCGTTCCTCGGCCACGTCGCCGGTGTCGTCGACCCGCTCGCGCCACTCGTCGAGGGCGTCGCGGAAGCGATCGAGCGTGTCCGCGTAGGCGGGGTCGTCGGCCAGGTTCTCGACCTCGTAAGGGTCCGTTCGGAGGTCGTAGAGTTCCTCGGCTGGCCGGCGGGCGTCGAACCACTGCTCGGCGCCCTCCAGTTCGCCTTCCCGGGCGCGCTCCAGAATCTGGCGCATCACGGGATGACGATTCCGGAAGGGGATCCACTGGCGGTAGGGCGTCCCCGGGCGGTAGTGACGGACGTACTTGAAGCGGTGGTCGCGGACGGCCCGGACCATGTCGTAGGTCTCGTCGTAGCGGTCCCGCGCGGCGAAGACGTACTCCCGCTCGTCGGCGTCGGGGCCGAGGAACCGGCGACCGCCCATGTACTGCGGCACGTCGAGTCCGCAAGCGCCCATCGTCGTCGGGCCGAGGTCCATCATGCTCACGAGCCGGCCGTCGACGTCGCCGTCGTCGACTTCGCCCGGCCAGCGGACGATCAGGGGGACGTGGATGCCGCCGTCGTAGGGCCAGCGCTTGCTCCGGGGGAGTCCCTCGCCGTGGT
Source organism: Halosimplex yunnanense (assembly GCF_054504345.1). Classification (NCBI taxonomy): domain Archaea; kingdom Methanobacteriati; phylum Methanobacteriota; class Halobacteria; order Halobacteriales; family Haloarculaceae; genus Halosimplex; species Halosimplex yunnanense. The sequence continues at coordinate 434,589 of NZ_JBTJEL010000035.1, read as the reverse complement.
CGCTCCAGAGGACGACGACGGTGTCCTCGGCGAACCCGTCCGCGTCGAGTCGGGCGAGGAGGTTTCCGACCCACTCGTCCGAGCGGGAGACGTTGTCGTACTGGCGGGCGATGGCCATGCGGGTCTCCTCCGTGTCGGGGAGGTACGGCGGGACTTCCACGGCGTCGGGATCCGTTTCGGGGTCGGCGACGGCCCCGCCGAACTGGTCGTCAGTACCGGGTTCGGTGGGGTCCCACTGACCGCTCTCGTGGGTGACGCCGTTGGTGAACATGGCGAAGAAGGGCTGATCTGGGTCGCGTGCGCCGTCCCACCAGCCGGCACCGTCTCCGTGGTGGTCCCACATCGTAACGGGGGTGCCGAACTGGTAGTCGGCCTTCTCGTCGAGCGTGCAGTAGTAGCCGGCCTGCCGGAAGAATTCGGGGACAGCCGTGACATAGTGGGGCGGGACGGCCTCGTAGGGCGTCGGGAGTTCGGGGGCGTCGTCGTTGGTGTGGGTCGTCCGCATGTGGTGGGCGCCGATGGCGTTCTGGTGACAGCCGGTCATCACCGCGGCGCGGCTGGGCGCACAGACCGGCGCGGTCGAGAAGGCGTTCGGATAGCGCCGGCCGTCGGCCGCGAGCCCGTCGATATTCGGCGTCCGGGCGAGGTCGTCGCCGTAACACCCCAGGCGCGGCGTCGTGTCTTCCATCGCGATCCAGACGACGTTCGGCCGGTCGGCGCCGGGCATACCCCATTCCCGGCTGCCGCGGCCCTAAATGTACTTGCGGGATGTTCAGCGTGTCTCGGGACCTCGGTCGCTCTCGCCGGGGTTCGTCGACCCCGCCAACAAGTATTTGCCGCTCAATCCGAATCCTCCGACGATGCGACGGTCCCCGACCGTACTGATTTCCCTCCTCGTTCTCCTCGCCGTCGGAACGGCGGCAGCGCTGGTCCTCCTCGGCGCGGCCCCGTTCGGTGGCAGTCCCGCGACCGCCACCACCCCGACCGCGGCGTCTCCCTCCGACGCCGAGATATCGGCCCCGGGAACGCCTGCCACCGCGACGGGCGTCCCGGACGAATCGATCGCGACCCCAACCGCGACCGCCACGCCGACAGCCACCGCGACACCGACCGCTACTCCGACGGCGACGCCCGTCCCCGACAGTGACGGCGACGGCCTCGCTGACGACATCGAACGCGACGAGTACGACACCGATCCGACCGCTGCCGACACCGACGGCGACGGTCTCTCCGACGGCCGCGAGGTCGAACTGGGCACCGATCCGACCGCCGCCGACACCGACGGCGACGGCCTCGTCGACGGTCGGGAACTCGAAATCGGGACGAACGCGACGCTCGCGGACAGCGACCGGGACGGTCTGTCCGATCCCAGCGAACTCGAAGCCGGGACGAACGCCACACGTCCCGATACCGACGGCGACGGCCTCCCCGACGGCCGGGAATTCGACGGCCGTTCGGACCCGCTGGTGGCCGACACCGACGGGGACGGCCTGCCCGACGGTCGGGAGGTAGAAATCGGGACGAACCTGACCGCCGGCGATACCGACCGCGACGGACTCGACGACGGGGCCGAAGCGGCGGGTGTCACCGAGAGCGGGACGCGCCTCCCCGACGCCGACCCGTTGCGCGCGGACCTCTACGTGCAGGTCTCCGTCAGCGAGAGCGCCGAACCGCTCGAGGAGAGCGAACTCGACCGCTTCGAGGAGGCGTGGGCGTCGATGCCCGTCGAGAACCCCGACGGATCGACGGGCATCGCGCTCCACGTCGACCAGCGCCCGCTCAACGAGTCAGCCATCGTCTCGGACGACCGGGACTACTTCGAGCACAAGGGACGAGACGCCAGCGACACGATGGGCAACCGGACCGGCGTGTACCACCGCATGCTGCTGACCAGAGTCGACGCGGAGTACGCCGGACGGAGCGCCACCCCGGGGACTTTCTCGGTCGTCGCCACGCAGTACCGCGCCGAGTTCAACGGGACGAGCCAGCGGGTCTTCATCGCCGTCCACGAACTCCTGCACAACGTCGTCGGCCGGCTCGACGAGCGCAACCACTGTCCCGCCGAGTTCGACGGCGAGGCCGCCGCCCACCACACCTGCGACGGTTGGCTTAGCTACGACCAGCCCGGCACCTCCCAGTTCCTCTCCGACGGCGTCGCCGCCGAACTCGAGCGCGACGGTCTGCGGACGGCGTTCCGCGCCCGGTGATCCCCGTGTTCCGCACCCAGTGACCCACCGCCGCCGGGTCGCCTCGCGGCACCCGGCGGCGCGGGAGCGCGGCTTCTGCCCTGCTGCGGCTATCGGACGCTCGCCCCCGGTCGGCCTCCGCGAATACGGCCCTGCGTCGAAGGCGCAGCTCCGAACAGCCGCGTTTCGACGCGCGCGTGCTCCGTGGAGCGGGTGATCTCACGGTCGCCCGAGCGACACACTCGACCGCCCTGAATGGGGTACCCGAAGGCTTATTCGCCGACGCGGCGCACACACGTGCCACGATGGACGTTTCGCGCGGCAGTGCTCTGGTCCTGCTCGGCGTCGGTCTCGTCGTCGCGACGATGGTCGTCGGTGCCGCGACCGCCCCCGACCGCTCGATGGGCGGCGTCGACGGCTCGACGCCGACCCCGACGCCCTCCGACGGTACCGCGGTCCCGGGTGGGGCCGACGAGCCGACAGCGACCGATGCCCCGCTCCCCGAGACGTCACGGACGCTCGTCGGCGTTCAGGGCGGGTGGGTGACCCACGGGAGCGTCCTCGGCTACGAGGGCCAGGACGTCCAGTGGCGCAACACGCAGGCCGACGGCTATTTCGAGGTCTCGATGCAGGAGGACGGGACCGTCCTCGCGGCGTTCGCCAACGAGAGTTCGACCGACTGCGGCCGGCTCGGGGACTCCTGTGCCCGGACGGGCTACCGCGTCATCGACCCCGAGACGGGGGAAATCGTCGACGAGTACAGCTTCCCAGTCGGCGGGATCACCAACCGCGAGGTCCACGCGATGGACGCGACCGGTGACGGCGGCATCGTCTACACCGACATGGACGAAGAGCGCGTCGTCGTCGTTGAGAACGGCACCGAGGTCTGGGAGTGGCGCGCCAGCCAGTTCTACGAGGCGCCGGAGGACCCGACAAGCCGCGACTGGCTGCACATCAACGACGTCGACACCATCGGCGAGGATCGCTTCCTCGTCTCGGTGCGCAACGCGAACCAGATCGTCATCGTCGAGCGCGGCGAGGGCGTCGTCGAGGTCATCAACGAAGACACCGGGACGAGCGACGACAACTGCCTCCGCGGCGACCGGCTGGTCGACGCCGACGGCGACGGCGACGTCCGCTGTGGTGATCCCTCGGTCATCAGGGAGCAGCACAACCCGCAGTGGCTCGGCGACGGCGCCGTCCTCGTCGCCGACAGCGAGAACGACCGCGTCGTCGAGCTCCACCGGACCGAGAACGGCAGCTGGGAGCCGTCGTGGATCCTCGAATCGGCCGGCGGTCTGGAGTTCTTCTGGCCGCGCGACGCCGACCGGCTCCCCAACGGGAACACGCTGATCACCGACTCGCGCAACAAGCGCGTCGTCGAGGTGAACCCGCAGGGCGAACTCGTCTGGAGCGTCGCGACCGACCGCGTAGTCACGTCCGGCCCCGGCATCCCCTACGAGGCCGACCGCCTGCCGTACGGCGAGTTCGCCGGGAGTTACGGGGACGACGAAACGCCGTCCGGCGGAAACACCAGTGCGACGCCGACGAAGACGCCGCTCCCGCGGATGAACGGCTCCGGCTCGGAGGGAGGGAGCACCAGCGGCGGGATCCCCGTCCTCACGCTCGCAATCGCCGGCATTCAGGGGAGCGTCGCACAGGTACCGTTCTGGTTCCGCGAGGCGCACCTCGCCGTGACGGTCCTCGGTCTGGTCCTCGTGGTCGTCGGCGCTGCCGACCACGTCCGCTCGACCCGAAACGGTCCCCTGATCGGGAGCGACTGACGCCCCGCCGTCCCCGGATTGCCGCAGAATCGGTTCTCCCGTGCTGTCCACTCACCCGTCGAACGCACGCCAGCAGCGCCACAGCCCCGCGATCGCGGCCGCCGGCCCGACCGCGAGTAGGACCGTCCGCGTCGCCCGCGGGACGACGGCGGTACAGCCGTGGGGCCACGCGCCCTGTTCCACGCAGGCCTCCGTCGGCAGCCCCGCGAGCGCGAGGGCCAGCCCGCAGAGGGCGAGCAACACACCGGTGTGCAGGCGTCTGGCCGCGCGCTCGCGCCGCTCGAGCTCCGTCCACCGCTCGCTGACGGCCTCCTCCTCCCACTCGAGGCCTCGCTCCATCCCGATCCGTACGTATGCCATGCCATCACAAAACAATATTTTCCGGACCCTTGCCGGGTCGCTAGTCGCCAGTCGCTGGCGGCGGGTCGCTCACTCGGGGACGGTCCCGACAGCGAGATAGTAGTCGTGGTGCGGTTCGCGGCCCCACAGCACCGGGTCCGCGAGGGCTTCGGACTCGATCTCGACGTCCCGGAGGCCGCAGTCCTCGAGCGTCGCCCGTATCCGCTCGGGCGGTCGCCCGTCGTACATCGGCAGGTCGTCGTGGATCCGTTCGTACTCGTCCCACGGTTCGTCGTGGTCCCAGTAGCCCTCTACCAGGAGGAGTTGCCCGCCCGGTTCGAGGACGCGCGTCCACTCACGGATCGCCGCGTCCGGGTTCGGGAGCGTCCAGACGAGGTGGCGAGCGGTGAGCAGTTCGACGGCGTCGTCGGGGAGGGCGAGGCGCTCGGCGTCGCCGCGGAAGAAGTCGACCGACAGGCCTGCCCCGTCGGCTTTCGCCCGGGCGCGGTCGAGCATCGCCGGCGCGAAGTCGACGCCGGTGACGTCGTGGCCGAGCGCCGCCAGCAGCAGCGAGACGACGCCCGTCCCGCAGCCGACGTCGAGCGTCCGACGCGGCGGTTCGCCGGTCCACTCGGAGAGCACGGACAGCCACCGCTCGCGCTGTTCGTCGGTGTGGATGCCGTGCTGGCTCTCGTCGTCGAACGTCGACGCCCGACCGTTCCAGTGGCGCCTGACGAGGTCCTTGACGGCGTCGTCGCGGTCGGATTCCGTCACGCTGTACTCACTGCTTCGCGGTACCTCCGGATTCGCCAAAAGCGTGCTGACCGACGGGTCCCGGAACCGGTGTCCCGCCGGCCCGAGATCGCGGGCGGGGAGCCCGACGGGGTAATCACAGCCAAAACACTTTGGAAGGATCGTTATCGGGACGGGTGTCGAAGTCGGGAGCAAGATGTCCGTACTCGAACGCGGTTCTCGGAAGGACGGTGCCCGCGGGGTCACCAGCGAGATGGTCTCCTGCCCGGACTGCGGGCGCCCGGCCGGGGTGCCGCTGCCGCGGGACACCACGGTCGTCGACGACGCGGCCGACGCCGACGGGGAGTCGCCGACCTGCTGCCCGACCTGCGACACCCACTTCGACGTCCAGTACGCGTTCGAGCGCGGCGCCTAGCGGCCAGTTACTGCCCCATTCACGCCGAATCCACCGCTCCGAGCGGCCGCGCTATTCGCCGACGGCGATCGTCGCCTCGTCGAAGTCGACGAACGCGGTCTCGTAGCCCTCGTGACGGGAGAACTGCGGGAGCGCGCCGACCGAGAGCGTCAGCTCGTCGCCGGACTGCACGTCGGCGACGGCGCCGTAGTGGGAGCCGAGGTCGGAGTCGAACGTCTGTGCGAGGGCATCGTCGAAGACGGTCTCGCCGCCCCGGTCGACCGTCGCGGACACCGAGGTGGCAGGGATCGGATAGCGGTTGTAGGGCGTCCGCATCGAGACGGCCAGATAGGACTCGCCGTCAGCGCTTCCCCCGCCCTCGTCGCCAGATTCGACGAACCCGGCAGGTGGGGATTCGAGGCGCGTGGCGACGAAGACGGCGTCGGCGCTGGTCGTCTCGCCCAGGACCGTCCCCGGCAGGTCCTCGGTTGCGGGCGCCCGGCTGAGGGGGATCATCTCCATCTCCATCGGGTCGAGGGCGCCCTGCTCGCCCTGCCTGTCCGGCAGTCGCTCGAAGCGGACGTCTTCGAGCGTCGACTGGGCGAACTCCATGGTGAACGAGGCGGTGCCGCGTTCGCCGAAGCGGTCTCGAAATGCCCCCGTCCGACGGATCGAGAGCGGGCCGACGGCGATCTCGACCTCGTAGGTGCCGTCGCCGTCGAGTTCGATGTTGTCGCCGGCGTGGACGCCCATGTTCTGGGAGAGCATCAGCCAGAGCGGTTTCCCGCTGACGAGCGTCTCGCCGTCTTTCGTGATCGTCGTCGTGATCGCGCCGGTGGGCACGACGGTCCCCGTCTCGGCGTCCCAGACCGTCGTCATGAGGTGGACCGTGTCGCTGCCCTGGATCTCGACCTTGTTGGGCTGGTTGCCCTCGGCGCGCCAGAATCGGTGCGGGTAGCTGTAGGTGAGCGCGACCCTGAAGTCGCCGGCGTCGGCCGTCCCGACCATCTCCATCCCCTCGACGTGGGTCGGGACGTAGACGGCGTCGGGCCGGTCCTCGACCAGCGGGGGCGCGCGGGCCGAGCGCGTCTGAAACATCGACCGACACCCCGCCGCACCTGCGGACGCGAGAGCCACGCCCGCCGCGAGAAACCGTCGTCTGTACATGTTCGGTCCTAGCGGACGTACCTAAAAGCGGCTTCTGGTAGGGCTCTCGAAACGGGGTCGCGCCGTCCGGCGGATTCGAGGGTCGGCGGTCGCGGTGCGTTCGGAATCGGTGTCACGCGGACGGTTGCGGAGCGGGGAGCGCCCGGTGCTCGCGCGGCGGGAGCAGGTAGTTCCCGCGGCGGCGGACGGACATGTACTGGAGGATGCCGTTGTTCGAGCGCTGGCGGACGGCGGTGTCCCTGGCGAGGTCGCTCCCGTTCATCGCCTCGCGCGTCCGGACGAAGTCCGCGATGGACGACTGCAGCGAGAGGAAGTGGAGGCCGGCCTGTCCGCCGTCGGTCGAATCGAAGTCACGGCGGAGGATGACGGGCGAGCCGTCCTCGCGGACGGTCGCGGTCTTCTGGGAGTGGCCGACGACGCCCTTCTCGCGCGCGTCGCTCTCGAGGTCCTCGGCGCAGGCCTCGACGCCGGTGTCGGTGCCGAGGTTGTCGCCGACGCCCTCGATGCGGTCCTCCTCGGCGTGGGCCGGGCAGAACATCGTCGCCTCGCGCTGCTCGCGGCTGTCCTGCTCGTACCACTGGCCGAGGTTGAGGTGGATCTGCGAGACGTGCTGGGTGGACCCGCCGGCGAACGGCCCCGACTCGATAGTCACGCGGTCCTCGCTGGCCTGGTTGCCCTCGAAACCCGACTTGAACCCCATGTAGAGGGGGCTCTCCTCGGGGACGGGCTCGGAGTCCGGGATCCCGTTGACGTCCTGGTTGTCGGCGGGCAGTCCTTCGCCGATGAAGCCGGTTCGGCGGTTCGGGCCGTCCGCGGTCAGCGAGGCCCGCTCGAAGACGCCGGAGAAGTCGGCGTCCATCTCGCGGCCGTTGAGCGAGGATTCCTCGCCGAGCAGCGCTTCCTCGGCGGCGAGGACGACCGAGCCGTAGTCGCTTGCGAGGTGGACGACGGCGTCGGGGTCGTCGGGCTCCGGGTCCTCGAAGGGCGCGAGCGCCTCGGGCGCGGGCAGGTCGACGCTCTCGGGGAGCGACTGGTCGAACCGCTCGAAGTACGCCGGCGCGTAGCTGACGGTGAACAGGAGGCCGACCTCGCCCTCGTGGTTCCGGGGGTACGAACGTTCCAGGGACTGGAGGGCGGTCTCGACCGTCTCGCGGTCGTCGTCGGAGGGCGCGCCGTCGCCGGCGTAGTCCAGATAGCAGAGGAGGTGGTGGCGCGGCTGGCGGTGGTTGCCGTGGTCGTCTGTCGGGAGGGCGGCGTTCCAGGCGTGCTGGCGGCGGGGGGCGTCAGAGAGGTCGTCGGGACCCTGCGGGAGGTCGGGGTTCTCCCGACCGAGACAGGCCGACAGCGCCGACGCGCCGCCGATGGCGACGGCCGCCTTGACGAACTCCCGACGAGAGACGCCGCGGGAGCGACTGGGTGGCATCGGCGGTTCTAGCGACCGGGTCACCAAGGGGGTTCTGGTCGGGCTCTCGAAAGTCGGGGGACGGGGCTGGCGGTCGGCCGCCGCGGACGGAATTACTCCGCGAGCAGGCGGTCCAGTAGCGTGGCGAAGCGGTCGACCATCCGGCTGGACAGCGAGGGGTCGACGGTGCGGAGGTGCCGGGCGGTCTCCGCGGGCGCTTCGAGCACGAGCGTCACGCGGCCGCGGTCGTCGCGGCGCTTGGCGACGATTTCGAGGTCGGTCAGCCGGTCGAGGTGCCACTCCAGCGTGCTCCGGGCCACGTCGATCTCCTCGGCGACGGTCCCCGGTGCGGTGGGTCCCCGGCGGAGGAGCACGGCGACGAGGTCCGCAGCGGTCTCCCGGCGCAGCGTAGCGAGCGCGCGGCGCTCGAAGTCCTCGCACTCCGGCGGGTAGTAGTGGGTCCGCCCGTAGAGGTCCGCGGAGACGACCCGGTCGCCCAGCCGGCGCAGGTGGTACTGGACCTGTCCCGGCGCGAGGTCGAGCTGGCGGACGAGTTCGCTGAAGTACACGCCCGGGTTCTCGGCGACGTGGGAGGCGATCCGTTCGCGCGTGTCGGTCCCGGTCATCGCGGCTCACCCGGCGTGACCGATTCGGTCGTCCGCGCGTAGTAGATGGCCGCGAGCAGGAACGTGGCGAGCATCGCGTCGAGGGCGTGCTCGGCGAAGTGGTGGAGCGCGGCGTCGAGCGGCCCGAACATCGCCAGCCCGGAGACGACGGTCCGGGCGACCAGCGCGCCCAGCGCGAGCACGACCAGCAGGTACGAGCGCGAGCCCCGCTGGCCGAGCGCCGCGACGCCCAGGGCGAGCAACAGGCCGGAGCCGACGCCAGCCAGCAGGTGGACCCCGAGCAACATCGGGTCCGGCGCGGGCGGCGCGTGGGCGACCGGGCGGAACGGTGTCACGGGTCCGGCTAGCCGCCCGGGTTATCTAAGTGAGTCGCTTCGATCGTCCGAGTCCATCGAGTCCGGTGCCCGAAGCGATTCAGCCGGCGATCGGCATCGAGACGATCCACAGCGAGAGCACCGTGTAGCCGACCATGACGACGACCAGCGGCGCGTGGCCGCGGCGGGCGTGTGCCCCGGCGCCGTACCGACCGACCGCGACCCGGTGGGCGGCGACGACCGCGACGAGGTGTCCGGCGACGACGAGCGCGACCTGCGACGCCCAGAACGCCCCGACGGGGAGGGCCGCGAGCGGGTCAAGCGAGCCGCCGGCGGTCCCGAGCGCGAGGTCGCGGACGACGGCGACCGCCCCGCCGAGATTGGCCGCGACGTACGGGTAGTTGTGCGCGACCTCGTAGGCGGCCGCGATGGGGACGACCGTCCCGCCGAACGCGGCCGCGGCCGACACTCCCGACAGCGACGGGTCGGTTCCGTCCCGCGGTTCGTCGTTCGACTTCCGCCCGAACCGGTCGGCGAGTGCGGCCGCGAGCGCGAACGACGCGAGGAAGACCGCGAGCCCCAGCGCGTACAGCCCGACGCTCGCGGCGCCGACGCCGACGGCGTCCCGGGCGACCGCGAGCAGTGCCCGGTAGGTCCGGGTCGCGGTGAACCCGTCGAAGCTGACGGTGTAGACCGCCGCGACGACGAACGCGACCAGCGAGGCGTCCGCCAGCGGGCGCGCCGGGGCGGTCCACGGCACGCGGACTGCGATCGTGGCAGCGCCGTCGTCGGTCCGGCAGACGGACAGCGGGGCGACCCGGCCGAGGAGGGCGAACAGCACCGCGAGCGCGTCGGCGCGGGCGAACCACTCCCGACCGAACGCGACGCCGCCGACGAGCATGAGGGCGGCGTACCCGCCGGCGACGGCGACGGTGATCCGCGGCGAGCGCGTCGCGACGGTCAGGTTCTCCAGCACGCCGACCCCGAAGACGAACCCGGCCACGGCAGGCCACGCGCCCAGTCGTTCGGGGTACTCGCCGAGGACGGCGATCTGCCGCCCTTCCAGTGTGACGAGCGCGTCGTAGCAGGTCTCCCACGGTGAGAGGAGGCGCCACGGCGACCCCGCGACGACGGCGAGCAGGCCGACGCCCTTGAGGACGAGCGGCCAGACGACGAGCGTCGCGAGGTTCCCCGCGGCGACCTGCCGGCCGAGGAGCCCGTGCGCGAGCGCGCCGACGAACAGCGCGAGGAAGCCGATCCGGACGGCGAGCACTCCCGGGCGGACGAGAGCGGGCGGAAGCACCGCGACCGTCCGCTGGCCGTGGCCGGTCGCGGCGCGGTCGCCGACGCCGAGCCAGAGGGCCGTCAGCCCGACCGTCGCGCCGGCGCCGGCGAAGACGAGCGGCAGCGGCACCGGCGCGGCGAACTCCCGGACGGCGAGTTCGTGCGCGCTCGCGACACCTGCGGAAGCCACGACGGCGACGACTCCGAGGGCGGCGACAACCGCGCGACGAGCCGCTGCGCGGCCGAGTCCGCCGCCGTCGCGCGGTGACATACCCGCGAGTCGGACGAGCGCGGGCAAAGGGGCTCTGGTACGGGCGTCGAATCCGGCTACGGGGTCGGAAGCGCTTTGCCCGCCCCCCGGCGAGGACGAGACGATGCGAACCCGCACGGCCGCCGCGCTGGTCGCCCTCCTCTTCGTCTTCGCGGGCGCCGGTGTCGCGGCGCTCTGGGTGCTCCCCGGCGGCGGAGGCACGCTGACGGAACTGTGGGTGAGCGACACCGCGCGGGCCAACGACTTCAACCACCACGGCGTCGGCGCCACCGAGGGCGTGGTCGTCGCGCCGGTCACGGCAGTCCGGGGCGCGGAGAATCACACCCGCCGGTCCTGCTCGCTGAACCGGCTGGCCGTCCCGAACGGGAGCGTCCGCTGGTGGACGGGCGTCCCCCCGGAGCGCTGTTTCAGCCACGCGCTCACGAAGCCCGCTATCGCCGACGTGACCGGCGACGGCGCGCCCGAAGTGATCGCCGGGACGACCGAGAACGCTACCGTCGCCCTCGACGCGAGCGACGGGAGCGAGCGGTTCCGGATCCCGACGCGCGCCTACGGCTACGCGAAGCCGACGATCGCCGACGTGCTCGGCGACGGCCGCCCGGAGATCGTCGCGAGCGACGTCTCCGGCGACGTCCACGTCGCGGCCGGCGACGGGACCGTCCGGTGGCGGGGGAACGTCTCCGGCATCGTGTACGCGTCGCCGGTCGCGACCGACCTCGACGGCGACGGTGCGTCGGAGGTCGTCGTCGCCAGCCGCGAGGAGACGGTCGCCTTCGCGAACGACGGCCGGGTGCTGTGGCGCCGCGGCGCGGGCGCCAACGACGCGGCCGCCGCAGTCGTCGACGGGGAGGCGGTCGTGGTCGTCGCGGGCAACGACGGCGTGGTCGCGCTAGACGGGGCGACCGGGGATCGGCTGTGGAACCGCTCGGCGGCGGGGTCGCCGTCGCTGGGCGCGCTCGCCGACGGCGACGGAGACGGCACGCCGGAAGCCTACGTCAGCGAGGCAGGATCGATCGTGCGAGCGCTCGACGCGAGCGACGGGAGCGAGGAGTGGCGGACGCGGCTCGCGACCGACGAGGGAAGCGTCACGCCCCCGGCCGTCCTCGCTGACCTGACCGGCGACGGCGACCGCGAACTCGCGGCCGTGACCAACGGCGGGACAGTCGCGGTCCTCGACCCCGCGTCCGGCGCCGAGCTGGCGGCCTACGAGCGCGACGTGCCGATCTGGACCGGCGCGACGCCGGCGAACCTTACCGCCGCGTCCGGCGACGAACTGCTGGTCCGCTACGGCGACGGGCGCGTCGTCGCCCTCGCCTACGACGGGTGAGCGGGCCGGGTAGCGGTGACGGCGGCGGCAGTCACGCCAGCGAGATGTCGAGGTAGAGCATGACGACGACGCCGACGATGGTGCCGAGCGTCGCGATCCGCTCGTTGCCGCGGAGATGGGTCTCGGGGACGATCTCGTCGCTGATGACGAACAGCATCGCGCCCGCCGCGAAGCCCATCGCGTAGGGGAGGATGGGCGCCGCCAGCGTGACCGCGAGCGCGCCCAGCAGGACGAGCGGGATCTCGACGATCCCGGACCGGATCCCGGTGAGAGCGGCGTAGAACTTCCGGTCGAGGCCGGCGTTGACGGCGGCGACAGACACCGCCAGTCCCTCGGGGACGTTCTGGATACCGATCGCGAGCATGAGCGCGACGGCGTCGCCGAGAGTCGGCACGTTCGTCGCCCCGGGTGGGACCGGCGCAGCCGCCGACCCGAGCCCGACCCCCACGGCGAGCCCTTCGGGCATGTTGTGCAGCGTGATCGCGAGGATGAACAGGATCACCGAGGCGAACCGGTCTTCCCCATCGGACTGGTCGTCCTCGGGGTTGGCCGCGTCCTCGCGGCGCTTGCCGGTCAGCAGGTAGTGAGCGTGCGGGACGAGTACGTCAGCGCGGTCGAGCGCGAGCGCGCCCAGGAGGACGCCGCCGAGGACGGGGAGCGGGTTCGCGCCCGGCGTGGCCTCGATCCCGGGGAGGATGAGGCTCGTGAAACTCGCCGCGAGCATGACGCCGGCGGCGAACCCGAGCGCACCGTCGAGCGCGCGCTCGGAGGGGTCGCGCCAGACGAACACCAGCGACGCGCCGAACAGGTTGAGGCCGGCGATGACCACCCCCCCGATCAGCGCCTGGACGACGAGCGTCTGCCCGCTCAGCATATCGACGAGCGCGTCGGCGGGTCCGACCATTCTGTATCGCGGCGACGAAGTGCGGGCACTTAAAGGTCGTCTCGTGGCCCCGGGAGGGTGAGGCCCCGCCCCGCTCGTCGCCGACCGGACATATACCTGCGCGGCGCCCCAACGAAGCCCATGAACGGCCAGGAACTCGTCGACGCGGTACGGGACGAGCGGGCGACCGCGCTGGATCGGCTCGGGTCGGACAAGTACCTGATCGCCGCGACCGACGCCGACCTGGAGCGGGCGCCAGTCCTCCGGACCGTGGCGCAGTCGGCCGCCAGCGGCCGCGAGACGTTCCAAGGGTGGGCCGAGGAGGGAGTCGACGACGCGGCCTCGGCCTTCGAGACCGCCGCCGAGCGGGAGGCCGCCCACTTCGACCGCGTCGTCGAGTCGCTGGCGGGGCTGCCGAACGACGGCGCCGACGCCGCCGACACGCTCGACGCCGCGGACGACCCGGTCCACGCGGCGCTGGCCGAGACCGACGGGACGATCGAGCGGCTGGGCGCCGCCTTCGTCGGCCGTCCGCTCGTCGCCGACCGGACGCGGCTGCAAGCGGTCAACTTCTTCGTCAACGAGGCCGACGAGGGCCGGGCGGACCTGATCCGCGAGCTACGAACCGACGCCCAGACGCGACTGGAGGAGGGAATCGAGTTGCTCGATTCGGTCTGCGAGACGGACAGCGACTGGGAGCGTGCCCAGCGAGGCGCCGAGCGAGTCATCGACGCGGCCTACGACGCGTACGTGGACGCCCTCGAAGCGATGGGCGTCGACCCGAAACCGGTGTGCTAGGGGACGGCGGCACAGCCATGACGCCCGCTTTGGATCGGTTTTATCGCATCGTTCGTCTTACAGGTGGGTATGAGCGATGCGAGCGAATCCGACGACCCGGGCGCCGCGAAGAAACTGCTTCGGACGGTCACGCCGGGGACCGGACCCCGACCTGACGCGGAGATGGACTCGATCGGCTGGGCGCTGTTTCTCGGACTGGTGATCCTGCTGGTCCCGCTGCTCCCCTTCCTGATCGTCGGGTGGCTGTTCACGAAAGTGCTCGATTTCCTCGCGGGACAACGGGGCGAGTGAGTTCGTCCGGACGGCCTACTCCTCGGCCTCGCGGATCGCCGACCAGACGCGTTCTTCGGTCAGCGGCATGTCGACGTGGGAGATTCCGAGCGGTTCGAGCGCGTCGCAGACCGCGTTGACGATAGCGGGCGGCGCGGCGATGGTGCCCGCCTCGCCGATACCTTTCACGCCGAGGTCGTTGGTCGGACTGGGCGTGACCGTGGCCTCGGTCTGGATCTCGGGGACGTGGAACGACCGCGGGAGCGCGTAGTCGAGCATCGAGTCCGTTTCGAGGGTACCGTCGTCGGCGTAGACGGCCGTCTCGTAGCGCGCCTGGCCGATGCCCTGGGCGACGCCGCCCTCGACCTGCCCCTCGACGATGGTAGGGTTGACCCGCTCGCCGCAGTCGTCCAGGGCGACGTAGCGCTCGATCTCGACGTCGCCGGTGTCGGGGTCGACGGCGACGGCGACGACGTGGGTGCCGAAGGTGTAGGCCGTCTCCTCCTGCTCGAAGAACGTCGTCGCCTCGAGGCCGGGATCCATGTCTTCGGGAACGCCCCAGCCGTAGGCCGCCTCCGCGACGTCGGCGAACGTGCAGGTCTCGCCGTCGGGCGCGGCGAACTCGCCGTCGTCGTACTCGATCGCGGCTTCGGGTGCATCGAGGACGTTCGCGGCGAGTTTGAGAGCCTTCTCGCGGACCGCACGAGCGCTCTCGGCGATGGCGTTGCCGCCGGTGATGGTGGAGCGGCTGCCGAACGTGCCGGTTCCGGTGGGCGTCGCGTCGGAGTCGCCCTCGTTCACGTCGATGTCGTCGTAGTCGACGCCGAGTTCGTCGGCGACGATCTGGGCGTAGGTGGTCTCGTGCCCCTGGCCGTGGGAGTGGGTGCCGGCGTAGACCGTAACCGTGCCGTCGGGGTGGGCGCGCACGACGCCGCTCTCGTGGCCGCCGCCGGTCGACTCGACGTAGCAGGCGAGGCCGACGCCGATGTAGCGCCCCTCTTCGTCGCGGTCGGGGCGATCGCGGAGGTCCCCCCAGCCGGCCGCATCGAGGGCTTCGTCGAGCCCGAGTTCGTAGTCGCCGCTGTCGTAGGTGGCGCCGACAGCGGTCTCGTGCGGGAAGTCGGTGAGCTGGTTCTGCCGGCGGAGTTCGGCGGGGTCGAAGCCGAGTTCGCGGGCGGCGGCGCCGACGCAGCGCTCGATCACGTAGTTGGCCTCCGGGCGGCCCGCCCCGCGGTAGGAGTGGATCGGCGTCGTGTTGGTGAACACGGCTCGCGTCTCGCAGTGGATGGCCGGGACGTCGTACTGACTCGACAGGAGCGAGCCGTACCAGCCGGGCATGCCGAGGCTGCCGCCGAGGCCGTAGCCGCCGACGTTGGCGTCGGTCTCGACGCGCAGTCCGCGCATGGTCCCGTCGTCGTCGACGGCGAGTTCGGCCGTCGTCCGGTGGTCGCGGCCGTGTGCGCCGGCGTAGTAGTTCTCGCTGCGCGTCGCGGTCCACTTCACGGGCTTGTCGAGGTCCATTGCCGCGAAGGCGGCCGCGGCCTCGCCGGGGTGGTGGTGGCCCTTGTGGCCGAACCCGCCGCCCACGGAGGGTGCGAGAACGCGGATGTCGCTCTCGGGGAGGCCGAGCGTGGTCGAGAGCTTCCCGCGGTGGCCGTGGGGCGACTGGGTCGTCATCTCGACGGTCAAGCGCTCGTCGCCGGCGTCCCAGCGGGCGATCGCTGCTCGGGGCTCCAGCGCGTTCGGGATGAGCCGGTTGTTCGTCAGGTCCACCTCGACGACGTGATCGGCTTCGGCGACGGCCGCGTCGGTCTCCTCGGCGTCGCCCAGGTGGGACGTGGCCGCCACGTTGTCCGGCGCGTCGTCGTAGACGGTCGGCGCGTCGGGCTCCTGCGCCGCCCGCTGGTCGACGACCGCTGGGAGCGGGTCGTAGTCGACGTCGACCGCATCGGCGGCGTCCCGAGCGCGATAGCGGTCCGCGGCGACGACGGCGGCGATCGGCTGGCCCTGATACCGGACCCGGTCGCGGGCGAGCACCGGGTGGCCCGGCGGGTCGCAGTCGAGGCCGTGGGTCGAGATGGGCAGCACGCCCGGCACGTCCGAGGCGGCGATGTCCTCCCAGGTGTAGACGGCCTCAACGCCGTCCATCGAGGCCGCAGCGGCCGCGTCGACGGATTCGATCTCGGCGTGGGCCTCGTCGCTCCGGACGAACGTGAGATACGTCAGGCCTGGCGCGTCGACGTCGTCGGTGAACGTGGCGTCGCCGGTGAGCAGGGCCGCGTCCTCGCGACGGGCGACCCCCTCGCCGACGAGCCCCTCGGCGTCGGGTGTGTCGTCCGAATCGTCCGCCGGCGCGTCCTCGGTCATGGCTACTACATCCGGCGACAGCGGCTAAACTGTTGTCCCGCTCTACGAGGAGTTGCGATGTGAGTCTCGAACGGGGGAGCAGCGACAGCAGACAGCACGACGCGATCACCGCGAGTCAAGACAGCATGAAAGGGGCCGGTGCTCTCGACGAAGGCCGACGAAGTAAGCACCGCAGGGCGGAGCCCGAGGAGCGCAGCGAGGCGCCCGAGTCGAGAGCGCCGGGGGCTTTCATGCTGCCCTGTTCACAGTCGCACAAGACCTAGTTCTTCTTGCACCGGTTCGTACTCCTACCCCAGCGACACGGAACTCACCGACTGACCGTGTTCGGCGTCCCAGAACTCCAGCCGTTCGACGGCCCACTCGACGGGGTCGAACGGGGTATCGCGCAGGTCGGCGGCGCGCTGGACGGAGCCGCCGCGGGCGACCGTGATGTGCGGGACGTACTCCTCACCTTCGATGTCGTCGACGGGGTCGAACGCCTCGCAGAGCCGGCGGTGGAGGGATTCGAGGCCGGGGCTCTCGACGGTGAGATAGACGACAGGGCCCTCACCGCGGGGGACGTCAGTGAAGACGTCGACGCCGTCGACGCGGACCTCGAAGGGGGGTTCGCCGGCGAGGACCTCGCGGGCGCGGGCTTCGATCTCGTGGTAGGTGGCGGCGTCGCCGGTGCCGAGGCGCTTGGCGACGAGGGTGTGCTCGCCGCGGGGGCGGACCTCGGCGGTGCCGAGGCGCGTCCCGAGGTCGCCGGCGAGGGCCGCGACCGTCCCGGGGACGGGGACGTTGAGACTGTACACGGATGTGTGGACGGGATCGCCGGCGAAAAGACCGTCGGACGACGGCAGGGGCCGGCGCGACGGATCAGATGCGGTCGAGCAGCCAGAGGACGATAAGGACGACGATGACCAGCCCGAACACCGACTTCAGCGGCCCGAGGACCATCGAGATCGCGGCGTCGAGTATCTCGATCGCGATCCAGACGATCACGAGCACGAGGACGACCTTCAGCAGCGCCTCGACCTCGATGTCTGCCCGGGAGTCCATGACCGGGCGCTCGACGGCCACTCGCAAATGCCTTGTGGGCGTCGGCTTGTGGACGCGTGGCGAACCCGGCCCACGTCACAAAGCCTTTCGCGGTTCAGGCCAACCCGAGTGACGATGAGAGACGCGTCGCGGCAAGTCGCCGCCTGGGTCGCGGCCGCACTGCTGTGTCTGTCGGCCGTCGGTCCCGCCGTCGGGGCCGCGAGCGGCCCGGGATCGGCTGACGAGCGGGCGTTCGCGGTCGATAGCGGCGTCGCCGCCCAACAGCAGGGCCCGGCGTTCCAGTCGGCGGTCGACCCGGACGTGGTGATGCTCCGCGCCGACGTCGGTGAGGACGGCACCGCCCAGTGGACGGTCGCGTTCCGGGTCAGGCTGACCGACGAGAACGAGACCGCCGCCTTCGAGTCGGTCCAGGCCGACGTCGCGGAGAACGCCACCGCCTTCACCAGCCAGTTCGCGACGGGGATGGAGCGGACCGTCGCGAGCGCCGAGAACCGGACCGGCCGCGAGATGTCTCTGGAGAACGTCACCGTCACCGCGACGACGGAGCGGCTCCCCCAGAAGTACGGCGTACTTACCTACCGCTTCCGGTGGACGAACTTCGCCACGGTCGACGGCGACCGCCTGCGGATCGGCGACTCGCTGTCGGGCTTTTTCCTCGACGGCGAATCGTCGCTCACGCTGGCCTGGCCGGAGGGGTACGAGCGCCAGTCGGTGACCCCCCAGCCCGACGAGAGCGGCGATACATCGGTCACCTGGCGCGGACCCGCTGACCTCGGGCCGGACGAACCGCGCGTCGTCGCCGCGCCCGCGGGCGGGCTCCCCACCACGCTGCTCGCGGTCGCCGCGCTCCTGCTCGTCGCGCTGGCGGCCGGCGGGTGGCTCTACCGCTCGCGGAGTGGCGGCGAAGACTCCGACGAAGACGGCTCCAGCGCCGAGACCAGTGGGCCAGCGACCGGCGCAATGGGAGAGGACGGTGCGACCGACGCCGCGGACGCGGACACCGCCCCCGACGAACCGCCGGAGGAGTTGCTGAGCAACGAGGAACGGGTGCTCCGCCTGCTGGAGGAGAACGGCGGCCGGGTCAAACAACAGCGGATCGCCGGCGAACTCGACTGGACCGACGCCAAGACCAGTCAAGTCGTCGGCGACCTCCGCGAGGACGACGCCGTCGAGACGTTCCGCATCGGCCGCGAGAACGTCGTCACTCTCCCCGAAGAGAGTGACTTGTAGCTTTCGGCCGTTCATTCCGCCGCTCGACGGCTAGACCTCGATTATCGCGAGACAGCGGTTCTGTGTTCGACGTCGAAAACGGCCTTAATCCGGGTTGAATCGGGTTGGGGATCGGGGATATATATGGAGACAGGGGACTATGATGGGAGTGAGATGGTCGAAGCATCACCCGTCGCCGCGGCGCTGCTGCTCGTCTTCGGGGCGGTCGGCGCCGTTCCGGTCGCCGCGCTGGCGGGCTCGGAAGCGGGAGCCCAACAGGTGGCGACCGATGGGAACGAGTCGGTGGCGCCCGGTGAGCAGTTCGCGGGCGTCGTCGGTGTCCAACAGGCCGAGGTGTCGAGCGAAGTCGACGCCCGGGCGTTCGGCCAGCGGGTCGCCGCCGCGGGGTCGAACCGGTCGAGCGCCGGCGTCGTCGCCGCGGAGGTCGGCGACCTGGACGAGCGGCTCGCCGACCTCGAATCGCAACTGTCGGAACTGGAGCGGGCCCACGAGAACGGGACGGTGAGCGAGGGGCAGTACCGCGCCCGTCTGGCGAAGCTCCACGCCGAGCAGCGTGCGATCGAGCGCCGGCTGAACCAGACCGAGCAGGTCGCCCGCAGGCTGCCCTCGGAGGCGCTGGAGGCGAAAGGCGTCAACGCGACCGCGATCGACCGGCTCCGGACGAAGGCAGGCGAGATGACCGGGCCGGAGGTCGCCGCGGTCGCGCGGTCTATCGCGGGCAAGAACGCCGGTAAGGGGATGGGCGGCCCGGCCGCCGCGGGTCCACCGGCGTTCGCCGGGAACCGAACCGGCGCGAACGCGTCGGACGCCCCGGGAAACGGTAACGCGGGGCCGCCGGCCGACGCCGGCCCCGGAGCCGAAACCGGACCGCCCAGCGCTGCCGGCCCGAACGACGGAGCACAGAACGAATCCGGTCCGCCGACCGACGTCGGCCTGAGCGGCGCCGGACCGAGCAACGACACCGGCGGCGCGAACGACGCCGGTTCCGACGGCGAGGCCGGTCCGCCCGCGGACGCCGGTCCCGGCAACGAGACCGCCGGCGGTAACGGCGAGGCCGGCTCCAACGGCGCCGGTTTCGGCGCCGAGAACGTTACCAGCGGCGGTGACGCTGCTGGGAACGCTACCAGCGGCGATAGTGCCGGCAACGCCGATGGCGGTAGCGACGGTGGGACCGGATCGAACGGCGCTGATACCGGAGACACCGGCCGGAGCAGCGACGGGGGCGCCGACGAGGGTGCGGCCCGGTCTGCCGTCCCCCTGTTCGAGCGGATCTGATCGGCCGTCAACGGAGCGGGCCAGCAATTTCTGCCCGCCCGTGCGAACGGCTAACAGACGATAGCGGGCCGCTCGGTGTCGGTTCGCAACCTTTTAGTAGCGAGTTGTCGGTAGTAGCAGGTACATGGCTTCGACCCGCACTCCCGGCACGCAGGCCGCGTCGAGTGGCGGGTCCGCCGACCGACTTTTCGCGCGTCGGAGCGCGGCGCCGACCGGCGTCGACGCCCGACGACCGCGGCGACGACGACCGGGCCGTTAGGCCCGAAATTACTACTCCCATCGTCGCCACGTCTCGTTTCCAACTCCCGCCACCGTCGGGTTCCGGGCGGACATCTCACCCGACAGTCACCACACAACACATGACATCCGACCCATCCGGCACTGTCGCGCTCGCCTTCTCCGGCGGGCTCGACACGACAGTCTGCGTCCCGCTCATCAAGGAAGAGTACGGCTACGACGACGTCATCGGCGTCACCGTCGACGTCGGCCAGCCCGCAAAGGAGTTCGACGAGGCCGAGGAGACCGCCGAGGAACTCGGCCTCGACCACTACGTCGTCGACGCCAAGGAGGAGTTCGCCGACCTCTGTCTCCAGTCCGTCAAGGCCAACGGCACCTACCAGGGCTACCCGCTGGGCACCGCGCTCGCACGCCCGGTCATCGCCAACGCCATCCTCGAAGTCGCCGAGGAACAGGGCTGTAGCGCCCTCGCCCACGGCTGCACGGGGAAGGGCAACGACCAGCTCCGCTTCGAGGCCGTCTGGCGCGCCTCGGACCTCGACGTCCTCGCGCCCGTGCGCGAACTCGGCCTCACCCGCGAGTGGGAGAGCGAGTACGCCGCCGAGAAGGGCCTGCCCGTCGAGGGCGGCGACGGTGGCCGCTGGAGCATCGACACCAATCTCTGGAGCCGCTCGGTCGAGGGCTCCGAGCTCGAAGACCCCGCCCACGTCCCCGGCGAGGAGATTTACGACTGGACGACCGCACCGGGCGGCGCCGAGACCGAGACGCTGGAACTCACCTTCGAGGAGGGCGTGCCGGTCGCTCTCGACGGCGAGGAGATCGGCGCGGTCGAACTCATCGAACAGCTCAACGAGCGCGCGGGCAAGCACGGCATCGGCCGCTCGGACATCATGGAGGACCGCATGCTCGGGCTCAAGGTCCGCGAGAACTACGAGCACCCCGCAGCGACCGTGCTGCTGAACGCCCACGAGGCCCTCGAGAGCCTCGTCCTCACGCAGGAAGAGCGCGCGTTCAAACAGCAGATCGACCAGCGCTGGGCCCAGAAGGGCTACGAGGGGCTCGTCGACGCGCCGCTGACGAAGGCGCTCGAAGGCTTCATCGAGCAGACCCAGACGAAGGTCACCGGCACGGTGACCGTCAAGCTGGACGGCGGGCAGGCCCGCCCGGTCGGCCGCGACAGCGAGTACGCGGTCTACAGCGAGTCCGCGGCCTCGTTCAACGAGGAAGCGGTCACCGACGACATCGAACAGGACGACGCCACCGGCGTCGCGAAGTACCACGGCTTCCAGTCGCGCCTGGCCAACCGCGTCGCCGAGAACGTGGCGGCGAAGCAGGCCGAGGCGGCGACGGACGGCGGCCAAGACGACGAGTAAGATGAGCGACGGCGAGGACACTCCCGACGAGACCGGTGAGTCGCCCGGTGCGAGCAATGGCGACGGCCAGAGCGGCGGGACCGCGATCCGCCGGGACCGCTTTTCCGGCGGGCCGGCGCGCGGGTTCATGTCCTCGCTGGCCGCCGACGAGCGGATCTTCGCGGCGGACCTGCAGGTCGACCGCGCGCACGTCGTGATGCTGGCCGAGCAGGGCATCGTCGACGACGAAGACGCGAGCGCGATCCTGGCAGCGCTGGACGACGTGGAAGCGGCGGGCCACGGCGAGTTGCCCGACGCCGAGGACGTCCACGAGGCGATCGAGACGGCGGTCATCCAGCGCGTCGGTCCCGAGGGCGGGCGGATGCACACCGCCCGCTCGCGCAACGACGAGGTAGCGACGTGCATCCGGTATCGCCTGCGCTCGGACCTCTTCGAGGCGCTGGAGACGGTGGTCGGCGCGCGTGAGCAGTTACTCGACGCCGCCGCCGAGCACACCGAGACGGTGATGCCCGGGTTCACCCACCTGCAGTACGCCCAGCCCGTGACCGTGGCCCACTGGATACTCTCCTACGAGGGACCGCTGGCCCGCGATACGGAGCGGTTGCTCGCGGCGCTTTCCACGACGAACCAGTCGCCGCTGGGCGCGGCGGCGTTCGCGGGGACGCCCTTCGATGTCGACCGCGAGCGCACGGCCGAACTGCTGGGATTCGACGGGACGGTAGCGAACTCGATGGACGCCACGTCCTCCCGTGATTTCCTCGTCGAGACGACGAGCGCCCTGACGACGCTGGCGACGACGCTGTCCGGCATGGCCGAGGACCTGGTCGTCTACAGCGGCCGGGACTACGTCGAGATCAGCGACGACTACGCCTCGACGTCGTCGATCATGCCCCAGAAGAAGAATCCCGACACGCTGGAGATCGTCCGCGCCACGGCCGGCGAGGCCCAGGGCGCGCTCCAGCGGTTGCTGACGACGCTGAAGGGGCTGCCCCGGTCGTACAACATCGACCTGCAGGAGGCGACGCCGCCGGCGTGGACCGCCGTTGATTCGGTGCCGCCCGCGCTGGAAGTGGCGACGGGCGCGCTGACCACGGCGGAGTGGCACGAGGACGTGCTCGCCGCGGAAGCGGCGGCCGGGTTCTCGACGGCGACCGGCGTCGCCGACAGGCTGGCGATGGCCGGCGTGCCCTTCCGGACGGCCCACGAGGTCGTGGCGGCGGTCGCCGAGGATCTCGATCCCGGACGGGACGCCCCCGAGATCGCCGAGCTGGAGGCCGCCGCCGAGGAGATTCTCGGCGAGCCGCTGACGGCGTACGTCGACGAGGAGACGCTGGCGGCGACGCTCGACCCGGTCGAGAGCGTGGCGATGCGCGACTCGGCCGGCGGTCCCGCGCCCGACGCGGTCGAAGCACAGATCGAGAGCGCCCGCGAGCGGCTGACGGGCGACGAGGACGCGGTCGCCGAGCGCCGCGACGCCGTGGCCGGCGCGCTCGAATCGCTCGAAGCGGAGGTGGCCGACTATGTCTGAGCGCGAGGCCGCCCGGACCCGCCCCCACATCGACCCGCACCACCGACCACAGCCGCTCCCACGACCCCCGCGAGGGGAACTACCACCAAACTGATACAGTGTACGGACTGTCCACGAAATCGGGCTCGCGACGCGGTTAGCGGGGCGTATGCGTAATTAACTTCTTTTGATAGGTTCGAAGCCTTTAAGTGTATCCCAGTGCGAGTAGCGGGTACGATGGCAGAATGCGTCGAGTGCGGGGCGGAGGTAACCCTGCACGACGGCATCGAGATAGGAGAGATCGTCGACTGTGGCACCTGCGGTGCGGAGCTGGAAGTCGTCGACACCGAACCTCCAGTCCTCGAGACGGCACCGGAGCTCGAAGAGGACTGGGGTGAGTGAGAGTGAACGTCGGCATCCTCTACTCCCGGATCCGCCGGGACGAGAAGCTCCTGCTGAACGAGCTGCGTGAGCGCGACCACGAGGTCGTCAAGGTCGACGTCCGCAAGCAGCGCTTCGGGCTCTCCGAGGTTCCCGAGGACATGCAGGACGTCGACGTGCTCGTCGACCGCTGTCTGGCGACGAGCCGCTCGCTGTACGCCACCCAGTTCGCCGAGGCCTACGACATCCCGGTCGTCAACGCCGCCGAGACGGCGGAGGTCTGCGCGAACAAGGTGAAAAACAGCCTCGCGCTGGAGCAGGCGGGGGTCCCGACGCCGGCGACGGACGTGGCGTTCACCAAAGACGCCGCGCTGGAGAGCATCGAGGACTTCGGCTACCCCTGCGTCCTCAAGCCCGTGATCGGGTCGTGGGGCCGCCTGATGGCCAAGATCGACTCCCGGTCGGCCGCCGAAGCGATCCTCGAACACAAGGAGACGCTGGGCCACTACGAGCACAAGGTCTTCTACATCCAGGAGTTCGTCGACAAGCCGGGCCGCGACATCCGCATCGTCGCGGTCGACGGCGAGCCGATCGCCGGCATGGTCCGTTCGTCGGACCACTGGCTGACCAACGCCGCCAAGGGTGCCGAGACCGCCGAGATCGAGATCACCGACGAGATGCGCGAGCTGGTCGCGACCGCGAGCGACGCGGTCGGCGGCGGGCTGCTGGGCATCGACCTCATGGAAACCGGCGTGGACGACGACGGGAACCCGTCGGGCTACACCGTCCACGAGGTCAACCACACCGTCGAGTTCAAGGCGCTCAACGAGGTCACCGACGTCGACGTGCCCGCCGAAGTCGTCGACTGGCTGGAGGAACGCGCGGGTGCCGACGAGGAAACCGCAGAGGCAGCGACATGAGCGAATACACCGCATCGGTCGTCGGCGGCTCGGGCTTCACGGGCGGGGAGCTGCTGCGCCTGCTCGCCGGCCACCCGGAGTTCGAGATTACGCAGGCGACCAGCCGTTCGAAGGAGAACAAGACGGTGGGCCACGCCCACCCGAACCTCCGCGACCTGGACCTGCGCTTCTCCTCGCCGGAGGAGCTGGAGAGCGTCGACGTGCTGTTCGCGGCGACGCCCCACGGCGTCTCGATGGAGCAGATCGACCAGTTTCAGGAAGCGGCCGACACCGTCGTCGACCTCTCGGCGGACTTCCGGCTGGACAGCGAAGCGCAGTACGACGAGTGGTACGACGGGCACACGCGCCCGGAACTGCTGGAGGACGCCGTCTACGCGCTCCCCGAGGTCACGCGCGACGAGCTGCCGGGCGCGGATCTCATCGCCTCCGGCGGCTGTAACGCGACGGCGACGATCCTCGGACTGAAGCCGCTGGTCGAGGACGGCATCCTCTCCGGCGACGAGCAGGTCGTCGTCGACGTGAAGGTCGGCTCCTCGGAGGGCGGCGCTGGAGGCGGGGAAGCTTCCAGCCACCCCGAGCGCTCGGGCGTCGTCCGCCCGTACGCGCCGACGGGCCACCGCCACGAGGCCGAGATCGAGCAGTTCCTCGGACTGGACGTCTCCTTCACCGTCCACGCGGTGGACATGATCCGCGGCGCGAGCGCGACCTGTCACGTCTTCCCGGGTGAGCCCGTCTCGAAGGGCGACCTCTGGGGAGCGTACCGCGGCGAGTACGACGAGGAGCCGTTCGTCGAACTCGTCGCGGGCGGGGGCGGCGTGTATCGCTACCCCGAGCCGAAGGCGGTCGCGGGGACGAATCGTGCGGAGGTCGGGTTCGAACTCGACCCCGGAAACAAGCGCCTCGTCGTCTTCTCGGCGATCGACAACATGATGAAGGGCTCGGCGGGGCAGGCGGTCCACGCCGCCAACGTCGCGCTCGGCATCGAGGAGACGGCGGGACTGGAGTTCCAGGGCCTCCACCCGGTCGGGGCCCCCTGAGCAGGTGATTTTTCGTGACTACAGTCGTCAAGATCGGCGGTGCCCGCGCGGTCGACCCCGCGGGCGCCCTGGCGGACGTTGCAACGCTCACTAACGACGACGGCGAGGACGTCGCGGTCGTCCACGGCGGCTCGACGGCCGTCGACGAGACGCTCGAACGGCTCGGCATCGAGCCGGAGTACGTCGAGACGCCCTCCGGCGTCGTCGGCCGGTTCACCGACGAAGACACCATGGAGGTCTTCGAGATGGTGTTCGGCCACCTCAACACGCAACTGGTCGCCGGCCTGCAGGGCCAGGGCGTCGACGCCGTCGGCCTCAATGGAGTGGACGGGAAACTCCTGTACGGGCCGCGCAAGTCCGCCGTCCGCGTCATGGAAGACGGCAAGCGCAAGATCCGTCGCGGGGACCACTCCGGGACGATAAAGCGGGTCAATTCGGACCTGCTGGAGACGCTGTTCGCCGACGGCTACACCCCGGTCGCCTCCCCGCCGATGGCCGGCAAGGACGACGACGAGGTCGTCCCGGTCAACACGGACGCCGACCGCTCGGCGGCCCACGTCGCGGGCGCGCTGGAGGCGACGCTCGTCCTGCTGACGGACGTCGAGGGCATCTACGCGGACCCGGACGACCCGTCGACGCTCATCGAGACCGTCGAGACGAGCGAGGAGTGGGCGGCCCTCGAAGACGCCGCCGAGGGCTTCATGGAGCGGAAGGTGATGGCGATCCAGGAAGCCATCGAGGGCGGCGCCGACGAGGTCGTCGTGGCGGACGCCAACGCCGAGGAGCCGATCCTGTCGGCGCTCGACGGCGGCGGCACGCACGTCTACGCGTCGGCACTTTCAGATACTGCGGAAGCGGACACGGAGACATAACGATGACCGGATTCGTCTTTTCCGAGAAACCTATCCAGATCGAATCGGGCGACGGCACCGTCCTGTACGGCGACGACGGCACGGAGTACCTCGACTTCGGGGCCTCCTACGCCTGCGTCCCGCTGGGCCACGGCCACGAGGCCGTCCACGACGCCGTCACCGAGCAGTTCGAGAAGCTGACCTACGTGCAGGCGTCGTACCCGAACGCCGCGCGGACGGCGCTGTACGAGCGCCTCGCCGACTCGGCGCCCGACCCCATCGAGTACACGTGGCTCTGTAACTCGGGGACCGAGGCCAACGAGGCGGCGCTGAAGTTCGCCCGCTCGGCCACCGACAAGTCGAAGATCGTCGCGACGATGAAGGGGTTCCACGGCCGGACGATGGGCGCGCTGGCGACGACGTGGAAGGACAAGTACAAGAAGCCCTACGAACCGCTGATGGGCGACGTGGAGTTCGTCCCCTACGACGACGGCGACGAACTCGCCGACGCCGTCGACGAGGACACCGCGGCCGTCATCGTCGAACCCGTCCAGGGCGAGGGCGGCATCAACCCCGCCTCCGCCGAGTACCTCCAGCGCGCTCGCGAGGTGACCGAGGAGTCGGGCGCGGCGCTCATCTTCGACGAGGTCCAGACGGGCATGGGAAGGACTGGAACGCTGTGGGCCTGCGAGCAGTCGGGCGTGACGCCAGACATCCTCACGACCGCGAAGGGGCTGGGCAACGGCTTCCCGGTCGGCGCGACGCTGTGTCGCGAGTGGATCGCTGACAACTACGGCAGCCACGCCTCGACGTTCTCGGGCGGGCCCGTCATCTCCGCGGCCGCGGGGACGACCGTCTCGACCGTCGTCGAGGAGGACCTGCCGAGTCACGCCGGCGACGTGGGCGCGTACATGCAGGAGCGCCTCGAAGCGGAGATCGGCGACGAGGTGCGCGAGGTGCGCGGCGAGGGCCTGATGGTCGGCGTCGAGGTCGGCCGCGGCGCCAACCGCGCGCTGAAGCAGCTCGCCCTGAACCACGGGATCCTCGCGCTGCCGGCCGGTCGAACGGTCGTCCGCTTCCTCCCGCCGCTGACCGTCAGCGAGGAGGAGGTCGACCAGGTCGTCGACGCCATGGCGGAGGTCGTCGGCGATGACTGAGAGCGAGGGCGCCGCCGCGGACGACGGTGACGACGGCGAGGAACCGGCCCCCGACCTGCCCGCCGACGAGGAAGCGCGCGAACTGCTGATCGACGTGGTCGACACGCCCTCCGTGACCGGCGAGGAGGAAGAAGCGGCGGGGGTTCTCGTCGACTTCTTCGAATCCCACGACCGCGAGGTGTGGGTCGACGAGGTCGGCAACGTCCGCGCGCCCGCCGACGACAGCGTCCTGCTGACCTCCCACATCGACACCGTGCCGGGCGACATCCCCGTGCGCGTGGAAGAAAGCGAAGACGGCGAAGAAGTGCTGTGGGGTCGCGGGAGCGTCGACGCGAAGGGGCCGCTGTGCTCGATGGCCGTCGCGGCCGTCCGGACGGGCGCCTCCTTCGTCGGCGTCGTCGGCGAGGAGGTCGATTCGCGGGGTGCGCGCCACCTCGTCGAGGACCGCGACGAAGAACCGGGGGCCGTCGTCAACGGCGAGCCCTCGGGCTGGGACGGCATCACGCTCGGCTACAGGGGCCTGCTCGCGGGCACCTACGTGGCCACCTCGGAGTCGGGCCACTCCTCGCGCCCGGAGAACAACGCCATCCAGGACGCCATCGGCTGGTGGTCCGACGTGGAGACGGAGTTCGGCCACGACGAGTGGGTGCCCGTCTTCGAGCGGGTGACGGCCAAGCCCATCAGTTTCGAGGGCGGCATCACCGACGACGGCCTCTCGGTGGAGGCGACGGTGGACGTGCAGCTGCGCGTCCCCCCGGAGCAGACGACCGAAGAGGTGCGCGAACTCGCGGACGGCCACCTCTCGAACGGCACCGTCCACTGGCACGACGCGGTCGAGCCGGTGATGCAGAGTCCGCGGACGGCGGCCGGTCGGGCGTTCCGCGTGGCGATCCGACAGACCGGGGGCGACCCGCGGCTCCTGCGCAAGACCGGCACGAGCGACATGAACATCTTCGCCCAGGAGTGGGACTGTCCGATGGTGACCTACGGCCCCGGCGACTCGGACCTCGACCACGCACCTGACGAGCACGTCTCGCTGGCGGAGTACGACCGCGCCGTGGCCGTCCTCGAAGCCGCGACGGAGCAACTACAATGAACTTCCTCGACGTCGACGACCTCACGACCGACGAACTGGCGACCGTCCTCGACCGCGCGGCCACGATCAAGGCCGACTACGAAGAGAGCGGTGCGAGCGACCACCTCGACGGCCAGACCCTCGGGATGATCTTCGAGAAGCCCTCGACACGGACCCGGGTGTCCTTCGAGACGGGGATGACCCAACTCGGCGGCCACGCCGTCTTCCTCGGCCCGGACGACATCGGGCTGCACGGCCGCGAGCCGGTGAAAGACATCGCACGGGCGCTCGGCCGCTACGTCGATTTCGTGATGGCCCGCGTGTTCGACCACGACGACATCGTCGAACTCGGCGAGTACGCGGAGGTGCCCGTGATCAACGCGCTGACCGACGACGCCCACCCCTGCCAGACGCTCGCCGATCTCTTGACCATCCACGAGCACTTCGGCGACGACGTCTCGGTCGCGTGGGTCGGCGACGGCAACAACGTCTGCCAGTCGTTCGTCCTCGGCGCGGCGATGCGCGAACTCGACCTCACCGTCGCGACCCCCGAGGGCTACGGCGTCGACGGCGACGTGCTGGACCGCGCGGCGGAACTCGGCGGGGAGCCGACGGTGTCGAACGACCCCGAGGCGGCCGTTGCCGACGCCGACGTGGTGTACACCGACGTCTGGGTCAGCATGGGCCAGGAAGACGAGCGCGAGGAGAAACTGGCGGCCTTCGACGGCTTCCAGATCACTCCCGAGTTGCTCGGCGACCGCGCGCTGATGCACTGCCTGCCCGCCCACCGCGGCGAGGAGGTCACCGACGCCGTCATCGAGAGCGACAACGCCATCGTCTGGGACCAGGCGGAGAACCGCCTGCACGCCCAGAAGGGCCTGCTCGCGTGGCTGGCGGAACAAGAGTAGCATCCGCGCGAGCGGAGCGAGCGCGGCTTTTTCGCCCACGTTTTTGCGCGAGTGGTACTCGCAGGGAGCGGAGCGACCGAGGACAGCCGAACAGCAGCGCCTGCTTTCGGGAGTCGACGACCGCGACGAGACGCGATTATCATAATTGTTGCTCTAACCGAGTGATTTATAATGATATACTCGAGTTGTGCGGGTACAGATGCGGATCACAGAGACGCAACAGTTGTTCAACCAATCGTTCGACTACCCGATGGACGCAGCGACGGCCGCCGACGCGTTCGGCGACGTGGAGATCGAGGCCCCGACTGGCGATACGACGACGGTCGAAGCAGTGCTCGAACGGTCGAACGTGTCGACCTACGAGTCGGCCGACGACGTCTTCACCGCGATGATGAGCAACCTCGACGAATCGTTCATCGGCCGCAAGTACTACGACGACCGCGGCGACAACCAGCCCCACCCCAAGCGAAGCTGGTAGGAATCTCGGTCGCTTCGATTTTTGGCTGTGGGCTGAGTGCGAATCCGGCAGCAGGCGACGGCTTCACCGCTAGCAGTTACTGTCACCGCAGTAGACGGGAAGCGTCGAAAGCCCTCGGCTCGCTCGCTAGCAGCAACTGCGACAGCAACCGCAGGGAACAGCAGGTGATGAAAGCCCTCGGCGCGCTCACTAGGAGTTGTAGTGACGGCAACCGCGGGGAATACTGAGAGATGAAAGCCCTCGGCGTGCTCGCGGTCGCTGAGGCGGGATATCCGCGCTCTCCGCACCGCCCGCGCGGATAGTGCCCGCTCAGGCGACTCCATAAACGCGAGCCCGCCTCGCCCTTTCAGTCCACCAGGGACCGCACCGCGACCGCAACAGCAACCGCACCGCAGCCGGCCACACGCCTCCCCAGCCGATTCCATCGGTCGCTTCGCTCCCTCAGTCATCCCTCGCACGATGCTGTCGCGCGACGAGACGCGCGACAGCGCGCGCCAGAAGAAAAGCCAGTCGGCGAAATCGCGTTATTCGCCGAGGTGGTCGAGGACGGCTTCGGTGTCGTTGGGGACGGGTTCGGGTTCGCCGCCGGCCTCGTAGGCGGCTTCGGGGTCCTTGAGCAGGTGCCCCGTCGTCAGGCAGACCACGTCCTCGTCGGCCTCGATTTCGCCGGTCTCGCGGAGTTTGCGCAGGCCGGCAATGGAGGCTGCGGAGGCGGGTTCGACGCCGACGCCTTCCTCGGCGAGCGAGCGCTGGGCGTCGGTGATCTCCTCGTCGGACACGGCGACGGCGGTGCCGCCCGTCTCGCGGATGCCCGGCAGGGCCTTCGGGGCGTTGACGGGGTTACCGATGCGGATTGCGGTCGCGCGGGTCTCGACGTCCTCCCAGCGGCGGACCTCGTCGTTGCCCTCCTCGATGGCCTCGACCATCGGCGCAGAGTTCTCGGCCTGGACGCCGGTGAGCTTGGGGACTTCGTCCTCGTCGATAGCGCCGACCTTCCGGAGCTCGCGGAAGCACTTGTACAGCGCGGCGGTGTTGCCGGCGTTGCCGACGGGCAGGACGATCCGGTCGGGGTAGCGCCCTTCGTCGGCGTGGAAGCGCTCCATGATCTCGAGGCCGATTGTCTTCTGGCCCTCGAGGCGGAAGGGGTTCAGCGAGTTGAGCAGGTACGCCTCGCCGCGGGCGGCCAGATTCTGGACGATGTCGAGACAGGAGTCGAAGTTCCCGTCGACTTCGAGGATGCGGGCGCCGTGGAGGCTCGCCTGAGCGACCTTGCCGGCGGCGACCTTGCCCGCGGGGAGCAGGACAAGCGTCTCCATGCCGGCGCGGGCGCCGTAGGCGGCCAGCGCAGCGGAGGTGTTGCCGGTCGACGCGCAGGCGAGGCGGTCGACGCCGACCTCGCGGGCGACGCGGACGCCGACAGTCATCCCGCGGTCCTTGAACGAGCCGGTGGGGTTCATCCCCTCGTGTTTAACTCGGAGCGTGTTCACGCCGGTCTCGTCTTCGAGTCGGGGAACGTAGTGCAGCGGCGTGCCGCCCTCGGGGAGGGAGACGCCCTCTTCGAAGGGCAGCGCGGCCGAGTAGCGCCAGACGCCGTAGGGGCCGCTCTCGGGCGTGCTGGCGCCGCCGAAGTCGTCCCACGTGGGCAGGTCGGCGTAGCGGACTTCGAGCAGGCCGTCGCAGTGGTCGCAGGTGTAGCGGATCTCCGCGAAGGGGGCGAACTGCTCGCCGCACTCGATGCAGGTGAGCCAGACGCCGTCGGTTGCCACGTCGGGCTCGGACTCCTCTAAGTCCAGGTGCGCGCTCATTGGTGGTGCTGGACGCCCGGCGACCAAAAGAGGGACGGTTGTCCCGCCGCCGGCTCTATCGCTCAGGGCACATCCAACACCAGCGCGTCGTCGTCACGCTCGAAGTGAGTCCCGAACGGCTCCGAGCGCTCGCGCATACGTTCCCGGGACCTCACGGCGGCCTCCGGGCCGGCCGCGTATACCGTCCGATCTGCAATTTCGATCGGTTCGAGTCGAAGCGAGCGGACGCCCGACTCGTCGACGTCGGCGACGAACAGGAACCCGCGGTCGTTGCGCAGCGTCGGGTCGACGCGGTAGTCGTCCACGAAGTCGCCGCAGTCGTGGAGCACGGGCGTCCCGTCGACGACTTCGACCCCCTGAAAGACGTGGGCGCTGTGACCGTGGACGAGGTCGACCCGCTCGGCGAGCCACTGGTGGAACGCCCGCAGTCGCTCGCTCGGTGCGGTCTCCATGTTCGGCCCGCCGTGGACCGAGGCGACGACGAGGTCCGGATCTCGGGCTCGTACGTCGGCGACCATCCCCTCGATGGCGGTCCGGGTCACCTCCTCGTTCGGGTCGAAATCGAGGTGGCAGACGCCCGGGCTGTCCGGCCCGGCTGCGTACTCCGGCGTGTTGTCCGTCGCCGCGATCACCGCGACATCGAGGTCGCCGACGGTGAAGAAGGCCGGTTCGCGGGCTTCGGCGATCGTTTCCCCCGCGCCGGTGTGGGCGATGTCCACGGCGTCGAGGTGGTCGAGCGTGTCGCGGAGCGCCGGCTCCTCGTAGTCCAGCAGATGGTTGTTGGCGAGACAGGCGCAGTCGACGCCCGCGGCGGTCAGCGCCTCGGTCGCCCAGTCCGGCGCCGCCCGGAAGTGGAACGGGCGGTCGGTGCGCGTCCACTTTCGTCCTCTCGTGGAGAGCGTACATTCGAGGTTGATCAGCAGCCCGTCCAGCGCGCGGAGACGGTCGTACACGTTCCCCCAGATCGCGTCGGCGTCGTTACCGGGCTGGACATAGCGCTCGTCGACCTGCCGCCCGAGCATCACGTCCCCCGTCAGACCGATTCGGGGCATGCGTGTACGTTTGGCATCGAGTGGCAAATGTGCTAGGCCGGCCGATTACAACCCGGGCCGCTTTTTAATCGCGCCCGCACAATTCCGAACGAGGGCACGTAGCTCAGTCCGGATAGAGCGTCGGACTTCTAATCCGACGGTCGTGGGTTCGAATCCCACCGTGCCCGTACCAGAACCGTCGGTTCTGAGGTTCTACGAGATTCCGTGCCTCAGAGCGGCAGCGCCGTCGTATCACCGGCTTCAGAATCGAAGTTCTGTACCGAGATTTCGGAGTTCGTTCAGCCGCTGAACGGCCCCCTACGCCGTCGTGCGATTTCCATTGTCGGGATCGACCGGAGTGATCGCCCATGACAGGCGACTCGACCGGCTCGCTGTCCCGCGATGACTGGCCGTTCCCGGCGGACGAGTTCGTCCGCGCTTCGCTCCTTCCCCGCGACGAAGCGACCGATGCCGACGCTCGTCGAGCCGTCGCCCGCGTCGAGGACGGTGATTCTCAGTGACGGACTGGTCGGAGTACGTCGAGTACAAGTGTCGCCATCGGAGCTGCCAAGCCGATTGTATCAACCGCGTCGACTCGCCTGTTGCTCAGACGAAGCAGTGCTGGAGCTGCTACCAGGTCACCGACCCGGACGAACTCTCGTCCCTGACGCATCACCTGCCGAAGTCCCGGCGCGGCGAGACGCGCCCCGCTGCTTCTCTCGACTAATTCTCAATGAGTATCGCGTCTCCTCCTGGACACCTGGGCCACCTCGACCTCTCCGAGAGATGTAACACTCCCGTACTGGCGGACCTCATGGAAGAGCGAGATCTCCTCGGCTACGGTCCGCTCATCGACGGGACGCTCACGGAGCGCGATACCGACAGATGTCGGATAGCGAAGTTCATAACCCAACATCCAGAGGGGACGCCGCTGACGCACATCGTGTCCTACGTCGTCAAAGGCGTCTCCCCGGACGCCTGCGATCGCGTCGAAGGCTCGGATCCCGACTACCAGTTCGCCTATCGATTCGTCAACGACCTCGCCGACAGAGAGGACCCCTACGTGCGAAAATCCGAGTCTTCAGGGGTGCTGATGGTCACGCCGACCCTCCGCCTTCTTGACTTGATTACAGAAGGCATTACTCAAACAACCACCGAGCGCGATGGCCCGGTGTACGACCGGGAATTTCTTCGCAACTATCTCGCAAAGGTCGATTCCGTGGATGAAGACCTTCAAGAGTTGCTGGTCGACGGTTTTACATCCTACCTCAATCGTATCGAGGACTACAAGCTACTCTTCGACGTCCACTTCGTCGACGGCCAGGGTAGCGAGACGACCCGCCGGATGACGAAGGACTACAAGACCCGCTTCAACGACTCCGGTCGTGTCTCGAAGCAGTTCGCCCGTTTCAATGACGCGCTCGAATACGGCTACGACCACGCCGACAACGCGGTTTTAGTGACACTCACCACCGACCCGAAGCGACAGGATTCCCTCCTGGACGGGATCGACTCGATCAACGAGAATTTCAATCGGCTGCTTTCGTACTTCGATTCCGACCCGTCGACCAAATCGGACACCCGCCAGGAAGGTGTCTGTGGCTGGCGACCAGAGCTTGATGATTCGGTCACCGGACGGCCTCGGTGCCGTCCCGACTACATCAAGGCGCTCGAATTCACCGAGAAAGGTTATCCGCACCTGCACGTGCTATTCTTCGACGTTCCCGAACGGGAGAGCGACGGGATGCCCTGGCTTTGCGACAAGCCGGAGCTGGCAAAGAAGTGGTCCGACTACGGGCAAGGTGAGATCGTCGACGCATATCCGCTGGTGTATCGGGACGACCTCGACGACCTCGCTCCTGAGTTCCAGGACGACGAAGGATTCGTCGACTGGTATCGGTTCGGTGAGCACGGGCACGATGAGAAGTGGATTCGGGAGCGGACCCGTGCTCATGATCTAATTGAGTTCGACGATGATCAGCAGGAAATGGAATCAACAGCAGGTGCTTATCTTGGGAAGTATTTGAGTGCTACATTCGGATCTCTTTTGGATGCTACAGAATCATTTACCGAGTCTGATGAAGAACGAAGATCGTACGCGGATAAAGCTGCCACTTGGAAGCTTGCGCTCTATTGGACAACAAATCGGCGATTTTGGTCTTGCTCGAAGCCAATTACTGAGGGGATTGACCCAAACGAGCACTTACAGGATTCGGATGTCCGAGAAGCGGTTCGATGGTGCATACTTGATTCTTTGAAATCGATAAGTGAGACTGAGGTACGATTCGATTTAGCGCGCCGACAATGGGGGGATATTGACGAGTTAAAGGCAGCGATAGAAAGAACCGTTTCTGTCACTGAACAGCCCAAAATCCGTTCTACATTGCCTGAAGAGGTGGGTTTCAGATGTGCTATCGATTATATCGGTGCATATGCGTACTGGGATCTCCCAAACGACTGTCTTATAATATGACTTCGGACATAAGGTGGGAAATCCTGGGAAAATTTCTTCACTGAGACTCCTGAAGGCTTAACTAAGCAATTTCAGCCTATGCTAGCCACCCACATATCCAGCCGGCAGGAGATGTTTTCCTTTTTCCAGCAGACGCTAGAAGGAACTCAGGATGATCTCGTTGAGGATCAGGAATTGGACTATGGAAGTACGATGTTGAAGACCTTTTTAATTGAATCAAATATTTCTCCCAATACTCTCTTTGACGAGTATGAAGATATCCAAGAGTTTGAAGAGATTGAACAGAATCTTTTCGGTCTGACTATTGAAAACAAAGATGGAAGAAAAACAGTATTCTTAGATACTCAAGATAGCAGATTCTGGACACTATATTCCACTGCTCACTCAGATTTTGTAAATAGAGTTTTCAAGGATATGTTGGCCGGTGAACGGAGCGGACTCGACAGGCCTTGGATACCAAGTGGAGAAGTTGAAAACTTCCGTGACTTTGGAGAGTTCCGCGGTGTGAGTGTAAAGTACGATGCAGAGAAGATTTTCCCCGAAGAATACATTGATGATAATATTTTGTTCGGTGATCTCTCTCTACAATCTTCCGGCAATGGGACTCAGAATCTTTACGAACAGCTCAAAGCAAGTGAAGGTGTAAACAACTTTCTATCGCTTTCAAATGTCCAGATTCGCCGAGAAGTAGGGGGAGAGTTCGTCAAAGAGCGTATTACGAACGAAGGGCGATTTACTACGAGAGGGGGAACCGATATTCAATTGCATGTTGACACAGTCCTTAATGTCCGTGATAAATACCGTGAACTCTTAGAAGCTATCGAGGAAAACCACAGAATTCGTGGAAAGAACACATCCCATGGATCTCGGGCTAAAGGGTCCCCATTAAAGATATCTTTTAATAACAAGATCGAGAACATAGAGGAATTTTTAAATTATATGATATCTGCTACAGATCCTCTTCGGCTTTGGGGAAATATTACCGAACTGGAGTCGGACTATTACAAAGTAAAAGGTGTAGACATGCACAACGGGGATATGTTCTCTATGGAAGTCACTTCGGACTGGATTCGCCTCTATTTACTTGAAGACGCTTGCGGGAATACTGCTCTACGAATATTTACAAACCTCCAACAGTATTATGACCCATCTGCTGAAATGGTGATAGATAATGTATAACATCTCAGATCACACTGCGCAAATGAATGGTTGGATCTCTCTTACTCGACGTGACGTAGGTTATTCTGATACATTAGCGGAGTTAGATTATGAATGCGATATCATGGAGGAGCAGTTCTATTTAGGAGACGACCAGCTCCACCCAGATATTATTCTTACATCTCCCACTTTGGACCACTCGATCATAACAGAGTGCAAATCAAATTCTATCGATAGAGCCCAAATAGAACGTTATTCTAAACTCAGTCAGGAAGATATTGGTCTCATCGAGAGAGGGGTTGTCGGGGATATTGATGAAAATATTTCCCCTCCAGATTATGAGACCGATATTTGTCTCTCATCTTTAGAGGATCTTTCATCCCATCCCATAGAGATTCCTAATAACTTTGTCATTCTCCATTTTCTTCATGCTGCTTACAGTGGATTCAATATCTGGGTTCGATCGGACACCACGTTCGGCCCTACAGATTTGCAAGAGATCTTCCCAATAAACAGCGGCGAAGGCGAATACATAAGAACCGAGTTCTATCCGTACGATGTCTATCCAGAGGATCACGAGGCCTTGGTTGAGTCGGTTCTACAGGCGATAATTAGCTTAGCACTTAAAAAGAGGGAATTCACACTCGAAGAGGTTTTGGAGCGATCTCATCGGTATTGGGAAAGTATTGGAGACAAGAAACAAGAGGAACTTCGAACTAAAGCTAAAATGATAATCGACGAGCTTGCTGCTGAAGAACTCAAAGGGCATATTGAACAAATCGTCGATACAGATGAGTACGAGTGGAAAGTCATTGCATCTCAAATCCAACCAATTGCTAAACGAACAGAAAGGTTCGTAGAAAAAGTTGTTTCCCGCCTTGATGAGGGAACGACTCAGACAGAATTAGGTGAGTGGATGGAAGGAATGGAAACTGAGGATAATAACGACGATTACCAATTCGGTGGACCTTCAAGTTAGACCGTCATCCAGGAGTCATATAATAGGGAGTTCATTCGCGTAGTCTTGTCTTGCTGGTCCTGTTTCAAATAAAATGTTCTAGAGTATCCCCTTGCCGTCTGGTGATTTGCTGCTTCTAGTATAGCCGCCCGAAATATCGTATGCAGTATGGCAACCCAGGATACCCCGTCTTTCGACGATCTCGAAACTGTAGAAGCGAGCGACGAATCGGACGACTACGACACTGACTGGCTCGACCTTGAACCCGGCGAGAGCGTCGTCGGGGAGATCCGCGCGGTCAAACCTAACTGCGGTCAGTACGACACGACCGTCATCGAGCTGGCCCGCGGTCTCGGCGACATTGTGGCGATGTGGTCCAACGGCCAGATCGACCGCGCCCTGGAGTCGAACGAACTCGGTGAAGGCGACGTAGTCGGCATCAAGCATACCGAAGAGACGCGGACCTTCACCACCGACGACGGCGACGAACGCGAGTTCGACGTGTGGGAGGTCCGCGCGATGGGTGGTGACGGAGAATGAGTTACCGGAACCGGTCGGCGCTCCAGGCATACAAGCAGCTGGACATCGGCACCGCGCTGGCGCTGATGCTCTTCGCAGTCGTCGGGCTGGTCCAGACCGGGCTGATGCTCGACATCGTGGAGCTGCTGACCGAGTACAAGTTCCTCCCGCTGGCGGCGTCGTACGCTGCGTATGCCGTGGTGTTCGCCTCCAGTGGTACCCGTGACCCGTCGAACTACCACCCGCTTGAATGGGTGATTGTCACGCTGACCGCTGTCGTCATGACGGCGAACGCTGTGATGGTCGAGGTGCAGACCGCGGTGACGAACCTGAACCCCTGGGCCAGCGTCGTGATCATGGTGCTGATGGTCGTGACTGGTGCGATCCTCGGGAAGTGAGACGATGAAGCGTCAACTGCTAAATGCGTTCCTCGTCTTGACGCTGATCACTTCGTCGTTAGGTGGTACTGTCGGTCCGGAGATGATGACGACGGCCACCGCTGATTCCCGCGAGTGTACGAACACTGAGCTGTTCGCGATCGGTTTCACGCTCGGCTTTGCTGGATTCGGGACTGACTGCGAGATCCCGTGGAATGCGGGAGCGGTAAACACGACCCAAGAAGACGCTCAGCAACTGAAACTGGATCTCTATCAGTCGGCGCAAAACAGCAAGGCTAACGCTGACCTCTATCAGACGACTGTAGAGAACAGTCTTCAGGACACTGAGAATATCGCCCTGATGATCGCTAAAAACCAGTACGTCAGGGAGTTAAACAACGGTAGCAGCAAGGCCGCGGCGAAGACTGCGGCGAAACAGAAGGCTCTCGACTACTACGCTGGGAAACAGAAAAACCTCGCTGAGCAGTGGCGTCTTCAGCTGCAACATGGCGAGTACATGAAAGGTGTCGCTCAAAACGAGAGCGGCATCGGTGACAACTTTGCGAGTTTTGTAGAGGTCACTTCGACGGGACCCTACAAATACGATGACCAAGGGACGAATCGGTATATTGACGGGTATGAGAACTTCACGCTGGTGAATTCTACTACCGTCAATATCCCGTATATGTACACCCAGTACTACACTCGTAGTGATACTACGTCTGGTACTACAGCAGATCATAAGCTGCACTTCGGAGAGTACATCAACGAGAGCGACGAGATTCATGGGTTCGCGGTGAAAGCCCCGGATTCGAATTACGATCGTCTGCTGTTCGTGGACCTGAAGCGGTACAAGAAGGCGAACGACGAGATCGTCTCCCAAAGCCAGTCGGTTCAAAGTGAGATTGATTCGTTCGTTGAAACCACCTACGACCAGTACCAGACTGGTGAGATCAACAATAGCGACCTCATAGACCCGTACATGATGAACCGGCAGTACAGTCCGAACGGATCGTTCCAGGCGTGGGCGACAACTTCCCTCACGCTGATGGGTGCCAACACGCCCGAGAACGTCCAGAACGTCGGTTCATTCGAGGTCGAGGCCGGTTCCCAGAAGCACGAGGGAATGTTGTTGTCGGACGAAACTCCCGCCAGCGGGATGTTCGAGGCCGGCAACACGTACGACCCTGAGGCGATCGGCGGTCAGCAGTATGTAGTGACCGATGATCGAATCGTGGAGCTGCAACGCAACTTCACGATTCGGAACATCACCAACAGTGATGGTGAGAACGTCCAGAACGTGACGGTCCGAAAGGTGAACTACAATACTGCCAACATGACCGAGCTGCGGGAGCTGAACGAAGAACTCGCTTCGCTCCGCGCCGAGGTCGAGGCTCGCGAACAGAAAAAGAGGAATTCCGGTGGTGCCGGCTTCCTACCCAACGGTTTCGGCGGATTCGGTGGTGGCCTCGTATCCGGTGGACTCGTCGGTGTTGTGGCCGCTATCATCGGAATCATCGCGCTGGTAATGTTGCTGTGGCCTGTGATCGGCCCGGCGATAATCAGCTGAAACACCACTTCCCATATTTATCCAATATGAAACGAGTAGCTGTTACTATAGCGTTCCTCGTGGCGCTGGTGTCGGTACCAACTGGCGCGGTCGCACAGGCCGACAACGGGACGCAGAGCGGTCCCGGTGTGGAGATGCCCAAGGAGTCGGGTACACAGATACAAGACGGCCTTGTCATCGTCTCCTCGTCGTACACCGCAGTGGACGAGATGCAGGGCTTCGAGACTGGAGAGGCGACGATCGTCCTTCGGTCTGACTCCCCGATCGCGGTGACGCTGGCGGACGCGGGAGCGTTCTTCACGGACCAAGACCGGGAGATCAACCGGCGGACGACCGTCGTCGACGGGCGCGCCCAGCTGAAGTTCGCCGTCACCGAGCGAAACGGTCGGGTCGGCGTCTCCATCTCGACTGACGAAACGCTGTACGGCCATACGATACGGAAAGGCGGTAGTACCGACTTCGTGCCGGGTGGCCCGTCTCCCGAGGATACGTGGCTGGCCGGCGCGACGATATTCGCCCTGTTTGCTGTCGCGATGCCGGGCGCGTTCATTGCGAATCGAAAGCTGAGAGGGAAGGAACATGACCAACACTGAACCGCCGAACCCGCAGGCTCCAGCGAAGCCGTCGAATCGTGAGCTGATGGTCGAAGTGTTGCGATACACGGCCGCCCCCCTGCTGATCGGTATCCTGAGCCTCCTTGGCCTCGCACTGGTCTGGTGGTACGGTCTCCCGGCGCGGCCGATCTCGATAGTGCTGCTGTCCGCGATGATCGGTAGCCCGTTCATCGTCTGCTATGCGTTCCTGTTCGCGTACATCTACCAGAAGCGCCTCGACGTGCCGATCGTGCTGAATGACCCAGACGGTCAGTATTGGGGTCTGAAGTACCTCCATCCCGACGAGTTTGGAAAGGCCGAGATTGAGGGTGACCGACTCGCCACTCGTCACGGTCGCGCCACCGGCGAGACCATCTACTTCGCCGAAGGCCAGCGCATCGAGCAGCGCGAAGAGGTCGACCCAGAGACCGGCGAGAAGAAAACGGTTCCTCGTCGAGTCCTGGTATCGACGTGGGAAGGCGAGATCTCCCACCAGAAGTTCATGGAGAAGAAAGCCTCGCTGAAACAGCAGCGGAAGAAACTGGTTCCGCTCGCCTTCGAGGGTCTAAAAGCCCGCGCAGGTGCGGACATGAAGGCCCTCGAAAACACGGACAAGCTATCTCACGCGCTGCTGCTCGGTGCGGAAGAAGACTCCTTCCTCGCCGATGGGCTGGACCCGATGAACTTTGACCTCGACGTCGACCTCGACAGTACGCTCGACGGCCTGATCCCCAGCCGCGGGGAAGCCGACGATCAGGAAGAGCGCGCCGAAGCCGAACGTCCTGGCTCGGCCGACATCCAAGAGTCCAGCGACCCGCTAGAAGAACGTGCGAAAGCCGGCGGTTCACCGGGTAGCAACGGTCAGCATCCCAGCAGCGAGGTGGACCATGAGTAACTACGACGGCAGTTCCCTGGGCATCGGCGCTGCGGAGTTCCGCGAAGTGGCTGAAGGTCGACTGACCGAGAACAACCGCGTGTATCCGCTCGCGCCGTTCCTCGACGGCCGTGCGCTCCATCGTTATGTTCACTACAAGCGTCGATACGACGAGATTCTACGCATCAACGAGGACCAAGAAGCCGATCTCCCGGCGACGTTCGAGCAGACCCAGTACTGTCGGAACTTGATCGCCGCTCACGGCTCGCCGGTTGCAGCTGCGGCAGTCCGCAACGGGAACCTCGCTGTGCTCTCCTGGCTGTCCGGGCTGACTCGTCGAGAGTCGGACTTCTCTAGCGCCCAGGTGTTCTCCCAGCTGGTTCAGGACCTCCGGCGGCCGGGATACCTCGGTGTGTTCCTCGGCATGACCGACGGCGGAAAAACTAATTCCGCCTTGGTTGGTGCCGGTCTACATCTCCGCGATGAACCTGATGCAGTCCTCGCCACGAACGTAACCACCCTCGAGTGGGAAGAACCTGGACTGAACGAACGGACATACACCGTAGAGTCCAAATCTGAACTGGAACTGCTGTGCGAGAAATATTCAGATGTGGTTGCTGTCCTCGACGAGATGAGTACCCAGGCGAACGCTCAAACCCAGAGCTACGAAGTCAACAATGAGTTCTACCCGCTGGTGACATTCAAATCGAAACTTGGACTTCGACTGTTCGTTATCGGTCACCGCGAGGATGGCTATGATATCGCACCGCCGATTCGAGAACATGCTGACCACATTATCGTTCAGCGGGCCGAAAACGTGGGCCTTGACGAGACGGAATATTCCGCGGAGTTCTATCGAGATCTCATTGACGGTAACCCTAGCGACCTCGCATACTCGCTCGATCCGGTGCCGCCAATCGCCGGCTCATACGATCCCGATGAACAAGCGGAATTTGATATCACCATCTAGCGAGCGAGCCTGCGAGCGCCCCCCTTAATGGGGGGCCGAGCAGATGAGACTTCAATTTCTTTGTTAATTTAGCTGGTACAGTGTAGTAGTCAGATTATCCGCCGTAGTATTACCTGAGGAATGAGATCGGATAACCCCCCAAGAACGGATTCATGGTTTATAACTCTATCAACATAATCATCTATATCCGGCTGGACATTTTCTTTCATTTCGAGAGGCTCTAATTCCCCGTATACTTCGCCTCTAGTTACTCGGAGATGTGCACCAAACTCAAGTACAGCCTGTAGTATTCCTAGATATCTTGGTGAGATAGGATTGCCAAACCAATTCTCGGTGTTGAATTCATCCAACAATTCGGTCAAATCATCGCGAATTCGTTTGAGGTGCCGCTCTTCTAAGAGAGCAAAGTCATATGCTAAATACAGATTATTCAAGAGATGAATTCGTTTCCAGCGCCGGTTCCGTTCACTCAGTGGCGAAAATGACGGGGTAACTACTGCTGCTCCCTCTAAATCAACTGAAATCCGGTCACCCTTTAGATAGCCCATATACGGTTCAGCTACCTCATTTGCGGTCCGCTCCGGAATATCCCGTTCTTCTCGTCGAATAATACGTGCCCGTTCTGACTTTGATAACTCATCACTTTCATAAAGATAGGTAATTGAACAGACCTTCCGATCTCCGTTCTTTCCAACGTAAGGCTCTGGAATATCTCCCGCAAACACGGACTTATTTATGTCCATGAATATCGATTGTATGTCTCTATCACCATTCTCAATGGAGATTTCTAGCTCCTTTTGTACGGAGCGTTCAAAATTAAGGAATTCTCTAACGGGAACCTCATTTTCAAACTCAAAGTACACCCTCACACGAACTACAAAATATCCAAAAGGGTAAAACAAAATCCTAGGAGAGATCTTATAATCTGCTAAATTATAGCTATTAATCACCCAACTTGGAAGGTGAGCGCCACCAGAAGGAACGCAAAATTCAGGTTGAAAGTGAAAATTATGTTCTTTTTCATGATTATACAATTGGTTCCAGAAATTCCAACCACCAGTGAATTCACCAATTTTATCGATATAAAGAGGGCGGCTAGGCGGATCACCATCAGTAATTAAAGAATCGCAAGTATTCTGGAACTTTGATCGTAGTTTGTCTTGTCTAAATATAGCCTCTGTATAGAACTCTTGAGTGAATTCCGTAAGTGTCCCACTTTTAATGCCCATAAGGGGAAATATTTATATTTGAGAAACAATTATTTTTCGAATGGACTCCGCCGGCTTTAAGCCGTTTGTGGGGTCGCCGAGAGGCGGCTACTCGCAGCCAGAAGCCGGAACGCAGGTTGGACTCCTGCGCTGGCGGAAAAGCATTGGGGAGTGTGTGTTAAATTAGATCGCATCGCCATCCCAATGTGGGCTGTCTCTCGGTTCCTAGATCGAAAGAGAATTCTTAGTAGAGTCTCATCTCGATTGTTTCCGTTCGGTTGTAGATTTAGCGCTAATTGGGAAATGGATCATAAGCACCGGATAGCTCGCCGTGTCTCGGACGCGCCGAGCGCCCCGAGGCGCGTCAGCGGCGAGCTGCCGGTAAGCGACCCCTTGCGGGTCGACCCGGCAAGCCGGGGCGCACGGGCCGACCTACGGTCGGCCCCAATCGTGTTGCGGTTGCGGTGCGGTCAGGCGCTATCCCTTAGATCTCCGCAAATTCGAGAACAGACGGCTCGTAACTGTATGTCGAGATATCGTTTTCTTCGCAGTGAGCTTTGAGATTTGCTGGCTCTACTTTGTTGCCCAGCTGCCGGTCGAAAGCGACCGTCACCTCCTCGTCACATTCGACGACTACCGCCACGTCCGGATCATCGTGCGATGGCTTGATGACGTAGTCTCCGACAGTATACGGATTCTCTGCGAATTTCAGATTCTCGTGCTTGTAGGTGTACAGACTGATGTCTTGATCGTCGCAATAGGAAGATAGTAACGCTCGATCGATCTCTCGCCAGTCGCCGGGGCCTTCATCGATCGAACTCGGGAACGCAACCCGAACCCCTTCGCCGTCCAACTCCTGCCCGTATAATTCGATCTGTGTCTCTGGCGGTAACACCTCAACGACAACCCCGACAGACGGATCGTCTTTTCCTCTCTTCTCTACCCGGTCACCTGGCTGGAACGGATTCTCGGGCTTCTGGTTCATGTTCGCCATGTTCGGCCCGAGGTCCTGGAGATCGTTCATCGGCCTCGACGCCAGGTGTCGCAATTTCTCGGGTTCGTCTCCCGAGAACTCTTCTTGCGTCTGAACTTTCGACTTCAGCGTCTCCACGTGTTCCCAGCCTAGTAGAATCAGTGAGTCCTCGTTGTCTCGGTGCCACGCCATCACGATAATATCGTCTTCCGAGTCGTTTTCAACTAGTTTCTTAGGTAGAAAGGCAGACACGTCCCGAGAAGTTTTCACGTCGACCTCGTACCCGAAAACCTCGAAGTCGTGACCGGAATAGCTCTCAGGGTTACAGCGCCGGAGTGCATCTTCGTTTTCCCACTCCCACATTTCCGCAGGGAGATATTCACGACAGAACTGCTCGAAGGCGAGCTCGCCAAGGTTCCCGATTCGCTTGACCTTCTCGTCGTCTACGTCCTGCTTTACCGCTTGGTGGTGGGCTCGCTGTTGGTCGATCTC
This sequence comes from Halosimplex yunnanense, assembly GCF_054504345.1. Classification (NCBI taxonomy): domain Archaea; kingdom Methanobacteriati; phylum Methanobacteriota; class Halobacteria; order Halobacteriales; family Haloarculaceae; genus Halosimplex; species Halosimplex yunnanense. The sequence continues at coordinate 389,953 of NZ_JBTJEL010000035.1, read as the reverse complement.
GTCGGGGGTGTACTGATACACGAAGGTGAAGGTAATCCCCAGTTACAAGTAAATTGCTTTTCAGTTACTTACAAATCGCACGAGGGTGGCGAGGCGTTGGATGCAACTCCATGTCGATTTCACCGTTCAGGTACTGAACCCCCGCGGTCGTTATCTCTACGAGATGGGCGTCCTCAGTAAGAAATGCCACTAGCTCGGCGTCGGCCAGAACGTAACATCGCTCTCTGACCTGCGCCTTCGTTGCGTGGATTCCTGAGAGTTTCGCCATGTGGCGCGGTGTTGACCACGATTCATCTCGGAGATGTTCAAGTATCCGATCGTCCACACACCGTTGCCATGTTGCGGTTCTTCGTATCGTCATAGTGGAGGGCAGTCACACTCCGTTCCGTCCCTGTTCCGATGCCGATGGGCCGTCTGTGGCCGAATTCCCGTTGTTGATGTATTTTCCTTGCTCTGCGTCGTATTCTTCGTTCAGATAGGCTTCGCCTTTCTCCGTGATAACGTAAGCTCCGTTACCGACGTGCCGGAGTAGACCGTTGTCAGCGAGTTTCTTACATCGGCGCGCGATATGCGTCTGCGAGACGCGAATTAACCCGCTGTCGTTGAGTTGCTTTGGAGTTCCGGATCCCTCGTTTTCTCGCATCCATTCGAGGATCCGGTCGTCCCAGACACTCATCCACGAACCAGATCGACGCATCTTATTCTCATTTTCCCCGTGTGCCACCTATTTCATACTCTACCAATTAAAGAGTGTTTTAACAACGTAATAGGGTCGTCGTTACATTTATGTTGTCAGCAATCTCCAGTGTTGTCGTGGGCCGCCCACACCGGTGGCTCTGAGTCATCGGAATCGGGCCGTGCTGGGACACGGCCCAGAAGGCGGCTCCGCCCGCGTACCCATGCAAGACGGAACCAGCGTGGGGCATTCGCCCCACACGTCACCAGAGGCATCGACCAGTGAAAAGACCGCCGTTCCCCCGAAGGAAGCGGGTCAGCTACGCTGCCCTGACTGCGGATTTTCGAAGCGATATCCCAACTACGTCACCGCGGTCTCACTCCAGACCTCGAAGCCGTGTCCGAACTGTAACCGGATGATGGCTGTCTCTTGGAGAGGTGGTGAGAAGTGACCGACCTCGACCCAATCTCTCCGGTCGACGCCGTGGAGATGTACCATGACGCCATGCGGGACGAACACGCCGAATCGACCCGCAAGAGCGCCCGCCACCGGCTTCGCGCGTTCATCCAGTTCTGCGACGAAGAAGGGATCGAGAACCTGAACGAACTCTCCGGTCGTGACCTCTTCAGGTATCGCACCTGGCGGCGGGAAGGCCAGGGAGAAGATCGAGAACCAATCAAACTCGTCACGCTCAAGGGTCAGCTGGCGACCCTCCGTCGGTTCCTCCGCTTCGCGGCCAACATCGACGCGGTCGACCCGGAGTTGTACGAGCAGCTGACGCTGCCGACGATGAAGAACGGTGAGGACGTATCGGATACCACACTCGATCCCGACCGCGCGATCGCCATTCTCGACTACCTCGAAAACGCGCAACCGGCCACGCGAGACCACATCATCCTGCTGCTCCTGTGGGAGACTGGTGCGCGAACCGGCGCGCTCCGTGGCCTCGATCTCCGCGACCTCGACCTGGAAGGGAAGCATCCGCGTCTGTCCGGTCCGGCACTTCACTTCGTCCATCGGCCTGATACTGGAACCCCGCTGAAGAACCACGATAAGGGAACCCGGTGGAACCGGATCAGTGAGCGGACTGCGACGTTCATCAAGGACTACATCGACTTCCACCGGAACGAGGTGACCGACGACCACGGTCGAGAACCGCTGATTACCACCGAGTACGGTCGTCCAGCGGCCAACACTATCCGAACCACGCTGTACCGGGTGACTCGTCCCTGCTGGCGCGGCGAAGACTGTCCGCACGACCGCGACCTCGACGACTGCGAAGCGACCCACCTCGACCACGCGAGCAAGTGCCCGTCCGCGAGATCTCCGCACGACGTTCGGAGTGGTCGGGTGACCTACTATCGGCGCGAGGATGTTCCCCGACGAGTCGTCAAAGACCGCCTCAACGCGAGCGAAGATATCCTCGATCGCCACTACGACCGCCGAACCGACCGAGAACAGGCCGAACAGCGCAGCGACCACCTCCCTGACCTCTAAAACCCATGTTCGCTACAATCAACGCCGCACACCGTGAGAAAGCCGGAACCCACCGTGCCCGTCCACCTTTTTGCGGCTCGGGTTTCCTCGCGAGCCTTCGGCTCGCTGCGGGAATCACTCGCCGCAAAAAGATGGGGCAAAAAGGCGCGAGCGCTCCGCGCTCGCGTGAAACGGCTCGCTTCGCTCGCCGTATGCTGGATACTCAACTCCGCTCGTACTGTTGGTCAATCGAACCCGTAGCGCTTGTGGGCCTCGTCGATGTCGACGATCTCGATCACACGGACTTCCTCGTCTCCTTCGAGAACGTCGTAGAACGCGGTGTGGGTCCGCCCGATGTGTAGCCGATATAGCTCCTCTCCGTCGATCACCAGCTTCTCTTTGTCTCCGGAGCCGGGTTCTGGCCTCGGATACGGGTCGTCGGCAAGTTTCCGTAGGTTGTCCTTCACGATGCGGGCACTCTTCTCGTCTAACGCGGCGACGTACTCACGGGCTTCCTCCGCGAGGAGGACCTCATAACTCATCAAGCGACGTCAGATCCTCGCTGTCTGCTTCACGGACCTCCTTCGCCCGCTCGGCGAGTTGCCGGCGCTGGTGTTCCTGGATCAACTCTCCGAGCAGGTCGTCGTAGGTTTCCCCCGCTTCCTTGAGTTCGTTCAGTTCCTTCCACCGTTCCTCTGTGACAGGAATTCGTTTGCTGGCGTTAGACATGCGTATCGCCTTCCGTTACCAGTCCTTACAACGCTTACAACCAAAAGTCTTTGTTGGGAGGATCGAAATCGGCGGTATCAGGGCTACACACCAGCGGAGAACCGGAACCCACTGTACCTGAACTAGCCCATCTTACACGTGCTCCCGCGGCATCAGGTCCGCGTATTCCTGCTCGGCCAGCCACTCGCTCAACTTCACCAACTGATCACACGCGGCCTCGAACAACTCGGCACCCTTCTCCCGGGTCGCGTCGGTCTGGTCGCCGATGACGCCGCACTCGGTGTTGTCGATGGCGTCGTAGAAGGTGCGGGCGCCGAACTTCCGGATGCCCTCGTAGTCCTCGAAGTTGCGGATGCCGTCGTCGCGGGCGCGCTCGAACTGGTCTTCACGCACTAACTCGTCGTCGATGTGGAGCATCATCGCGGTCTCCTTCGGGCCGCCGTGGGGGCCGTTGTTCTCGAAGAGGTCGTCGACCAGTTCGGGGATGGACTCGTCCCACATCCACTCGATGGCGTAGGCGTCGCCGTCGTCGCGGAGGCGGCGGCCCACTTCGCGGAGGTGCTGGACGTTGCCGCCGTGGGCGTTGACGAAGATCACGCGGTCGATGCCGTGATACGTCAGGTTCCGCGTCAGCGACTCGACGTAGTCGCGGAACACGCCGGGTTCGACCCACATCGTGCCGTGGAACTGCCGGTGGTGGGGGCTGACGCCGACGTTTATCGTGGGCGTGCAGAGGAAACCCGTCCGCTCGGCGGCCTCGCGGGCGAGCGCCTCGGCGATGCGGTGGTCGGTGGACTCGGGCAGGTGCGGGCCGTGCTGTTCGGTCGACCCCAGCGGCACGAGCGCCAGCGACTCCGCGTCGAAATACTCGCCCAGCTCCGGCCAGGTCCGGTCTGCGAGGTACATGTCCCGACACGAGGACTGCGCACCCGTCACTGTTTCCCTCCCGGCGGAATCGCCCGCGTCGTCGAGTGTGCCACAGATCCCCACGCGACCCCCGTCACTGATTTCCCCGCGGGTCGATCCGCCCGTATGGACGACAGCGAGACGCCCGAGGCGCCGACGCCGGAGACGGGCGACGCGCTCGGCGCGATGCTCCGGGACTACCACGAGACCGGCGAGGGCGTCGAGGTGATCGAGCGGGACGACGGCTGGATCGGGATCAGCGCCGGCGGCGAGTTCTACTTCGCCGGATACGACGAGTGGCCGGCACCCGACCGCCGCGCGGTAGACCGCGTCGGGGGGCGGGTCCTCGACGTGGGCTGTGGCGCGGGCCGCGCAGCGCTGTACCTGCAGGAGCAGGGCCACGACGTGACGGCCATCGACGTGTCGCCCGGTGCGGTCGAGGTGGCCCGCGAGCGCGGCGTCGACGACGCCCGGGTGGTCGACGTGGCGGACGTCGCCGAGGCGTTCGACCGCGGTACGTTCGACTCGGTGTTGATGCTCGGGAACAATTTCGGGCTCGTCGGGAGCGCCGAGACCGCTCCCGACCGCCTCCGTGGACTGGCCGAGGTGGCGACCGACGACGCGACACTCGTCGCCCAGAGTCGCGATCCGGTCGCCACCGACGACGAGTCCCACCTCGCGTACCACGAGTACAACCGCGAGCGCGGCCGGCTCCCCGGCGCGCTCCGGATGCGCGTCCGCCACGAGACGCTCGCGACGCCGTGGTTCGACTACCTCATGGCCGCCCCCGACACGATGGCCGACCTCGCGAGCGAGACGCCCTGGCACCTCGTCGACACGCTCGAACCCGAAGAGAGGCTGGACCCGGCGGGCGGGGACTACGTCGGGATCCTGGAGCCGAAAGGCTGAGACTCGTCGGGGCCGTTCGCCAGCGTCCCCGAGACCAACACTTTACCCTCCGCGGGCCGTTGTCGGCCCAAGGTATCGATCCTCGCCCATGGCTACACACGACATCACGCTCACGGTGAACGGGCAGGAGGAGACGCTGACCGTCGAGTCGCGGACCCTGCTGGTCCACGCGCTGCGCGACGAACTGGGCTACACCGGCCCGAACGTCGGCTGCGAGAGCGGCAAGTGCGGCGCCTGCACGGTCGACGTCGACGGCGATGCGGTCAAGTCCTGTACCGTCCTCGCCGTCCAGGCCGACGGCGCCGAGGTGACGACCGCGGCCGGCTACGCGACCGACGGCCTCGACGCCGTCCAGCGGGCGTTCCACGACGAACACGGCCTGCAATGCGGGTACTGCACGCCCGGGATGCTCGCGACGACTCACCAGTTCCTCGACGAGAACCCCGACCCTTCGCGCGCCGAGATCCGGAAGGCGCTCAAGGGGAACGTCTGCCGCTGCACCGGCTACGGCAACATCGTCGACGCGGTCGAGACGGCGGCCGATCGACTGGCTGAGACGGAGTCCTCGGGCGCCGAGACCGGCCGACGCGCCGACCCTACCGAAGTGGAGGCCGAGGACTGAGATGTTCCCGGACGACTTCGACTACGAGCGGGCGACCTCGGTGAGCGAGGCGCTGGACTTGCTGGAGGAGCACGCCGACGCGGAGGTCGAGATCCTCGCCGGCGGCCACAGCCTCGTCCCGGCGATGAAGACCGAAGGGCGCAGCCCCGACGTGGTCGTGGATCTGGACGTAGACGCTCTGGACGCGATCAACGCGCTCGACGACCGGACCGTCGTCGGTGCGCTGACGACCTACGCCGACATCGCCGACTCGCGGGTGCTCCGGGCGAACGCGCCGCTGCTGGCCGAGACGGCCGCCGAAGTGGGCGACCTGCAGATCCGAAACCGGGGGACCATCGGTGGGAACCTCGCCGAGGCCCACCCCGGTGCGGACCCGCCCGCGGCGGTGCTGGCGAGCGACGCGATCGTCCTGTTGCGCACCCGCGACGGCAAGCGCGAGGTGCCCGCGACCGAGTTCTTCCGGGGCGACGGCGAGACGGCCGTCGAGTACGGTGAACTCGTCGCCGGCGTCCGCATCCCGCACACCGACGACGCCGGCGTCGCGTACGCGAAGAAGACTCACCCCGCGACGGGCTACGCGATGGTCGGCGTGGCGGCCGTGGTCGAGGTAACTGGAGAAGTCGTTTCGACTGCACGCGTCGCCGCGACCGGCGCGGTGGATCGAGCGGTCCGCCTCCCGTCGGTCGAGGACGCGCTCGTCGACGAACGCCCCGATTCCGATAGCATCGACGCGGCGGCGAGCGAAGCGCGGGCAGATATCGACCCCGAGCGGTTGCGCTCGGACCCCTACGCATCCGGCGAGTTCCGCGGCGAACTGCTGGAGACGTACGTCGCCCGCGCGCTCGAATCGGCCGCCGAGCGGGTCGCCGGCGAGCCTCGGACGGCATGACTGACGGCGGCAGCGACGGAGACTGGACGACCGATCGACCGACCGACTGGACGGCCCCGGACCGCGAGGTCCGCGCGGCGGCCCGCGAGTACCTCGACTCGGGCGAGCCGGCCGTGCTGGCGACGGTCGTCGCCGTCGACGGCCGGGCCTACCGTCGACCGGGCGCGAAGATGGTCGTCGCGCCCGACGCGGGCGGCGTCGGGTCGGTGACCGCCGGCTGCCTGACCGACTCGCTGGCACGACTGGCGGCGGACGTACTCGACGACGGGACGGCCCGGCTTGAGCGATTCGACCTCCGCGAGGACGATGGCTGGGGCCTCGGCGTCGGCTGCAACGGCGTCGTCGACGTATTGCTCGAACCGCTCGGGGAATCCCATCGGCCGCTACTGGCGAGCGCCGACGAACTTAGTGGCGGACGGATCGCCGCCGTCGTTGTCGAGAGCGACGACGAGCGCGCCGACGTCGGAGTGCGATGGACCGACGGGGAGAGCGACACTGTCGATGGCCTCCCCCCGGAGGTGACCGCCGCGGTTCCCGAGGCCGTCGACGGGACGACCACGGTTCGAGTGGAAACGGGGGGCGGATCGGTCCGGCTGTTCGTCGAGCGCGTGACACCACCGCCGCGGCTGGTCGTCGTCGGCAGTAACGCCGACGTCCGCCCGGTCATCCACCTCGCGCGGTCTGCGGGGTTCCGCGTCACCGTCGTCGGGTTCCGCGGGGGCCGCACGACGACCGACCGATTCCCGCGCGCTGACTGCGTCGTCTCGACTTCGCCACGAGATTTGTGCGAGACGGTTGATTTCGAATCGAGCGACGCGGTGGTCCTGATGACCCACAACTTCGTCGACGACCGACTGGCGCTCGGGGAGGTGTTGGAGACGACTGTCGAATACATCGGCGTAATGGGACCGCCCGACCGGTTCGAGCGGTTGCGGGACGCGCTCGCGTCGGACGGTGTCGAAATCGGTGACGGGGACAGGGAGCGCATCTACGCGCCCGTCGGCCTCGATCTGGGCGGCGACAATCCCTATCAGGTCGCCCACAGCATCGTCGCCGAGGTGCTCGCGGTCCGGAACGGTCGTGACGGCGGGCATCTGGGTTCGAGTGCGGGACCGATCCACGCTCGCGAGGACTGAAACTCGGTGGCTGAGAGTGGTCGGCGAGGGTCCTCGGCACGCTCGCTAGCAGTATTACTATCCGCTACCGCAGGAATCAGTGGGCGTAGAAAGCCCTCGGCGCGCTCGCGGTCGCTGAGGCGGGATATCCGCGCTCTCCGCACTGCCCGCGCGGATAGTGCCCGCTCAGGCGACTATACAAGCGCGAGCCCGCCTCGCCCTTTCAGTCCACCAGGAACAATACCGGACCGCACCGCACCGCAGCCGGCCACACGCCTCCCCAACCGATTCGCTCAGTCGCTGCGCTCTTTCGATCATCCCTCGTACGATGCTGTCGCGAGATGAAACTCGCGACAGCGCGCGCCACCGGCGAATTCACCCCGGTCAGAGAGAGTTGAAAGCCCTTATCGGCGCAAGCACGTAGTTCGGGTATGGACGATTCAGCGGACGCGACGAAAGTCGAGTGGCGCGAGTGGGGTCCGGAGGCGTTCGCCGACGCCGAGCGGGCGGGCAAGCCGGTCCTGCTCTCGCTGTGGGCGCCCTGGAGCGAGGACTGCCGGGAGATGGACCGCACGACCTACTCCGAGCCCCGCATCGCCGCGAACGTCAACGACGGGTTCGTCCCCGTCCGGGTGTCCGTCGACCGGCACCCGCGCGTCCGCGACCGCTACAACATGGGCGGGTTCCCCTCGACGGTGTTCACGACGCCCGACGGCACCGTCATCACCGGCGCGACGTTCCTCGGCGTCGACGGCTTCCGCGAGATCCTCGACGCCGTCCGGCGCACCTGGGACGGCAAGGGCGCGGAAGCCGGCTCGATCCCCCGCCAGCTCGGCGACGCCGACCCGCCGGGCGGCGAGCTGTCCGCTCGCGTCGAGGAACACATGGTCGAACAGTTGCTGGCCGCGTACGACGACGAGTTCGGCGGGTGGGGAACGGACGTGAAGTTCCCGCTCCCGCGGACGATCGAGTTCGCGCTGGTCCGTGCGCGCGACCAGGCGACGCGCACGCTGGAGGCCGTGCGAACGCGACTGTTCGACACCTACGACGGCGGGTTCTACCGGCTGTCCCACAACCGCAACTGGGGGTCGCCCCAGCGCGAGAAGCTCGCCGACGAGAACGCGGCGCTCGTGCGGGCGTTCGCCCACGGCTACCGCTACACCGGCGAGGACGCCTACCGCGAGACCGCCGAGCGAACGGTCGAGTACCTGACGACCGACCTGTGGACCGGCGACGCCTTCGCGGCGAGCCAGGGCGGCGACGACGCCTACTACCGGCTGGAGGCGACCGAGCGCGAGGACGCCGACCCGCCGGCGGTCGACGAGACGGTCTTCGCCGGGCACAACGGCGTCGCCGTCGACGGCCTGTTGACCTACGCCGCGTACACCGACGACGAGCGCGCCCAGCGGTACGCCGAGCGCGCCCGCGACCACGTCCTCGCGGAACTCGTCGGCGAGGACGGCGCTGTCGTCCACTTCGGCGACCCCGAGACCGGCGAGGTCGGCGAGGCCGGTCTCCTCTCGTCGCAGGCCCGCGTGCTCGCGGGGCTGACGACGAGCGCGTCCGTGCTGGGCGAACCCGGACCGATGCAGGCGGTCGCGGACTACGCTATCGACGCGCTACAGGGCGACGCCGGTGCGTTCCGCGACGGGTCGTCCGCCGGTGCCGGACTGCTGGATCGCCCGCTGTACCCCCTCGACACCAACGTCGAGGCGGCCGACGCGCTGATCGACTGCTGGCTGCTCACCGACGACGACCGCTACCGCGAGGCGGCCCACGACGCGCTCGCCGCGTTCGCCGGCGCGACCGACCGGATGGGCGTCGAGGTCGCGAACTACGCCTCGGCCGTGGCTCGGCTGCGCGACCCGCGCGTCGTCGCCGTCGGGACCGACGCCGGCAGCGACCTCCACCGCGCGGCACTCCGGCTGGCCGACCACGAGACGGTCGTCTCACCTGCCGACGACCGCGCCGAGGACGGCACGGCGGTCGTCCTCGCCGACGGCGAACCCGAGGGGCGAGCAGCCGACCCCGAGAGCCTCGAATCGCTGCTGACGGGCTGACCGGTCGAACGCCGTACGGCGAGCCGCCGGAGCGCGGACGGTCGTAAATTCACCAGTTGTTTTTTGTTGTTCGGGGAAGAGTTCAACACGATGGCGAGTCTCAGAGACCTGGGTCTCTCGGAGTACGAGGCGCGGGCCTATCGCGCGCTGCTGGAGGCGGGGCCGACGACGGCGAAGGACCTCTCGCGGGCGAGCGACGTCCCGATGGGACGCATCTACGACGTGCTCAACAGTCTGGAGACGAAGCGGCTCGCGCGGAGCCAGACGGCGAGCCGTCCGAAGAAGTACGTCGCCGTCGAGACCGACACCGCCCTGGACCGGCTGCTGGAAGCCAAACAGCGCGAACTGGAGGAACAGGCCGCCCAGTACGAGGAGATCGTCGACGAACTGGTCGACGAACTCGACGAGGGCGAACCGGTCGACGAGCCGTTCTGGACGGCCAGCGTCGGGCCACAGGAGGCGTTCGACCTGCTGGTCGAGCGGTTGACTGCGGCCGACGAACGCATCGTCGTCGTCGCCTCCGAGCCAGTCCAGCAGTTCGACCTCGAAGACGTCTCGGCCCGCATCACCGGCGCGCTGGAGGACGCGCTCGAACGCGGCGTCTCCGTTTCAGTACTGTTGACGCCGGAACTGGTCGACGCACTGCCCGACGGCGTCGGGCGACGCTACCGCGAGACGCTCCAGCCCCACGACCGCTTCGAGACGCGGACCAGCCCGGACGTCTCCGGGACCTTCGAGATCATCGACGACACCGAGGTCTGCATCGAGGTGCCCCACCCGCTCATCGAGGACGAGACGTTCGCGGTCATCGACCTCAAGGACCCCGAGTTCGCCGCCGACGTGGGGAGGGAGTTCGCCCCTCGCTGGGACGAGGCCGAGCAGTTGCGACTCTGAGTCGCCCGGACCACCATCCCGGCAATTCTGTCGGCCACGTAACCAATCCTTAAGTCGCTTGCCGCCGCCAGACGGGGGTAACGGATGAGGCTACTCCACACTGCGGACCTCCACCTCGGGCGCGGCGGCGAGCGATCGGTCGCCGCGCTCGACGCGCTTCTCGACGCCGCCGCCCGGGAGGACGTCGACGCGCTGACCGTCGGCGGCGACTGCTTCGACTCGGCGGCCGCCGCCGACGACCTCCGCCCCGCCCTCCGCGAGCGGTTCACCGACAACCCCTTCGACGTCCTCGTCGTCCCCGGCAACCACGACGCCGACGCCTTCCAGGGGAACGTCGAGTTCGGCCCCGACTTCCGCGTGCTCGCCGCCGACCCCTTCGAAGTCGCGGAGGTCGACGGCGGCGAGGTCGTGGGCGTCCCCTACCGCGAGCGACTGGGCGACGACCTGTTCTTCGAGTTGCGCGAGCGCGCCCACGAGGACGCGGTCCTCTCGCTGCACTGCACGCTCGACGCCGGCTTCGGCGCGAGCGCGACCGGCCACGAGGAGGCCCCCAGCTACTGCCCCGTCCAGACGGAGACGCTGGGCGAACTGGGCTACGAGTTCGTCCTCGCGGGCCACGTCCACGCCGAACTCTACCAGCGGAAACTCCCCAACGGCGGCCTGTTCGTCTACCCCGGGTCGCCCGTCTCCCATTCGTGGGCCGAAACCGGTCGGCGCCACGCCGTCCTCGTCGACACCGACGACGCGAACGTCCAGCCGGTCGCGCTCGACACCTACTACCGCGACCGCTTCGACGCGACGGTCACCCCCGGCGATGGCTACGAGGTCATCGACCGCGTGGAAGGGTGGATCGACGGCCAGGACACCGACCGGAGCGATCTGGAAGTTCGCGTCGACGGGTTCACCGAACTCGACGAGAGCACCTTCGACGAGCGACTGCACGCCGCGGCCGGACCGGCGGCCGTCGTCAACGAGACCCGCGGCGTCGCGGCCGTCCTCGACCACCCCATCTACGCCGACTTCGTCGACCGCCTCGACGACCTCGACCTCGACGAGTGGGACCGCGTCGACGACCGCGAACAGGTCGAACGGCGACTCGTCGAGACGCTCGCCGAGTTGCTCGCCGCCGGGGAGGTGACACACGCGTGAAGCTCAGCGAGGTCCACGTCGACCGCTACGGGCCGCTCCGCGAGACGCTCCAGTTCGACGACGCTCACGTCGTCTACGGCCCCAACGAGTCGGGGAAGACGCTGCTCACCGAGTGTCTCCTGCGGACGCTGACCGGCGACCGCCGCGTCGCCGGCACGCGCATCGAGGAGTCCCCCGAGGGGCACGTCGTCCTCGATGGCGACGAGGGCGAACACAAGCTTTCCAACGGCGAGACGCTTCTCGATCGGTACGCCGAGCGGTACAACTTCGAGCTGACGCCCGCGGAGTTCCGCAACGTCTTCGTCGTCCGCGACGGCGACCTGGGCGTCCTCGACGAGGGTGCGTTCTACCGGCAGGTCACCGACCGCATCGTCGGCATCTGGACCGGCGACATCGAGACCGTCCGCGACCGCGTCCTCGAACGCGGCCGTCTCACGCCCGAGCGGTGGAACCTCTCGAACCAGTACGACGACGCCGACGAACAGCGCGAGCGCGCCGCGACGCTGCTCGAGGACGTGCGGTCGTACCTGGAGCGGGCAGAGTCCGAGGATCTCGACGCCGTCGAGCGCGAGTGCTATCAGGCGGCCCGCGAGCGCGAGCGTGCCGAAACCGAGGTGGCCGCACTCGAAGCCGCACAGGCCCGCGAGGAGTACGAGGAACTCGTCAAGACGAAGGGCGCGCTGGAGCGCAGCCTCGGGGAACGGGCGTCGCTGCCCGGCGACGCCGAGCTGTCTGAGCTGGAGTCGCGGCTGGACGACCTGGCGACCGGGAGCGAGGACGAGTTCGAGACGCGCAAGGCATGGTACCGCCGGACGACGGTCGCGGCGCTGGCCGCCGGCGTCGTCGCCGGAGCGGTCCCGCTGGCGCTGGGGATCCGCGAGCCGTCGCTGGTCGCCGCCGGCCCCGCGGCGTTCGGCGTCGTCACGCTGGTCGCGCTTGCCCTTTACCGGTCGGCCAGCAGTTCTCTCGCGCGGCTCACTGCCGACCGGGAAGCCGTCGTCGAGCGCGCCGCGGAGATCGGTATCGACGCCTACGACCCGACGGACGTCCGCTCCGCCATCGCGGAATTGCGCGACGAGCGCGAGGACCACACCGAGGTGATCCAGACGAACACGGGCGTCCTGCGCAAGTGGCTCGACATCGACGCACAGGACCCGAGCGAGGTCGTCGACGCCGCGACCGACGCCCTCGAAGCCCGCCGGGCCGAGATCGACTTCGAGGCCGACCAGGAGTTCACCGAGCAAGAGCTTGAGGAGGGTCGCGAGCGCGCGGAGGCCGCCGCCGAGCGCTACGAGGAACTCGAATCCGCGCTGCGCGAGCACCGTCGCCAGCTCGACCGGTTCGCCGATCGAGCCGGCGAGATCCGCTTCCAATCGGTCTGCGGCGAGCCGCTGGACCTCGCGGTCACCAACCTCGCTGCGCTCGAAGACCTCGCCGACCGGCTGGAGGCGTTCGTCGACGCCGTCGAGACCGACGCGGACGTCTCGCGGGCGGCCGCGACGGTGCTAGAGCGGATGGCCGAATCGGAGAACGAGAAGATGGCGTCGCTGTTCGCCGACGGCGAGGCCGCCGAGGTGTTCCGCCGGATCACCGACGACCGCTACGTCGACGTGGGCCTGACCGACGAGTCACGCCTCGCCGTCGAACTCGCGAACGGCGAGCGGCTCTCGCCGCGGGAACTGAGTCGCGGGACGCGCGACCAGCTGTACCTCTCGGTCCGCGTCGCGCTCGGCCGCCGCCTCATGGAAGGGCGCGACGGCTTCTTCCTGATGGACGACGCCTTCCTGTCGGCCGACCCCCAGCGGCTCGAACGGCAGGCGGAGGTACTCGGCGAACTGGTCGACTCCGGCTGGCAGGTCGTCTACCTCACCTGCAAACCCGAGGCCCGCGAGGCGCTCACCGACGCGACCGGCGCGGCGGTAACCGAACTGACGCCGCTGTAGGTCGGTGCCGTCCGTCCCGTTTCGGTTCCGCGGTGTGGCCGCTCACAGCGAGAGCGCGAGCGCCGCCAGCGTCGGAAGCAGGACGTATCCGAGCAGCGACCACCCGACTGCCGTGGCCTGGCGCCGATAGACGCCTACCTTCGGGTCGTCGAAGAGGAACGCCTGGTCCGTCCGCGGGTCGTAGTACGCGGTGTCGCCGGCCTCCTCGGCGAGCGAACGGGCGTCCTCGCGAGCGGCCTCCCGGCCGACCGAGGTCTCGTGGACCCCGTCGGGGAAGGCGCGATAGCTCCGCCGTTCGCCACTCGCCGGCCGCGCGCCGTGTCGGTGTGGGTTCGCCGCGTGCTCCTCGACGACAGCCGCCGCGAGCTGCTCGGCCCGCTCCTCGGTGGCCGCGCGTGCCGGGACATCCCGCCCGTCGAGCGGTCCGTCGTCGTCGGACCGCCCCTCGTCGCCGTCGAGTTCGTAGGTGAACTCGACCACCGGGAGAAACCGCTGGCGGCCCAGTGCGAGCGCCGTCCGCGACGGCTGGCTCGTCTTCGCGATCGCGTCGGTTCCCTCGATCGAACAGGGCACCGGCTCCGCGCGGTCGACGACGCGCCGGCGCCGGACCAGTCGCCGCCGGACGCTCCGGTAGGTGAGCCACGCGAGCGCGACGCCGACTGACCCGTACAGTAGCGGCGGTTTCGCCCCGGCGCTCGACCGGTAGCCGACCCCGAACACGACCGACCACAGCACCCCGTAGATCACGAACGCCTCCGAGAGCGCCCGCGGGAGCTGTACGCGACGCCGGATCCGGTCGAACGCCGCCTCGCGACGCACCGACTCGTCGTCCATGTGCTCGTCGTGCAGTTCGCGAGCCAATACGCGTTGCGGTAGGATCGGCGCGCGAAGCGACGCTCCGTGGTGAGCCGCCGGCGACTGCCGGTGTCTCGGCGAGCGCGGTCCCCGCCGTACGCCTCCGTGCCGCCTACACGTGCAGCGTCTGGCCCACAAACAGCACGGCGGACGCTACCACGAGACGATACAAGAGGGTCCTGGCGAAATCCTTCTGGTGGCCCCACCACACCGCATCGTTTGGGTCGTCGAACAGGAACGCCTGCTCGGTCTCGGGGTCGTAGTATGCGGTGTCACCGGCCAGCTCGGTCATCTGGGACGCTTCCCGGGCCGACGTCTGTTCGTCGAACGAACTCGTGTGGACGCCGTAGGGATACGCGAAGAAACTCCGTTCGCGTTCGCCGGCTCGCTCGTAGACGAACTCGACGACCGGCAAGTAACGGTTTCGGTCCCACAGACCCACCCAGTCGCTCTTGTTTATGACGTGAGTGTCGCAGACGCTGCACGGGACCGGTTCCGCGCGTTCGACGGCGCGCTGACGGTGGCGCCATCCGCCCGATAGCGTCCGGTACTCGAACCCGACGGCGGCGACGAGGACGAGTGCCGCGCCGAGCAGGAAGACGCTGCCTCCGGAACGGAAGGCGTAGGCGCTACCGAGGGCCGTCAGCAACAGCAGCGATCCCACGTACGAGATCTCGACCGACATGGGAACGTTCATCGACCGACGGATCCTGTCGAAGGCGGTCTGTCTCGCCTCGATGTTCTCCCCCATCTCCCGTCCCATCAAGGAATCGGCAAATAAATTTGCCGGTCACTGCCGTTCCAGCGGTCGATCCGTCGAGACGCCGTCTGGCGAAACGGACGCGGTCGGTGCTCTCGCCGAACTCACTCGTGATTGGTCAGGCACTTCGAGAGTCCGACCAGTTCGACCGGTTCGGAGTTGTCCGGCGAGTAGACGACCTTCTGTCCCTTCTCCATGTAGGGGACCTTCTGTTCGAGGCTGGCGGGGATGTTCACCGCCGAGATGGCGTCGTCGTCGCCGAGGTTGAGGACGACGGTCGAGTTGATCTGCTTGAACACGGGGTCGGCGATGTCCTGCGGGTCCTGGGTGATGAGGAACAGGCCGAGTCGCTCCTTGCGGCCCTGTTTCGCGGCCTCGGTGAACTTGCCGATGATCTGCTCGCCCTGGACGCTGTCGACCTCCGAGAGGAAGTTGTGGGCTTCGTCGAGGCCGAGCACGAGCGGCGTGTGCTTGATGCGCTCGTAGCGGGGGCTGTTCGAGAGCTTCTGGTCGACGATCAGCGCCGCGAGCGCGAGGACGATGGTCACCGTCGTCCGCGAGTTGTTGATGTGGTAGGTCGGGACGACCGAGACCCCGCCCGGGCGGACGAACTCGTGGATACGGTCGGTGATCGGCCGGGCGTCCTGGTCGAAGATCCCGTCGAAGCCCAGCGCCCGGCGCTTGACCGCATTGAACGTCGCCTCGTGGACCCGACCCGTCTCGTCGAGTTCCTCCCGGAGTGCGGGGTCGTCGAGGAACGTTTTAAACTGCTGGTAGGTGCCGTCGCCTCCGTAGTCTTTCGCGAAGCGATCCAGGAGAAGTTGGAGGGCGTTGTACTGGTTGCCGTTGAGGTTCGCGCCGGCGATGAGCCACGGGTTCTCGTGGACCATCGAGAACGGGATGGTGAACTCCACCTGCTCGGCGCGGTGGTCGCCGGTCGCGTAGGAGGCCCCCTCGACCTTCGGGACGAAGGCGACGGTGTCGTCGACGCCGCCGTGGGCGATGCCCTCGCGGTCGAGCCGGCGGGCGAACTCGTCGTCGAGGTCGGGGTTGTCGTCGTGCATCTGGGCGTACTCGTCCTGCGGGTCGAACATGACGAGTCCGGGCGAGACGTCGCGGGCGCCGTCCTCGACGGGGTAGGTCCGGTCCTCCGCGAGGTACTGCCGGAGGACGTTCTTGGCGCTGTGGGTCTTCCCCGACCCGGTCCCGCCGGCGACGAGCGTGTGCCGGAAGACCAGCGGGTCGCCGTCCTCGTAGTCGTCTTTCAGCCGGTAGTCGATGGTCGGCGGCTCGGCGGCGGTCCTCACCTTCTCGCCGCCCACGGAGAGGTGGCCGAGGAAGACGCCGTCCTCGGGGATCTTCAGCCCGGTCTTGATCTCCGAGGTGTCGGTCGCCTCGCGGACGACCGTCTCGGGTTTGGGCACGCGGTCGGTCATCCGGCGCTTGAGCTCGCCGTCCTCCGAGTAGAGGACCGCGACGGGGTCCAGCGTCGCGACGAACTTGAAGTCCTGTTCGTCGATGTCGCCGCGGCGCATCGCCCGACGGGCGTGGATCTCGGTCGCGTCGTCGGCGCGGAACTCCTGTGCGTACTCTAGCGCCGTGATCCGGCAGAACAGCCGCTCGTCGTCCAAGTACGGGACGAGCAGGTACTTCCCGATGCGCACGTCCGAACGGTTTTCGACGGTGACGTACGCCCGGAGTTCGGTCTCCTCGCCGTCCTCGCTGATCCGCAGGCCCTCGGTCGCCGAGACGACGCCGACGCCGTGGTCTTCGCCGGCCGGCGTCACGTCCATCGACGCGAAGTCCTCGTCGGTCTCGCCGCTCGCGTCGAGCAGCTCTCCATCGGTCGCGGTACCGTCCGTATCAACGTCGGCCGTCGAGGTCGTGGACGTCGCTGCCTCCGCGCCGTCGCCCGCATCGTCGCCGTCGTCGCCGTCGCCGCCGCCGTCGAAATCAGTGAAATCCCCGAGGTCAGACATACCCGCCACGTCGCACTGCGACGTGAAACGCTTTCCGCCCCATCTTTTTCCGGACGGGGTTTCCTCGCGAGCCGAAGGCTCGCTGCGGGAACCCCGCCCACAAAAACATGGGTGAAAACACCGTCAGAGCAACGCTCTGACGAGGTGCTCAAAAATCAGAGATTTTTGGCATGACGAGACGGCTTTGCCGTCTCGAACCATCTCGTTCGCTTCTCTCTCGAGACAGGCCGAACTCGCGCAAAGCGCGAGTTCGGTGAACCGGCGCCTGCGGCGCCGGATGCTTCGCAGGGGCCGACTGATAGCGGTGGCGCGCGCTGTCGCGAGTCTCGTCTCGCGACAGCACCGTGCGAGGGATGAGCGACCACAGGGAGCGAAGCGACTGAGCGAATCGGTTGGGGAGGCGTGTGGCCGTCTGCGGTGCTGTGTGGTGTGATTGCGGTTCCTGGTGGACTGAAAGGGCGAGGCGGGCTCGCGTTCATGTAGTCGCCTGAGCGGGCACTATCCGCGCGGGCGGTGCGGAGAGCGCGGATATCCCGTCTCAGCGACCGCGAGCGCGTCGAGGGCTTTCAACTCTCAGCGTCCCCTGGGTCATTCAAATTCCACTACCAACCACGGTCCTTCGAGCAGAATCGAGAGTAACGGACCGCGGTACTAAGGGCCGCCATGCCCGAGAGACCGATATGAACGGCGACGCCGTCCGCGTCCTCACGTACAACGTTCGCCGGGACGTGGCGAGGGACGGGAAGTTCGACTGGGCGGCCAGACGGGACGCCGTCGCGGGTACGCTCCGCTTTCACCGTCCCGACGTGATCGGACTGCAGGAGCCGCTGGCACACCAGTACGCTGACGTCCGCGAGGCGCTGCCAACCTACGAGTGGGTCGGCCGGTCGCGCAACGCCGACGACGGCGACGGGGAGTTCTGCCCCATCGGCTACCGCCGCGACCGCTTCGAACGTATCGGATCGGGGACGTTCTGGCTCTCGCCGACACCCGACGAACCGGGCAGCGCCGGCTGGGACGCCGCCTACCCCCGGATCGCCACCTGGATCCGCCTCGAAGACCGCCGCAGCGGCGAGCGCCTGCTGTACGCCAACACGCACTTCGACCACGAGAGCGCTCGCGCCCGCGTGGAGGGAGCGAAACTCCTGCGTGATCGGGTCCAACAACAGCAAGCAGACGACGAAGCGCTCGTCGTCGGCGGCGACCTGAACTGTCTGGCAGGCGACGAGCCCTACCGTGCGCTTGCGGGGACTGACGAAGGAGGACCGCTGGTCGACGCGCGGGAGGCGAGCCCCTACCCGCCCCACGGCCCCTCGACCACCCGGACCGACTTCGAGGAACTCCTGCCCGGGCGTCAGATCGACCACGTGTTCGTCGCCGGGTGCAACGTCGAAGGGTACGGCGTCGCCGCCGACGTGGTCGAGGACGGCTGGTTCCCCTCCGACCACCTGCCCGTCGTGGTCGATCTCGGGCTGTAATCCTGCAGTACGTCCGCGAATGCCGGGGGCGGCGTGCTTTTCAGCTTCGGCCCCCTACTGTCGGGGATATGCTACTGGTACGCGGCCACGCGGGCGGGACGGCGCTGACGGGCACGCTCTACGAGCGCGGCGAGCGGCCGCCGACCTTCGAGGGCGCGCCCGACGAAGGCGCCCCCTACGTCTGGATCTGCGACGAGTTCTACGAGGTCGAATCGGGCGGACAACTCCAGCGGATCGACGGTACCGAGCGGCGAGTGGCCTTCGAGGCGCCGACGACCCGCGGGTTCGACACGCGGGAAGCAGCGCTTGCGGCGGCCGAGGAACACGTCCGCACCCAGTTCGCGCGCCTCGGGCTCTCCGGCGACGACGTCGAGATGGAGGTCGTGGAGAACCCCGACCGAGACGACGCGGGCGTGGACCGCGACTGACCGCGCAGCCACGATTCGCCGCATAGCCGCGACTGACGGTACGGACGTGGTGTTGACCGGAAACTGTGATTGGGAAGTCCGGGCGCGGTGGGGTTACTGCTGCGTCGTGTCAGGGTCGGTCGCCGTCCCCTCCTCCGCGTCGGCGGCCGTCTGTTCTTCGGCTTCCTCGGCGGCTTCGGTCGTCGTCGGGTTCGAGCCGCCGCGGTCGGAGTAGTTGGTCCGGCCCTCGCTGTCGCTGGGCATCTGGCCGACGATCTGCTGACGGAGTTCCTCCTCGGACTCGAAGGTCGTATCGCCCATGTACTCCAGCACCGTTCCGACTTCGATGGGCTCGGCGTTGGTCCGTGGGAGTTCGCGGTCGCCGTACTCCTCGACGAACTCGTCGGCCGTGATCGGGTACGACAAGTCCTCGAGTACGGGGTTGAGGTCGGTGAAGTTGACGCCTTCGAACCGCTCCTGATCGTCGTCGTCGGACATACCCACGGTAGGGGCGCGAGCGGTAAACACCCTTTGCGCCGCCGTAGCGGGGCGTATGTACGTGATCAGGAGATCGGGAGCGATCAGCAACCAACTGGGAGCGACGGCCGGCGGACGGGAGCCGAGCGAGTTACTCGAATCGCCGCCTCACTGCACGGCGGAACTCGACGCGCGGTTGAGCAGGTAGACCATGGCGCCGCCGAGCACCAGGTCGAGCGCGAGGAGCACGGCGACGGCGGGGACGAGCGTGTTCCAGATGCCGCCGAAGCGGGTGACCTCGACGACGGTCATCACGTCCTGGTCGAGCATGAGCGCGCGGGCGGCGTCGACCCCGTAGGTGATCGGGTTGTACGTCGCGACGGTCTGGATCCAGCCGGGCATCGCGTCGAGCGGGAGGAAGGCAGTCGAGACGAACAGCAGGGGGAACTGCAGGAGGTTCGCGCCGATGATCGTCGACTCCTGGTCGCGCGTGACGATCGCCATGATGTTCGAGAGCGCGATGAACCACAGCGAGAAGAGGATCCCGACGCCGAGAATCCCGAGGGCACCGAGCAAGCCGGTGGCGACACTCGCGCCGAGGACCGTCCCCAGTGCGAGGATGATCGCGATCTGGACGACGATCCGGAGGATCTCCGCGGCTGTCTTGCCGAGGAACATCGCCGAACGGCTCATCGGCATCACGAGCGTCTTCTCGAACATCCCCTCTTCCATGTCGTTGACGAGGCCGATCCCCGACCCCGCGGCGGCGGCCAGCGACACCTGCATGGCGATGGCGGGCAACAGGAACGTCTCGTAGGTGATACCGGCGCTGGCGCCGCCGCTGAGCGCGCCCGTCGCGACCTTGCCGAACACCTGCGTGAACAGTACGAGGAAGATGATCGGCTGGACCAGCGACCCGACGACTACGAACGGGTTCCGGACCGCCTTCAGGTTCCAGCGGACGAAGTTCACCCAGAAATCGCCGAAAAAGGAGTTCCCCGACCGCCCCGCAGTGGCGTGGCCGCCGTCCGTCCTGACGTCGTCATCCGCTCGCGCGCTCGACGAGTCGCTTTCGACCGCTCGATCGGCTGCGGTATCGTCGCTCATTCGGCCCGCACCTCCCGCTGGGACGCGTCGTCGGTCCCATCGCGCTCCCCATCTTCGCCCGCGCCCTCGTCGGTGATCGCGAGGAACACGTCGTCGAGCGTCGGCGCGCGGATGTTGAACCCGGTGACGGTGATGCCGGCGTCGCGGAGCGCGACCAGCAGGTCGGTCCCGTGCTCGCGCGCCCGCTCGGAGGTGACGGTGATGCCGTCATCCGAAATCGTTACGTCCGCGTCGGCGCCGAACACGTCGCCGGTACGGGCGATCTCGGCGGCGCGCTCGCGGGCGTCCTCGCCCGCGTCCCCGTCTTCCGCGGGGATCTCCACGTCGAGGACCTCGCCGCCGACGCGGCGT
Organism: Halosimplex yunnanense; assembly: GCF_054504345.1. Classification (NCBI taxonomy): domain Archaea; kingdom Methanobacteriati; phylum Methanobacteriota; class Halobacteria; order Halobacteriales; family Haloarculaceae; genus Halosimplex; species Halosimplex yunnanense. Next base: position 369,171 of record NZ_JBTJEL010000035.1, on the reverse strand, counting down.
TTGAGCTCCGCCGGCGACCCCGTCGCGACGATCTCGCCGTCCATGATGACCGAGATGCGGTCGCAGAGCTGGTCGGCCTCTTCGAGATACTGCGTGGTGAGAAACAGCGTCGTCCCGCGCTCGTTGATACGCTCGAAGTACTCCCACAGCCGGTTGCGCGCCTTCGGGTCGAGCCCGGTCGTCGGCTCGTCGAGGAAGACCAGCGGCGGGCTGTGGACCAGCGCCGTCGCGGCGTCCAGTCGCTTTTTCATCCCGCCGGAGAACTCGCCGGCCCGCTTGTCGCCCACGTCGGCCAGATCGACGAGGTCGAGCAACTCGTCGATGCGGGCTTCCCGCTCGCTCTTGGGGACGCCGTAGGCCCGCGCGGCGAAGCGGATGTTCTCCCGGGCGGTGAGTTCCTCGTCGACGCTGGTCTCTTGCGCCATGTAGCCGATGGTCTCGCGGATCCTGCGGGGTTCGTCCCGCACGTCGAACCCGTTGACGGTGATCGACCCCGCTGTCGGGGCCAGAAGCGTCGCGAACGTCTTGATCGTCGTCGTCTTCCCGGCGCCGTTCGCGCCGAGGAAGCCGAAGAACTCGCCCTCCGGGACAGTCAGGTCGATCCCCTTGACCGCCTCCGTCCCGTCCGCGTAGGTGAGTTCCACACCCTCGGCCTCGATGGCGGCACCGCGCCCGTCCGTCCGTAGCGTATGCTCGGTCACAGGCGTCCTTGTGACTACGGCCCCGTAGCCCGTGCCCTAATTTATTCGGGGTTTTATGTCGTAGCTGCGCCGGAACTCCGCGACGAGGTGGTGCTGCGCGCGGCGCAGCCGCTCGGAGAGGGAGGCGGGCGCGACGCCGAGTTCCTCGGCCACGTCGGCCATCGTGGCGGTCCGCGGCGTGTCGAAGTAGCCCATTTCCTGGGCCGTGACCAGCGCCTCCTGCTGGGGGCCGGTCATCTCCTTCGGTCGCGACAGGTCGCCGTCACCGAACGGCCGCGCGTCGCCGCCGGGCGATCCCTCGTCGGACTCGACGAGGCGGTCGAGGCGGAACTCGTAGTCGTTGGCCCGGCAGAACGCGCGGAACTGGTCGAACTCTTCGCGGTCGGCGAACCAGCGACGTTCCTCCCAGCCGCCCGGCGTGGCGAGCACCCGGTCGACGATGGACTCGTTGTCCGCGAGCAGGTCGAGGTCCGTCGGCGGCCCGCCGGTCGGCCGACAGCGGTAGCGTCGCGTCGCCCCGTCGGCGACGACGAGCGAGTGCTCGGTCACCGAATCGGCGCCGGCGAACGCCGCCTCGGCGGCGTCGGCGTCCGCACCCACGACCCGCACGACGAACGTCGGCGCCCCCGACGGCCGCCCCTGGACCGACTCGAACTCGACGGTCGCCTCGGGCACCCCTTCTGCCACGTCGACCAGCGGGAGCTCCTCGGAGACCATCCGGAACTCCGCGATCAATCCCATGGGGAGTCACAGGACGGACGGACAGTTAGCGCTGGCGGGCGATCAGGGTGTCATCGAGCAGTTGCCGGACTCGCCTACTGTTCAGTACAGGAGACAGAAGTAACGAAACAGCAGTGCTAACAGACAGTACTGGAGGGGTTCGTATACAATTCTCCATCCGGCAAATACACGAAAGTAGCAGGCCCGCCGTAGCAATCACTGAGATGAACTTGTATAGTGCCCGGCTCGCCCCCGGGATTACTCGTGGTCACTGTAACAGACGAACGACCGATATGTAACGGGTTTCTGGCTAGTTTTGCCATTTCCATCTCCGAGTGAGCAGCAACAGTATGCGTTTCTCGATACATTTCCCGAAACTGGTGTCCGATAGTCACTGTCACCGAGACGTTCTGTCCGCGTTCGTTTTCCAGTACAACACTGCGATCGTGCCCTTCTGAAACGAGGGTCGGTGTCGCAGTCACTCCATACAGGAAGGCGATCGCTGCGAGGATGAAAATAGCGAGCGCGACCCGCCTCCAATTCATACGTCGTAGTAAGCCGTATCGTGTATATGTTTTCTCACAACAATGAGGAACCAGAAACTACGCACGAATACTGAACGAGTGATATATTCTCGATAGCCCTGAAATCTCCCATCCCGTGAATCGGTCTACGACACCTGTAACCGCTCACTTCACTCGCGAGTACAACCCGAGAAGGGCGTTCATCGGGAGCGAGGAGCGCTCAACGCTGTGGAACGTCTCGACGGAGGGGCCGAACTTCGCCTTGTAGGAGTTGATCCGCGGGTCGCCCGCGCCGACGAGGTCGTAGGCGTCGAGGCCCCGATCCATCGCGTCGGTCATGACCGTCCAGTCGAGGTTGTCGTTGACCGCGAAGTCCACGTCAGGGGTCACGCCGCCCTGCCAGCGGTGGATCCAGTCGTCGGTCTCGTAGGTGAGGATGCCGCCGACGAACTCGCCCTCGTGGCGGCAGACGTACGTGCGCATCGCGCCGTCTGGCAGCGCTTCGTAGCAGTCGCGAGCGAATCCGCGAGGGAGGCTGAACGGTTCGTCTTGCGCGTCGAAGCGGTCGCGGACGTGGCCGAGGACGCGCTCGACGTCGGCGGCGCCGCCCTCCTCGAAGGTGGCGTCGGCGTCGAGGTTCCGGATGTTCGAGCGGGCGTCGCTGCTGAACGACGAGAGGAGTTCCTCGCGGTCGTCCGGCAGGTCGACGACGTAAGTGAACTCCGGAGTCACGTCCGTCTCCTGCCACTTGAACGGTCGGAGGTCGGCGAACGAGCACTCGGTCTTCACGCGGAGGACGTTCGGGCTACAGCGCTCGTCGAGCCACTCGAAGGCCCCGTCCACGAACCGGCGGATGCGACGCTCGGCCTTGCGCTGGGAGAGCTTGTCGACGTTCAACAGCGCGGGGCCGAGGCGGTGGATCCACAGCGGCGGCGCGGGGGAGAACGCGGCGGTAATCGGTCCCTTCGAGCGCTCGAAGACGGGGAAGATGCCGACCGGTTCCTGGCCCTTGAAGCCGACGAGGCGGTGACAGGTCGTCCCGGAGTACTCCTCCTCGACGGCGAGCGCTTCGGCGCGATGGAAGGGGTTGGCGTCGGGCGAGCGCTCGACGTAGCGGTTCCACTCCTCGGTGTCGCCCTCGTCGAGGGCTTCGATCTCGATGGTCATTGGTCTGAGTAGGCGTATCGCTGGTAACCGTTGCGCGCGATGCGGTAGGCGTTCCACAGGACCGAGGAGCCGCCGCGCTCCCACCGGAGCGTCGGCTCCACGCGCGCGCCGTACTTCTCCTTGTACCGGAAGGTCCCGTCGCGGAAGGTCGACCCCGAGGACCCGAAGTCGTACTCGTCGTAGCCGCGCTCGCGCGCCCACTCGATGGCGTGGGCGTGCAGCAGCTCCGTGGGGTTGTGCTCGTAGTTCTCGACCGCGCCGATGGCCGAGAAGTAGTAGTGGAGGGCCGACTGCTCGTCGTCGAGCAGGTAGACGTACTGGCCGGCGGTCGTGCCATCGACCTCCGCGGAGAACACGCGCGTCCGCTCGGGGAAGTCGGCCGCCAGCGCCGTGAACAACGAGCGGGGGTAGGGGTCGCCGCCCGCTCGCTCCATGTCGCAGACGTACCGCTCGTAGGTCTCGTCGAGCGTCTCCGCCAGCGGGCGCTCGGTCACCTCGTAGTCCTGCTCGCGGGCGTCGCGGACCGCCTTGCGGCGCTCCTTGTCCATGCCGTCGAGGACCTCGTCGAAGGGCCGGTCGACGTCGAGGACGAACCGACAGTCGAGCAACGTCGGCGTGTAGCCCTCGCCGGCGAGGAACTTGCCGTAGCGCATGAACTCGGACTCTTTCGCCTTGACGACGTGACAGAGCGTCGACTCCGAGACGGCCTCCTCGACCGCGTCGAACAGCAGTTCGAGGCAGTCGGCCTCGTCGGTCAGGACGACGGGGCCGCCGAACCCGGGCGACATGGAGGTGAGTCGCTCGACGGGGAGCGAATCGAGCGCACTGGCACCCACATTGACGGGTGTGCCGGCGACCGTCGAGAGGGCGCCGAGGGCGCTGGTCGGGAGGCGGTCGACCAGCGTGGGGCCGTCAGGGTGGTCGTCGAACGGCGACGCGTCGATCTGGTCGAGCAGCGTCGAAGGGTCGGGGAGGTCGACGGGTTCCCGGAAGTTCGGGAGGACGGCGACCGGGTTCGAGCCTTTCCGGACGACGAAGTGGCGTGCCTCTCGGCCGAGGCCGCGCTCGATGGCGCGGAGCCATCCGTAGCGGTGGAACACCGATCCGAGATCCGACTGGCGGACCAGGGTGTTCCACTGGTTCTCGCCGACTTCGTCGATCGATTCGTGGACCGTGAGTTCGAGATCAGTCATCTGTTTCGATGTAGCCGAGGTCGGCGAGCGTCTCGGTCACGCGCTCGTCCTCGGTGGCGACCCGCTCGCGCCGCTGGCGCGGCGGGTACTGTCGTTCGTCGGTCGGTTCCACGAACGGGAGCGGCGCCCCGTCCATCCGGTCGCTGTAGGGGATGCCGAGCGCGGCGCACACCGTCGGCGCCACGTCGAACAGGTGGGGGTCGCCGGGTCCCGCGTCGGGGTCGACGCCCTCGCCCGCGGCGACGACCATGCCCGTGCGCTTGTGGATCCACGGCTCCGAGGGCTCGCCGAACTGGTCGCCGTAGAGCTGGGCGACGAGGTACTGGTCGAAGTCGGCGGGGACGGTGACCACGTCGACCGCCCGGTCCGCCTCGGGGCCGCTGAAGTACGCTTCTCGAGGGGCGACCTCCTCGAAGACCGGGTCGCCGTCGGGCGTTTGAACCGACCGGAGCGCCGCGATGAGGTCCTGTCGAACCGATTCGTAGTCGTCGGGATCCACCACGCCGTCGGGGTCCCGGCCGGCCAGGTTGATCCGGACGCCGAGTTCGATCGGGTCGCGCATGTACGCCGTCGACGCGGGGAAGTCGACGCGTTCGCTCCCGGCCTGCTGTAGATCCTCGGGGACCACTCGCGAGACGACGTCGGTGAGGCCGAGCGCGTCGATCACTCGCGCCACGCGCTGGGTTGTGACGCCGGCGCTGGCGGCGACGCCCATCGCCGCGGCCAACGCGTCAGTCGCGGCGGGGGACTCGCCGCCGGCCTCGTCCCCGTCGCCGTCTCCTTCGCGCAGGTCGCCCTCGCGGATCGACACCCACGACGGCATGCCGTCGCCGTCGGTCGTCGCCTCCACGAACCCCTCCTCGCGGAGGAACTCGTTGACGCGGAACTCCCGCCCCTCGCAGGGACCGATACCGTGGTCGCTGGCGAGGACGACGGTGTCCGGGTCACAGGCGTCGAGGATCGCCTCGATCTCCTCGTCGACCGTCCCGTAGACGGAGCCGAGGAGGTCGTCGTCGCCGGGGAACTCGTGGCAGACCGTGTCGGTCTGCTGGAACTGGACGAAGCCGAAGTCGGGGTCGAAGCGGTCGGCGAGGTACCGGAACGCCGCGCCGCGCGAGCGGACGAACGACCGGTAGTCCTCGGCGGCCGTCTCGCGGTCGACGTCGCCCTCGGAGTAGAGCCGGTACTCCCCGACGTGGTCGCGCACCTCGTCGAGGATACCCGACGGGTGGCACTCGGGGTCCTCGGGGGCGGTGTACCCCGGGACGAGCGCGCCGTCGAACGACCGCGGCGGATGGGTCACCGGCGCGTTCACGACGACGCTGGTCAGTCCGTGTCTGTCCGCGATCTCCCAGACGGGTCGCACCGAGACGTCGGTCGCGTTGACGACGTCCCAGTCGTACCCGTCGAACTGTAGAAAGCCGAAGACGCCGTGTTTCCCGGGATTCGCCCCCGTGTACAGCGACGGCCACGCGCTCGCCGTCCAGGGGGGGATCGCTGATTCGAGCGGCGCGGAGACGCCGCGCTGGCTGATCGAGTCGATAGTCGAGACGGCAGATCGGTCGGGGAGGCGATCCAAGACCGACCAACACCCCGCGTCGACACCGACGAGTAACGTGTTCATGCCCACTCTGTCTGTCACCTCTTGGATCCGGGTTCGCCGTGACCGGGGGTTGTTATTTAGGCGTTAAGCGACCCAGCTCGTCGTTTCTCTCCGAGCGTCCAGAATGGCGTTCCCGGGCGCCAGGCGTTCTACTGGCGGTTATACGCTCTCTAAGACGGGCGAGAGCCATAATTTCCAGTTACTGGGGAGGGACCGCCCGACGACGGCGGGTGCCGAATTCGGGAGAGGGCGCGTCGACGGTTCGACGGTCGGCACGCTCGGGCGTGGGACCGGGTTCCGACCGAGCGCGACGGCGGGAAGAAGATGGTTTATACGCGTCGAGCGGGTACCTCGTTCCGATGACTACGGACCCCGCGACGCTCGACGTGACCATCGTCGACGGGTACGTCGACGAGCCGGCCCACTTTGGGGTGCCGCCCTACATCTCGACGTACCCGCGGTACACCGCGGGAGCGCTCGTCGACGCCGGCGTGCCCGAGACGCAGATCACCTACCACACCATCGATGCGCTCCGCGAGGACCAGGGGCGCTGGGCGGACGTGGCCGACGCCGATCTCATGATCTACGTCGGCGGGATGACCGTCCCCGGCAAGTACGTCGGCGGCACCCCCGCCGAACCCGACGAGGTGCGGGAACTCACCTGGACCGCCGACGGGACGACGCTGCTCGGCGGCCCCGTCCGCTTCGGCGTCGGCGAGGAGAACAAGGGCGCCGAAGAGACCGAGCGCGACGACCTGGACTACGACTTCGTCGCGAAAGGCGACATCGAAGCCGCAGCCTACGACCTCGTCGAGAACGGGCTGGAGGGCTTCGGCAACCGGATGCGTGACAACGAGGAGATCGCCCGCTGGGCCGAGCGAGGCGCGTTCGTCGTCGAGCAACACCCCAACCATCCCGACTACCTCATCTGCGAACTGGAGACCTCCCGCGGCTGTGCCTACCGCTGTTCGTTCTGCACCGAACCGCTGTACGGCGACCCCGCGTTCCGCTCTGCTGAGTCGGTCGTCGACGAGGTCGACGCCCTCTCGGACCACGGCGTGCGGGACTTCCGACTCGGTCGGCAGGCCGACATCCTCGCCTTTGGAGGCGACGGCGAGGCACCGAATCCCGAGGCGCTGCGTGACCTCTACGGCGGGATCCGCGAGGTGGCGCCCGACCTACGGACGCTGCACCTCGACAACATGAACCCGGTGACGATCACCGACTACCCCGAGGAGTCCCGCGAGGCGATCCGGATCATCGCCGAGCACAACACGCCGGGCGACACCGCCGCCTTCGGCCTCGAATCCGCCGATCCGGTGGTCCGCGAGGAGAACAACCTGCTCGTCTCCGCCGAGGAGTGCCTCGAAGCGGTCCGCATCGTCAACGAGGAAGCCGGCTGGCGACCCGGGGGCGACCGCGAGAGCGCGCCGACGTTTGGCGACGACGCGCCCCGTCGGCTACCGAAGCTCCTGCCGGGGATCAACCTCGTCCACGGGCTGAAAGGCGAGCGCAGCGAGACCTTCGAGCACAACAAGCAGTTCCTGCAGGACGTGCTCGACGAGGGCCTGATGGTCCGGCGGATCAACATCCGGCAGGTGATGGCCTTCGAGGGGACCGAGATGAGCGAGACGGGCGCGGAGATCGCCCGCGACCACAAGAAGCAGTTCAAGCGCTACAAGCGCGAAGTCCGGGAGGAGATCGACAACGCGATGCTCCAGCGGGTCGCCCCGCCGGGGACCGTCCTGCCCGACGTCCACCTCGAATACCATCAGGACGGCAAGACGTTCGGTCGCCAGCTCGGCACGTACGCGCTGCTCGTGGCGGTGCCCGGCGAGCGCGAACTCGACCGGACGATCGACGTGGCCATCACCGACCACGGCTACCGCTCGGTGACCGGCGTACCCTACCCGCTCGACCTGAACGCGGCGTCGATGGACGAACTCCGGGCGATCCCCGGCGTCGGTCGGTCGACCGCTGGCGACATCGTGGTCGACCGGCCGTACGACGACGTCGGCGCGGTCGGGGGCGACGCCGACCTCTCGTCGTTCGCGACGGTCGACGGCGCGGCGCCGGCTGACGTCCCCGGCCTCTCCGAGCGCGACGAGCGTCCGGACCGAGGCGACGGTCACGACACCGCCGGACGGACGGAAGCCGACGACTGAGAGGCGAAAGCCGACGACTGATGGACTGAAGTCGGCGACTGACGGCCCCGTGACTCGCATCCGATCGCTGCCGACTGGCGGTCGCATGCAGCGTTTCGGGTCGGCTTGCACCAGCGAACAGAAGGTTCTTGACCGTGCCTGTCGCTACGTGCACCAATGAGTGACGTCGAGGTGAGTGTCGTCCTCCCGGCCTACAACGAGGAGGCCACCATCGAGCAGACGGTGGCCGTGACGCTGGAGACGCTCGCCTCCTTTCTTCCTGCCGGTAGCTTCGAGGTGATCGTCGCCGAGGACGGCTGTGACGACCGCACGCCGGAGATCGCCACGCGGCTCGCCGGCGAGGACGACCGCGTGCGCCACATCCACAGCGACGAGCGACTCGGCCGCGGCGGCGCGCTGGAGTTCGCCTTCGAGCGCGCCGAGGGGGAGACGCTCGTCTACTTCGACACGGACCTGGCGACGGACATGAAACACCTCGAAGAGCTGGTCGAGAGCGTCCGCTCCGGCGAGTACGACGTGGCGACCGGCTCGCGGTGGATGCCCGAGAACAAGGCCGAACGCCCGACGAAGCGCGCCGTCTCCAGTCTCGGCTACAACACGCTCGTCCGCCTGTTCCTCCGCTCGGACCTGGAGGACCACCAGTGCGGGTTCAAGGCCATCTCGCGGGAGACCTTCGACAACCTGCGGAACGAGGTCGAGGACGAACACTGGTTCTGGGACACCGAAGTACTCGTGCTCGCCCAGCGACGGGGCTACCGCGTCCGGGAGTTCCCGGTCGACTGGGAGCCGAAGGGCGACACGAAGGTCGACCTCGTCCGGGACGTCTTCGGCATGGGCAGCCAGATCCTGCGGACGTGGTGGCAGCTGTCCGTCAGCCCGCGGCTCTCCCGGCGCGTGAGCATGACCGCCGGTTCGGTCCTCGTCATGCTCGCGCTCGTGGTCGCCGTCGCCGTCGTCTTCGACCTGCAGGCGGTCTTCGACGCGATGAGCGGCGCTGACTTGGGATGGGTGATCGCCTCCGGCGTCGTCTACCTGCTCTCGTGGCCGCTGCGGGGGCTGCGCTACCGTGACATCCTCGACAGACTGGGCTACGTGGGCGACACGTGGTTCCTCACCGGCGCGATCTTCATCAGCCAGACCGGGAACCTCGTCTTCCCGGCGCGACTCGGTGACGGTGTTCGCGCGTACGTCGTGAAGGCGCGCCGTGACGTGCCTTACCCGAGCGGGTTCGCGTCGCTGGCGATCGAGCGCGTGTTCGACCTGCTGGCGATCACCGTCCTCGCGGGGACCGTGCTCGTCGGCCTCGTCCTGACCGGCGGGACCGAGCAGATCGCCGAGGCCATCGCCACCGAGGTCCCGCCGGTCTCGGTCGGCGGGGAGACGATAAACCCGGGCGCGGCGGCCCGGACGGCGCTGCAGGTCGCGGCGGTCGTCGGCGGCGCGGCGGTCGTCGCCGTCCTCACGATCCTCCTGAGCGCCCGCCGGGACACCGAACTCGTCCACCGGACAGTCACGGCGATCAGCAACGACTCCTACGCCGACTACGTCGCCGGCGTCGTCGAACAGTTCGTCGGCGACATCGAAGCGGTCATCAGCGACCGCGGGGCCTTCCTGCGAGTCGGCGTTGGCAGCCTCGTCATCTGGGTCGTCGACGTGCTGACGGCGCTGGTCGTCTTCTACGCGTTCGGCGACGCGATCAGGCCCGCACTCGGCGAGACGGCGCCCGCACTCGGCGGGGTGATCACCCCCGCACTCGTCGCCACCGCGTTCTTCGCGGTCAGCGTCGGCAACCTCGCGAAGGTGCTCCCGCTCTCTCCGGGCGGGATCGGCCTCTACGAGGGCGCGTTCACGCTCATCGTCTTCGGCCTCACCGGGATTCCCGCGCCCACTGCCTTCGCCATCTCCATCGTCGACCACGTCGTCAAGAACGCCGTCACCATCCTCGGCGGCCTCGCCTCGATGGCGTGGCTCAACGTCTCGCTGACCACCGCCGTCGAGGAGAGCCGCGAAGCGAGCGAGGTCGAAGCCGCCGCCGCGACCGAAGATTGATTCTCTTCCCGGCGGAGTGCCTTTCCAGTCAGCTGCTCACCCACCTAGTCGCCCGTTACTGTACTTGCCGACCTCAAGCGTTTCAATAGGTTTTTATATTTTTAGGTTAGCCTAAAGACCGATGCGACGGAGAACGTTCATCGCTGGTGGGACGAGCACAGTAATCGGGGTCCTGGCCGGTTGTACCGGGGGCAGCGGCGACGACACGCCCGAGACCGAAGGCGGATCCGATCGGAGTGAGGCGGCGACGGGAACCCCGGAAGGGGCGGGGACTGCCGACGGGAGCGGGGGGACGGCGACGGAGACCGCGGACAGCTACACCGTCTCGATGGAGCCGATGGGACCGGTCACCTTCGACGGCCCGCCCGAGGACTGGATGGCACTACTCCCGAGTTACGCCGACATGGGGATAGCGCTCGACGCCGGGCAGACGCTCGGGATCCAGTTGCCCTACCGGTACGCCAGTCACTTCTACGAGGAACTCCCCGGCGTCGAGTACGATCCCGACGCGGTGACGACGCTCTATCAGGACGGCGTCGACAAAGAGCGTTTCTACGAGATCGACGCCGACGTCCACTTCATGGAACCGAACCAGCTCATCCACTGGTACGGCTGGGACGAGGCCGACGTGCAGGAAATCGAGGACAACGTCGGCCCCTTCTTCGGGAACTTCATCCGGCGGCGCAGCGACGGCTGGCACGACTACCCCTACTACTCGCTGTACGGCGCCTTCCGGAAGATCGCAAAAGTCTTCGGCCGCGAGAAGCGCTACCGGCAGTTCAGGGCCTTCCACGACGAGTTCCTCGCGGACCTGCAGGAGCGGCTCCCCGAGGAGACGCCCGAAGCGGCGCTGGTCTACCCCGCGGATGAGCCGCCGGAGACGTTCTACCCCTACCAGCTCTACGACGGCGGCGTCGGCAAGAAACAATGGCGCGACCTGCGACTGCGCGACGCCTTCGAGGGGACGGACGTGGGCCACTACGCCGGCGACACGAGCCTCGAAGTCGACTTCGAGACGCTGCTGGACATCGACCCCGACGTGCTCCTGATCCGCGGGCAGGAGAAGCGAGACCGCGCGGCCTTCGAAGACCACATCGTCGACCCGCTGGCCGACCACACGCTCGGGAGTGAACTGACCGCCGTCCAGAACGGCGACGTCTATCAGGGCGGCTACCTCGATCAGGGGCCGATCATCAACCTCTTCCAGACCGAACTGGCCGCCCAGCGGATCTTCGGCGACGAGTTCACCGAGGACCGGCTGTTCGACCGTCAGCGCCTCGCCGACGTCATCAACGGCGAAGCCTGAGCGCGGCCCTCGCGGGACCGCCGGCGGATCAGTATAGGTCGGTCGCGAACGGGCCGAACGCACCGGCGACCGCGTGGGCCAGCGCCGACTCGCGGTCGACTGCCTCGCCCGTGAGAACGCCGGCCGCGCCCGCTCGTTCGCTGACCCCCTCCGTATCGAGCAGGTCGTCAAGCACCGGCCCGAGTTCCTCGCCCGACCGCACCCGCTCGGCGACGTCGTCGGGCAGTCGCAAGAGCGGGCCGCCGCCGCGTTCGAGGCGCTCGCCGTCGGTGACCGCGGCCCACATGATCAGGTACAGCCCGGGCCGCTCGTCCAGTTCGGCGACGCCGCCCTCGATGCCGACGCCGTAGGCAGCGTCCGGATCGACTTCGAGCGCCCGAGCCGCGCGGTTCTCGGCGCCCGTGACCGTCTCGGTTCGGCCGCGGGGCTGCTCGGGTACGCCCGAGTCGACCGCGACGCCGGCCACCTCGGCGTCGAACAGGTCGTCGACGACTCGCTCCGTCGCGCGGATCTTCACGGGGTTCTCGCTTCCGACTGCGACGCGTTCCATGCCCGAACGCTTCCCGACGCGCGGCTTGGCGGTTTCGCTCTCGACTCACCCCGGGCGAGTATATAAAATCACGAGTAACCAGCATGAAAATCGTTCACACTCCCCCCGAATTTCCGCCTCAGCGGCGTTTCAGCGAGACGGGGGTTTCGATACCAACAGATTTATAAAAGTATCTCCGAATGGTTGTCTCACCATCGGACGCGTCCGGGATTTTCGCGGCGCTATCTACCCGGATGAGTACGCCCCAGAGCCATGAGCGACTCTCGACTCAGAACCCAGCGAACAGACGTACAGGACGAGGAGACCACCGACGAGCGGGCCGACCAGTCCTGCCCGGAGTGTAGCGGCCACCTCGTGGTGGACGACGAGCGCGGCGAGACGGTCTGTGAGGACTGCGGGCTCGTCGTCGAGACCGACGAGATCGACCGCGGCCCCGAGTGGCGCGCCTTCGACGCCAGCGAGAAAGACGAGAAGTCCCGCGTCGGCGCACCGACGACGAACATGATGCACGACAAGGGCCTCTCGACGAACATCGACTGGCGCGACCAGGACGCCTACGGCAACTCGCTGAACTCGAACCAGCGCCAGAAGATGCAGCGCCTGCGCAAGTGGAACGAGCGCTTCCGCACGCGCGACTCCAAGGAGCGCAACCTCAAGCAGGCGCTCGGCGAGATCGACCGCATGGCCTCGGCGCTCGGCCTGCCCGAGAACGTCCGCGAGACCGCCTCGGTCATCTACCGCCGCGCGCTCGACGAGAACCTCCTGCCGGGCCGCTCCATCGAGGGCGTCTCGACGGCGTCGGTCTACGCCGCCGCGCGCCAGGCCGGCGTCCCTCGCAGCCTCGACGAGATCAACGAGGTCTCCCGCGTCGAGCGCGACGAGGTCGCCCGGACGTACCGCTACGTGGTCCGCGAACTCGGCCTCGAAGTCGCGCCGGCCGACCCCGAGAGCTACGTGCCCCGCTTCGCCTCCTCGCTCGGCATGTCCGACGAGGCCGAACACCGCGCCCGCACGCTCCTCCAGAACGCCAAGGAGCAGGGCGTCCACTCGGGCAAGTCCCCGGTCGGTCTCGCGGCCGCCGCCGTCTACGCCGCCGCGCTCCTCACGAACGAGAAGACGACCCAGGCAGCCGTCTCCGAGGTCGCCGACATCTCAGAGGTCACCATCCGAAACCGCTACCACGAGCTGCTGGAGGCCGAGCAGGGCCTCCCCGTCGCCTGACTCGGACGCGGTCCGCTTCTCCAACCGACCCTGTCGAGAATCAGGCCTGATAACCGCGGAGGTACGCTTAATTCGGTCGCCCGCCGCGTACGCCTATGGCTTCCGAATCCGGCGATCTCGCCACTGACGCACTCGACGTCGCGGACGGCGAGGGAGACATGACGGTAGACGAACTCGGAACAGCGATAGACGAACTTCTGCGGGCTTCGGAGAGCGTTTCCGGCAGTTCTCAGCAGATCAGCGATCTGGCCAACGAGCAGTCCGAGACGATGCGGGAGGTCGCGGGGGAGATCTCCAATCTCAGCGCCACCGTCGAGGAAGTCGCCTCCAGCGCGAGCCAGGTGCGACAGGTCAGCACCGAGGCCCGCGATCTGGCCGACGACGGCCGCGAGATGGCCGACGACGCCATCGACGCGATGGAGGCCGTCGACGAGGCCAACACCGAGGTCTCAGAGGACGTCGATCAACTGCGCGACCGCATCGACGAGATCGACGAGATCGTCGAAGTGATCAACGACATCGCCGACCAGACGAACATGCTGGCGCTCAACGCCTCGATCGAGGCCGCCCGCGCGGGCGAGGCCGGCGAGGGCTTCGCCGTCGTCGCCGACGAGGTCAAGAGCCTCGCCGAGGAGTCCCAGCAGAACGCCACGGAGATCGAACAGCTCGTCTCGAACATCAAAAGCGACACCGAGAGCACCGTCGACAGCATCGACCACGCCAACGAGCAGGTCGAAGAGGGCATCGAGCAGGTCGACGACACGGTCGACGTGCTTCGAGAGATCGACGCGGCCGTCGAGGAGGCCGCCCAGGGCGCCCAGGAAGTCGCCAGCGCCACCGACGAGCAGGCCGCCTCCACCGAGGAGGTCGCCTCGATGGTCGACCAGACCGCCGACAGCGCCGAGGAAGTCGCCGGCGAGATCGAACGCATCGCCGCGGCCAACCAGCAACAGACCTCGAAGATCACCGAGATCCAGGCTCTCGTTCGCGACCTCGAACGGTAATCGAACCGCGAACGACGACCGGTCCGCGGCTTTCGGTCGGTCTGGGCTCGGCCGGGACACCACCAGTCGGTCCCGGACGCGGATCCGGGCGCTTTTTTCCCGTCTCACCGAAGGCGTCGACATGCACATCGACTTCTCGTCGTTCGTCCTCGCGGCCGCGACCGCGGACCTGCGCGACGAACCGACGGCCCGCGATCACGCCGACGCGGTCGAGTTCCGCCTCGACATGGCCAGCGACCCGCTCGACGCGCTCGCAGCCTACGACGGCGAACTGCCGCTGATCGCGACCAACCGCCCGGAATGGGAGGGCGGCGACGTGGAAGACGGTCAGGCCCGCCTCGACGCGCTCCGGACGGCGGTCGAGTACGACGCGGTCGCCGCCGTCGATCTGGAACTCGCCGCGCTGGAAGACGGCGACGCAACCGACCTCGCCGAGTACGCCCGCGAGCAGGGAACCGCGGTCGTCGTCTCGACGCACGACTTCGAGGAGACGCCCCACCGCGACACCATGCGGGAGTTGCTGGCCGAAGCGAGCCGCTGGGGCGACGTGGCGAAGCTCGCGGTCACCGCCGAGGGCGCCGGCGACGTGCTCGACCTGCTCGGCGCGACGTGGGACGCGACCACCGACGGCGAGACGGTGGCGACGATGGCGATGGGCGAAGCCGGTCGCCACTCCCGCGCGGTCGCGCCGCTGTACGGCTCGCGCATCGGGTACGCGCCGGTCGACCCCGCCGACGCGACCGCCTCCGGGCAGTACGATCTGGCGACGCTGTCGGCGCTCGTCGACAGGCTGCAGAGCGAGTGACTGGCTGACGGTCTCCTCTCGGCACGCCCTCGCCGACGATCACCCCGCCGAGCGGCCGAAATACCCGGAGTCGGAAGCTTAACAACGCGCGACACCCGAAATGGAGCAACTAACAGTGAGTACTCGGAACAACTCGCGACCGTGGCTGGCGGCCCTGCTCGCCTTCCTCTATCCCGGCCTCGGGCACGTCTACCTGCGCGAGTGGCTCCGCGCGCTCGTGTGGTTCTTCCTCAACGCGACGAGCTTCGCGCTCCTGAGCGAGGACGCGGTGCCGGAGACGCTGAGCTTCGACGCGCTCGTCCGCGCGGCCGAGAACATCCCGCCGGAAGCCGCGCTCGCGCTCGTCTCGATCACGCTCTTCAGCATGATCGACGCCTACTGGATGGCAAAGCGCCAGAACCAGACCGAAGCCGTCGAGGAGGGGACGACCTGCCCCAACTGCGGCCGCGACGTCGACCCCGACCTGGAGTTCTGTCACTGGTGCACCGAGCGCTTGGATCCCCAACCCGAGGGCGACGACTCCGAAGCGCGAGTCTGACGACGCGGAGACGGTCTCGGAGAAGTTCTGCAGCGCCGATCCGCCGAACGTGAGACGGGACGCGTCGCTATCGGTCGGCTGTTCTCGAGTGAGAGTGTCACGTTCCAAAAGGGCTTATTGCACTCCGCGGAACCGTTCGCTATGCCCGCGACGAGTCTCGCGTTCCTCGCTGCACAGCTCCTCCTCTCGGGAGTCATCGCTTATTCGGCGAGCAAACACGGGTCGCAGTCGGCGTTCCTGGCGGGCGCCTTCGTCTTCGCACTCGGGTTTGCCCTCGTTCTCGTGCTCGACACCGTGCTCGGACTGTTCGTAGTCGAATCGCTCGTCGTTCTCGGCTATTACGTGAAAGTACGAACGGGCCGGCAGTCCCCCGTTTCGGAGTGAACCAGACGGATCGAGAGCGAGACGATTCCAGAACGACAGCGCCGGAATCAGCGGGTCGGCGTCCGCTCGTTGGTCGGACCACTCACGACTTCGTCGTAGAGGGTGATCAGTTGCTCGCCGACGGCGTCGAGGGTGAACTGTTCGGTCGTTTCAGCGGCGTTCGCGCCGATCCGGTCGCGCTCCTCGGCGTCCTCGCAGAGCGCGGCGATGGCGTCGGCGAACTCCGTCCCGGTCCGGCACTTGCGACAGTCCTCGCCGTCGTCCAGCCACTCGTAGGTGGGGATGTCGCGGATGACGGGCGGCTTCCCGCAGTGCATCGCCTCCAGCAGCGCCATCCCCTCGTTCTCGTTCTTCGAGGGCCAGAAGAACACGTCGCCGGCGGCGGGCGCGCCCCGCGGGTCCTCGATGTACCCGGTAAAGGTGCAGTTCTCGGGGGAGTACTCGACGAGTTTGCGCGTCTCGCGGGGCTGGAGGAACTTGTCGAGTCGCCCACCGGTCGGGTTGAGGTAGCCGAACCAGGCGAAGTCGTACTCCGGGAGCGCCTGTGCGGTCTCGACGAACGTCCGCAGGCCCTTGCGCTTGATGACGTGGCCGAACATGAAGACGACCGGCGGCTCCAGGTCGTAGCGGTCCAGGTACTCCTCGCGGAGGGCGGGGTCGTCCCAGCCGGCGAAGCGCTCGTCGTCGAAGCCGTTGGAGATGACAGTCGACGGCGTGTCGGTGTACTCCGCGATCACCCGCTGGTTGTGCTCGGAGGGGCAGATCAGGTGGTCCGCGAGGCCGTAGGCGTAGGCGAGGTAGGGGCGCAGGGGCTTCGCGAGCGCGTTCGAGAAGACGAAGCTGTCCCGGAAGTCCGCGGCCGTGTTGTGGGTGTGGAAGAGGACGGGGATCCCGCGGCGGCGGGCGCGCTTGGCGTAGTAGAGAGAGCGCGGGCCGGCGTTGTTGAGGTGCAGGAGGTCAACGTCGAGCGACGGCTCGGTGGTGTAGTCGATGCCGTGGCGGTCGAGGATCTCGCGCTGGTTGTTGACAGACTGGGCGAAGCCGCCGGTGACGACGCCCTCCCCCTCGAAGTAGTGGCTGACTCTCATAGCAGTCGCGCCACCGCCCGGCCGGATTCGGTGAGCGCGTAGCCGTCGTCGGTCTTCGCGACGAGCTCGCCGCGGAGCCGGTCGAGGTGGTAGTTGAACTGCCCGGAGTCGGTCACGTCCACTCGCGTCCGCAGGTCCGAGAAGCGCACCGCCTCGGCGTCGGCGTCGGCGAGCGCCGCGAGGATGCGGACGCGCGTCTCGTTGCTGAGGAGCGTGAACGTGTCCGATACCGCCGCGGGGTCGACGCGCTCGTCCCGGTCAGCGTCGACGACCTGTCGCGGCCCGTCGCGGTCGCCGGAGGCGTCGCCGCCGTTCGCCTGCTCACTCATCATCGAAGAGCACCTCCGGGATCCCGACGTCGGAGACGACCGGCGCCCCGTCGTCGTCGCGGCGCCAGGCGATGGCCGGACCGACCTCGTAGGCCTCCTCGCCGTCGAACGACAGCGTCGCCGTCCCGCCGCGCGCGAGGTGTTCGTTGATCGACTGGCGGGTCTCCCGATCGAAGCGGTTCATCCCGGAGACGGACTTGCCCCCACGGACCGCGACGACCTCGAAGTCGAGACCGCCGCGGCTCGTCTCCAGGCGGACCCGGAGGGGCACCCGGTAGCGCGGGTCGTCCCCCGTCACGTCGTCGAATCGGAGGACGGCGTCCTCCGCGCGTTCGAGTTCCGTCATCTCGCGTTCGAGGCCCGCGCCGGCCGCGTCGACGGACTCCATCGACGCGCGAAGTGACTCCCTGACCTGATCGTGGACCTGTCCCTTGATCTCCTCGACCATCGCGCCGATGGAGTCGCCGTGGTCGACCGGACCGGAACCGAACTCGACGTTGACGTCGTGACCGTGGTGACCGCGCCGGTCGTCCGCCGCGCGGCGGTCCCCCTCTCGGCCGGGGCTCGCGCCGGGCGGCTGTGGCTCTCCCGGTCGCTCCTGCGGTTCCTCGCGCAACCCCCGGTGGAGCACCTCCTCCCAGGAGAGGTCGAGTTCGCGCTTGCGGGCCTTCATCCGCTCGAAGACCTCGTCGTCGTCGATGGTGATCCGCACCTCTCTCGCCATAATGTGAGTTCTAGAAACGATCGTATTTAAAACTTCGCTGTATCACTCACATCGAACTCACATCAGACTGCGAATCGATACGGATCGGTGCGGATCGACGTGCCAGATGTGCGTCGCAGCGGGACGTCGAGAGAGATCGACCGCTGGCCAGACCGGATTCGAGGAGTGCCGGCCGCTTTCCCGCCAAGGAGCACGATACAGGCGAGTTCGGAGAGGGACAGCGTGGAGAAAACTGGGAGATCGCGACGGCAGCGAGGGCTACTGTTCGATGATGCTCTCTTCGATGGCCTCGCCGAAGTGACGGGCCTTGTCGCCGTAGTAGACGAGCACGTCGTCGCCCTCTTCGAGGTCGGTCACGGCCTTGCGACCCCCGCTCGTGGCGACCTTGATCGTCTCGGCGTTCTGCAGCAGCGTCTCGATGCGGTCGACACCCTCGTCGGTCTCGACCTCGGCGCTGACGCGGAACATCGGCCGCTTCTCGATCTTGACGCGGCCGACGATGGCCTCGCGGGTGCGGCCCTCGGTGTCGACGACCTGCACCTCGTCGCCGCTGCGCAGCTCGGAGAGGTACTTCGTCCCGCCGTCGGGCGTGCGGACGTACGCGTGGACGGCCCCGGCGTTCACCCGGAAGGGCCGGGAGGCCACGTACGGCGACTCCGCTGTCTCGGCGTGGACGAAAAAGAGGCCGCGACTCATCGACCCGACGAGCATCCCCTCGTCGTGTTCCATGAGGTTCCCCGTATCGATGCAGACGCGGTCGGCGGAGCCGGTCTGTTCGATCTCCTGGATCTCCGCTTCGACGAGGTCGACCTGCTCGCGACCCATCTCGTCGCGCACCTCGACGGTCTTGCGGATCTCGTCTAGGTCGTCGGTGTCAAGCAGGACCGAGTCGGCGCCGATTTCCAGCGTCTCGTAGGCCGTGCGGGCCTCCTCGGCGGTCGTGACGCCGGCGACGAGGTTCGTCTCCTCGCCGATGCGGGCGATGAGGTTTTCGAGGGGGATGATCTGCCAGTCCTCGCCGACGACGATGGTGTAGTCGGCCGCCGTGGCGACTTCCTCGGCGAACTCCTCGTAGCGCTGGTCGAAGATGCGCACGTAGCCCGCCGTCGCCTTGCCGTCCTGGCGCAGGACGGACAGATCCGCAGAGCCCGAGAGGTCGCCGGGGATGTCCATCGACCCGTCGCCCTCGCCGTCCTTCCCGACGACGGCGATATCGGGTTCGTCCTCCTCGTCGGCCTCCGCGTCCATGACGTGGACGTCGCCGTTGGTGAACGCCGCGACGTTGACCGCGCCGAGGTCGCGGACCCGCTCGACGTCTTCCTCGTCGACGAGGACCCAGTCGACGCCCGCCTCGAGTCCGGCGGTTATCCGCCGCTTGCGCTCCTCCCAGTCGCCGACTTCATCGTCGGCCTTCAGCCACACTTGCCGTGTCATGTATCCACGCTCGCTCCCGCCCGATTTGAACGTGGCGGAAGCGGCGCTATCAGTCAGCGGTCGCGTGATTCAGTGGTTCACCCCTGCTGTCAGGAACTGTCTCGGGGCGGTATTCGAGCGGGAGCGCTGTCGCTTGTCGGTCAGCGGTCCGGTGGACAGAACGCGCGAGTACCCCTACCCGCTGTCCACCGACGTACCCGCGAATCGTTTGACACTGGAAATATGTTTTGTGGTTTGTGAGAGCGAGGTGAACGGTTTCTCGATGGAAGAAGAGACTACCCCGGGGCACACTGAACGTTGAAAGCCCTCGGCACGCTCGCTAGGTGGAGCCGTGACTGCAGGATACATTGAGAGATGAAAGCCCTCGGCGCGCTCGCGGTCGCTGAGCGACATACCCTCGTTGCACTCGGGTAGGGGTCGCTCAGGCGGCTGAACTGTACGCGAGCCCGCCTCGCCCTTTCAGTCCACCAGGAACCGCCCCGCACAGCACTGCACCGCACCGCAGACGGCCACGGGCCTCCCCAGCCGATTCGCTCGCTCCCGTCGGTCGCTCTCTCATCCCTCGCACGACTACGGTCGCGCGACGAGACGCGCGACAGCGCGCGCCACTGCACGTTCGGCGCTACACCAGTTCTTCGACGTCGACGCCCCAGCGTTTGTCGTCGTACTCGCGGTGGCGGTCGCTGCCGAGTTCGCGCTCGATGCGCCGGCGGAGCTGCTCGTTGGCCTGCCGGTCGATGTGCGCGAGTTCGTCGGCCTTGGCGACGGCGAGCGGCGGCCCCTGCTCGCCGGCCACGTCGTGGAGCACCTGCAGGCGGAGCGCCTCGCGGGTGTCCTCGTCCTCGGTGAAGGCGTACGGTGCCTCGATGCGGTAACAGAGGTCGTCGCGGGGGTCGTAGCACACGAAGAAGGTGACCTCGTAGGCCTCGGGGTCGAGGCGGCGCTCGATGCCGAGGGCGTCGCCGTCGGCGGCCATGACGCGGTCGGTGCCGACGCGCGAGCGGAACCACCCCGTCGCAGTCAGGGCGTCGGTCTGGAGGTCGCCGCGGTCGTCGCGGCGAGCGAGCACTCGCTGGAAGAAGGCGTTGTCGTTGGCCCAGGGGGCGTTGGTCTTCTCGCGGACGACCTGCGTGATCGCCTTGGCGGTGCTGTTCTTGATGAAGCCGATCAGGGGTACGTCTCGCTCGACGAAGTCCTCGACGAGGCGGACGTAGTTCCCGACCACGTCGCGCGGGCGCTCGTCTTCGGTGAGCAGGTCCGCGAGCGCGGTGTCGCGTTCGGCCCACTTGAGGAGGCCGGTGGGATAGAGGGGACCGTCGAGGATCAGCAGGTCGTCGACGATGCCGGCCTGTTCGAGGGCGTGCTCGCTCTCGGCGAGGTAGAGCGCCAGCGCGTGGACGACGTTCTGCTCGTAGCGGTCGACCCGGGGGGCGTGCAGCGCGCGCTTGCGGACGTAGCCCGAATCCTGCATCGTCCAGTCGTCCTCGCCGAGGACGTAGGTGTCGTCGTTGGAGTGAACGGTCATCACGATGGTCCGCGCGCGGTGAAGGTCCAGATCGGAGGGGACGCCGGCCATCGCCGCCTGCGAGACGTCCAGTACGAGGCCGTTCTTGAACGTCGTCGGGTTGATCGTGCCCGAGTCGAGGCCGTGCTGGGTCGGGAACGGAGCGTCCCGGAGGGCGACGGCGTCGATGGGTACCTTCTCGCGGACCTGCTCGCCCATCGGTTCGAGGACGGGGTCGCCGTCGCGGTAGAGCGGGTCGAGGAACTCCGCCCAGACGGTCTCGGCGGCGTTCTGGTGGTCGTTCTCGTCGACGCCGGCGCCGACGCGGCCGGCGAGGCGGGCGATGCCGTCGACGTGGACCGGGTCGAGGGTCATTCCGCGGTCGGGTCCTCGGCGAGCATCTTCTCGATGGCGTCGGCGATCTCCTCGTAGGACTGCATCTGGAGGCCGTCGGTGGTGATGAGGACGCCGCGGCGCTCGCCGGTCACCCGGAGGAGGTAGCCGTTGGTGAACGCGCGGACGGTAAAGCGGTACTCGCCGAGTTCGGAGGACTGGTAGGCGTTGCGCGTGTCGCGGAACCCGCGCCATTCGTGGCCGACGAAGGTGTCCAGGTCGGCGTCGCGTTCCAGGTCCTCGCGGAGGTAGAGCTGTTCGAAGTCCGAGCGCGTGAAGAACGTCACCGACCGGAGGCTGTCGCCGGTCGCCGTCCGGGCCGTCGTGACGATCTGGTCCGCCAGTTCGTTCGACAGCAGTTGCGCGTCCATACCCCCACGACCGCCCGCCAGACCCAAAGAGATAGCGGTGGTGCGAACGGTCGCAGTCCGCCACGTCCCCGTCCAGTGTTCAGGACCGCTCGGGCGGGTCGAACGTCGCGTCGGGACCCGCCTCGATGGTCTCGACGGCCTCGTCGATCAGCGTCAGCACGCGGTCAGACGACTCGCCCTCGCGGCGCGCCCGAAGCGCGTCGAGCGCGCGCTCGTCGCCGATCCGACCGAGCGCTCGGGCGGCGTGGCCGCGGGCTCCGGTGTCGGCGTCGCCGAGCAGACCCGCGAGAGCGTCCACCTCATCCCGGACCGCATCGGGCCGAGTCTCGCCGACGACGCCGAGGGCTTCGGCGCCGCAGGCGCGGACGCCGCGGTCGTCGTCGTCCAGCAGGGCCGCGAAGGCGTCGACGTGGGGGACGAGCGCGTCGGGGTCGACGCTCCCCAGTTCGGTCAGGACGCGCGTCGCGTTGAACCGGATCGGCGCCGAGTCGGCGTCGAGCGCGGCCACCAGCGTCTCTACCCGGCCCTCGCCGGTCGTCGGCTCGGCCTCGGCGAGCGCGACGAGCGCGACGCTCGCACCCCGCCGGACGGCCACGTGGTCGTCGTCCAGCGCCGCAAAGAGCGGGGCTCGGCTCTCGATCGCCGCGAGCGCGTCCTCGTCCTCGTGTGCGATCCGTTCGAGCGCTCTCCCGGCTCCACGGCGGGCGTCCTCCGCGTCGTCGGCGAGCGTCTCGGCGAGCGCATCGGTCGCGGCCGTGACGGCATCGACGTCCACGCGGGCGACGCGGCCGAGCGCTTTGGCCGCCGAGCCGCGGACCGCGCCGCTCTCGTCGTCGAGCGCGTCGACCAGCACGTCCGCGAGGTCGGCCGCGGCGTCGGGGTCCGTCTCGCTGAGCCGTCCGATCGCCTCGGCGGCCTCCTCACGGACGACTTCGGCCGAGTCGTCGAGCGCGGCCACGAGCGGGTCGCGGTAGGCGAGCGCGTCGTCCGGTTCGGCCCTGAGGAAGTGGCCGAACGCCCGCGCGGCCGCTCGCCGGACGTCCGCGTCGTCGTCCCGGAGCGCCGACGCGAGCGAATCGGCGGCGGGATGGACTGTCTCGGGCGCTTCCCGGGCGAGTTCCGCGAGGATCACCGCCGCGTTGTGTCGGACGCCCGGGTCGGCATGGCCCAGCAGGTCCTCGCACTCCGAGACCGCGGGTTCGACAGCACGGGGGCGCTCGGCCGCCGTCCGCGAGATGGCCACCGCGACGTGCGTCTGGACGTACGAGATCGGCGTCTCCTCGAAGTACTGGACCGTCGGCTCCTGATCGGGGACCGTCGCGGCCAGCGCGTCGACGTGGTCGGCGACCGCGTCCGGATACTCCTCGGCGATCCGCGACAGGCCCTCGGCGGCGTCCCGTCGCGCGGTGGGACTGTCGCTATCGAGCAGGTCCGCGAGCACCGGCACCCGATCCAGCGCGTCCTCGGGATCGGTCTTCGCCCGCTGTGCGTCCGCCATCGCCCTGTACCGGTCGAGTGCGCGCCCCAGCAACCCCATGATACGCCGACGGAGATTCGGGCCCCTCTTAGGTGTCACGGTGCCTGCGCCGGCGACGGGAGGCGCGTCTACAGTCGAATCGGGCCGAGCGACCGACACTCACTTTGACGCCCCGGGCGGAACTCCCGGCATGGAAGCCGCGCTCGTCATCCTCGACGGCTGGGCGTTCAACCCCGACGAGGGAGTCCGCGACGCCGTCGCCGCCGCAGAGACGCCGAACTTCGATCGGTTCTGGAACGCCGGCGCCCGCGGGACGCTGGTCACCTCCGGCCGCCGCGTCGGCCTCCCCGAGGGCCAGATGGGCAACTCGGAGGTCGGCCACCTCAACATCGGCGCCGGCCGCGTCGTCACACAGGAATCGGCCCGGGTCACCGACGCCATCGCCCGCTGGCGGGCCGCACAGGGCGAGGTCGACCCCGAAGACCTCCCGCCGGACGTCGTCGACGACGGCCCCCTCCACGAGAACGACGCCATCCAGTCGGCGTTCGAGTACGCCCGCCGCAACGACGGCCGCGTCCACTTCATGGGCCTCGTCTCCGACGGCGGCGTCCACTCCTACCAGTCCCACCTCCACGCGCTGATCGAACTCGCCGCCGACGAGGGGGTCGAGGCGGTCACCCACGCGTTCACCGACGGCCGCGACACCTCGCCGACCGGCGGCGAGGACTACCTCGCCGACCTGCAGGCCCACGTCGAACAGCAGGGAACGGGCCACGTCGCCACCGTCTCCGGACGATACTACGCGATGGACCGCGACGAGAACTGGGACCGCACCGAACTGGCCTACGACGCCATCGTCGAGCGCCGCGCCGGGCACACCGCCGACTCGGCCGTCGACGCAGTCCAGGAGTCCTACGACCGCGGCGACACCGACGAGTTCGTCGAGCCGACGCTGATCGAGGGCCGACCCGCGCTGGAGGACGGGGACAGCGTCGTCTTCTTCAACTTCCGGTCGGACCGCGCCCGCCAGCTCACCCGGATGCTCGCGGACGTCCGCCCGGGCGCGTGGGGCGGCCACACCGATCCGCCTGAAACCCGCGTCGTCACGATGACCCAGTACGACGAGACGTTCGACCTGCCGACCGCCTTCCCGCCGATCCGCCCCGAAGATACTCTCGGCGAGGTGGTCTCGGAGACGGGCGGCACGCAGCTTCGCCTCGCCGAGACCGAGAAGTACGCTCACGTCACCTACTTCCTCAACGGCGGCCGCGAGGTGGAGTTCGACGGCGAGATCCGCGAGATCGTCCCCAGTCCCGACGTGCCGACCTACGACCAGCAGCCGGAGATGAGCGCCTCCGAGGTCACCGACACCGCCATCGCCGAGATCGAGGACCGCGATCCCGATCTCATGGTGCTCAACTACGCGAACCCCGACATGGTCGGCCACACCGGCGACTTCGAGGCGGCTATCGCCGCGGTCGAGGCCGTCGACGAGCAACTCGGCCGACTCGTCGAGGCCGTCCAGACGGCCGGCGGGCACGTCCTGATCACCGCCGACCACGGCAACGCCGACGACATGGGCACCGAGGAAGAACCCTACACCGCCCACACGACGAACCCCGTCCCCCTGATCTACCTCGCCGACGACGGGACGGACGGCGGCCGACTGGTCCGTGAGGGCGGCGCGCTGGAAGACGTTGCGCCGACGCTGCTGGAACTGATGGGCCTCGAGAAGCCGTCGGTGATGACCGGCGAGAGCCTGCTGGAGTGACGAGCCGGCTGTTTACACCCGATCTATTCGCATACACGCGAAGAGCGCCGTCGAGAATTCACCCAGTAGCCGCTACAGCTCGACGGGTTCGCCGTTCTCGATGGACTCGTTGACCGCGAGCGTCAGTTCGAAGGTTTCGAGCGCGTCGTCGTACGGCGAGCGCAGGCCCGCGCCGTCGCCGGTCGCCACGGCGTCGACGAACGCCTCGACCTCGGCGGCGTAGGGGTTGCGGTCGAACGACTCGTCGATATCCTCGCCGTCGACGGTGCCGGAGACGGCCTGTTCGGTCACCTCGATGGTCGCGCCGTCGGCGACGACTTCGAGGCCGTGTTTGCCGTCCTCGGCGGCGCAGGTGGTCGAGACGTGGCTGACGGCGCCGTTCTCGTGGGTCATCGTCGCCGAGGTCGCGTCGGAGAAGTCGACGGCGTCCTCGATGCGGTGGCTGCCGGCGGCCGTGACGCGCTCGACGTCGCCCGCGAGGTAGCGGACCGTATCGTAGATGTGTGTCGCCTGCTCGACGACCTGCCCGCCCGATTTCTCGGCGTGGCGCCACCAGTGGTCCTCACCGCCGGCGACGCCGCCCCACCAGTAGCCGTCGACGTAGCCGACGGTACGGTCGGCGAGGATTTCGCGGGCGCGCTCGACGCCGGCCGAGTAGCGCCAGTCGTAGCCCGCCTGCGCGAGCACGTCGTTTTCCTCGACGGCGTCGCGGATCGAGCGGGCCTTCTCGGCGGAGAGCGCGAGCGGTTTCTCGACGAACAGGTCGTAGCCGTGCTCGGCGGCGGCGATCTCCTGGTCCTCGTGAGCGAACGGCGGGAGACAGACGAAGACGGCGTCGGGGTCGGTCTCCGCGTAGAGGTTGTGGTGGTCGGAGAAGGCGGGGACGTCGAAGCGCTCGGCCGCGGACTCGGCGGTGTCGCTGTCCACGTCGCAGATGCCGACGATCTCGGCTTCCTCGATCGCTTCGAGGTTGTCGAAGTGCTGCCACTGGGCGATGCCGCCGGCGCCGACGAAGGCTAGCTCGACTGTCATGGCCTGAGTCGCGCGCCGGCGCCTCATAAAGTCCGCGTCGCCGGAAGGTTGGGCCGGTGTGTCACTCCGGTTTCCAGTCGAGTTTGATCGTGAACGCCTCGCGGTCGCCGCGCAGCAGCGACGACATCTCGCGGACGCCGATCTCCATGCCGACGTCCTCCGGCGGTGCGAGGTGGACCGTCCGGTTGTTCACGTTCACGTCGAACGACCCCTCACCGCGGAGATCCTCGGCGAACGATTCGAGCCGCTGGGCCGCCTCCTCGCGGGTCACGTCCAGTTCTTCGAGTTCTTTCGCCATGCTCGGCACTCGCGGAGCGACGGGGAAAAGTAACGGCCCGGAACCCGCGGTAACGACCACCTAGAGCCCGTCTTCGCTGATACCGTAACGGCGACGGGCCGGTTACCGGCCGCTACTGGACGACGCGCTCGGGCGCGGTCGTGAACTCCATCGTGACGCCGTGGAACTCCTCGGCGAACTCGGGGCCGAACGCGGAGGCGGGCGTCTGGAACCCGCTCCCGGCCGCGCCGTCGAGGACCCGTTCGGCCGCCGTGACCGCCGTCGCCGTCGTGAGGTCGTAGGTGTCCGGCGTCCGCATCCGGGCGCGGGCGACGGTCCCGTCCTCGGCCCGCACCTCGCCCCAGATGTGGGTCTCGCTCTCGGCGCGCTCGCGAGCAGTCGGCCCGGAGACGACGGCGTCGATCAGCGACTCGGCGGCTCCCCTGACTGGTCCGACCGTGAGCAGCCGGGCGAGCGGTCGCGTCCACTCCATCACGTCCGCGGCGCGCGAGGGGACGCCGGCGTACACCTCGATGTTCGGGATGCCCGTCGAGTAGTACGCCGAGGAGACGTCGCCCCAGGGGACCGTCACCGCGGTCGTCTCGCCCGACGGGAACTCGAACGTGCGACGCTTCCAGGCGAACGGAACCCTCTCGATGTGGCCGTCCTGCCGGACGGCGCCGGGGCGGTCCATCCCGCGGAGGACGGACTTCAGCGTCCCCGGCGAGAAGGTGCCCATGCCGTCGATGGCGAGCGTGAGTTCGGTCGCCTGCGGGAGCCGGCCGTGCAGGCTCGCCGCGAGGCAGTCGGTCGGCACCACGTCGAACCCGACCCCGGGGACGAGAGCGACGCCCCGCTCCGTGGCCTCGGCGTCGCGGGCGGCGGTCGCTTCGAGGACGTCGACGTTCCCCGAGATGTCGAGGTAGTCGGTCCCGGTGCGGAGACACGCGTCGACGAGCGGTTCGGCCGTCTCCTCGAAGGGGCCGGCGCAGTTGAGCACCGCGTCGACGCCGGCGAGCATCCCGTCGACGATGGCCGGGTGTTCGAGGCTGAACACCCGGTGGTCGCAGCCGCGCTCGGTCGCCGCCGCCTCGACGCGCTCGGCGTCTCGCCCGGCGAGTATCGGGTCGAGCCCGTCGGTGACGGCGCGCTCGCTGATCAGCGACCCGGTGTACCCGTAGGAGCCGTAGACGAGCAGGGTGCCTTCCATGCCGCTCCGTTCGAGTCCGACCGGAAAAACGAGTGTGTCCGTTCACCGTCGGCCGCCCGCTCTCCCGTCGCGACCGGCGGCACGGGGCGCGACCGAGCGGCCGTTTCGCCGCCCTTTCCGCGCGGTAACGCGAGCGTATCCCGGCGCCGTCCGCGACTCGCGGAGTAGCGAGTGGATTACTAACCGCGGGCGGGTCGAACGCCCGGACGGTGACTCATATGGCAGTGAACTCAGCGCAGGAACTGTTCGAGCACGAACTTGAAGACATCTACTACGCCGAGCACGAACTGCTCGACGTCCTCCAGCAGCTCGCCGACCAGACCGAACACGAGGAGATCGCACAGGCCTTCGAGGAACACCGCGAGGAGACGAAAGGACAGATCGAGCGCGTCGAGCAGGTGTTCGAGATGATCGGCGAGCCGCCCGAGGAAGAGGAGTGCGAGGGCATTCAGGGCCTCATCGAGGAACACCAGGAACTCGTCGACATGGACCCCGACAAGAACGTCCTCGACGTACACAACCTCACGGCGGCACAGAAGACGGAACACTACGAGATCGCCGCCTACGGGAACCTCGCCCTGCTGGCCGACCGGCTCGGCATGGACGAGGCCGGTGACCTCCTCCACCAGAACCTCGAAGAGGAAGAAGAGGCGCTGGAGAAGCTGAAGGACCTGACCGACCAGTACGACTACGAGCCGATCGTCGCCGCGTGAGCGGCCGCTGAACGGCAATCGGTCGACGGGTTCGACCCGCGCCTATCCACGAGTCGAGAACACTACCGGTCCGCCGGTCGCCGTCCGCTGCCCGTCGCTCGCCCCGACACGACAGGAGCGCGATCGCTCCGCCCCACATCATGCGATTCGTCCACGTGACTGTCCCGGAAGGGAAGCGACGGGACGTCGAACAGATCCTCGCCGACCAGGGCATCGACTACTCCGTGACCGAGGAGGTCGGTACTGTCGCCAACCGGCCGGACGGCCGAGAGTACGAGGCGGTCGTGACCTTCCCGATCCCGATCGAGGCCGTCGAGCCGACGCTGGCTTCCTTCCGCGAGATCGGCCTCGACGAGGAGTCCCACGTCGTCGTCCAGAACGTCCAGACGGTCGTCTCCGACCGGTTCGGCAAACTCCAGCAGGCCTACGACGAGCACACGCCGGACGAGCGGATCGCCCACGAGGAGATCCGGATGGTCGCGAAGGACCTCATCCCGGACCGGTACACCTACGTGCTGCTCGTGGTGGTGAGCGCGGTCGTCGCGACCGCCGGGATGCTGCTCGACAGCGCCTCGGTCGTCGTCGGATCGATGGTCATCGCCCCGCTCGTGGGGCCGGCACTGGCCGCCAGCGTCGGGACCGTCCTCTCGGACGATGGGTTGTTCCGCAAGGGGGCTTCCTATCAGGTGGTCGGGTTCGCGCTCGCGGTCGTGAGCGCGACGCTGTTCGCCGTCGTCGTCCGCTATCTCTTCCTCGTCCCGCCGAACATCGACGTGACCGCGATCGAGCAGATCTCCGGTCGGCTCTCGCCCGACCTGCTCGCGCTCGTCGTCGCGCTGGGGTCCGGCGCGGCCGGCGCCAGGAGTCTCACCGGCGACATCTCGACGCCGCTCGTGGGCGTCATGGTCGCCGCCGCGCTCGTCCCACCGGTCGGCGCCATCGGTATCGGTATCGCGTGGGGGCTGCCGACCGTCGTCTTCCGCGCCGGGTTGCTCGCGCTCGTCAACGCCTTCTCGATCAACCTCACCGCGCTGGCGACGCTGTGGGTCTCGGGCTACCGCGCCCACGGCGGGCGCCAGCGACGGCAATCGCTCGCCGACGTCCAGAACCGGACGGCGATCCTCGTGGTTGCGATCCTCGTCCTCGCGTCGATCCTCGGGGCGTTCACCTACTCCGCCTACCAGGCCGGGTCGTCCACGGAGACGATCCGCACCTCCGTCGAGACCGTCGTCGACAGCGACCGGTACGCGAACCTCACGGTGACGGAGGTCAGCGTCGAGTACGGCGACGAACCGTTCAGCCGCACGCCCACCCGCGTCGTCACGACGGTCACGACGCCCGGCGGCCGGACCTATCCGCGACTCGACGACGACATCGAACGGCGGCTCGAGAGCGAGGCCGACATCGACGTCGAGACCGCAGTCCGGTTCATCCCCGTCGAGACGACCGGCTCGACGGCGACGCCCGCGGAGAACGTCACGCGCGCACCGACCGCGTCGGCGACGACGCATCTCGGTCGGCCCCGCCCGGGACCGACGCCGTCCCGCGATGGTGATGCATTACGATCGGTATCGGTTGCGGGGGATACCGGTGGTGTTGAACCTAGCAGGCGCCGCTGCGTCTGACGCATGACCGACTGGGCTTTATACGTAGGGACGCCCTCGGATCGAGGCGAGACGACGATGATCCCGACCACAGAACGCGGCGACGACAGCGGTGTCGGCGACGATGGCAGTGTCGGCGAGGCTGGGGAGCGATCGATCCCGATCGAGATCAGCGTCGCGGGCGAGGGCGACGAGCGTCCGCCGGTCGACGACGAGACGCGGGTCGACGTCGAGGTCGACGGGCAGATGTACCCCACGGCGCGGCTCGCCGACGGTCGCTACGTCGCGTGGTGGTTCGAGACCGACGCCCCCGAGCTGTCCGACCCCGTGACGACCGAATGGGTCGCCGCCCCGACGCGCTTTCTCGCGGCGGGCACCCTCCACGAACTCTGGCAGGACCCGGCGGCCTTCGACTCTCTCCCCGACGGCTTCTGAGCCGGCGATTCGCTGGCTCTCGACGGCTTCGTGACGGCGCTCCACCGCGAGCGCGCCGTAACCCACAATGGGCTGCCGGCCCTTGTGCGACCGAATACCATGCCAACCTACATCAGCGAGGTCGACGTCCACGAGGCCGACGCCCAGAATCCGCAAGAACTCGTCTCCGTCTGGGGATCCATCCGGGAAGAGATCCACGACCTCGGGGGCGAGGTGCTGGACTCCCACGCCGTCCTCGGCGAGTACGACTTCCTGATCCTCTACGACGTCGACGACCGCGAGACGGCGTTCCAGGTGACGCAGGTCATCGAACGCCACGGCTTCGACACGCAGACGATGGAGGCGCTGCCGATCGACCGGATCGGCGAACTCGTCGACGACGTGTGAACGGTGGAGGGGTCAGGAGACGGCCGGCCACCACCAGGTAGTCAGGGCTGGCGCGACTCGTCGGCGTCGAACACGCCCGGTCCGGCCGTGTCGGCGGGTTCGGACTGGTAGCGGCCGCTCGATTTGATGATCGAGAGGGCGCTCATGATGTCCGTCCGCGTGATGAGGCCGACGAACTCCTCGCCGTCCATGACGAGCAGGCGGCCGACGGCGTGTGAATCCAGTTCCTCCAGCGCCGTCATCACGTCCGCGTCGGGCGCGACCGTGTACAGCTCCGTCGACATGATCTCCTCGACGCGGTAGGCGTCGCGTTCGACCTCCCGGACCGCGCGAGCGTCTTCGAGCGTGACGAGCCCGACGACCTCGCCGTCGCGCTCGACCGGGTAGCCGGTGTGGCGCTCGCGGAACATCGTCTCGATCAGTTCGGTGACCGACTGGTCGGCGTCGACGGCCGTGACCCGGTCGGCCGGCGTCATCACGTCGCGGGCGGTCACGCCCTCGAAGGCCGCCCGCATCACCGTCTGCTGGGCCTCCGACGCCGCCCCGATGTAGATGAAGAAGGCGATGGCGACGAGGAAGAGCCCGCCCCCGCCGAACAGCCCGAACAGTCCGAGGCCGATGGCGAACAGCTTCCCCACCTCGGCGGCGATCTCGGTCGCTCGCGCGTACGGCCGAGTGCGATTGAGCAGCGCCCGGAGGACCCGGCCACCGTCCATCGGGAACCCCGGGAGCATGTTGAACGCCGCGAGGACCACGTTCATCAGCGCGAGGTAGCCGAGGACGAACCGCGCGGCCGCGAGCGCGAGCGACTCGCCCGCGGGTACCGCGAGGAACGCGGCGTAGGAGATCACGCCGAGGGCCACGCTGACGACCGGCCCGGCGATGGCGATGGCGAACTCCTGGCGCCAGTCCTCGGGCATCTCCTCCATCTGGGCGATCCCGCCGAAGATCCACAGCGTGATCGACCCGATGGGGAAGCCGTAGCGCATCGCCACCAGCGAGTGGCCCAGTTCGTGGAGGACGACGCCGACGAACAGCCCCAGCGCCGCGACCAGCCCCAGCCCGAGCGACAGCTCCGTCGAGGTGGTGAGAACGTCCACGGGGATCGACGCCCCGAACAGTTCGTTGACGATCCCCACGTAGCGGCCCAGCTGCGACCCGATGGCCCACGCGAACAGCGGCAACACGAGGAGAAAGGTGAGATCGACGTCTATCGGGATCCCGAACGCGCTCCCGAGTCGAAATCGTCGCATACCCGGAGATAGTGCCGGGACGACCTTAAGCCCGTGTGTGGGCGCAATTCGGAGCGGCGGGTGGCCGGAGACGAGTCAGGGGTCCCTGCGGGGAATATAAACTCCCGGCCCCCGACCCTCGATCCATGTACACGAGCTTCGGGCCGGCAAAGGTCGGCGTCGACCTGCCGTTCCCGGACACGGCCGCGCTCGCCGCCGAACACGACTTCGACGCGATCCAGACGGACCTGTCCGCTCTCGGGGAGCGCGGCCCCGACGACTACCGCGCAGTGCTCGACGACCACGACCTCCGGCCGGGCAGCGCGAATCTGCCCGTCGACGTGACCGGGGACACCGAATCCTACGAGGCCGACCTTGACGACCTCCCGGCGGTCGCCGAGGCGGCCGCAGCCGTCGGCTGCACCCGGTTCACGACTTACCTCATGTCCTTCAGCGACGAGCGGCCCTTCGACGAGAACTTCGCGTTCCACCGCGACCGGCTGGAACCCGTCGCCGAAACCCTCGCCGACCACGGGATCGACCTGGGACTGGAGTACCTCGGCCCGGTGTCCATCCGCGAGGGCCACGAGTACGAGTTCGTCTCGACCGCCGAGGGGATGCTCGACCTCTGCTCGGCCGTCGGCGAGAACGTCGGCCTCCTGCTGGATAGCTGGCACTGGCACACCGCCGGCGAGTCGGCCGACGCGCTCGAACCGCTCGACGCCGACGACATCGTGGACGTGCACGTCAACGACGCGCCGGAGGGGCTGGCGATGGGCGAGTACGTCGACACCGAGCGCGCGATGCCCGGCGAGACCGGCGTCATCGACATCGAGGGGTTCCTCGGCCACCTCGACGCGGTGGGCTACGACGGCCCGGTGATGGCCGAACCCTTCTCCGAGGACGTGGAAGCGCTAGACGACGAGGCCGCCGCCCGCGAGACGGCCCGATCGCTCGACGTCGTGTTCGACCGCGCCGACATCTGAGCGGGGACGGTTCTCTATCGATCCCGCGACGGGACTACAGTCATGGTCCCCCCGGTCGTAGCCGCTCGCATGAGCGACTCAGACGCGACCGCCGACCCCGCAACGCCGCTGATCCGGAGCGCCGAAGACGTCGAGTACGAGGAGGTCGACGCCGCCGAGGGCCTCTCGAAGGGTGTCCTGATCGGCGAGGAGCACGGCGCGCCGAACCTCGCGATCCGTCGGTTCACCCTCGCACCGGGGGCCGAGGTACCGAGACACACCAACGAGATCGAACACGAGCAGTACGTCCTCGCGGGGGAGTACGTCGTCGGCATCGACGGCGAGGAACACATCGTCCGCGGCGGCGACTCCCTGCACATCCCCGCCGGCGCCGTCCACTGGTACCGCAACGAGGCCGACATGGAGGGCGCGTTCCTCTGTGCCGTGCCGACCGGCGACGACTCGATCGAACTGGTCGACGACGAGAAATGATCGAGGTGCGAGCGTGGAACTGGAACTGAACAACACCGCAGAACAGCGTGAAAGCCCCCGCTCTCTCGGCGAACCCGGGCGATGTAAGCACCGCAGGGCGGAGCCCGAGGAGCGCAGCGAGCCCCGGGAGCCGAGAGAGCGGCCCCTTTCATTCCCACCCGCATAGATCGGCCGACCAGCCGACACGGGCGGGAATGAAAGGGGCGGCGCGTTCGACGACGGACGACGACGGTGAGCCGAACGAGGTGAGGCGAACGCCGAGAGAGCAAGCTCTCTCGGAACAAGCACTGGACCGAGCGAAGCGCACAGCGAGGCGCCCGAGTCGAACGCGCCGGGGCTTTCACGCTCTTTCCGATCGATCTGTACGCGGGTCGCCGCTGCAATCTCTCGGCCCGTTCAGTAGTCGCTCTACCACACGTCCCCGGAAGTCCCATACTGCTCGGCCTCGAACTGGGAGGCATGAGCAGTCAGGAACAGGCCGACGAGACGGACGCGCTGGCCACCCGGATCGAGCTCTCCTTTCCGGCGGACATCGGGACCCACGGGCGCAAGCGGATCCGCTCGGACTACTACATGACCTACCTCAAGAAGGTCCACGACAGCGCCGAGGTTGGCGACGAGTGGGACGAGTTCACCGACGTGGGCTGCTGCGGCAGCCAGATGGACGTACCGCTGGTCGTCGAGGCCGTCGACGGGGGGTCGCGGATCGGCCCCGACACCGAGATCGAGTACACCGAGCGGGAAGCCTGCGGCATCAACCAGGGCTGGTCGGTCCAGCACGACGAACCCGAAGCGTTCGACTGACGAGAGTTCTCAGACGTCCGGAACCGGCACGTCGGCGTCCGCAGCGTCGCGCCACGACCGGGTCGGCTTCCAGTCGAGCAGTCGCTCGGCCTTCGCCGTCGAGTAGGCGCTGGCGTCGCCCTCGACCGTGCAGTCGTCGGGGACGGCGCCGTAGTACTCCTCCATCAACTCGGCCAGCGGGCTGCCCATCGCGTTGTCGGGGCCGACGCAGTTGAACGCCTCGTGACCGTCGAAGTCGGCGACGAGCGCCGCGGCGACCATGTCCGCCACGTCGCGGGCGTCCACGTAGGACCAGTAGTTGCCGGCACCGGCGCTCAGGTCCTCGACGTAGCCCTCCGCTCGACAGGGGTACTCGCCGGGCGTCTGGATCCACGAGGGCCGGATCGACGCCACGGAGACGCCGTCGCGGCGGGCGATCGTCTTCCCGATCTCCTCGGTGACGACCTTCGAGAGCCCGTAGTCGTCCTCCGGCCGGAGTGCGTGGGACTCGGTGATCGGCAGTTCGTCCGGGACCGGCGTCTGCTCGGCGAAGAAGAAGCCGTAGGCGCCGTCCGAGGAGGCCTGAACGACCCGAGCGCCGATCCGGCCGACGGCGCTCAGGACGCTGTGGGCCGCCAGCGTGTTGTTGCGGTAGACGTCGACGCCGGGGTGGGTGTCGGCGACGGGGATGGCCGCCCAGTGGACGACCGCGTCGGGGTCGAGCGCGGTCAGCGTGTCGAAGACGCTCCCCGTGTCGGTCAGGTCGACGGCGCGATACGCCACGTCGGGGTGGCCCGCCGCGCCGGGGTGGTCCCGGTCGAGGCAGGTGACGGCGTGGTCGGCCGCGAGACGGTCGAGGACCCAGCGGCCCGACTCCCCGCGGCCGCCCGTGACGACGATGTCCATGGTCGAATTGAGGATGCCGGCGACCAAAGTGTGGCGGGTCGCCGCAGGGCTCGCCGAGGGGATCGCCGAACCACCGCCGGGAGCGTCGCGTGGTATCGCCCCGCACGACGGTCCGAATCGCTGATATACCTCGATGGCGGAGGGAGGAGTGTGTCTCAGCAGGTCGGCGAGGTCGGAACGCTGTTCCTCCACGAGTACGGCGACGACGTGCGGGTCGCCGTCGTCAAGGACGGACAGCGGCGCCTCCACGCGATACTGGAACTCAAGGAGACCGACGCCGGGCCGCGACCGGCCCGGCTCCGCGTGAAACAGGGGTCCAGCGAAGAACCGCGCCCGCCCGACCTGTTTCTCGAACTCGCCCGCTCGGCCTCGCGGATCCGCATCTCCGAGCAGACCTCCACCGGGACCCGCCAGCGGATCCTCGACCTCCTCGACGCCTACCAGCTGGACGCGAAGGCGGTCCGGACCTGCCGGTTCTGCGCCAGCGAGGGACAGTACTCCCCCATCACGTCGGAGACGGCCATCGAGGCCGACGGCGAGTACATCTGTCCGGACTGCGCGAAGGCCGAACTCGATCGCGAACTCGCCTACAAGGGCGAACTCACCAGCGGCGCGCGCGAACGGCTCTACGACCTCCTGCTCGACGTGCAGGACCTCGAACGCGTCTCCAATCTCCTGAAGGGCGAACTCGACCCCGACCTGACGAAGTTCGACGAGATCTCGGCGACCGTCGACGAGGTCGACCCCGTCCCCGTCGACTCGTTGAACCTCCACCCCGGGATGCAACAGCATCTCGAATCCCGGTTCGACACGCTGCTGCCCGTCCAGAGCCTCGCCGTCGAGAACGGCGCGACCGACGGACAGGACCAGCTGGTCGTGTCCGCGACGGCGACCGGGAAGACGCTCGTCGGCGAGATGGCCGGCATCGACCGCGTGCTCAACGGGAGGGGGAAGATGCTCTTCCTCGTCCCGCTCGTCGCGCTGGCCAACCAGAAACACGAGTCCTTCGAGGAGCGCTACGGCGACATGGTCGACGTGTCGCTGCGCGTCGGCGCCAGTCGCATCAACGACGGCGGCGGCCGCTTCGACCCCGGCGCCGACGTCATCGTCGGGACCTACGAGGGCATCGACCACGCGCTGCGGACCGGGAAGGACCTCGGTAACATCGGGACGGTCGTCATCGACGAGGTCCACACCCTCGGCGAGGACGAGCGCGGCCACCGCCTCGACGGCCTCATCTCCCGGCTGAAGCACTACTGCGGGGAGCTGTCGGACAACCACAGCACAGACGGCACCCAGTGGATCTACCTGTCGGCGACCGTCGGCAACCCGGAGGAGTTGGCCCGCAAGCTCCGCGCCCAGCTCATCGAGTTCGAGGAGCGACCGGTCCCCATCGAGCGCCACGTCACCTTCGCGGACGGCCGCGAGAAGGCTCGGATCGAGAACAAGCTCGTCCGCCGGGCGTTCGACACGAAATCGTCGAAGGGCTACCGCGGCCAGACCATCATCTTCACCAACTCCCGGCGGCGCTGCCACGAGATCTCGCGAAAACTCGAGTACGACTCCGCGCCGTACCACGCGGGGCTGGACCACGGCCGCCGGAAGAAAGTCGAGCGGATGTTCGCCGACCAGGATCTCGCCGCGGTCGTCACGACGGCGGCGCTGGCGGCGGGGGTCGACTTCCCGGCCTCGCAGGTGATCTTCGACTCGCTGGCGATGGGCATCGAGTGGCTCACCGTTCAGGAGTTCCACCAGATGCTCGGCCGCGCCGGCCGGCCGGACTACCACGACAAGGGGACCGTCTACGTCCTCGTCGAGCCCGACGGTCACTACCACAACAGCCAGGAGATGAGCGAGGACGAGGTGGCGTTCAAGCTCCTCAAGGGCGAAATGGACCCCGTGATCACCCGCTACGACGAGGGCGCGGCCGTCGAGGAGACGCTCGCCAACGTCACCGTCGGCGGCAAGCACGCAAAGCGGCTCAACGACCGGATGATCGGCGAGGTGCCCACGAAGCACGCCCTCGGCAAGTTGCTGGAGTACGAGTTCATCGACGGGCTCGAGCCGACGCCGCTCGGCCGGGCGGTCACCTCCCACTTCCTCTCGCCCGACGACGCGTTCCTCCTGCTCGACGGCATCCGGAAGGGCCACGACCCATACGAGATCGTCGCGACGATGGAACTCCGCGACGACGAGCGGTAATCGGTCGTGGTCACGGCGGACACGACTCCGGGGAGTACAAACTGTCGTCGACGGCATCGGCCAGACCGATTCTCACCGCAAAGAACTCACCGCGTCAGTTATGCCGGTCGGCGACATGCACGAACCAATGACCGCCGCGAGCGGGTCGGACCCGGCCCGAACGATCACCCTGGACGCGCACGTCCACACCGACGCTTCTCACGACTGTTCTGCCGCTCCCGACGCCGTCGTCGACGCCGCCGTCGCCGCCGGCCTCGACGCGATCGCTGTCACCGACCACGACGCCGTCGACGGCGCCCGGCGAGCCGTCACCGCCGCCGAGGGGACGGACCTCCTCGTCGTCCCCGGCGTCGAGGTATCGACCGCCGACGGCCACCTCCTCGCGCTCGGCGTGTCGAAGGCGCCCGATCCGGGACTTCCGTTCGCGACGACCGTCGAACTGGTCCGAGACGTCGGCGGCGTAGCCATCGTTCCCCACCCCTTCCAGATCAGCCGCCACGGCGTCCGACGAGAGACGCTGGCCGGCTGCGATCTGGACGCCGTCGAGACGCTGAACGCGGTTGCCGTCACCGGTGCGCAGAACCGCCACGCCCGCCGGTTCGCGGCGAGAACGGGACACGCCGCCGTCGGCGGGAGCGATGCGCACACGCCCGACCTGATCGGGCGAGCGTTCACCAGCGTCGAACTCCCGGCGGGCGTCGACTGGACGACGATGACAGTTTCGGACGTGCTCGACGGGATCCACGCCGGCGACGCGACGGCGCAGGGGACCGTCACGACGCCCGTCGAGTTCGTCCGGACCTACGCCTGGCACGCCCGCAACACGGCGGCGACGGCGCTCGGACCGGCCGGTTCGGCCGCCGTAACCGGACGGAAGGTCATCGAGCCGTCCGCCGTCGGTCGGCTCCCCCGGCGTTTCTCGATCCGGCCGAGATAGGCCGACCGCGGCGATGGTGACTTTTTTCCCACCGCCGCGAGTTCCGTCGGACGTGCCATTCGGGATCTCCGCGGGTGCGGCGTTCGTCTTCCTCGTCATCCTCGCCGCGCTGGTCCTGTTCGCCACCGAGCCGGTGCCCGTCGACATCACGGCCATCGGCATCCTCATCGCCCTGCTCGTCGCCGAACCGCTGTCGGCGCTGGCCGCCGACTGGGGCCTGCTCGCCGAGCCGCTGGTCGTCCTGAGCGACCCCGAGGCGGGCCTGTCAGCCACCGACAACGGCCTCTCCGGGTTCGCCAGTTCGGCGACGCTGACGGTCCTCGCGATGTTCATCCTCTCGGAGGGCGTCCAGCGGACCGGCGTCATCCAGATCCTCGGTTCGAAGATCGCCGGGTTCACCCGCGAGAGCGAGGGCCGCCAGCTCGGGGCGATCATCGGCCTCGTCAGCCCGATCTCGGGATTCATCAACAACACCGCCGCCGTGGCTATCCTCCTGCCGATGGTCACCGATCTCGCCCACGAAGGCAAGACCTCGCCGTCGAAACTGCTCATCCCGCTGTCGTACGCCTCGATGTTCGGCGGCATGCTGACGCTCATCGGGACGTCGACGAACATCCTCGCCTCGGAGCTCTCGGGCCGGCTCATCGGCCGCACGTTCACGATGTTCGAGTTCACGCAGCTGGGGATCGTCGTCTCGATCGTCGGGACCGTCTACCTGCTGACAGTCGGTCGCCTGCTCACGCCCGCGCGGATTCCCTTCGCCGAGGACCTCACCGCGGAGTTCGAGATGGGCGAATACCTCACTGAGGTCGTCGTCCGCGAGGACTCGCCGCTGGTCGGCGAGACCGTCAGGGACGCCCTCCGCGAGACCGACTTCGACATCGACCTCGTCCAGCTGATCCGCGGCGATCGCGCGTTCACCGAACCGCTGGACCCGAAGACGATCCAGGCCGGCGACGTGTTCGCCGTGCGGACCGACCGCGACACGCTCGTCGAACTCTCCGATTCCGAGGGGCTGGACCTCCTTCCCGAGGTCGAGGTCGACGAGGACGAACTGGAAGTGCCCAACGAACGCGACAACCTCGTCGAAGTCGTGATCGCGCCGGGCTCGAACCTCGTCGGCGAGACCCTGGCGACGACGAACTTCCGCCAGCGCTACGACGCGACCGTCCTCGCGCTCCGGCGCGGTCAAGAGCTGTTCCGCCAGCGCATGGACGACGTGCAGTTGCGCGTCGGCGACACCCTCCTCATTCAGGGGCCGCCCGAGAGCATCGAGCGCCTCAACGTCAACCGCGACTTCATCGTCGCCCAGGAGATCGACCGCCCGGACTACCGCAGCTCGAAGATCCCCGTCGCCATCGGCGTCGTCGCCGGCGTCGTCGGGATCGCCGCCGTCGGCGTGCTCCCCATCGTCGTCGCCGCGCTCACCGGCGCGCTCCTGATGGTCCTCACCGGCTGTCTGAAGCCCACCGAGATCTACGACGCCGTCCAGTGGGACGTAGTCTTCCTGCTCGCCGGCGTCATCCCGCTTGGCATCGCTCTGGAGAACACCGGGGGCGCCGACCTCGTGGCCGACCTCGTCGTCGGCTCGGCCGCCGTCCTCCCGCCGCTGGGCGTGGTCGCCGTGCTCTATCTCGTCACCGCCCTGCTTACGAACATCATCAGCAACAACGCCAGCGTCGTGCTCATGATCCCCGTCGCCGTCGAGGCCGCCCAGCAGCTCGGCGCCAACGCGTTCTCCTTTATCCTCGCGGTCACCTTCGCCGCCTCGACGGCCTTCATGACCCCCGTCGGCTACCAGACGAACCTCTTCGTCTACGGCCCCGGTGGCTACCGCTTCACCGACTACCTCCGCGTCGGTGGCCCGCTCCAGCTGCTGTTCGCCGGCGTCACGACCCTCGGGATCGCCTTCTTCTGGGGCGTGTGAGACGATCGGCGGCCCTCGCCAGCGGCCGTCGCGCAACGAAACGCTTTCATCGGTCCCACCGCAACGTCTTCTCGCGGGACCGTGGGGTAGCTTGGTATCCTTTCGGCCTTGGGTGCCGATAACCTCGGTTCAAATCCGAGCGGTCCCATCTTCTCGCCGTCGCTCTACTCGACCAGCACCGGTAGCGACCGGTATAAACGGCCACAGTACTGAGGACGGACGGTCAAGCCGGTTCGCGTCCCAGATTCAGGTGGCCGATGGGCACTCGGCCACGGGGCGGACAGCGAGGGCGACCGTACCCCTTCGATATCTCTCCTTTCGGAACGTCGGCGTTCCTAACTGGTTTGGCAGGAGGGATTTTACGCGAGCGGCCGTAGGCACCGGTATGAGTTCGGTCCCCGGCGAGAGCCCGGTCGCGGAGGCGGAAGTGACCGGTGAGATCGTCGTGGCAGTCGCCGACGGCGTCGAGAAGTTCTCCGCCGAGTGCCGGGAGGCGGCCGAGAACGCGCTCCGGGATCGCGACATGGCATCTCCCAACGTGTGTGAGTGGTATTCGCTCGGCGCGTGCGTCGAGGCCATCGAGGCGATCCGCGACGTCGCGGGCGACCAGGCGGTCCACGCGCTCGGCCAGCGGATCGCCCGGGCGGTCGAGTACCCCGACGACCTCGAGTCAGTGCCGGCCGCGCTCGCGGCGCTGGACGAGGTGTATCGCGACCGTCACCGCGGCGACGCCGGGGGGTACTCCTTCCGACAGATCGGCGACGAAGACGGCCGAATCGAGTGTGATACGCCCTATCCCTGTCCGTTCGATCGCGGTATCATCGAGGGCGTCGCCGTCGCCCACGCCGACGGGTTCGTCTGCGTCTGTGAGGTCGGTGCCTGCAGCGACGACGCCGACCGCTGTACGTACGACGTGAGCTGGTGACCGCCGAACGGCGTGTATCCGATATCCCCGATAGCCCGGCCGATCGCCACGTCGTCGGGCGTTTCACTTTCGCCCCGGTTTGCGAACCTTCTTATCCGAGGGAGGGCTAAACTGGGTTCACCCAATGGCGCGCGCGGAGAACACCGAACTGATCGACGCCTTCGAGGACCTCTATCGGGACTACTACCGCGACGAGATCGGCGATCTCGCCCAGAAGTACCCGACCGAGCAGAAATCTCTCTACCTCGACTGGCAGGACATCTACCGCTTCGATCCCGACCTCGCCGACGACGTGCGCAACCACCCCGAGGAACTCCGGGAGTACGCCGAGGAAGCGCTGCGCCTCTACGATCTGCCCGTCGACGTGAAACTCGGGCAGGCCCACGTCCGCATCCACAACCTCCCCGACTCGACGGACATCCGGGAGCTCCGCGCCGACCACCGCGGTCAGCTCATCTCCGTCCAGGGCATCGTCCGGAAGGCCACCGACGTCAAGCCGAAAATCACGCAGGCCGCCTTCGAATGCCAGCGTTGCGGCACGCTCACCCGCATTCCCCAGCAGACCGGCGATTTCCAGGAGCCCCACGAGTGCCAGGGCTGCGAGCGGCAAGGGCCGTTCCGCATCAACTTCGACCAGTCGGAGTTCATCGACGCCCAGAAGATCCGGGTTCAGGAGTCCCCCGAGGGGCTACGCGGCGGCGAGACGCCCCAGAACATCGACGTCAACATCGAGGACGACATCACCGGCGAAGTGACCGCGGGCGACCACGTCCGCGTCTCCGGCGTCCTCAAACTCGACCAGCAGGGCAGCGACCAGGACCAGTCGCCCATGTTCGACACCTACATGGACGGCTTCTCGGTCGAGATCGAGGACGAGCAGTTCGAGGAGATGGACATCACCGAGGAGGACAAAAACGAGATCATCGACCTCTCCGAGGAAGAGGGCATCTACGACCAGATGGTCGGCGCCATCGCGCCCTCCATCTACGGCTACGAGCGCGAGAAGCTCTCGATGATCCTCCAGCTGTTCTCGGGGGTCACCAAGCACCTTCCTGACGAATCCCGGATACGTGGAGACCTCCATATGTTGCTGATAGGAGACCCTGGGACTGGCAAATCGCAGATGTTGTCATATATCCAGAACATCGCGCCGCGCTCGGTATATACCTCGGGGAAGGGCTCCTCGTCGGCCGGTCTCACCGCCGCAGCCGTCCGCGACGACTTCGGCGACGGCCAGCAGTGGACGCTCGAAGCGGGCGCGCTGGTTCTCGCCGATCAGGGCATCGCAGCGGTCGACGAACTGGACAAGATGGCCGCCGACGACCGCTCGGCGATGCACCAGGCGCTCGAACAGCAGGAGATCAGCGTCTCGAAGGCCGGCATCAACGCGACGCTCAAATCGCGGTGTTCGCTGCTCGGCGCGGCCAATCCCAAGTACGGCCGGTTCGACCAGTACGAGCCGATCAGCGAGCAGATCGACCTCGAACCGGCGCTCATCTCGCGGTTCGACCTGATCTTCACGGTCACCGACCAGCCCAACGAGGAGGAAGACCGCAACCTCGCCGACCACATCCTGCGGACGAACTACGCGGGCGAGTTGCACACCCACCGCGTGGAGTCGAACACGTCGAACTTCAGCGACGAGGAGGTCGAGAACGTCACCGACGACGTCGCGCCGACCATCGAGCCCGAGCTGCTGCGCAAGTACATCGCCTACGCGAAGCGCAACTGCTACCCGACGATGACCGACGCGGCCCGCGAGGAGATCGAGGACTTCTACGTCGACCTGCGGACCCAGGGCGCCGACGAGGACGCGGCGGTGCCGGTCACGGCGCGGAAGCTGGAGGCGACGGTGCGGCTGGCCGAGGCCTCGGCGCGGGTCCGGCTGTCGGACAAGGTGACCGAGGAGGACGCGGCGCGGGTCATCGACATCGTCCGCTCGTGCATGGAGGACGTGGGCGTCGACCCGGAGACGGGCGAGTTCGACGCCGACATGATCGAGGCCGGGACGACCAAGAGCCAGCGCGACCGGATCAAGAACCTCAAGACGCTCATCGAGGACTTGGAGGACGAGTACGACGAGGGGGCACCGGTCGACGTCGTCATCGACCGCGCCGAGGAGGTCGGAATGGACGAGACGAAAGCCGAACACGAGATCGAGAAGCTCAAGCAGAAAGGCGAGGTGTACGAGCCCCAGACCGACCACCTGCGCACGACCTGATCGGACGATGGACCGGATCTCCGCCCTGCGAAACGTCGAGGACGCGCTCGGTGACTTCGAAGACGGCGAGATCGATCTGGCGGAGCTAGAGCGGGAAGTCCGCGGCACGCTCCGGACCTACGCGACGGAGTTCGACGGAGAACTCGCCGCGTACCGGGCCTGCAGCACGGAGTCGGACGGGGATGCAGCCACCGGCGCCGGCAAAGAGAGTCAGTGCGGGAGCGGCAAGCGGGTCGACGGCACGGTCGTCCTCGCGGGGTCGCCCCAGGGCGCTCGCGAGCGAGTTCGCGAACTGGTCGACAGTCCCGGAGAGTTCACCGTCGAACGGTACGAGCGGCCGTAGCGGCCGGCCGGAGGATCGACCGCACCGACCGAGCGGAAGGACTTTGGTCGCGCCGCGGCTATACTGAGTGAACTTTCCAATCAGTGATGACCGACCTGAGCACCGAGTTGGCCGACGCTCGGAACGTGCTGCTGTGTGCGCCGTCGATGACCGGCGGGGAAGACGAGGCCTGTACCGACCTGTTGGTCCCCTCCGATCCCGGCGCGGCGAACGTCCTGTGGGTGACCTTCCGCGGGGACGCGAACGATTGTCTCGACCGGTGGGCCGGCGCGACCGACGAGCAGCCGGGTGACGCGACGGTCATCGTCGTCGGCGAGTCGTCCGGCTCGAAACCCGAGGGCGTCACCGTCGAGCACGTCTCCTCGCCGAGCGACCTGACCGGGCTGGGGATCGCCATCGGCGAGTTGCTCTCGAAGTGGGAGCAGCCGCCGGTCGTCTGCGTCGACTCGCTGACGGCGATGCTCCAGTACGTCGAGACGGAGACGGCCTACGAGTTCCTCCACGCGATCACCGGCCAGCTCTACGCCGCCGACGCGCGGGCGCACTTCCACATCGACCCGAGCGCGCACGACCGGACGACCGTCGACGGCATCGCCTCGCTGTTCGACGCCGTCGTCGAACTCGGTGCCGACGAACCCGAAATCCGCAAGCGCCACCTCCTGCAGTGAGCCACTGACGCCAGTCGTTACTTCCGAGCGACACTTTTATCTCGGCCGGGAGCGCACTCGCCGGGCGTGCTACTGGTGGTGGCCTATTCACGGGGGGCGCGGGGGACGCTCCGGAACGTCTGTCGGACACACGAGGAGATCGTGGTCCGGCGGTTCGGGCGCGTCGCGCT
Source organism: Halosimplex yunnanense (assembly GCF_054504345.1). Taxonomy (NCBI): domain Archaea; kingdom Methanobacteriati; phylum Methanobacteriota; class Halobacteria; order Halobacteriales; family Haloarculaceae; genus Halosimplex; species Halosimplex yunnanense. Next base: position 324,721 of record NZ_JBTJEL010000035.1, on the reverse strand, counting down.
GCTCGCCGAGACGGAGTTCGCGGCGTTCCAGGCGCTGCGGCTCCGCGAGAAACACGGGGGAGACGTACAGATCGAACAGACGCGACCGTTCAACGAGTTCGAGGCGCTCGACGGGTCCATACGGGAAGCGGCGGCGGCCTACGAACAGCGTGAGGAACCCGCGCTCCCATACGCGACCTTCGCCGACGGGACCGATCACCCGTCGCCGGAGCGGATGCGCGACGCCGAGCTATGAGCGCCGGGGGGAGACCGGTCGTCGGGTTCGGCGACGGAGAGCGTCGCACGGCGGATCTGCGCGACCGTGACATCGATCCCGAGCGACTCGTGACCGTGATCCGCGGCGAGGGTACGGTCGACGAAGAGTCATCGGACGAGGAGACACTTCGGGTAGAGTGCCCGTCGCCGCGGCGTGTCCACGACCACGTCGGGTGCCTGCAGCCGTCGATGACACTCCGGGTCCGAACGGCGCTGGCGGCTGCGGCCCGGTCGCGGGGCGGCGAGGCGCCGCAGGACGACGAACTCGCGAGCGTTCGCGAGCAGTTATCGGAGCTGACGGTCCCGTCGTCGCCCGACGTACAGAGCCCGCGCGAACGCCTCGCAGGAACCGACGCCGCAGTCGACCGGATCCGCGAGCGGGTCGCCGCGCTTCGGGGGCGGGTTCAGGCCGGCCGTGAAGCCGGACGGGACGTGAGCGATCTGGAGGCCGAACTGGCCGAGGCGACCCGCGAACTCTCGGAGTACGAGACCGAGCGGGCTGCCGCACGGGAAGCGCTGGAGCGGGCCGAGCGGCAGGCCCGCGAGAGTCGCGACGCCCGGGAGCGACGCCGCCGCCTCGAAGACCGGCGGGCCAACCTCGAACGGAGCGCCCGCGCCCACCTCGTCGGGCGGATCCGCGAGGAGTACGAGGCGGCCGTCGCGGAAGTGCCGGAGGCGCCCACCGACGGGAGCGACGACCCGTTCGAGGTCGACGACGTGACCGCCGCGCTGGCGGTCGGTCGCGTGGCCGCGCTGCGCGCACCGGTCGTGCTCGCCTGTGATCGCTTCGAGTCGGTCGGGGCCGCGGCCGAGTGGTTCGACGCGCCGATCGTCCGAGTCTGAACGGCGGTCGCGACGGTCGACTGGCGTCCCCCGTCCGCGAATTTAAGTCGGAACGGGCGACCACCGCCGCACATGGTCACGCTGGACTGGAGTCTCGAACGGAGCGAGGGGGTGACGCTGGTCGGACTCGTCGTCGCGGCCGAGCGGCCGTGTCGGGTGCGGGTCGAGAACCGCCTCGACGGCCCCGTCTGGCCGCCGCGGCACCGCGGTCAGCCCGCCGCCGGGTGGGACGACGGCGTTTTCACGGGTGAAGTACCCGCAGACGGTCGATTGACGGTCGGCTACGCGAGTCCCGCCCCGCCCGAAGAGCCGCCCGCGGAAGTGGTCTCGACCGAACCCGTCGCGGAGGCCGATGGAGCGGACGCCGGCGAGAGATCCCGAGCGAGTCCCGTGCCCGCGGTGGACCAGACGCCCGCCGGCGTCGTCCGTGCGCTCGGTGACCCGGTCGTCCCGCGTGACGGCGTCCCGGTTCCCGCCCCGGATGACGGGCGATATGGACCGACAAATGAGACGACAGCGGGGGATCCGGACAGCCACGCTTCAGGTGGAACGGCCGAGGCCCGCGACGAAACCCCCGAACAGACTCGAGCGGGCGCGAGAACGGACTCCCGCGGACAGCCGCTCGGGGACGCCGGCAGAACGGAGCGTCCTGCCGGCGCCGAAGCGTTGCTCGTCCCGAGCGACATCCGGACGTGGCTCCGGGACGTGGAAGCGCGTCTCGACGCAGCCGAGCGGGAACGAACAGTAAATTCGGGCCGTCAAGGGGCCGATCGACCGCTCGCTGCGGCGCAAACGACCGATCGGCGAGCGCTCCAGCAGGTGCGCCAGCGGGTGGACGAGTTGCTGGTTCGGTGCGATGAGGACGGTTCCGTCCAGCGTAACGGGAAGCGGCGAGCGACAGACGCGAGCGGCGATGCGGTCGAGCGATGATTCTGGCGGTCGTTGGGGGGAAAGGCGGCGTCGGCAAGTCGACGGTCGCATACAACCTCGGGGCGCACCTCGACGGCGTCGTCGTCGACGCCGACCTCGCGATGGCGGACCTGCCAGCGGACCGCGGCCCGGACCTGCACGACGTGCTGGCCGGCCGGGCGGACCCGACCGAAGCCGTCCGGGAAGGTGGTCCAGTCGCGCTGCTGCCCTGCGGCCGGTCGCTGGCGGGCGCGCGGGCCTGTGATCCCACGGCACTGGTCGAGACCGTCGAGCGCGTCAGAGACGAGTACGGCCGCGTCGTCGTGGACTGCCCGGCGGGGATGTGCGGCGACGTGGGACTCGGGCTGCTCACGGCCGACGCGTGCGTCCTCGTGACCGAACCGGACCCGTCGGCGCTGGGCGACGCCGTCCGGGCGAGAGCGCTCGCCCGCGAACTCGACGCCGGGCTGGCTGCCATCGCCCTGAACCGGGCGAGCGAGGCGTCTCCGACTGATCTCGTGGCCCGCGAACTCGGCGGGCCGGTGACCGCAGTTCCCGAATCCGACGCCGTCGCCGAGGCGCAAGCCGCCGGTATTCCAGTCGGCGAGCACGCACCCGACGCCGCCGCGACCGCGGCGTTCGCCGAACTGGCGGAGACGGTCAAGCGGGCCTGCCAGTACGCAGGTCCAGTGGCGTAGCCGTGGGTGATGCGGGGCCGGCGAAGCCGACAGCGGCCGGAATGTGGACTCGATCGCCCGCGTCGACGGTGTTGCCACTGCCCGCCTCATCCCCATTTGTAGTTATATCCATCTCGACACTCCGTTGACAGACACCCGGTAAAGAACGATCGATGGTGTGTCCCACCTTCCCACCCCGTCGGGGTGGCCAAGCCCCGTGTAATCGGAGAGCCCGAACACGAACGGAGAGTCTCCCGGCCGGCCGATAATTGTTTTCAGAACTACATTTCACACAGGGAGCTGATAGGTCGAGACGGACGAGAAGTCGGGCTCAGTCCCCGCTTTCGGTCAGTGCCTGATAGGTGGCCCTGAGCGTGACCGGCGTCACGTCGGCGGCGTCGGCGGCCTCCTGCTGAGTGAGCGGATAGGAGCGCTCGTCGGCAGCGGTGTAGAGACAGCCGGCGGCCACGCCGGCGGGGTTGCGGCCGGTGACGTGGCCGCTCCCGCGGACTTGCTCGGCGAGTTCGCGGGCGCGGCCCTCGACGTCCTGCGGCAGGTCGAGGTCGCTGGCGAACCGGGCGAGGTACTCCGCGGGGTCGATGGGGCCCGTGGGGAGGCCGAGTTCGCGGTTGAGCGCGTCGTACGCGGCTGAGAGTTCCGCCTTCGACGCGCGGGCCTCGCCGACGACTTCGTCGACGGTCCGGGAGACGTCCGCGGTGCGGCAGGTCGCGTAGACGGTCGCGGCGGCGAACCCTTCGAGCGAGCGCCCGCGCAGGAGGTCCTCGTCCTGCGCGGACTCGAAGAGGACGCACGAGCGGTCGCGGATGTGGTCCGAGAGCCCAAGCGCGCCGACGAGCCGGCGGATCTCGGTGAAACCGTACACCTGGTTGCGTTCGGCCTTCGAGCCGATCTTGGTACGGTTGTGCTGGCGGCGGAGCCGCGCCATCCGCCGGCGCTTGCGCCCCTTGAGACGGGTCGATCTGCCGATTTCGGTCGAGAGGCCGCGGTCGTGACGGGAGCGGGTCAGCGGTGCACCGGTACGTTCGCGATTGGTGTCGTCGTCTTCGAACGAGCGCCACTCGGGGCCGTGGTCGATGTTGTCCTCGGCGACCACGAGGCCGCAGTTCGCACAGACCGTTTCGCTGTCGTCGCTCCGCAGTTGCCCTTCACATTCCGGGCACGCAGTGACTGTCGTGCTCATATGCGACGCTTCGACCGGAGAGGGGTTAATAAGCCGTGCGGTCGCGCCGGTTCTCCGGGGCTATCGCGGCCGATCCACCGACCGGTTACCGGTAGGTGGTACGGCGAGTCGGCGGCGCGACGGCCATCTCGCGAGTGCGACGCGGAGCGAGACGAACGGTTCAGCCTCGGACGGCTGCTACCTCGGTTCGCAGGCTCACTCGTCTGCGCGAACCTCGTCCAGCCGGACGCGCTCACCGGTCTCGGACGACCGATAGGCCGCGAGGATGATGTCGACGGCGGTGCGGGCCTCTCGACCGGGGACCTCGGGTTCGCGGCCCTCGCGGACCGCCGTCACGAAGTCCTGGACGACGCCGTCGTGGCCGACGCCGGCGTCGTGGGGGTCGCCCTCGAACTCGCGGTCCTCCGTCTCGGCGTGCCAGCGGGACTCCTCGCCGGTGCCGACGCTGAAGTCGGTGATCTCGGTTTCCTCGAGCACGACGGTTCCCTCGGTGCCGTTGATCTCGGTGCGGTCGCTGCCGCCCTTGGTGGCCGTGGTGACCGCGACGGTGCCGATGGCGCCGTTCTCGAAGCGCAGGACGAGCGCACCGGTGTCCTCACACTCCAGGTCGCGGTCGAGCGCGTCCATCTCGGCCTGGACGGACTCGACGCCGCCCATGATCCACTGAAGCGCGTCGAGGGAGTGGATCCCCTGGTTCATGAACGCGCCGCCGTCCATCTCGCGGGTGCCGCGCCACTCGGCGTCGTCGTAGTAGAACTGCGGTCGGAACCACTTGACGTGTGTGTCGGCCAACACGGGTCGGCCGATCTCGCCGTCGTCGGCGGCTCGCTTCGCCCGGCGGAGGTCCGGGTCGAAGCGCCGCTGGAAGACCCCGGCGAGCGTGACGCCCGCGTCGTCGCAGGCCTCGATCATCCGATCGAGGCGGTCGGCGGTCACGTCCAGCGGCTTCTCGCAGAGGACGTGTGCCCCCGCCTCGGCGACGGACGTCGTCACGTCGGCGTGGGTCCCGCTTGGCGTGCAGACGCTAACGGCGTCGATATCGCCGTCTGCGACCATCGTCGCTGGATCCTCGTACGTCTCGGCCACGTCGTGTTCGTCGGCGAACGCCTCGGCGGCCTCGGCGTCGAGGTCGGCGCAGGCGACCAGTGTCGCTCCGTCAGCGTCGCGGACCGCCTCGGCGTGTGCGTTGCCGATCCCCGCGCAACCGACGACTCCGTATCGGAGGGTGTCAGCCATGGTCACGTTCCCCACGGCCAGCGGCAAGTATCTGCCGTCACCGGATCGATCGGCCGAAGAAGTGGCTCGACCGTCCGACGGGGGCGTCGACCGACCAGCAGATCGACTGCCCCGTTGGTGTAGAACCACCAACAGTTAAACCGGAGAGGAATGAAATCGCGTGCAATGGGGCTGGCGGACATCGCAGCGGGGATCGAGGTGGTCGACGAGCAGCACGACTCGGGAGTGGCGACGGTCGACCGGACGGCAGACCCGCTCGCCGAGCGACTGGAGCCGTTCGCCGACGCGCTGCCGTGTGATCCGGCGGAGGCTGCGACGCTCGTCGATGCCTACGCCGAGGGCAAGAGCGTCGGCGCGAGCGCCCGCGTCGCCGGCATCGCGCCCACCGACGGCGCGAAGGCGCTGCACCTGTTCGGCGAGTCGGTCTCCCCGGTCGGCCCGATGGGCCGGGATATCGTCCGCGACTGGCTCGCCGGGGAACTACCCCGGACCGAGGCCGTCGAACTCGCGGGCGTCTCCGACCAGGCGTTCGCGCTGGCCGCCTACGTCGAGACCCACGATCCGATCGAGGGCGCGATGGAAGCCGTCGAAGGCGCGCTCTCGCTCGACGGCGACGGCGCGGTGGCGAAACGCGAGGAACTCGGTGAGACGATGGACGACGTCGGTGATCTGGGCGGGTTCTGATCAGGTATTTCGCGCTCACTAGTTGTCGGATCGGCTGCTGCCGTCGGATGGACTAAGCGTTGACAGCCCTCGGCGCACTCACTAGCAGTCGTAGTATCCGCTACCGCGAGGAACAGTGAGTGTTGAAAGCCCTCGGTGCGCTCGCTAAGAGTGTTTGGGACAGCAACCGCAGGATACGCAGAGAGTTGAAAGCCCTCGGCGCGCTCGCGGTCGCTGCGCGGGATATCCGCGCTCTCCGCACCGCCCGCGCGGATAGTGCCCGCGCAGACGACTGAACTGCACGCGAGCCCGCCTCGCCCTTTCAGTCCACCAGGGAACAGCATCGCACCGCACGCCACAGCAGACGGCCACACGCCTCCCCAGCCGATTCACTCAGTCGCTTCGCTCCATCGCTCATCCCTCGCACGGCTACATCGCGCGCATGAAAGCGCGCGACAGCGCGCGCCAGAAGAAATTACACCCCTCGCCGTTACTCTCCGTACTCCTCACGAGCGTCCGCGACGAGCCGGGTCACGTCGACCGTCTCGCCGGACTCGCGGGCGCGGTACGCACCTTCGGTCAGCGCCGTGACGCGCAGGCCGAACTCCGGCGGGACCGGGTTCTCGCGCTCGCCGGCGGCGGCGTCGAGGAACGCGAGCACTTTCTTCGTCGTCTGCTCCTGGTAGCTACCGGCGTCGAACTGCCGGGTCTCGGGTTCGGCGCCGGGCTCGTCAAAGATAGCGAGACCCTGCTCGCCGTACTGGAGGTGGCCGTCGGTCCCCCAGAGCACTAGCGACTCCTCGAAGCCGGTGCCGTCGCCGCTGATCCCGATGCTGGCGGTGATCGGCCCGTTTCGGCCGTCGAGCGTGGCCGCGAGCGCGGAGTTGACGTCCACGTCGTGGTCGCGGTCGTCTATGACGGCTGCGACCTCCCGGGCACGCGAGTCGGTGGTCCAGAGGAGCGCGTCGAGCAGGTGCGACCCGGAGTCGATGAGCTGGCCGCCGCCCGAGAGGTCGGGGTCGGCGCGCCACGAGCCCTGGACGCCGTCGATCCAGTCCTGCGCGAGGTAGCAGGAGGCCATGTGGACGTCGCCGATGCGTCCACTCGTGACGGCCTCGCGGACGGCTCGGTACCCGGGATGGAGGTGACGCTGGTAGCCGATCTGGAGGAGGGCGTCGCTCTCGCGGGCGCGGCGGACGAGGTCGACGGCGTGGCCCGTCTCCGCGACCATCGGCTTCTCGAGGAGGACGTCGAGGTCGCGGTCGAGACAGGCGACGGTCTGCTCGTAGTGGAGGGTGTGGGGCGTGACGATGGTGACGGCGTCCAGCGATTCGTCGTCGAGCATCGCCTCGTAGTCGGCGTAGGCGGGCGCGTCGTACTCGGCGGCGAACGACTCTCGGGCCTCGGCGGCCACGTCCGACCCGGCGACGACCTCCACGTCGGCGTCGGGGTGGCTGGTAATCCCGTCGAGTTGCATCCGTCCGAGCGCGCCGAGACCGATCGCACCGAGTCGCGTTGACATGTCACATCGATACCGTGGACGGCGCATCAAGCTACCGAACGCGGAGGCGCGGACTGGAAACCCGACCGCTCGTCACGGATGCGTTCGGCCACTCGAGCGAAGGCGTTCGGGCCGAACGCCGCCGGAAAGCAGCAGCCGCGTCTCACCTCGGTACGCCTTTGGGCGACGAGCGAGAACCGGTGGGTATGAACCACGATCGCTCTCGGGACCTCTACGATCGCGCGCTGTCGGTCATGCCGGGCGGCGTCAACTCCGCCGTGCGGGCCGCAATCGAGCCGTACCCCTTCTTCGTCGAGCGCGGCGACGGCGGGCACGTCATCGACGCCGACGGCAACCGCTACGTCGACTGGGTGATGGGGCTGGGCCCGCTGCTGTACGGCCACGACCTGCCGCAGCCGGTCGAGTCCGCGATCCAGTCGCGGGTCAGCGAGGGACCGATGTTCGGCGCGCCGACCGAGATCGAGGTCGAACACGCCGAGTTCGTCGCCCGCCACGTCCCCAGCGTCGAGATGATCCGCTTCGTCAACTCCGGGACCGAGGCGACCGTCTCGGCCTGCCGGCTGGCCCGCGCCGCCACCGGCCGCGACAAGATCGTCGTCATGCAGGGCGGCTACCACGGCGCCCAGGAGACCACCCTCGTCCAGGGCGAGTACGACGACGTCGAGCCCTCCAGCCCGGGCATCCCCGACTCCTTCGCCGAGCACACGCTCGCCGTGCCGTTCAACGACGAGGAGGCCGCCCAGCGTGTCTTCGAGGACCACGGTGAGGACATCGCGGCCGTCCTCGTCGAGCCGATCCTCGCCAACATGGGCGTGGTTCACCCGGTCGACGGCTACCACGAGACGCTACGTGACCTCACCGAGGACAACGGCGCGCTGCTGATCTTCGACGAGGTCATCACCGGCTTCCGCGTCGGCGGTCTCCAGTGCGCGCAGGGCAAGTTCGGCATCGAACCGGACATCACGACCTTCGGGAAGCTCATCGGCGGCGGCTTCCCCGTCGGCGCCATCGGCGGCCGCTCCGATCTCATCGAGCAGTTCACTCCCTCGGGCGACGTGTTCCAGGCGGGTACCTTCTCGGGCCACCCGGTCACGATGGCTGCCGGCCTCGAATCGCTGCGCTACGCCGCCGAACACGACGTCCACGAGCACATCAACGACCTCGGCGAGCAGTTGCGGACCGGGCTGCAGGAGATCGTCACCGACCAGGCGCCGGAGTACACCGTCGCCGGGACCGAAGGGATCTTCAAGGTCCTGTTCACCCGCGAAGCGCCCGATACCTTTGAGGGGCACTGCGAAGGGGGTTGCTCCCAGCGACCCGAGTGTCCGCGCTACGACATCTGTCCGAAAAACGCCGCAGACGTCGCCGCCGGCCAGACCGACCGCTGGCGGCGGGTCTTCTGGCAGGAGATGAAAGAGCAGGGCATCTTCCTCTCGCAGAACCAGTTCGAGGCGCAGTTCGTCACCTACGCCCACACCGACGACGACGTCGAGGAGACGCTCGAAGCGTACAAGGAAGCGCTGTAGGCCCGGTATCGGCCGCTTTCGGCCCACACTGGGCGCCGAATCTATTTGCCGCGACCGCCAGCGGGCCGCGGACGGTGGTGTCGCGGGATGAAAGGAGTCTTGGCGGTTTAATAGGTCCGAGCGAGCTATCGGGACTAAATGGACATCCCGACGACGTCGCCGGCGGCGCTCGACGCGCTGTCGGTCTCCGCTCGGCGGGTCGCCCTCGCCGCCCTGAACGAGCACGACGGAGCGATGACGGTCGATGCGCTCGCGGAGGCAGTCGCGCGACGCCAGTCCGACCGATCCGCCAACGGACACGCCGACGTCGACGAATCGCGGCGATCGCTGTATCACCTCCACCTCCCGGTCCTCGGGCGGACGGGCGCGGTCACCTTCGATCCGGAGACTGGACTGGTCGCCACGGCGCGCGAGCCACCGTTCGACGAGGCGTGGGTCGACCGGCTCGTCACCGACCACCCCGACCCGGAGTACGACCCGTATCTGTCCGCACTGGCGAGCGTGCGCCGGCAGGCGGTCCTCTACGAGGTGTTCACCGGGGACGCGACGGCCCTGAAGGAACTCGCCATCGCGGTGGCCGCCCACGAACGCGACGGGGCCGCGGTCCCCGACCACGTCTCCCAGGTCGTTCACCTCTCGCTGGCGCACACCCACCTGCCGGCGCTCACCGACGCCGGGCTCGTCGCCTGCGATCGGGCCGACGAACGGATCCGCGCCGGAGAGACGGCGTGGCGGTCGGACCCGTGGGTCTCGCTGAGTCCGATGCGCGAGTGGGCCGCCGTCGAGTGAGAGCGCCTCCGAACCGGTACGGCGGCAGCTTTTCACGCGGGGGCCACCGAGCGGAGGGTATGAGCGCTCTCGAGGAGAAGCGGATGTACGGCGAGCACCGCGAGGAGACGGTCGCGTACCTCGCGACGGGACAGGGAGTGGCCACCGTCCGGATCTCCGGCGACCAGGTCGGCCGGTTCGGGCTCGCCCACCGCTGTCGCGCCCGCGACGTGGCGACGACCGACGGCGCTGCCCTCGTCGCGACCGACGAGGACGTCCTCGTCGGCCCGGACTCGTTCGAATCGCTCGGTTTTGGCCCCGCCGTCGCAGTCACGGCGACCGCCGACGGGTCTATCCTCGCCGCCGACGAGGACGGAGAGATTTCACGATACCGCGACGGTGAGTGGACCGCGCTCGGGACGGCGGGCGACGTGCGCGCGCTCTCGGGCGAATTCGTCGCCGCCGCCGACGGCGTCTCCCGGATCGAGGAAGACGGCCTGTCGAACGTCGGGCTCGACGACGCCCGCGACGTGGCGAACGACGAGGGAACGCCGCTCGCGGCGACCGGCGACGGCCTCTACAGGCTGGCCAACGGCTGGATGCGGGATATCGAGGGCGCGTTCACCGTCGTCGCCGCGGGCGGCGGCGACGCACATGCGGCGACGACCGACGCGCTCTATGCCCGCGGGTCTGACGACTGGGACACTGTCGACCTGCCGGTAGAGGGACCGATAGCGGGCGTGGCCTACGGCGAGTGCACCTACGCCGCGACGGAAGACGGGACTGTCCTCGTGCAGGCCGACCCGGAGCGGACCGCCGACGGCGCCGGCGGCTGGCGCTCGCGGTCGATCGGTCTGCCCGACGTCGCGGCGCTGGCGGTCGCCTGACGCACAAAATCAGTTCGTATCAGTTTCGCCTGCGGGCGAGCGCGACGACGAACGCTACCCCGGCCGCGAGCGCACCGAATCCCGGCCCCGTCCCGCTCGACGTTCCGGACGGCTGCGTCTGTGAGGCCCCCTCGGCGGCCTCCCCGTCTAACGTCGCCGTCGGGTCGGAAGTCGACTCGACTGTTTTCGTCCCGTTCGGCGACCCGGCCGCTGTCCGATTTTCTGTCGACGACAGCCGTGTCGTCGCAGTCGACGCGGAAACGTCGAACGTCCCGACGACGCCGGCGTGGTCGGAGGGCCACGCGGAAACCTCGTCCCCCTCGACCGTCGTCTCGACGCGGTCGTCGGGGGATTCGCCGAGGCGCTCGACCGCCGTCGGCCGCGCTCCGCCGCGGGCGAGGAGTCCGTCGACGCGGCTCGTGAGCTGCGACCCGCCGGCGCCGATCAGCGACGGGCGACAGCACGTGTACCCGTCCTCGTCGGGCCGGAGTGCCCTGTGGGCATCCGTGAGCGTCTCCGTCACCGTGTCGTAGGTGCCGGTCGTCGTCCCCGGGCCGCTGTTGAAGTCGCCGCCGACGACCACCGGCCCCTCCGCCGGGAGGGCGTCGAGCAGTTCCTCCGCCTGCCGGTCACGGGACGCCGCCGATACAGATTCCAGATGCGTCGAGACGGCCGTCAACGCGGCCGCTTCCGGGCCGACCTCGGCCCGGCAGTACCCCCGCCGGAGCGTGACCGTCCGGTCGGTCTCGGGCACGGGGAACTGCAGTTGCTCGTCGTAGGTATCGCCGCCCGCGTTCCGCACCTCGGTTCCCGGTCGGACGAGCAGCACGTCCCGGTCGGTCAGGCGGACCGTCCCCAGTCCGGACTCGCCTTCGACCGGGAGTTCGACGTCGGTCGTGACCGTCGACGCTGCGACCTCGTATGGTCGGCCACGATCGGCAAGTGCCGAGCGTATCGAATCGAGGAGGTCGGCGATCAGTTCGCCGTCCCCGTCTGCGGCGGTTGCGGTGCTATCCGCTGGCCCCGTCTGAATCCGCGCCGCTTCCTGGAGCGCGACCACGTCGGGGTCCGCCGCGACGAGTTCGTCGGCGATCGCGCCGGCGCGGGCCTCGTAGGGGTGTCGCCGCGCGCCGTCGAACAGTTCTCCGGCCGTCTCGCGGACGTCTTCCGCCGAGCGGGCCTCCAGCAGCTCGAACAGGTCGACGCCGAGCGAGACGTTCCACGTGGCGACGGTCGTCGGCCGTGCGTCCGGCGCCGAGTCCCGCGTCGTGGACAGGCCTCGTCGAGAGCGGCGACCCAGAAAGCCGGCCGGGACGCCGGCGACGCCCGCGAGGACGGTGCGGCGGGAACACGTCGGGTCGGAAAAATCGGGCGACGCGGAGGGCATTCGTTGCCCCTCTTTGCGAGCACAGCCTCTTGACTATGTCGCGTCGTTTTCAGCGATGACACCGCCGCCGTCAGGCTTCCGTGGTCGGCCGCTGCAACCGAAACGGTGTTTACCGGCGAAAGCGACCACCCGCACATGATCGTCAGCGGGTCCACGTCACAGGCGTTCGCGGCCGCACTGGCCGAGGCGACGGGTCGGGACCTGGCGTCCGTCGAGTACGACCGCTTCCCCGACGGGGAGCTACAGGCGACGGTGCCCGGGTTCGCGGCCGACGACGCCGTCGTCGTCGGATCGACAGTCTCCAGCGACGCCCACGTCGAGTTGCTCCAGCTCCAGGACGCCGTCCGCGAGGCCGGCGCCCACGAGGTGACCACCGTCCTGCCGTACATGGGCTACGCCCGCCAGGACCGGTCGTTCAGCGACGGCGAACCCGTCTCCGCCCGCGCCGTCGCCCGCGCCGTCTCCACGGGGACCGACCGCGTCCTCACCGTCAACCCCCACGAGACCGCCGTCTGCGACTTCTTCACCGTCCCCGCCGAACCGGTCGACGCCGCCGGCCGCCTCGCCGAACCGCTGCCCGAGGATCTGGCGGACCCGCTGTTTCTCTCCCCCGACGAGGGCGCGATCGACCTCGCGGCGACGACTCGCGACGCCTACGGCCGCGGCGCGACCGACTACTTCGAGAAGGAGCGCGACTACGACACCGGCGACGTCTCCGTCGAACCGAGCGACGCGGCCGTCGCCGACCGCGACGTGGTGCTGGTCGACGACATCGTCGCAACGGGATCGACCATGAGCGAGTCCATCGCCGTCCTCGCCGACCGCGACGCCGCCCGCGTGTTCGTCACCTGCGTCCACCCCATGCTGGCCGCGAACGCCCGGACGAAACTCGAGCGTGCCGGTACCACCGCCGTCTTCGGCACCGACACCATCGAACGACAGGTCAGCGCCGTCAGCGCCGCCCCCGCCGTCGCCGAACACCTCTGAGCCCCCGTTCCCGCCGCCCCTCTCCGTATTCCGACGGTCTTCGCAGTGACGACTCACTCTTGGGCCGGCTCCGGGAGCGTCAGACAGGTGTCAATACCACAACCTATATGACAACAGTAGTCGAGGTTGCTATTAACACGGAATATGACCGGCAAAACCCACGGCCAGTCCGGTTCCGCGGAGGCCGCGCTCGGCACGCTGGACCAGGACTCGATCGACCGGATCGACGTCCACCTGCAGCGAGCGCTGGGAGCGGAGGACGGCGACGAGAAGGATTTCCACGTCCGACACGCCCGACAGTTACTGGAAGCCTGCCGGGAGTGAGTCTACGGGGAACCGATTGCGAGTTCGATCCGACCGTCACCGAGGACGGTCACCTCGGTCCCCGCGTACGAGAACGACACCTCGACCCTCGTCGGGCCGCTCGACTGGGCAATCACGTCCAGTGCGTCGGCGTCGACCACGGTCTGTAGCGGCGGGATCGCCGTCACGCTTCGGTTGGTGACGGCCGCGACCGCCTCCGCGACCGCGATGCTCGGTGTATCCTCTCCCTGCCAGTCGTACCGATCGAAGACGACCGTCTCCCCCGAACCGGCGTTCCCCCCGGAGTCGTCGGTGTCGTCCTTCTGGTTTCGATCTCTCATGTCTCGATAGACGGATGACCGTGCCGACCCCGTCGGCGGATCACCCGCGGTAGTCGAACTATGGCATCGCGCCGCATATGCCTTGTGACAGTAATATCGTTCATGAAATTAAGGGTCGGCGTAAAGCAAAGCCTTCTACCCGGTTGACAGACGCGCTATCATGTCGGATAACGAACTCTCGAATCGAGACGAGCGGAGTCTGATTCAGCGACGGAGCAGAAAGTGCCAGTCGCTACGCGGCTCGCGAGAGCCGGCATTGCCGGCCGTTCCGCGCAGTCCCACTTCACGCCGGGGTTCGTAGCGCCCACCGTTTTCGCCTCGGGGTCGGACGGCGACCCACTCGGGCAAAAAGATGGAGCAAAAAGCGCGAGTCGTGACGCGACTCGCGAAAACCGACGACCGCAGTTAGCTCTCGCTCAGTCCCACTTCACGCCGGGGTTCGTCACGGCGCCGTTGGACGCCGAGTCGAAGTCCCGGCAGTACTTGGCGAGCACGCCGCTATCGTAGTTCGGTTCGGGGTCGTGGTCCTCGAGGCGCTCCTCGATCTCCTCGTCGGAGAGGCCCACCGAGAGCTCGAGTTCGTCGATGTCGATGGTGATGGTGTCACCGTCCTCCAGCGCCGCGATGGGGCCGCCGACGAAGGCCTCGGGAGCGACGTGGCCGATGGAGAAGCCGCGGGTCGCGCCGGAGAAGCGACCGTCGGTGAACAGCGCGACGTCCTCGGCGTGACCGTGGCCGGCGACGGCGGAGGTGACGCCGAACATCTCGCGCATACCGGGGCCGCCGCGGGGGCCCTCGTTGCGGATGCCGATGACGTCGCCGGAGTCGACCTTGTTCTCCTGGACGTACTTCATCGCCTCGGCCTCCTCGTCGAAGATCCGGACCGGACCCTCGTGGTAGAGGTGGTCCTCGCCGGTGATCTTGATGACCGCGCCGTCGGGCGCGAGGTTGCCGGAGAGGATGCGGATGGCACCGCGCTCGTGGATCGGGTCTTCGACCGTGTTCAGGAAGTCGACGTCCAGATCCTCGATGGCCGGCGGGTCGAGGCGCTCGATGGCCTCGGCCATCGTCTCGCCGGTGACCAGTTCGGCGTCGCCGTGGAGCTTGTCCGCCTCCAGCAGTTCGCGGAGGACGACGGGGACGCCGCCGATCTCGTGGAGGTCGTTCATGACCCGCTCGCCGCCGGGCTGCAGGTCCGCGATCTTCGGCGTGCGTTCGCTGATGTCGTTGAACTCCTCGATATCCAGGTCGATGCCTGCCTCGGCGGCCATCGCCAGCAGGTGCATGACGGCGTTCGTGGAGCCGCCGATAGCGACCTGCAGCGCGATGGCGTTCTCGAAGGACTCCTTCGAGAGGAAATCAGAGGGCTTGCGGCGCTCCTGGATGACCTCGACGGCGAGTTCGCCCGTCTCGCGGGCCACGTCGTAGCGCGCGTCGCTCTCGGCGGGCGGCGAAGCCGACCCGAGCGGCGCGAAGCCGATGGTCTCCGAGATGGAGGCCATCGTGTTGGCGGTGAACATCCCGCCGCACGACCCCGCGCCGGGACAGGCCTTGTACTCCATCTCCTCGAGTTCGTCCTCGGTCATGTCGCCCGCGGCGACCGAGCCGACGCCCTCGAACATGTTCTGGATGGTGATCTCCCGGCCCTCGTGCTCGCCGGGCATGATGGATCCACCGTAGAGGAAGACAGAAGGCAGGTCCGTCCGGATGGCCGCCATCATCATGCCGGGCATGTTCTTGTCGCAGCCGCCGATCACGACAAGACCGTCCATCCGCTCGCCGAAGGTGACGAGCTCGACGGAGTCGGCGATCATCTCTCGGGAGATGAGCGAGGCCTTCATCCCCTCGTGGCCCATGGAGATGGCGTCGGAGATGGTGATGGTGCCGAACTCGATCGGCATGCCCTCGCCCTCGTCGATGGCCTCGTAGGCCTCCGCGGCGAGGTCGTCGAGGTGGACGTTACAGGGGGTGATGTCGGCCGCCGGGTTGGCGACGCCGACCATCGGCGAGGACAGGTCCTCGTCGTCGTAGCCCATCGCGCGGAACATCGCCCGGTGGGGCGCCCTGTCTGTCCCTTCCGTCACTTCGCTGCTCGGCAGGTCGTCGGGCTTCCCTTCGCGCTCGTCGTCGCGTTCGGGGGGTTCCTGCTGACTCATACCCCAGAGTGGTCGCCGTTCCCCTAAACAGTTTTCTAACCGTACTGCCGCTCCTGTACCCGTCCGAACCAGTTCGGACGATTATACGACGGGCCGTCCAGCCCGCCCCGGGTCACTCCCCGGGCGACTCGTCCCGCGCGTCCCCAGGGGAGTCACTCGACTCGTCCTCGGACGGGTCGCCCAGCGAGATTCCACAGCGGAGTTCGGCGGCGTCGACCGCGTCGGCATCGAGCGCGCGGTCCGGTCGATCGTCTCCAGAGCGAGCGGGGTCTCTAGAATGATCGCGGGCCTCAGAATGGTCGGCGTCCGCAGAACGGTCGGACTCGTCCGGACGGTCTGTCGTTTCCGCGCCGGCGTCGTCGGTCGTTTGGGAGCCCGACTCCATGCGAATTATAACCATTCTACTTGCACTTAAGGGTTGTTACCGTCCTCCTACCGTCGATTCTGTCCGGCCGCGTTCGCCCGCTACGATAGTGGTCGACAGCGCCGATACCGTCTTGCGTGCGTCTGACGGGTAGTTTTGTAGACCGCGTGTCACGGTACTCACATGCCCAGTCTCTCGGAGGCCTACGACCGCGGGGAGTGGACCGGGCGCGACCCGCGGCGCGTCTCGGCCGGCGCCGGCCTGTTCGCCGTCGGCGCGCTCGCCGTCGTGGGAGCGATCCTCACGTTGACGACCGGACTGGCCGCCGTCTTCGACGCGAGTTCGACGACGGAGACGCGGCGACTCGCCGGCGTCCTCGCGGGCCTGGGGATCCCCGCGATGTTCCTCGGCGTCGTCGTCGTCCTGCCGGCCAGCCGCCGCGAGCGCCTCGGCGCCCTCGTCGGGGCCGCGCTGAACGTCGCCGGCGTCGCGCTGTTCCACCGCGCCTACCCGACCCGATGGGTCGAAGCCAGCGACTCGCTCGCGTTCCCGACCGCCATGGTCTACTTCGTCGGCGGCTCGGTCGCGCTGTGGTTCGTCCTCTCGGCGGTCGCCTCGTTCAAGCTCCGCAACAACCCGCAGGGAACCGTCCGCCTGGAGGTCACCCGGCAGGGCGAGACCGAGGAGATCCAGGTCTCGCGCAGCCAGTACCTCCGCTACAAGCGCGCTGTCAAGGGCGAGTCCGGCAACAGCGAGGCCGTCGTCGAGGAACTGCGGGCGCTCCACGAGGAGTGAGCGCGGACGTTTTCGCTGGGAGCAACCATCCATCAGCCTCGCAGCCGCGGCGATCCGCCCGACGCGAGTCGGATGACGGCACGGGCCGACCACCGGCGTCCCGACTGACCGTCGGCTTTATTCGACGGTAGTCACAACAGAGCGCTCGATGACGATCCAGCCCATCCACGCGCGCTACCCGTTCCGGCAGGTCTCCCGTCAGGCGGTCGGCGAGGCCGACGTCGACCTCGCGGCGGTCGTCGCCGAGGAGGAGGAAGTCGTCGCGCGCGGCGTCGAGCGCGTGGTCTGGGCGCTGGAGGACGGCACCGTCGGCGAGGCTCACGACGTCGACCGGATCGAGTTGCTCTCCTACCCGGTCGCGCGCGTCCTCGTCTCGCTCGTCGACGAACACATCCTCACCCGGAAGTACGCCCAGGCGGAGGCTGCGACCGCCTACGAGCGGTTTACCGCCGACTTCGCCGACACCTCGGAGTTCCAGTACGCGAACGCCGACCGACTCACGCTCTCGGACCTGCTCGCGGAGTTCGACCTCTCGGGGGACGTTCGGGCTGCCGACGGCGGCCCTACGCGAAGCGGGGGCGGTGGCGGCGCCGCTACCGAGGGACGAGCGGGCGGCGCCATCGGCGACGGGTCGGCAGTCGTCAGCGACGGCCAGTCCCGTGAGTTCCGCGTCGAGGTGGGGACGTACCTCGATCTCGCCTCGGACCAGCGCGGCGACGAGTGGAGCCTGGTCAACCGCGCGCTCGCCGACGGCGAGGTGCTCGTCGACGGCGAGGAACTGCTCGCGCTCCTCCGGCAGGCGGTCCGCCACCGCGTCGCCGACGGCCTCCCGCTCTCCGTCCCCGAGGCCATCGAGACGGAGGTCACCGACGAGGTCGCGGACCTGCGCGAGCGCCTCTCGGAACTCGATCTCACCCGCGACATCGACACCGTCGTGCCCGAGCTGTTCCCCCCGTGCATGAAGTCGCTGCTCGACCGCGTCCAGAAGGGCGAGCACCTCGAACACCACTCGCGGTTCGCCATCGCCTCCTTTTTGACGAGCATCGGGATGACGACCGACGAGATCGTCGACATCTTCCAGGTCAACCCCGGTTTCGGCGAGGAAGCCACCCGCTATCAGGTCGACCACATCCGCGGCGCGACCAGCCCGACCGACTACTCGCCGCCCTCGTGCGCGACGATGCAGTCCTACGGCGACTGCGTCAACAAGGACGACATCTGCGAGGACGTCATCGACGAGTCCCACCCGCTGAACTACTACGAACACCGGCTCGACCAGGAAGACGAAGACGAACTCACCGACTGGCGGGACAAACAGGGTGAGGACGGCGACGACGGCGCGGAGGCGGACGGCGGCGAGCCCGAAGCCGACGCCGAAGAGGCCTGAGCGGACGCTCCGATAGCGGGGTCACCGAACGGAACGGCCGCGAGACCGAGAGAACAGGCGATTACTCCTCGTCGAAGTCGACGCGATACATTATCAGGCCGGCGACGGCCATCACGACGACGAACAGGCCGATGACGCCGACCATCGCGAGCCCGCCGTCGGGCTGCAGGATCGGCGAGGCCGAGCCGTTGTTCGTCGCGTTGCCCGGGACGGCGTAGTTCGAACTGACGACGTACGCGGCGCCGACGAACACGACGACCGAAACCGCCGAGACCGCGAGTTCGACGGCGAACTTCCGGTCGATCTCCATGACCACTCGTTTCCCCGGCCCCGGCAAAAGCGCTTCGAAGCCCCTCCCTCCCCATCGCCGCCGCAGATCGTTCCCCTCCAGGCGCAGTGCGCCCGACGACGCCATTTTCTCAGTACCGATCCGCTGGCCGGGGCCGACCCATCGCTGCGCCACCCGCCCCCGTCGCCCCGACGGACTTAGGTCCGTTCAGGACCTACGTTTCGTGTGGACGCGGCAGCAGAAACCAACAGCGTCCGTACTCCTATGCCCGAAACACGCACCCCTACTCCCGCGCGAAAGACTGCACTCGCACCGGACGTTCGACGGCTCGACGAACGGGCCGCTCGCGCCTGGACCGAGCGCATGGCCGTCCGTCCGCTGGGCGACGGTCGCTACGCCGTCGATAGCCAGAGCGGCGCGACCTACGTCGTCGACCTCCCCGACGGCAGTTGCACCTGTCCCGACAACCAGATCCGTCACAATCGCTGC
This sequence comes from Halosimplex yunnanense, assembly GCF_054504345.1. Classification (NCBI taxonomy): domain Archaea; kingdom Methanobacteriati; phylum Methanobacteriota; class Halobacteria; order Halobacteriales; family Haloarculaceae; genus Halosimplex; species Halosimplex yunnanense. The sequence continues at coordinate 305,736 of NZ_JBTJEL010000035.1, read as the reverse complement.
AAGCACATCCGTCGCGTCGGCATCGAGATCACTACCCGCCGCGTACCCGCGCCCGGGAAGGAGTCCGTCAGCTGTGACGCCTGCGGCATCGAGACGTTCGTTCCCGAAACCGAGGAGGAACCCCACCTCTGTGCGGCCTGCCGGCTGGAGAACGGCGACGTGGTCCGCGACCGCGAGGCCGACGACCGTCTCGTCGTCGTCCGCGTCACCCCCGAGCGCGCCGACGAGGTCGTCATCGAGGGCGTCGGCGAGACCGTCGCCGACTACGCGACCAACGCCGACTATCCGGACGACGACCTCGTCGTCGAAGTCGTCTACCTGAGCGACCTCGCCCGCGCCGAGTCGCCGCGGCGCTACTCGTTCCCGCTCTCGCGGCTGGAGCGAGTGGACGACGCCGAGATCGTCGACCGGGACCTGCGCGATCGGATCCCGGCCTGAGCGGAACGACGTGTCGACTCCGTTGCCGTCTCGACTCACGAAGACGCTTCGCGGGCCTGTCTGGCACACAGTGCGCCGAAGATCAGCAGGACGACCGGAGCTATCAGGCCCGTGACGCCCACCTCCGGATACTGGGAATACAGCCACAGCACCAGCGCGGCGACCGCGACCGATTGCAGTGCGCCGAGCGCGAAGAGTATCCGTTCGACGGTGGCCATGCGGTCCCGTGTTCGACGAATTAACGTTCCGACATAAGCATTTTCGGACGGGAGCGACCTCCGACGCGGCCCGTATCATCGTCAAGCGGTCTCGCCGGACACTTATCAGCGGGCCGCGGAATCGACGCACATGAGCGACTGCAGGCTCGCGCTGACATTCGACGACGGCTACGCGACGGACTACGAGGAGGTTTACCCGGTTCTCGCGGACCGTGACGCCCCGGCATCGCTGGCGATCGTCGCCGACTGGCTCGGCAACGAGGGCCACCTCACGGTCGACCGCCTCCGCGAACTCGCCGACGAGGGCTGGGAGGTCGTGGCCCACGGCCGGCGACACCGCTACATGCAGCCCCACCACCTCGCCGCGGACGCCAGCGCCGGCGACGACCGCCTCGTCCTCGACAGCGACCACGTCTTCCCCGACGCGGATCACGGGCTCTACCCCGAGGACACCTTCGAGGTGACCGACGGCGAGCGGACGGAGACCGTCACGCTCGCGGAGAAGGGCCGCGTGGGGGACGGCGCGGCCGACCGCGACGGCGTCGACGCGAGCGACCCGTTCGTCCGCTTCGAGGCCTCGCTCGGGTCGGGCTTCGACGCGGCGGAGGCCGTCTTCCGGCCGACGCGCGAGCAGATTCGAGACGAAATCGAGGGGTCAAAGCGGGACCTGCAGGAGCTCGGGTTCGAGGTGACGACGTTCGCGCTGCCGTACGACGCCGCCGACGCGCGGGTCTGGCGCGTCGTCGCCGACCACTTCGACGCGCTGGCCGACGCGGCGGTGCGCTCGCTGCCGAACCCGCCGGGCGCGTCGCCGCTCGACCTGCGGCGGTACTACCTGGAGACCGACGCGATGCGGCTGGCCGAGATCGAAGCCTACCTCGACGGTGTCGCCGAGCGCGGCGGACTCGGCATCCTCGCCGGACACAGCGCGTGGGACACGGTCCCACCCGAGCGCGTCGCCGCGGTGGTCGACGCTGCCCACGAACGCGGGATCGAAGTAACGACCGTCCGCGAGGCGGTTCGACGGGCGTGACTCGGCCGACACCGGAACACATACCAACTGACTGTCCGATCCGCCGGCATGGAGGCTTCGGAGTTTCCCGTCGTCGAGGCGGGAGGAGTCGCGGCCGTCGTCGCCGGACTGCTGGGCCTCGGCGGGTCGCTCGGCCTCGGACTGATCAACGTGTTGCAGTTCGTCGGGGGACTCGGCGGCGTCGTCTACCTCGTCGAACGGGGACGAGCGGCCCTCTCGAACTGAGCAGTCTTAGAGCATCTCAGCGGCTTCCTCTCTCGTCAGGTCGCCGCGCTCGAAGGCCGCGAGCACGTCCAGCGTGCCCTGGTCGGGGCCGTCGTCGGCCACCTCTTCGAGCGTGACCTTCTCGGAGTGGCCGACGAGTTCATCGAAGTCGGTACCGTGGGCGAGCGCGGTCTCCTTCTTGATACGGTAGTTGCCGCCGTCGGTGACGTGGACGGTCTCGTCGCCGGGGTGGAAGAAGTACCAGTCCTCGCGGTCGTAGCGGACGCCGATGCGCGGTTTGGCGCCGAAGTTCCGGGAGAAAAAGAGGAGCGCCTCGACCTCGGCGCCGTCGAGGTAGATCGGATCGCCCGACGAGGACTTGGCCTCGATGGCGTAGAAGTCCCCGCCGTCGCCGGCCAGCACGTCCGGGAGTTCCCGCTCGGTGGCGCTCCCGCTGGCGGGGGCGCGCATCACCGCGAACCCGGCGGCGTCGAGTTCGTTGACGAGCTCGCGCTCGCGGCGGTCGCCTTTCGCGTTCGAATTCGGCATCTGCCGAGTAGTTGCCGGTCGACGGCTAAAGGCTATCGGGACCGGAGCGAAAGTGATCGGCCGACAGCGCCGCGACGGGGCCGCCGTGGCGGACGAGACTGCCGCGGCCGTGCGGGACTCGCCGCGACCGCTCACTCGCCGAGGGCGACGGTGGCGAACCGCGCAGGTGTCTGCCACGCCCGGTCGCGCCTGTCGTGCCAGACGTACTTCGCGTCGCGGTCGTCGTCGCTGTCCGAGTCGTCGGCGACGTGGACGTCCATCCCGAAGCGCATCCCCGCGAGCGGCGTCACGTCGTAGTCCGCCCAGGGAACCGAGAGCTCGACGCGCCAGCCTTCGCCAGTGTCGTCCGTCCTGACGAACACCGGTTCGGAGGTCGCGGAGTTGGGCCCCTGCCACGCTTGCTTGATCCCGGGGACCATGACGAGTTGCAGGTCGTTCTCCCCGTCGTAGGAGTCGCCCGCGCTGTTGTCGAGGTCGAGGAACACCTCGACCGCGTCGTTCTCCCGAATGTCGGTGTCAGAGACCGAGACGAGCAGATACAGCGCTTCCTCGTCCCACAGCGCCCGCCACTGCGCGGACACGTCGGCCTCCTCGCCCCACGCGAGGACGCCGATGTCGTGCGGGTCCGCGCGCTCCCAGACGTCGTCGACGGCCCTGTCGACCGTCGGCGCCGACGGCGCCCGGGGGATCGTCGCCTTCGGATCGACGGCCTCGGCGGTCGAGAACTGGAGCTGCGCCGGGTCGGACTCCAGTCCGAACTCGTCGACCGCAGTGACCGTCGCCGTGTAGTCCCGCCCCGGGGAGAGGCCGGTCAGTTCGAACGACCGGACGGACCCGCGGAGGGTCCGGCGTTCGCCGTCGCCGACGGCGACCCGGTACTGGAGAACGTCGTCGCCGTCGGGATCGATCGCACCGTCCCACGCGATCTTCGTCGTCGTCTTGCCGACACCCTCGACGTGCAGATCCGCCGGCGGGTCCGGTGGCCGACCCGTCACGACCGGCGTCGCAGTGGGGGCGCCGGCGGCTTGCGGCGGCCAGTGGCTGTCGCGCCTGTCGGCCAACCACTGTTTGGTGAGCGTGCCCATGTGCGCGTCGCCGCCCAGCAGGTCCCAGTCCTCGTCGAACATGGGAGGCTCCCACCGGGAGTCGAACGCCCGCGCGCACCAGCTGACGTTCTCGTGGGCGTCCAGCCACTGCCGGAACGGCCGGCCCCACGACTCCGTCGACCCGACCACGTGCGTGTCGGCGGCGTCCCGGTCGTCGACGTACCCCCACTCGGTGACGAACACGGGCACGTCGAACGCCGGGTCGCCGAACGTCGGCTCCCAGCTCTCGGGGTCCCACGAGGGGTAGATGTGCGCCGAGTAGAGCACGTTGTCGTCGTCGAACGGCTCGGCCGCCGCGTGGTTGGTCATCGACGACCACCGCGGCGACCCGACGACGATCGGCGTCTCCGGCGCCTCGGATCGGACCAGATCCACCCACGGTTCGGCCGTCTCCTTCCACGTCCGCCAGGCGTCGATCCCGTCGCCCGCCGGCTCGGTCGGCTCGCTGAACAGTTCGTAGAGGACGTGGGAGTCCTCGGCGTACCGCGGCGCGATCTCGCCCCAGAACTCCCGGAGCCGTTCGTCGACTCCCTCGGTGTCGTATCGCTCGACGGCGTGGTAGTCGATCAGGGCATAGACGCCCTGCTCGGCCGCCAGCGACACCGCCCGGTCGAGGTAGTCGCTCGCGATCGTCCCGACGCCGACCTCCTCGATCGACTGCGGCTCGACCGGGATCCGGAGCACGTGCGCGTGCCAGTCCGACTCCGCGTCCGTGGCGAGCCGCAGCGTCTCCCAGTATCCGTTCCCGCGGGCTTCGGCCCGTTCGGTCCCCCACACGGGGTCCGGCACGTTGACGCCCCGGAGCACCACGCGGTGGCCCGCCGGGTCCGCGAGCCACCTGCCGTCGACGCCTAGCCGCGGCGGTCCGTCGGCTCCAGAATCGCCGCTGGACCCGACTAGTCCGCCGCAGCCAGCGACCCCTGTAGCGGCGCCCGCCGCCAGCCCCGCCAGAAGGCCTCGTCGTCGCATGTGCCGTAGTTACCAGTTGCTCCCTAAAACGCTAGCGACTCAGTTATCAGGAAGGATTTCAGACGCCGAAAGTCGGAATATAGCCGCCGTGAGCTGGTGTGAAGATATCAAATCCGGAAACGGTCAGGTCGTTCGGTATCGCTCAGTCGTCGGAAACGCCAGTGACGACGAACTTCGCGCCGTCGTGGCCCTCGTCGACGGCGATCGACCACCCGTGAGCGGTCACGATGGTCTCGACGATCGCAAGCCCGAACCCGGTCCCGTCCGGGTCGGTGGTGTGGCCGTACTCGAAGACGTCGTCGACCGCGTCTGGCGGGATACCCGTCCCGTCGTCGGCGACGTAGAATCCCGTCTCTGTCAGGCCGACTTCCACCGACAGTGGCGGGTCCCCGTCGCTGCCGGTCCCGGTCTCGTCGTCGGGCAGGCCGTGGTCGACGGCGTTGCGGAAGAGGTTCTCGAAGGCCTGGCGGAGCCGGTCGGGGTCCGCCTCGACGGTCCGCGTGCCGGTCACGGCGAAGGCCACGTCCCCGCTGTCGACGGTCGCCCAGGCGTCCCGGGCGATGGTCTCCAGGTCGACCGACTGTGGTTCCTCGATGTCACGGCCGTCGCGCGCCAGCGCGAGCACGTCGTCGATGATCCCCTCCATCCGCTCGTGGGCGCCGTCGATCGTCTCGACGTGCGAGCACAGCGACTCGACCACGTCGTCGCCGAAGTCCTCGGCCTTTCGCTCTATCAGCCGGAGGTGGCCGCTGGCGACGTTCAGCGGGTTCCGCAGGTCGTGGCTGACCGTGCTGGCGAACTGCTCGAGGCGCTCGTTCTGTCGCTGTAGCTCCCGTCTGGACTGCTCGGCCTCCTCGCGGGCCGCCTCGGCCTCGCGGATCTGCTGGCGGAGCGCGCGGCGCATGCTGTCGAACGCGACGAACAGCCGCCCGATCTCGTCCTCGCGAGTCGTCCGCAGGTCCACGTCGAGATCGCCGTCTTCCATCGCCTCGGCGCGCCGCCGCAACCGGGCCAGCGGGAGCACCGTCCCGCGGCCGAGGACGAACCCGACGACGGCCAGGATGGAGATCGACGCCGCGACGAGGAAGCCGACGTTCCGACCGACTGTCTCGCTGGCCTTGTAGAGCTCCGACTTCGGCGCCTCGGTGACGACCACCCAGTCGGCGCCGGTGACCGGCGCGAACGCGAGCACCGTCGAATCGCGCTCGCGGGTCGTCGTCTCGCCGGCCATCGCCGTCTCGAAGGCCTCCGTCTCCGCCAGCGGGCTCGGTCGCGGCTGGCGCGAGGCGAACACGTCCCGGCCCTCGGGATTCAACAGTTGCGTCCGGACGATACTCCGCGAGCGGTGGAGCTGCTCGAAGTCCTGTCGCACGTCGCCGACGGCGACGAGGACGCCCTCGCCGACGCGGACGCGCCCGGCGAACGCCATCAGCAGGCGGCCGTTGTTCTCGTAGGCGCGTTCGGAGGTGCCGATGCGCCACTCGCCGTCGGACGCCTCCGCCGCCGTCTCGATGGGGCCGCGCCACCGCGGTCGCTGGGCGCTGACCGACTGGCCCTCGAGTTCGGCCGACGTGCTCGCGACGATCGTCCCGTCCGGACCGACGTAGTGGAGGCCGACGACGTCGCTGCTCGTCCGCGTCAGCGAGTCCGACAGCGCCTCGCTGATCCGGTCGGGATTGGAAGAGGCGTAGACGTCCGATCCGGCGAACCCGCTCACCTGTGCCCGCATCCCCGCCATCCACTCGCTGACCGAGTCCGCCTGCAGGGTCGCGGTCGACTCCAGCGTGTTCTCGGCGTCGTCCTCGATGATCCCCCGGATCTGGACCTGGCTCACGATCCCGACGGTCGCGACGAGGAAGATGACCACCAGCATGGCGACCGCGAACTTCAGCGCGTAGTTCCGCCGGATCGGTCCCGGGATCAGTTGCCGCCCGAGCCGACCCGTCACCCCCGCAGGGTCGTTCGGCCCGTCCGTCTGCCCACCCTCGACGTGCCCCTCGGCGTCGGGCGGTCCGACGCGCTCGGGTTGCCCGTCACCGGACTCGTTCGATCCCTCCATGTCGTCTCCCGATACCTCTCCGGGCAGGGGCCTTGACTATTGTCCCGCATTTATCGGTGCGTGAAATGAACGTGTGCGGATCGACACCGTCCGCCCGGCCACTCGTCACGTCGATCGGAGGGGGCGACAGCGTCGCACGAATCCGTCCTCTTAAGTATTGACTGGACGTTCGACCAGCTATGAGCGGGGAGGACTCGACGCGCGAGGCGATCATGGAGGCGACCTTTCGGGCGCTCGTGACCCACGGCTACGCAGACCTGACGGTCCAGGCCATCGCCGACGAGTTCGAGAAGAGCAAGTCGCTGATCCACTACCACTACGACTCGAAGGCCGACCTCATGGTCGCGTTCATGGCCGACCTCTTCGAGGGGTTCGTCGACGAGGTCGAGGGCCGCGAGGGCGACGACCCCCGGGACCGACTCCTCCGGATGGCCGAGATCGTCCTCGGGATCGAGGGCGGGGAGGACGCGCGGGAGTTTCACACCGCCCTGCTCGGGATGCGCGCGCAGGCTCCCTTCGACGAGGATCTACAGGGCCAACTGGTCGAAAACGACCGCCTCATCCGGGGCGTGATCGCCGACATCGTCCGCGAGGGGATCGAGTCGGGGCAGTTCCGCGAGGTCGACCCCGAGCGCTACGCCGCGCTCTTCCGCTCGACCATCGAGGGCGCCCAGTCCCACGACGTGATCCTCGGCGACGAAGCGCCCACCGAAGCGGCCTTCGCCGGCATCGAGGCGTACCTGATCGACGACTTGCTTCTTCCCGGAGCGACGGAAGCGGGCGGCGCAGCCGGGAGTGCGACCGACGAGGCTGCCGCCGACACCGCGAGCACGGAGGAGCGCGAGGAGTGAACCGCCGGCGCAGACGCGTGCAAGGATATTTTCCGGTATCTTCGGCGGTCGGATGCGACGTCGACAACCGGATCGACGACCACAGCGCCGACACCGACGCCGAAAGCTACGACGCCGACGATAGCGCCGGTGTCGAGCGAGACGGACCGGGCGACCCCGCCCCGACGCCAGCCCACTGACGCCCCGGCGGGTCGCGGAACCACCTTCCGTAACCATCACCTATTTGTTTGTTTGATTGCTCAATCAACCCCATGAGCGATAGTTCGGACGGGAGCGCCGGGGACGACCCCGACGAACCGTCGACCGAGGACGAGATCCGGTGGGCGGCATTCGACGTGCTGGTGTCGGACGGGTTCGACGACTTCACGACCCACGCCGTCGCCGACGCCGCCGGCGTGAGCCAGTCGCTGGTCCACCACTACTACGACACGAAGGAGGATCTGGTCTTCTCGATGTTCACGAACGGGCTGGACCACCTCACCGAGGAGGTCCGCGAGCGGGCCGACAGCGACGACCCGCGCGAGCGACTGCTGGAGCTCGCCCGGTTCATGCTCAGAGAGCCCGAGGGCGACGACGACGTCGTCGGGTTCTCGCGGATGCTCCTCGAGATCGAGGCGCAGGCCCCCTACGACGACCGCCTGCGCGAGGCCGTCGAGTACGACTCCGACTTCCTGGAGGAGTTCGTCGCCGACGCCGTCGCGGAGGGGATCGAGTCCGGGCAGTTCCGCGAGGTCGATCCCGAGCCGTTCGCGGTCACCTTCGTCGCGGCCATCCGCTCGGGCCAGAACCGCCGCGCCATCTTCGCCGACGACGCGAGAGTCGGACCGGTCCTCGACGGACTGGAGGCGATGGTCGACGACTACCTCGCCGGGGGCGACGCGTGATCGGACGCTCGGCGCGGACGGTTCTACGAAGTCGTGCTAACACCCCACACCCCACCGGTAGCGATATCCGGGCACCGCCGACAGATCGCTGTACGCTGCGGCGCCGGTTCCCGAGCCCCCGTGACGGTGATACACGTGAGTGAGTCCCCCGAGTCGTCCAACTTCGACGTCCCCGACGGCGTCGGCAATCCCCTCTGGCACCTGATCCGTCGGTACGCCACGCCGTACGTGCCCAGATACGTCGTCGCGGTCGTCGGGACGGCGCTCGCGCAGGTCCCCCAGCGGGTGCCGGCGCTCGTCGTCGGCGTCGCGCTGGACGCGATCCTCCTGTCGAGTACGCCCTACACGCTCCCGGGCGTCCCGACCGGCTGGATCCCGAACACGACCGGGGGGCAAGTCACCTTCACCGTCGGCCTGCTCGCGGCGGCGTACCTCCTCGACGGCGGGCTGAGCTGGATCGCCGGCCGGATCGCCGGGACCGCCCGCCTGCGGACGCTCCACGACATCCGCGTCGACACGTTCGACGCGCTGGTCGGCCGCGAACTGGGCTTTTTCGACGAGCGCCAGACGGGCGACGTGATGAGCGTCCTCAACAACGACGTGAGCAATCTCAACGGCTTCGCCGACAACGCCGTCCAGGGACTGCGCTTCGTCACGCAGATCGCCGTCGCCTTCGCGTTCATGGCGACGCTGCACGTCCGGCTGGCCGCGCTGTTGCTCGTGTTGCCGGTCGGCCTCGCGCTGGTCGGCCGCTGGTACACGACCCGCGTCGAGACGGTCTACGAGCGCGTCCGCGAGAGCGTCGGCGCCGTCAACTCGCGGCTGGAGGACAGCATCGACGGTATCGCGACAGTCAAGAGCTTCGCCCGCGAGGACCGCGAGCGCGACGCCGTCGCGTCGTCGTCCCGCGAGTACCGCGACCGCAACTGGTCGGTTATCCGCCTGCGCCTCATCTTCAACTACGCCAGCTGGTCGATCGCCTCCTTCTCGTTCATCGGGCTGTTCGCCGTCGGCGCGTACATCAACCTCAACGGCGCGCCGCCGGTCCTCGGCCACTCGCTGACCGCCGGGACGCTGCTCACCTTCCTCCTCTACAGCAAGTCCTTCTACGGCCCGATCCGCCAGCTCATGCTCGACGTGCTCGACAGCTACGAGAACGCGCTGGCCTCCAGCAAGCGCATCGTCGCCGTCCTCGAGACCGACCGCGACGCGACCGAGACCGGCGCGGACCTCGACGTCTCGGAGGGTCGCATCGAGTACGATAGCGTCGACTTCAGCTACCGCGGGAGCGACGAGCAGATCCTCTCGGACGTGAGTTTCGCCGCCGAACCCGGCTCGCTGGTCGGCATCGTCGGCCCGACCGGCGCGGGCAAGTCGACCATCACGAAGCTCCTGTTCCGGTTCTACGAGGCCGACGAGGGGAGCGTCCGGATCGACGGCACCGACGTGCGCGAGGTCTCCCCGCGCAGCCTGCGCGAGCACCTCGGCTACGTCTCGCAGGACCCGTTCCTCTTCTACGGGACGATCCGCGAGAACGTCGCCTACGGCATCGACGATCCGGACGACGGCGAGATCGTCGCGGCGGCGAAGCTGGCGGGCGCCCACGAGTTCGTCACCGGCCTCGACGACGGCTACGACACGCAGGTCGGCGAGCGCGGCGAGAGCCTCTCGGGCGGCCAGCGCCAGCGGATCGCCATCGCCCGCGCGCTGCTGCGCGAGCCGGAGATCCTCGTGCTCGACGAGGCGACCAGCCACGTCGACAACGAGACCGAACGGCAGATCCAGGAGAGCATCGACGCGCTCGCCGGTCAGCGGACGACGCTGGCCATCGCCCACCGGCTCTCGACCGTCCGCGACGCCGACACCATCGTCGTCGTCGACGACGGCCGCGTCGTCGAGCAGGGCACCCACGAGGAACTGCTCGACCGCGACGGGCTGTACGCCGACCTCTGGAAGGTGCAGGTCGGCGACCTCGACGCCGTCTCGGAGGCGTTCCTGGAGCGCGCCCGCGCGGCTGATCACGTCGAGGGGGACGAACCGCCGGAACCGGTCGCGGACGGGGAGGGGCCACGATGAGCGACCGCGAGTCCGGGCGGATCGCGGCGGCGGCCGAGGACGTTCGCCGGCCGCTGGTGTCGCTGATCCGCGACGGCGGCCGCGGCGACCTGCGGTGGCTCGGGTTCGGCTCGCTCTCCGCGGTCGGCGCGCAGTTCCTCTCGAACGTCGACATGTTCATCATCGGGCTGGCCTTCGACGCGATGTTCAACGGGCTGCCCTACGACCTGCCGCTGGTACCGACGGGGTGGGTCCCGACGGAGCCCACGCCACAGCTGGCGTTCACGGTCGCGCTGCTGGTCGGGATCAAACTGCTCGACATGACCCTCGGCGTCCTCGCGCAGTACTCGTTCCTCCTGTTCGCCCAGCGGACGCTCCACCGGATCCGCGTCGACGCCTTCGACACGGTCCAGCGCCTCGACATGGGATTCTTCGACACCCAGCAGACCGGCGAGGTGATGAGCGTCCTCAACAACGACGTCAACTCGCTGGAGCGGTTCCTCGAAGTCGGCCCGGACCTGGGGACCGCCGCCGCCGCGATGTTCGTCAGCTCGCTGGTCTACATGGCGCTGCTCAACTGGCGGCTCGCGCTCATCTCGATCGCGGTCGCACCCGTGCTCGTCGCCGTCAACCACTGGTTCGGCAACCGCCACGAGGCCAGAAACGACGACGTCCGCGAGGAGACCGGCGTCCTGAACGCCCTGCTGGAGACGAACATCAGCGGCATCCAGACCGTCAAGGCGTTCGGCGGCGAGGGCCACGAGACCGACCGCGTCGAACGCCAGTCGGCCACCCACCGGACGGCGAGCTGGCGGGCCCACCTCGTCGGCGTCCGCCACCAGCCCGCGCTGCGCATGCTCGCCGGCCTCGCGTTCGTCGCGACGCTGTTCGTCGGGACCGAATGGGCCATCAACAGCCGCTTCTGGTTCCTGCCGGGCACGATCACCGCGGGCGAACTCGTCCCGTTCATGTACTACACGCAGAACCTCGTGCTCCCGGTCCGCTTCGCCGCGTGGGTGACCGGCCTCTACAAGGCCGGGACCTCCTCGGCCAAGCGCATCCTCGGCGTCCAGCGCATCGAACCGCCCCGCGACGACGGGACGACCGAACTCGTCGACCCCGAGGGTCGCGTCGAGTACGACGGCGTGAGCTTCGCCTACCCCGGTACCGACGAGCCGGTACTCCGCGACGTCGACCTCGACGTGGAGCCCGGCGAGACCGTCGGTCTCGTCGGCGAGACCGGCGCCGGGAAGTCGACGCTGCTGAAGCTCCTGCAGGCCTACTACGACCCCGACGAGGGGAGCGTCCGCGTCGACGGAACGGACGTGCGCGACCTCTCGCGGGCGTCGCTGCGCCGGTCGATCGGCTACGTCGCGCAGGACCCGTTCCTGTTCACCGGCACAATCGCCGAGAACATCGCCTACGGCGTCGACGGCGCGACCGACGCCGAGATCGAGGCTGCCGCGAGAGACGCCGGCGCCCACGAGTTCATCGCCGACCTGGAGGCGGGCTACGAGGCCGAAGTCGGTGAGCGCGGCGTGAAGCTCTCGGGCGGCCAGCGCCAGCGCATCGCCATCGCGCGGACGCTGCTGGCCGACCCACCGATGATGGTCCTCGACGAGGCGACCAGCCACGTCGACAACCGGACCGAGGTGCTGATCCAGCGCTCGCTCGACGAGGTGACCGCCGACCGCACGACCTTCGTCGTCGCCCACCGCCTCTCCACGGTCCGCGACGCCGACCGCATCGTCGTCGTCGACGACGGCGAAATCGTCGAACAGGGCAGTCACGAGGAGCTACTGGACCACGACGGCAAGTACGCCGACCTCTGGACGGTGCAGGTCGGCGCCGTCGGGGACTAATCGGAGCGGAACAGCCGCTAGAACGGGATCAGTCCCGGCGGATGTGCCGGCGATCCACTCATCCCCCGAACTGCTCCTCGAGCCAGTCGAACTGCTGTTCGAGTTCGTGGCGGCGCTGGCGTTTGATCACGGTCGAATCGAGAATCTGGCCGACCAGCGCCACGTCGAGCGCGAAGTCGGTCGTCGCGGTCACCTCGGAGGCCCCGTCGCCGACCGGTTCGACCCGGTACTCGGTGTCCATGACCTCGAAGAAGCCGTCGGCCTGCTCGTAGGCGAGGTCGGCGTCGGTGTCGACGACGCGGAGGTCGAGGGTGACCGTCGCGAGGCCGACCTGGTTCTCGAGGTGCATGTCGTCGCCGTCGACGGTCACCTCGGTGAAGCCGGCGGCGAGCATGAACGACTCCAGGTCCTCCATGGCCGCGCGCACTCGCTCGGGCGGGGCGTCGATTCGTCGCGAAACCGTGACCGACTGCATGTCCGACCCCACACAGTCCAGCCCCGTCAGTGTCACGCCGTACCGGTTCGGAGGCGAGGGGTTCGGCCCCGCGAGCCGGGCCGGGCTCGACGACCAACCAGCCGGGAATCGACCCGAACGTCTTCGGCACAACGCGCTCGCCCGGCGGCCTCCAATTCGGGATATGGCCAGCGAAGACCCCACGGAAGTAACGCGGACCCTCGACGCACGGGAGATCGACGGCGAGCCGTTCGGTGACATCATGAGTGCGCTGGAGGAACTACCTGAGGACGGCACGCTGCGCCTGATAAACAGTTTCGAGCCGGAACCGCTCTACGGCGTGCTCGCCGAGCGCGGCTTCGACCACGACACCGAGCAGGTGGACAGCGACGAGTGGCACGTCCACATCCGCCACGCCGAGTGATCGCGAGCGGTCCCGAACGAGTTCGGGACGAGGCATAGCCGGACGGGAACCCAAAATGGGGTATGGTCAGCGTTCCATCGCCGTTCGGCGCGGACGAGGACACCTTCGACGCCTACGACGAGTTCGTGCCGGAGAACGTCCCCGTTCCGGGGGAGTTCCTCGACGGCCACCGCGCGCTCGCGGACCGCGAGCACCTCGCCGTCCACCGGCTCGCGCGCGAGCTGTTCGAGGAGCGGGCGGTCTACGACATGACGTTCGGGTACAACCTCGCGCGGCTGAACTGCGACACCCGCCACCCCGACGCGGGGTACCGGTACGCCGTCGAGGACGCCGACCGGCTGGCCGCGGAAGACGAGGACCTGCCGGCGATGCCCGACGACGCCCGCGTCCTCCGCGCCGAGTTCACGCCGACGACCGCCTTCTGCCCGCAGAGCGACACGCTCACGAAGGGGTCGTTCCGCGCGTGGAACGGCCTCGCCGACCGCCACGAGTTCGACCTCGTGCGCGTCCGCGTCGCGCCGCTGCACCAGCGCGCCGCGCCGATCAACGCCGCGCTACGCGAGATGGAGGCGACCTACGTCGAGACCGGCGAGATGCCGGAACCGAAGGACAGCGGCGGGCCGGGCCCGGACACGGAGATCGACGGGGAGATCCCCGGTTCCCCCGAGCCCGACGGGTCGCAGACGCCGTTCTGATATCCCGTCGGAGCGGCCGGTCGGGGGCGACGGTCCCGGCGCACATTCGACACACCGATAGTGCTCTCGTCCCACGTCCCGGGTGAATGACGAAGTCGCGCGACCGCTGGGCGCTGGCGGCAATGGTTTTCGCCGTGTTACTGGCGCAGGTGCTCCTGTACCCGGGCGTCGACCGACTGGTCGGCGCGCTCGGCGCGACGACGGATCTCGACGCGAGCATGTGGTTCCTCGCCGCGGAGTTCGCCGCGTTCGTCGCCTTCGCCGGCGTCTGGGGCGCCGCGAGCGACCGCGCCGGCCGGCGGACGCCGTTCATCGCCGCCGGCGCGTTCGGCGGCGCAGTGGGGTATCTGGTGCTCGCGCTCGCGCCCGGATTCCTCTCGCTGTCGTTCGGCGCCGTCCTCGCGCTCCGCGCGCTTCAGGGGGCGGCGACCATCGGCGCCTTCTCGCTCGCGATGACGATGCTGATGGACCTAGACGGCGGGCACGGCCGGAACATGGCCGCCGCCGGCGCCGCCATCGGCGGCGGGACAGCCACCGGCGCACCGCTCGGCGGCCAGCTGTACGAGATCGACGCCTTCGTCCCGCTGTACCTCGCGAGCGCGCTGCTGGTCGGCGTGGGTCTGCTCGCGCTCGTGGTCGACGACCGTGCACCCTCCGGCGACCGGAACTCCGTCGCCCGCGCGCTGGCTGGGTTGCGGCGGACGCCGACGCTTCTCGTCCCCTACGCGTTCGGCTTTCTCGACCGTCTCACCGCCGGCTTCTTCGCGCTCGTCGGCACGCTGTACTTCCGGTCGGCGGCCGGGTTCAATCTGGATCCGGGGGCGACCGGACTGATGCTCGCGCTGTTTTTCGCGCCGTTCGCCCTCCTGCAGTACCCGATGGGCATCCTCTCGGACCGAGTGGGCCGCACGCTGCCCATCGTCGCCGGGTCGGCCTGTTACGGGCTCGTGGTCATCGCGATCGGCCGGGCGCCGACCGCGGAACTCGCAGGCGCGGGGATGCTCGCCGTCGGCGTCCTCGGCGCGCTGATGTCGCCCGCGACGATGGCGCTCGTGACTGACCTGGCGAGCGAGCGCGAGCGCGGCGTCGCGATGGGCGGGTTCAACATCTTCGGTAGCCTGGGCTTCCTAGCCGGCGTCGTCGTCGGCGGCAGCGTCGCCAGTGCCTACGACTACCCCACCGCCTTCCTCGTCGCCGGCGGACTGGAAGTCGTCGTCGCGCTCGTCACGATTCCCGTGTTCCTGCGCCTGAGCGTCGGCCGAACGGCGACGTTCGCCGACTGAGCGTGGCGACAGATCCCGGAGTGGGTCACTCGTCGGTGACGCAGTAGAGGCTCCCGTCCGCAGACCCGATGAAAAGGTTCCCGTCGGCGACGGCCGGCGAGGAGTCGACGTAGTCGTCGAACGTCACGCGCCACTGTTCGGTCCCGTCCTCGCGGGCGACCGCGAGCGCGCCGTCGCCGCTGCCGACGTAGACGCGGTCGCCGACGACAGCAGGCGAGGAGCGGAAGTCGCGGTCGGTCTCGTGCGTCCAGACCTCGCTCCCATCTGCGCGGTCGAGCGCGAAGAGTCGGCCCGCCGGCCCGCGCTCGGGCGTCGACGTCGCCGCCGCGGTCGCCCCCTCACCGTCGTCGAGGGTGAGGCTCGCACCGCGGTAGCCGTAGGCGCCGAGGTACACCCGGTCGTCGGTCACGGCGGGCGAGGACTTGACGTTCCCGAGGTCGAGGTCGGTCGACCACTCGGTGTCGCCCGTCGCCGCGTCGAGCGCGACGAGGCGACCGGCAGCGTGGACCGCGACGTACACCGTCCCGTCGGCGACGGTCGGTGGGACGAGAACGGCCGCGCTGTCGTCCGCTGCAGCGGTCGCCGAGCGGGACCAGACCGCCTCGCCGCTTCCCGCTTCGAGTGCGAACACCTCACCTGTGTGGTTGCCGACGTAGACGCGCCCGTCGGCGAACGCCGGCCCCGTGAACCAGTCTTCGGGGCCTTCGAACGACCACCGCTCCGCTCCGGATTCGGCGTCGAGTGCGACGACCTTGCCGGCTTTCGAGCGGTCGGTGTCGCCGCTGACGACCATCGGCATGTCGCCGGCGGTCCCGACGTAGACGGCGTCGTCCCGGACGGCGAGTGTCCGGCTGTGGAAGTTCTGCTCCGTGTCGTGGCGCCAGACTTCCTCGCCGCCGGTCGTCAGCGCGTACACTACACCATCGGCGTCGGCGGTGTAGACGCGTCCGTCGGCGACAGTCGGGGCCGTCTCGACGTAGCTCGTCGTCTCGAACGTCCACAGTTCCTCGCCCGACTCGACGTCGAAGGCGTAGACGGCGTCCGCAGCACTTCCCGTATAGACGACACCGTCGGCGACCGTCGGCGGACAGAGCACGGTCGGTGCGTCACCGATAGCCGACCACTCGACGGTGCCGTCCGACGGGCCGACGCCGTTCGGACGATAGCCAGTGTTGGCGTCGTTCGCCCCGAACGTCGGCCACGCTCGCGATGGTTCGATGGTGGCCGTCGGCTCGTTGTCGGTCGCGGACTCGGTCGGCGATTCTGCGGCGGAACTCGTCGGGGCAGAATCCGCGGTTCCCTCGGTGGGTCCGTCGGTCGCCCCGACGGCTTCCCCTCCAGCCGGTTCCGTGTCCGTCTCGGGCGCCGCTTCGAGACAGCCCGCGAGGGCTACGGTGCCGAGACCGACCAGTCGACGGCAGAGCGACCGTCTGTTCATACGTTTGAAACGAACCAGGTGGCAGAAATGTCTTGTGGGGCGACACCCGACACAGTGCTCGTGGCAGTTCAGCGGTGCGGGGCGAAACCAGCGTCCGCGCGCCTTCGGCGCGCGGTTCACCGAATTCGCGCGGAGCGCGAATTCGGCCTTTTTGCCCCATCTTTTTGCGGCTCGGGTTCCCCGCAGCGAGCCGCTGGCTCGCGAGGAAACCCGAGCCGTAAAAAGGTGGTACGCCAGGACTGGGATTTGAACCCAGAATCCCAAAGGGAACACGCTTTCCAGGCGTGCGCCTTACCGTTCGGCCATCCTGGCTCAGGTGTAGCTACCGGAGTCGGCCGATTAAGGGTTTTCGTTCTGGACCGACGATCGGCGCGCCGTCCGACGGCCAGCGACTACGGAGTTTGACGGAAGTCGACGGATTCGAACGCCTCGGGCGTGCGGTCCTCGGTTGCGTAGACGTAGAGGGCGGTCTTGGCCGTCGCGCCCAGCGCGTTGCCGAAGACGGCGGCGACGACAACGACGCCGCCGCCGATGGCGAGCGCGCCGACGAACCCGACCGTCGATCCGCCGAGCGCGACGAAGATCACGACCGCGAGCGCCAGTCCGACGAAGGTGAACGCGGCGGTGATCAGCGAGATGCCGAACTCGGCGCCGGCGGTCTCGCCCCAGGTGTTCTTGAACGTCTCGCCGCTGCGGCGGAACATCTCGCCGACGCCGACGTCCTCGAAGACGATGACCGGGACGATGAAGTAGGTGATGACGCTCCAGGCGACGCTGAACAGCGCCGCGGCGATCTCCGCGACGAGGTTGTCCTGCGACTCGATCGCCCTGAGGAGGACGCCGACGGTCGCGGCGACGACCGCCCAGACGAAAAGGGGCGTCCGGTGACGCCAGGCCGCCCGCAGCCCCTCGCCGACCGTCGGTTCGCGCCCGTCGAACACCTCGCGAGCGCTGTACACCAGCGCCGCGTTGAAAAACGAGGCGAGGAAAGTCAATCCGAGATAGAGGACGAACAGCACCGCGTAGGTCAACACGTCCGATTCGAAGCCGCCGAAGACGAACGATCCGCCGAGGATCAGCGTCAGAAACGCGAGCCCGGCGATCCCGCTGATGACCGGAAACACCGCCAGCGACGGCTGCGTGCGCAACACTCCGAAGCTGTCTCGCGCCAAACCCCAGCCCGTTCGCAGTCGCGTCAGGAATCCCATGGGGGAGGCACAGCCCCGCCCGGCCAATATACGTTACGGATGCTACATGTTCGACACTCCGCTTCCGTGCGGTCCGTGCCGAGCGGGGATGGGCGATCCCCGTATCTACAGTCCGAGATATCTACAGTCTGAGAGAAGTTTCGCGATGTGGGGACAGCGTGACGGGTGCGGCCTACGGCAGTCGCGCTCCCGCAGCGTAGGTCAGCAGGGTGGCGACCGCCGCCACGACCAGCGCCACGATGATCTTGATGCCGATGCCGACCCCGAGGTCGCCCACGAGTTCGTACCCCTGTACGAGCACGAGGAAGGACAGTCCCCCGACGACGCCCCACAGGAGACTCGACCGGGCCCGCGGTGAGAGGGGCAGCGCGGAAGCGGGGCCGGCGTCCGCAGTCGGGGAGTCGTCGCCGGCCATCACTTCGTCGCGACGGCCTCGATCTCGACGCCGACGCCCTTCGGGAGTTCGTCGACGCCGACGGCGCTGCGGGCCGGTGGCTCGTCGTCGAAGAAGGTCTCGTAGGTGTCGTTCATCGCGTCGAAGTCGTCGATGTCGTCGAGGAAGACCGTGACCTTCAGCACGTCGTCCATGCTCGCGCCCGCCTCCTCGAGGATGGCTTCGACGTTCTCCAGCGACTGCTGGGTCTGGACGTCGACGTCGGCGTCGTCGAGGAGTTCGCCGTCGGGAGTCAGGGGGATCTGCCCCGCCGTGAACACCAGATCGTCCGTCTCGGTGGCCTGGCTGTACGCCCCCACGGCCGCGGGCGCCGCGTCGGTGTCGACGATGCGTTTCATACCCGGAGTGGCGACCGCGACCGGCTTAAAACTCGGTGGCCCGGTCTACTCGCCCGGGTAGTAGTAGAACACCATCGCGACGAACAGCGGGACGGTCGTCATCGCCGCGTACCAGACCGCCCCGAAGAAGAGGAAGAGTCGGGACACCACGGCGTCTTCGACCCAGTCGTAGCCGAGTGCCGGGAGGGCGAACGCCGCGAGGGCCCAGACGGCCAGGACGAAGGCCGGGTTGCCGAGCACGACGATAGTAGCGACCGCGTCGTCGGTCGGCGCGTTCGTCAGCGTCCAGAACAGCACCGCCGTGTGGACCGCCCCGACCACGACGAACCCCACGAGATAGTTGCCCAGCCAGTGGTTCGTCGGTCCGATCTCGAACAGCCGGCGGACTCGCGTCGACGCCGCGAACGGGATCCACAGCCCCCCGACGACGAGCCCCGGAAGGACCAGCGCAAGCACGAGGAACGCGGTGCCGAGGAGTGTGCCGGCCACGTCGCTCCCGAGTGACGCCATCGCTGTTCCCAGGAGCGGCCAGCTGACGACGGGGACCATGCTCGGAACTCCGACCACCCGCAAGAAGAGTCTTGTGCAACAGTTGATACGTCAGCAGATGGTTCGAGCGGGCGTCAGGCCGTCAGCAGATGGTTCGAGCGGGCGTCAAGCGGTCACCTTCGGTTCGAGGTCGCCGCGCTCGTCGAGCTGTTTGAGGATGTCGCTGCCGCCGACGAACTCGCCGTCGACGAACGTCTGGGGGATGGTCTCGCGGCCGCTGTGGCGTTCGAGCGCAGCGCGGAACTCGTCGAGCGATTCGAGCGTGTCGACCACTTCGACGTCGTCGCGGTACTGCTTGAGGAGCGTCAGCGCCCGGTCGGAGTAGCCGCACTGGGGCATCATCTCCGTGCCCTTCATGAACAGGACGACCTCGTTGTTCTCGATGGCGTCGTCCACGCGCTCGTCGACCTCGTCCTGGGGAAGGCTCTCGTTGGGATCGAACGTCATACCCGTGTGCTGGCGCCCCTCGTGGAAACCTCTTGCGACGACCGGCGCTGCGTCACCGTTGCCGCCGACGACAACACTCGATGAAAGCCCACTGCGTCGTCACCCGAGCACGGCGGCGAACACGCGGTAGAGGCCGAAGCCGATGGCGATGGAGGCGACGAGCGTGATGATCCAGAACGCGAGGGTGACGCCGATCTTCCGCCGGGAGACGCCCGCGGACCCGCCGGCGAGGCCGCTACCGATGACGCCGGAGATGATGATGTTGTTGAACGAGATGGGGATGCCCAGCGCGATGGCGAGCTGGGCGATGATGAACCCGGGGACGAGCGCGGCGATAGACCGGCGGATCCCCAGCGAGGCGTACTCCCGGGAAGTCGCCTGGAGGAGCCGCGGCGCGCCCATCCAGGCGCCGCCGAGGATCCCGACGGCGCCGATAGCGAGCAGGACGATGCTCGGGAGGCCGAGTTCCGCAGTGTAGAGGTTCTCCAGCGGCCCCGTGGCGAGGCCGACCTGGCTCCCGCCGCTGGAGAAGGCGACGACGCTGCCGAGGACCACGAGAAAGGTCCGGATCCCCCTGTCGACCGACTGCTGGGTCCGCCGGCGGATGAACTGGAAGCTCAGGGCGGCGAACGCGACCGTCACGACGACGACCGTCGGCTCGACGGCCGCGACCGCGGGCAGATCGGCGAGGTCTGCGGCGAAACCCGCCAGGGAGTTCTGTTCTGCGCCGGGGCCGGAAGGGATGATCCCCAGCTGGACGTTGGCGACGATCGCGCCGACGACGGCCGCGAGCAGCGGGACGCCGACGGTCTCGGGGATGTCGTCCCGGCGGAGGATCGTGGCGGTGAGGTAGGCGAGTCCACCCGAAACGGGGGGGACGAGGACCCAGAAGGTCACGATCCGGCGGTACGTGTCGAACGCGGGGTCGCCGCCCAGCGAGCGGCCGACGCCGACCATGGCGCCGGTCGTGGCGAAGGCGGCGGGGACGGGATACCCGGTGTAGACGCCGAAGGCCATGAACGCGGTCGCGGTGAGCAGCCCGGCGGTCGCCGCCAGCGACGTGATCGCGACCCCGTCGATGAGGCCCGCCCCGACCGTCTCGGAGATGGCACCACCCTGTGTCAGTGCGCCGAGCGCGGCGAGGATACCGATGAGGAAGGCGGCGCGCATCGTCGAGATGGCGCTGGCGCCGATAGCGGGGGCGAAGGGAGGCGAGTTGCTGTTGGCGCCCAGCGCCCACGCCGTCAACAGGCTGGTCACCGTGGCGAGGACGACCAGGGCCCAGAAACCGACACCCGGCACGTTCACGACCCCCTGTCGACTGACGGCGCGATCATTGCCGGCACGTTGTGTCGGCGACCGAATAAACTTCGTGCCGGCCGAGCTGACTGACGATCCGACCGATCCGACAGTCGGAGACCCGTCGGATCACCGTCTCGGCTACCCGTCCGCTCGGCTACTCGTCCTCGCCAGCTTCGCCCCGGCGGACGACCAGCACCGGGCCGACCGTCTCGGCGGCGACCCGGTCGGCCTCGTCGCCGAACACCAGCGAGCGGAGCGAGGGCGCCTGCTCGCCCATGACGACGGCGTCGTGGCCCGCCGCAGCCTCGACGAGCGCGTCGAAGGGACCACCGGTCGCGAGTATCGTCTCGACGTCGAGGCCGGCGTCGGTCAGCGGCGCGGCGGCGTCGTCGAGCGTGGTCTGCCCGTCGTCGGTCGCTTCATCTGTCGCGAGGAAGAGCGTGACGCCGACGTCCCGGTCGCCGACGAGTGCGGCGACGAACGCGGTGAGTCGGTCGACCGCGACGTCGCCGGTCACCGGGACGAGCAGCCGCTCGACGGGCCCGGTCGCACCGACGATAGCGAAGGCGTCGGCGCCGGTCTCGGCCGAGACGCGGCGGAACGTCTGCTCGCGGTCGTGCGTGAATACGAGACGATGGTCCGCCGCGCCGCCGGCCGCGGCGAACTCTTCGGTCACGTCTTCGAGCGCCTCGGTGGCCCGGTCCTCGTACTGGAGGCGGGCCTGGTCCGGCGGGGTCTGCTCCGGGAGGACGTGATAGCCAAGTACCGTCACGTCGACGGGGCCGAGCAGGTCGATCAGTCCCGGGGGGACAGTTCCCCCCTCAAGTATCGCCAGCGGAACGAGGACGCGGGTCATAGGGCTCCCCGCAGACTAACGTCCCGAGCGTAATAGAAGTACCAGCCCGCGCTGGCGAGCATCACCGCGACCCCGATGATCTGCGAGATCCGTTGCATGAAGCCGATGAGCGCGAAACTCGACAGCGCGCCCAGGATCGGGACGACCGGGTAGCCGGGCACCCGAAAGTCGGGGTCGTACCACTCGGGTTCGTCCCGGCGGAGCGCGATCAGGGCGACGCACATCAGCCCGTAGAGGATCAGGTGCAGGAAGGAAGCGACCTCCGCGAGGACTTCGACCTGTCCGGTCGCGACGAGCACCAGGACGGGGCCGCCGGCCATCCCGAGCGCGACGTGTGGCGTCCCGTACTTCAGGTTGATACGGCTGGCCCACCGCGGGAGGAGGGCGTCGCGGGAGACGGCGTAGATGGCCCGCGAGGTGCTCAAAATAGAGGCGTTCGCGCTGGACATCGTCGCCAGCAGGCCGCCGAAGACGATGGCGAGCGCGCCGGCGCCGCCGAGGTAGTGTCGACCCACGTCGACCATCGCGGTCTCGCCCAGCCGTTCGAGTTCGCCGCTCGGGATGGCGCTCGTCGCGACGAACACCGTCAACACGTACATCACGCCGACGATGACGACCGACCCGACCATCGCCAGCGGGAGGTTCCGGCCCGGTTGCTTCATCTCGCCGGCGACGGTCGCGACCTGCGCGAAGCCGAGGTAGGAGGTGAAGACGAGCGCGGCCGTGGTCAGGACCGGGAACGGCCCGAACGGCATGAACTGCTCGGGCGCGCTGGGCGCGCCGACCAGCCCGACGGCGTCGAGGCTGCCGTACAGCAGAAACGCCGAGAGGATCGAGAGGAGCAGGGCCACGACGCCGTTCTGGAGCTTGGCGGCGTTCTCGGTCCCCGTCACGTTCAGGAGGGTGAAGCCGGCGCCGAAGAGTAAGGCGACGGGGATGGCCAGCCCCTCGCCGACGGTGACGCCGAGTTCCGCGAGCGTGTCGACGGCGTAGTAGCCGAAGCCGACGAGGTAGAAAGCGGTCGCGAACACCAGCCCGAACCACAGCGAGAGGCCGACGACCGTGCCCGCCAGGGTGCCGAGCCCGCGCGAGATGAAGTAGTAGCCGCCGCCGCTTTTGGGCATCGCCGTCGCGAGTTCCGAGGTCGGCAGCGCGACGAGCAGCGCGACGACCGCCCCGATCGCGAACGACCCCGCCGCGGCCGGGCCGGCTTCGCCCGCCGCCAGCCCGGGGAACACGAAGATACCCGCGCCGATCATCGTTCCGATACCGATGGCGAGGCCGCCGGTCAGCCCGAGCGTCCGCTCCAGTTCGGCGTCGTCGGTGAACGTCGCCTCGTCCGTCTCGACCGTCTCCTCGACCACCGGTGTCTCGCCCTCGACGTTCCGTCCCCCGGGCGCGTCGCCACTCACACACCGATGTTGGGTTCCGAACATATAGAACTACTGCCAGAACAGGTGGGTTCGGTGCAGGGCGGGAGGCGAGCGCTCACCAGAGGATCGCCGGCCAGACGAACCGGAACAAAAGCCAGATGAGCACCGTGAGCACGCCGGTCATCAGGAGGTTGAGGACGACGCCGGCGCGCATCATGTGGCGCTGTTCGAGGTAGCCGCTGCCGAAGACGATGGCGTTGGGCGGCGTCGCGACCGGGAGCGCGAACGCGAAACTCGCGGCGATGGCGCCGCTGGTCGCCAGGAAGACCGCGGCCGCCACGTCGGGCAGCCCCAGCGTCGTCGCGAAGACGCCGCCGACGCCGATCAGCAGCGGGATGATGATCGCCGATGTTGCGGTGTTCGAGGTCATCTCGGTGAGGAAGATGATGAGCAGGACGACCGCCGCGACGACGAGGACGATGGGCGCGCCGGTGAGCGAGCTGAAGACGGTGTCGGCGAGCCACTCGGTCGCGCCGGTGCTGGACAGACCGCCGGCCAGCGAGATGCCGCCGCCGAACAGCAGGATCGTCCCCCAGTCGATGTCGACGAGTTCGTCCCACTCCATCGTGTCGGCGAGCACCAGCGCCGGGATGGCGGCCATCCCGACCATCACGTAGTAGAGCAGTCCCTGGTGGCCGTCGACGCCGAAGACGCTCGTCCCCTCGCCGCCGAACAGCGTCACCGCGACCGTCTCGGGGAGGTAGCCCGACAGCAGGTCGGCGAAGCCGCCGACCACCCACAGGCCTGCGGTCGCCGTGAAGATGATCGCGACCCGGCGGCCGCGCGTGCTGAGCGACCCCTCCTCGCGGAGGTAGCGCTCGGCCTCGATGCGGGCGTCCTCGACGTCGGTGATCTCGGGCGGATAGAGCCGGTAGGTCAGCAGGTACCAGATGATCGGGAGCGTCACGACGACGACCGGGAGCCCGATCGCCAGCCACTGGGCGAAACCGATCTCGTAGCCGAGCAGCTCGTTGAGCTGGGTCGCGAGGATGGCGTTGGGCGGCGTGCCGATGAGCGTCCCGACGCCGCCGACGCTCGCCGCGTAGGCCGTCCCGAGCAGCATCGAGATCTGGAGGTTGCTGAAGCCGTCGTCGGTGCCGAGTCCGGCCGTCGCGCCGCCGTCGGTCGCCGCGTCACCGGAGGCGTCGACGTCCGCGTCGAGTTCGTCGGCGTCGGCCGACGCGGCGGCGATGCCCTCGCTCCCGATGACCTGCGAGAGGACGCCGAGCGCGATCGGGGTCATCATCGCCGCCGTCGCTGTGTTCGAGACCCACATCGAGAGGAACGCGGTGGCGATCATCACCGCGCCGACCAGCCGCCGCGGCGAGGTCCCCATCCGGGACATCAGCCAGAGGGCGATCCGCCGGTCGATGTCGTACTTCTGCAAGGCGTTGGCGAGCATGAACCCCGCGACGAACAGGAAGATGAGGTGGTCGGCGAAGCCCGAGAGCGCCGCGTCCAGATCGGCGTAGACTCCGAAGGCCGTCAGCAGCACCGGGATCGTCAGCGCCGTCACTGCCAGCGGCATGGCGCCGGTCACCCACAGCGCGCCGGCGAAGAACATCGTCGCGAACGCGTACTGGGCCCGGGGATTCAGCCCCTCCGGCGACGGGCCGAACGCGACGATCCCCGTCCCGAGGAGCGCGACCGCGAACACCAGTAGTGTCCCGCGATTCCCGCTGAATCGGTCCTGTATCATTGATACACCGGCTTCGACCGAGCCGATACTTAACGATTTTCCTTCGAGGTCACGCGCGGCGTCAGAAGTGTTCGACAAGCGCCGAGACCTGGTCCGCCGAGAGCTCGGCGGTGTAGAGTTCGAACAGGCGTTCGCGGCGGTCGGTCGACAGGCCGCGGGTACCGTTTTCGAGCATGGAGATGTGCGCCTGCATGATCTCGT
This sequence comes from Halosimplex yunnanense, assembly GCF_054504345.1. NCBI lineage: Archaea > Methanobacteriati > Methanobacteriota > Halobacteria > Halobacteriales > Haloarculaceae > Halosimplex > Halosimplex yunnanense. The sequence continues at coordinate 280,727 of NZ_JBTJEL010000035.1, read as the reverse complement.
CGACATCCCGTTCGACGTCGCGCTGGCTGAACCCCGCGGCGACCCGCAGCAGTCGCCACGCGTCCGGAGAGATCGCCGCGACGTCGACTCGCACCCGCTCTCCCATCGGTATCGATGGGCACGTGCCGGTAGATAAGTGCCGCGGTCACGGGCCCCGATCAGTAGGGATCCGCCTCGAGCGCGCCGTCGTCGAATTCGAGCGGTGCGAGGGGGCCGACGGTCACGTCCGGGCGCTCGCGCAATTCGGCCGCGACCGGCGCGGAGACGACGAGCGAGTCGGGGTTCATCGTGCTCGGGATGCGGGCGACCCGCAGGTCGGCCGGGTCGGCGACGCCGGTGGTCGAGCAGGCGAGCACGAGCGCGGTCGCGTCGTCCGGGACGACGACGGGGAGTTTGGCCCGCCGCGGCTCGCCGCTGGTGACGACGTTGACGTACGTGTCCGTGAAGTCGACGTCGGCGACGAGGTCGCGGTGGACGAAGTCGGCGAGGCCCATCCCGATGGCGTTGCCGTGCGAGGGCGCCGACAGCGACCGGGCGTAGACCCGGGTGATCGACAGCGAGTCGGGTTCGACCTCGCCGTGGAAGGCGTACCGACCGATGACGTTCGTGTCCATCCCCGTCCCGGAGTGGTTCTTGCCGGTCTCGTCGACGACGAGGAGGTCGAGGTCGTCGACGGGGAGTTCGGCCATGTGCTCGCGCGCGGTGTCGAGCAGTTCGGGTTCGCGATCCAGCACGACTGCGGCGTCGATTCCCGCGATTCGCGCCGCGCGGTGGTCGGCGTTCTCGACGAGAGCGATGCCGCCGACGATTGGCGTCTCCGCCCGCAGGACCTCGTAGCGGTCGGCGATCACGTCGGCGAAGTCGGTTGCGATGGCGGCGTTGTGAAGCGACTCGGCGCCGCGGTGCTTGCCGAGGCCGATCACGGCCATCTTGGCGAGACCGCTCTCTACGTCGCCGCGGAAGTCGGTGTGGGGCTTGACGCGGTTGGCGAGCAGGACCGCGTCGGCCTCCAGCGCGTCGCGGGCGGCGTAGACCGGCCGTCCGAGGGCGTCCTCGCCAACCTCCTCGACGGCCATCGACGAGCGGATCTCACAGCCGAGCGACTCGGGGGTGATCCCCAGCGCGTCGAGCGTCTCGCGTTGCCCCTCGGCGGTCGCGCCGCCGTGGCTCCCCATCGCCGGGATCACGAACGGCTCGAACTCCCGCTCGGCGAGGCGGTCGACGGCCACCGAGAGCACCGCGGGCATATCGTGGATACCACGGCTTCCGGCGGTTATCGCGACCGACGCGCCCGCCGCGAGGTCGTCGAACCCCTCGATGGCGTCGACGGCCGCCCGGGTCGCTTCAGTCACGTCCGCGACGGCCTCGGGGTCGCGCTCGCGGTTCGTGACGGCGAACTCGGGGAGGTCCTCGACGGTGGAGTCGCTCGCACCGACTAGCGCTTCGGCGTCGGGGAAGTCGACGTTCATGGACGCTCGCCCGGGTTCGGGGCCGGGCGGGCTTCCTTCGTCGCGGCGGTTGTCGATCGGTCCATGCTACCGCCAAGCACACCCAGACAGTTGAGCGTATCCGTCGGCCGCCGGAGCCGCCGGCCTGTGATTTATTCGCGCCACGCACCAACCGATCGCATGGCCGAACCGAACCAGGCGGTCGTCGACGAGATCGTCCACGAGGGGGAGTCGATCGGCGCCCGGGGCATCGTCGAGTTGATCGAGCGCTACGACCAGGGGGCCGGCGTCGAACCGGAGACGATCGAGGTCTACGCCGACGAACTCGAAGCGCGCGACGACTACGCCTTCGACGGCCGGGACTTCCTCGCTCACGTCGACGAGAACACGACAGACGCCGAGTGGTGGGAAGGCGGCGTCTACTACGAGATCGGCGAGGACGTCGACGACCACCGGATCAGCCTGTTCCCGGCGGCGTGGCACGAGCACCTCGGCGGGTCGACCGACGTGACCGAGTACGTCGAGTTCATCCTCGACGAGGACCCCGACTACCTCGACGACCTCTCTCTCGGCGGTCCCGGCGGAGGCGTCCCGGAGAAAGCCGTCGTCGAGGCGCTCATGCTGATCGGGCAGGTCGACCGTCCCGACGCGAACACGCGCATCAACGAGGCCCGCGAACGCGGTGACGTCGTCGAGGACGCCGACCAGAGCCCGGAAGCCCACGTCTATCTCGCCGAGCGAGCGCCCGAGGAGCTGCAGGAGCGCTGACCGACGGCGATCGCTCCGGCGCGCCGCTCAGTCGTCGGCGGGGTCGGCGGAACCGGTCGACTCCTCCCGTTCGTCGCCGACGTCCAGTTCGAGGGCGTCCAGCCCGCCGAGGGTGTAGCCGACGAAGTACGTGGCGAAGACGACGACGAGGAGTCCGATCCGGTCGGCGAATTCGAGGGGCGCGGCGTAGACCGCGGTGAACGTGACCAGGATTACGAACACCTGCCCCAGCGCGCTCCACCTGTTGTCGCGCCAACTACGGTCGGCGCTCGTGAACGCCGGGTACTCGCGGACGAGCCGCGAGACCACGAGGCCGAGCACCAGCATGGCGATTCCACCGGTCACGGCGATGTCGGGATAGGTGCCCAGCCACCAGAGACCGACCCCCGTTGCGATCCCGAGCACGATCGAGAGGATGCGATGAGTCCTCGCCCGCGTCATGAGTAGCACTACGACCGCGCCCCAGAAAAGTCATCTGGCCGACTTTTTCTCCCCGATGGCCCCAACTCGGAGCGCCACTGCTCGGCCCACGTCGTCGCGGCATCCGGAGGAACCCCCGCTGGCGCGGTAGGCCGTTCCCAGTGAGCGGTAAGCCCGGCGTTCCTCCAGGTCCGCTGGCAGTTTTCCCAGCGGCCGCTCCGGGGTTCGATCCGGTCGCCGATACACTGGGGCGACGTGACCCAAGAGCGCTCGATGCAAGAACAGTTGAATATTATTCATATTGGGAATACACTTCGTGCTGTCATCGCTATATCTGCGCCGACGGTACCGCTACCGGGGAATATTGCGACCTTACGAGCGAATCCAGACCGCTCGGGTCCGTGATACGACGGTCGACGGGCGTCCAGTTATCGACCGGATATATCGAATCGCACCCGCCTATTCGACTTTCGTTCGGTATTCGGTTCGTTTTTCGGGCAGTAATCGTCGTTCGATCAGTTAATTGCCGATTACTCCCCCTGGGGCGTATGATTTTTCACGATCAGTGTGTTATGATCTCTTGTATGGGGTTCGGGAGCTACGACGAATCAGAGCAGGAGAATCAGGAACTTGACGCCGACCTCGAGGACGGGGACGGCGTTAACACGGCAGAGAACACACACGACGGAGACGTGTCCTACGAGTTCGACGCCTCGAACGACGAGCTGCTGGATCGGCTGGAGGACATCAAGGACAACACGTGAAGCGCGGGGCCCGCGCCCTCGGCGTGGCCGAATCGTACCGCGGAGAGGATAGCACGCTGGCGGGTGCCGTCGTCCGCGCGAGTCGGGTCGTCGACGGGTTCGCCTTCGACACCTGCGCGGTCGGCGGTACCGACGCCACCGAGACAGTGATCTCGCTGGTCGACGCGCTCGACCGCGAAGACGTGCAGTACGTACTTCTCGCGGGCATCGCCCCCGCGTGGTTCAACCTCTTCGACCTGCCGGCGATCCGCGAGGCCGTCGACCGCCCCGTCCTCTCAGTGACGTTCGAGGAGAGCCCGGGGCTGGAAGACGCGCTCCGCGACGCCTTCGACGGCGACGCCCTCGACGAGCGCCTGTCGGTCTACCGCCGCCAGCCCGACCGCCGGCCCGTGACCGTCGGCGACGAGACGGTCTACGTCCGCGCGGTCGGAGTGGACGACGACGAGGCCGCCGACGTGGTTCGAGGATTCACACCTGAAGGCGGCCGGCCGGAACCGCTCCGGGTCGCCCGGCTGGCCGCCCGCGCCGCCGACGAGCGGTTCGGCGGCGAGTAGTGCGAACGGGCGGCGTCGCTCGCGCACGGACCGACCCGATTATGGTCGTCCCCGGCCGACGGGGAGTCATGAGCGACGGCGAGATGGACGGGCTGGAGGTGACCGCCTGCGAGCGGTGTCCGACGCTCGTGGAGTGTCGGAGCCGGATCGTCAACGGCACCGGGCCCGGGGACGCGGACCTGCTGTTCGTCGGCGAGGCGCCGGGACAGCACGAGGACGAACAGGGCGAGCCGTTCGTCGGCCGCAGCGGCGACGTGCTCGACGACGGCCTGCGCGACGCGGGACTGGATCGGGGCGACGTGCGTATCACCAACTGCGCGCGCTGTCGCCCGCCCGACAACCGCGACCCGACCGACGAGGAACTCGCGAACTGCCGTGGGTACCTCGAGACCGAAATCGACCTGGTCGACCCTGAAGTGGTCGTCACGATGGGGAAGGTCCCGGCCGAACACCTGCTTGAACGCGACGTCGCCGTCACGAGCGAGGCCGGCGACGTCGTCGAAGCGGAGGTCGCCGGCGTTCCCCGACGGGTGCTGGTCTGCGTCCACCCCGCTGCGACGCTGTACGACCCCTCCCAGCGCGCCACGTTCGCCTCCACGCTGGAGCGGGCCGCCGAGTTCACCGACGAGACGAGCGGCCAGTCGCGCATCGGCGACTTCTGACCGACTCGCCGTGCGAACCGCGGTGACCCCACTCCCGAGTCGGTCGCAGGCTTCGCCCGGACGGAAAGGGACTTGTCCGCGGTGTGTCTACCTCTTCGCATGAGCACGCGACAGACCGCGGCCGAGGTCGTCGTGGTCGACTACGGGCTGGGGAACCTCCGGAGCGTCACGCGCGGCCTCGAACGCGCGGGCGCCACCGTCGAACTCAGCGAGGACCCCGGAGACTTCGACGCCGCCGACGGGATCGTCCTCCCCGGGGTCGGCGCCTTCTCCGAAGGGATGGACAACGCCGGCCCCTTCCGCGACGCGCTGGTCGAACAGGCCGAGGCCGGAACCCCCCTCTTCGGCATCTGCCTCGGCATGCAGATGCTCCTCACGAGCAGCGAGGAGGCCGAACGGGAGGGACAGGGCGGCGTGCAGGGCCTCGATCTGATCCCCGGCCAGAACGTCCGCTTCCGCGGCGACCTGAAGGTGCCCCACATGGGCTGGAACGAACTCGACGTCCAGCGCGACCACCCGCTCGTCGACGGCGTCGACGGGCAGTACGCCTACTTCGTCCACTCCTACTACGCCGAGCCCGACGACGCCGACGCCGTGGTCACCACGACCGACTACGGCACCGACTTCGCCTCCATCGTCGCCAACGACCGGGGCAACGTCTTCGGCACCCAGTTCCACCCCGAGAAATCCGGCGAGACCGGCCTGCGCATCCTGCGGAACTTCGTCGACGTCTGCGTCGAGGGGTGACGGCGGCGGTTCGATCCCGGATCCGACCCCGAATTCGGCCCGCCGATGCCTTCTTAAGTGCGTCCGCCGACTGTTGGCACTATGTTTTCCCACGCGGTCGATCTGTCCACGCTGGCGTTACAATCCGATCTCTCGTCGATCGTCCTCCAGATCGACGTGAACGTCGACCTCGACCCGGCCGCCAACGTCGTCGGGAGCGCCGTCGGTTCCTTTTTGACGACACTGATCGTCGGTGCCATCCTCGTCGCGGTCGCCCCCGAGTTCCTCGAAGACCGGATGGCCGCCGTGCTGGACGACCCCGTCGGGTCGTTCACCTACGGAATTCTCGTCCTGATCGCCCTCGCGCTCGCGACGTTCCTCCTCGTCATCTCGTTCGTCGGCATCGTCGTGGCGATCCCGCTCGTCATCGTGGCGTACGTCGTCTGGGCCGTCGGCGCGTCCGTCGCCTTCCTCGCGATCGCCGATCGGCTCGTCGACCGCGACGGCGACGACTGGACGACGGCCCTCCTCGTCGCGGCGGCGATGAACGGCGGCCTCGTCCTCACCGGGATTGGCGGCCTCGTCGCGATCTGTATCGGCGCCGCCGGCTTCGGCGCCGTGCTGGAAGACCGTCTGTGACGCTGGTATCTGGTCTCCGGAGTCGAACGCGATGCGTCGCAAGCTCTCGACGCGCTCGCTAGCTGTTGGAGCGACTACAGCGAACAGCAGGCGCTGAAAGCCCTCGGCGCGCTCGCGGTCGCTGAGCGGGATATCCGCGCTCTCCGCACTGCCCGCGCGGATAGTGCCCGCTTAGGCGACTGAACTGCACGCGAGCCCGCCTCGCCCTTTCAGTCCGCCAGGACAGCAACCGCCCCGCACGACACCGCAGACGGCCACACGCCTCCCCAGCCGATTCACTCGTTCGCGCTGCTCACTCGCTCATCCCTCGCGCGGCTATTTCGAACGGCCCGCCAGGAGGCGGGCACGCTCGACAGCGCGCGCCACGGCTCTCAGTCCGTCCCTTGCTGGAATCAGTCGGCCACGGACGACTCCGCGAGAAAGCAGGCCGCTACATGAAGTCCGCGATGCCGCTCTGCTTGTTCGTGTCGTCCTCGAAGACCCGCTTGATCGACCGGTCGAGGACTTCGAGGCGCTGTTTGGTGTAGGTGCGACAGCCGAACTCCTCGGCGACGCGGGTCGCCGTCTCGATGTACTTGTTGACCGAACCCTCGTGGACGGTGAGGTTGACCCGGCCGCCGCACTCCCGGCAGTCGCCGGTCAGCGGCATCCGCCGGTACTTCTCGCCGCAGTCGAGACAGCGCACGTCCTGCCGGGAGAACGCCCGCAGGTTCCCGATGAGGTCGGGGAGGAAGTGGTACTCGATGATCCGCTCGGCCACGTCGGTCTCGTCGACCGCACGGATCTTCCGCGAGAGGTTCAGCTGGGCGTCCATCTTCTCCTCCATCGACCCGAGCGTCTTGTACGCCGACAGGTCCGGCCCGGCGGCGATGTTCGTCGTGTCGTGGGTGTGGTCGAACCCAGTGTACTCCTCGTCGGTGCCCAGCGTCTCCTCCGCGATGGTCATGATGTCCTCGACGTCTTCCGGGTCCGCCAACTCCCGCGTCGCCTCGTAGAACTCCTTCGGGTACTCTCGCATGATGTCGACGTTGTGCGCCTCGTCGTCGATCTCCGCCGGGTCGATCCGCGAGGACATCACCAGCGGCGCGTCCATCTGCCCCCCGCGCTTGTCCGGCAGGAACTGTTTCGAGAAGTTGAGAAGTCCGTCCATCAGCAGCATCACGCAGTCCTCGTCGCCGTCACATTGCTTGACCGACAGATCATCTGCGACGAGCGAGTGGTTCTCTGCGACGGTGAGACAGTAGACGTTATCGGTGTCGGACTCGGTATACGACACCGTCTGGATCGGGTCCAGGTGGTACTCGTCGGTACCGCCGTCAAAGACGTATGCGTGGCGGCCGGTCGATTTACGATTGACGACCTGTCGGCTGAGGCGGTCGTCCTTCTCGGTAAGGTGGAAACCGACGCGGTCGGCGAACCGGACGGCATCGTCCCGAGAGACGGTTAATTCGTAACTATGGCGCGAAAGTGACTCGTCGTCATCGTCGTAGAACTCCGGGAACGCCTCCGAGAGCGCCACCGGTTCCATGTGATTGACCGTCGCAGTGATGCCCAGCCGGGTCAGTAGTGCGAGAAGGTCCGACTTGAGTTCCGGACTCACGGTTGTAGCCGAGACACGAGGAGTCTGTCCATCGGCTGTCCCGTCGCCGCTGAAGTATCCAGCGAGGTACGCACCGACGATCCGGTCAGGGGAATCGAAGATACACTGCGGGACCCGCTTCGTGTGTGCCGCGGTCCCAGCGTCCAGCATCGTATCGAAGAACCCACGGAGCAATCGGCCCGAGGCAGTTATCTTCGCGTGATTCTCGACGTAGGGATCGACGCCAAATTCCTCGGTGAGCACATCGAGGAAAAACTCTCGTGCCTCATCGTCCGTGCCGCAAATCGTCGTCTGATGGATCTTCCCCTTCGGGGTCTCCTGAACCCGGGCAAATCCTTCGGCGGCGTAGTACCCGAGAAGCGTGGCAACCCGCTCGTTGAGGGCGATGTATCGGTCGATCTCCGTCCCGTCGCGTTTGACACCGAGCGTCGCGTCTTCGGGGACGAACGACAGCAAGTCCTCCGTCGAATCGAAGAAGTTGTCGAGTAACGCGACCGGGATACTCTCTCGGTAAAGGTAGTTACTCAACGTCTTCTTCGTCAGCCCGAGATAGTCGGCACTGCTCTGAAGCGGGTAGAAGCGACCGTCCCACTCGTCGGCGAGCCGGTGTTCGAAGCGCTCGTAGAGGCGGTCCTTATCCAGTCCTTTGACCATCAGCCGGTCGTCGGCGACGACATCTGACCCGATGAACGCTTCGAGGAGGTCAAACCGCTCCGGCTCGTCAGCCGGATCGGTGCTGTCGAGGTGTTTCGGCGTGACGAGACAATCCGACTCGTCGAGCTTCCCCGCTGGGACAGACACCATCCGACCGAGGTCCGGCTCGTAGATGTGTACCTTGTGGTCCGGGGTCACTTTCAGATCCCGACCGGACTCCGTTCGGATCTCGACGAGGTGATCCGGTGCCGGATGCTTACTCAGCGCCTCCACGGGCTGTGCGGACTGAGAACCAGCGTTGTCGAACGAGGGGACGGAGAGATCGCCGTCGAGGTGGTCGAGGTCGTCTACGAGCGTCCCAAAGTCGTCTTCTTCGGCGTGCTCTGGATCAAGATAACCTTCGACGACAGTCTCGATCGACTCGTGTTTGAGCGCGCCGTCTTCGTCCTCGTACCAGACTTTCGTATCCGGATGGAAGCAGTTGCGACGCTTCGCGGCGTGGAAGTACGGATGCGCGTACCCAACCGCTGCTGTCGTGAATCCGACAATACGTCCGACGGTCGCCGCGCTGGTGTGGGGGGCCATCCCGAAGACGAGTTCGCCGACGAGGTCGTCCCGCTCTTCCAGATCGTAGAACGGTTCGAGACCGTAATAGGACTCCAGCAGGTCGTCGACGAAGTCGGCGGTCTTGAGCATGTGCTCGGCGGCGCCCTCCGAGAGGACGATGTCCTGGACGTTCAGCTCGACCAGCTGGTCGTCGTGTTCGAGGCGCTGGCCGTGGATGTCCTCCTCGTAGCCGAGCCCGCGGAAGGCCTCGGCGGTGACATCGAGCTCGGAGGGGCGCACCGCCGTGACGGGCAGGTCCGTCATGTCGTAGCGGACGGTGCCGTCCTTGAACGCCGAGACGCCGTGTTTCGCGCGGAGGACGCCCTTCTCCATCGGCTCTGGCGTCTTCTTCTCCGAGGAGAGGCCCTTGACGGCCTTGAGCGCGTCGTAGGCGGTGGGGCGCTCGTTCAGGTTCGCGAGGGCGTCCTTGAACTCCTCGTTGACGTCGACGACCTTCGTCTGCGTGGGTCGTGCGAGCGTCTCGCAGCGGGAACACTCCGCGCGACCGGACTCGTCGGGTTCGACCTCGGAGTCGCAGTCGGGGCAGACGTAGACGGCCTCGCAGACGCCGCCGCAGTCCGGGCAGCGGGGCTTGTACGTCCGCGTCCCGCAGTCGGTACACTCCTGACGGCCGACCTCTACCTCGACTTTCCCCTGGCTGTCGTCGTAGCTGTCGCCGGCGACGGCCGCGTCGCCGACCTTCCGCTGGGAGCCGCCGGCTTCGCCGATGGGGAACAGGGTGTGGACCGCCGGCGAGAGGTCGCGCTTCTCGGACTTCTCGGGTCGGCCCATCCGGTTGCCGATGCGGGTGGGCGCGCGCTCGCGGACCTCGAAGGGCGCGATTTCCTTGACCGCGAGGACGGCGTTGGCGCCGTCCTCGGTGGAGGCCGCCGACGATTCGAGTTGGGCGTCGCTGGCCTCGCCGCCGCCGTAGGCCTTCGCGCGCTCGGAGAGGTCCTCGGGCGTCCACTCCCGTTCGAGCGAGTCGGAAAAGCCGAGCGTCCGAACCAGGGGTCGCCAGTCGGGGATGACCAGCGTGTCCTCGGTCTGTGTGTGCTCGACGAGCAGGTGCTCGACGGCCTCGCGAACCGTCTCGGAGCGCGGGAGGACGAGGTCGCCGGCGGCCGCGGCGCCCGCGTCGCGGTCGTGACCGTCGGTCGCCGCGTCGTGCTGGAGTTCGTCGGAACCGTCGTCGCCGTCACCGCTGTCGGGGTCGCGAACGACCGCCCCGTCGGTCTGTGCGACGCGCCCGTCGTCGACCGCGTCGGCCAGCGTACACACCTCGTCGACGCTCAGGTCGTGCCAGCAGTAGGTGTACTTGGGGTGCAGCGGCGCGTCGTACTCGTCGGCCCACTCCAGCGCTTCCTCCGCGCTCGGGTCCGAGAGGTCGACGTCGAGCGAGTCGCGCATCGCCTGCACGTCCGCGCCGGCCTCGTCGAACTCCTGGGCCCACCACTCGACGGTGTAGGAGGCGGGCGCGAGCGGGTGGTTGTTCTCGACGAACTCGCCGTAGTTGACGAGGTACTCGCCCAGGTCGATCACCTTCTCGACGCCGTTGCGGATCGCCAGTGCCTCCTCGGGGTCGTCGATGCGCCGCACCTCGCCGTTGGCAAGGCGAACCGTCGGTCCCTCGATCGTGTCGACGGGGACGACGCCGGCGGCCTTGCCGGGCCGTTCGGTCTTGATCTGGGTCCCCGTGGCGAGGAAGTCGTCGACGAGGTGCATCGTCGCCGGGTGGACGCCGGCGGTTGCGTTCCCGTGGTTGCGCGCCCGACCGTAGCGCAGGCGGAAGCCACCGGCCTCGCTCGGATGCGAGAACACCGGACGGCCGGCGATGAGGTCCCGCAGGAACTTCTTCGACGGGTCCAGCCGCGGCGGGCCGGCGGGTTCCTCGCCGCCGTCTTCGTCTTCGCCCTCGTCGTCGCCTTCGGCGCCTTCCTCGTCGGTTTCGTCGTCCTCGTCGCTCTCGTCGCCGTCGTCCTTGCCGATGGTGCCGTCGATGAGGTCCTGCAGCCACGGCCAGTCGACCTCGTCGAGGTTGCGAGTGTACCGCTGGATCTTCGGGGCCTTTAGCGCGATCCCCTCGGCCATGACGAGACACATCCCGCCGCGTGCGGAGTTGGAGTCGACCCGTTCGAGGTCTCGATAGCCGGAGACTTCCTCGTCGCCGGTCGCCTCCCCGTCGAGCATGATCGGCATGTGCTCGGCGATGAACTTGCTCTCCTTCTCCTTCGGGGAGTACTGCAGGCCCGTCTCCTTGTCGTAGAGGTCTATCTCCTCTGCGTAGCGGCCGATCTCGTCGTCGCGGGCCTTGTACTGGTCGATGCCGAGCATCGCGCGGGCGTAGTCGGCGACGAGGACGGAGAGCGCCTGCGCGGTCCCGCCCGCGGAGCGGATCGGGCCGGCGTAGTAGACGTTGACGAACTCCGTGCCGTCGTCGTTCTCGAGGATCTCGACGCGGTCGATCCCCTCGATGGGGGCGGCGACGACGCCCTCGGTCAGGAGGGCGACCGCCGTTCGAACGGCCCCCTCGACCTTCCCGGCGCGGGACTCGTAGTCGCCGACCTCGCCGTCGACGAAGTCGGATACGAGTTCGAGCGCCGCTTCTTCCCTGCTCATCTCGCCTTCGAGTTCGCGGACGCGCTCGGCGACGCCGTCGATGCCGAGAATGTTCTCGACGCGGTCGGCCATGTCGCGGGCGACCGGAATCTCGACGTCGTCGGTCGGGTCGTCGCCGCGCTCGCGGGCCGCCTCCGCCACCTCGAACGCGTCGTCGAGGCCGGACTCCAGTCGCTCGAAGTACCGTTCGTCCTCGGGTTTCATCGTCGCGCTCCCATCACAGCGGCCAGAGGTCGAGCGCTGTCTCCTCGTCGTACTCCCGCTCCAGCGGCACGTCGAACTCGCGGACGTAGAGTTCGCCGGCGAAGACGGTCGCGCTGTCGAGGTGACCGGCCAGCGCCGTTCCGTCTTCCCGCGAGAGGACGGCGTGGGTGTGAGCGAACGGCTCGCCGTCCAGTTCGGAGATATTTCCGACGCAGGCGGCCATCTCCAGCGGCTCGTCGAAGGTCTCGGGGTAGTACTCCTCGTCGTCCTGGTCGTAGTAGAGGATCTCGGCGTCCTGCACCGCGCCGAGGCCGAAGAAAAACGCCGAGTCGACCCCCTCGTCGGCGGCGAAAGCCTCGATCTGGCCGCGCCAGTCGCGCCCGTGCTCCAGACGGGCGACGAACTCGCGAGCCCCTTCGAGTTCCAGGTAATCCATACCCACTACAGCGAGTGGCTCGACAAAAAACGTTTCCGACCCGGCCACGCTCGGGCCGACCCGCCGTGGTTCCGCGAGGACCGGGCTTGAAGGCAGCGGCCGTCGAACGCCGCCCCATGGATCTCGACCTGACCGGCGAGACGGCACTGGTGACCGGTGGCGGCCGCGGGAACGGCCGCGCCATCGCGCTCGAACTCGCGACCCACGGCGCCGACGTGGTCGTCAACGACCTCGACGAGGACGTGGCGAAAGACACCGCGGCGACCATCCGCGACCGCGACGACGACAGCGACGCCGTCGGCCTCGCCGCCGACGTGACCGACGAGGACGAGGTCGCGGCGATGGTCGAACACGCCGAGGAAGAACTCGGGAGCGTCGACATCCTCGTCAACAACGCCGGCGTCGGCGACGCCGGCCCGTTCCTCGACGAGGGCTACGACGACGACTTCCGGCTGAACATCGAAGTCCACCTGTTCGGCTCGCTCAACTGCACGCGCGCCGTCGTCGACGGCATGGTCGAGCGCGGCTACGGCAAGATCGTCAACATCACCTCCATCCACACGAAAAACGCCGTCGGCCAGTCCCCGCAGTACGACGTCGGGAAGTGGAGCCTCCTCGGGCTCACCAAGAGCCTCGCGCTCGAACTCGGCCACGAGGGGATCCGCGTCAACGCCGTCGCCCCCGGCTGGGTCAACACCCGCATGACCGAGGGCTTCTCCGACGCCGTCACCGAACAGATCAAGGACCTCAACCCGCTGGGTCAGTTCGCCGAACCCGAGGACATCGCCAACGGCGTCGTCTTCCTCGCCTCCCCCGCCGCCGACTACGTCAACGGCCACGAACTCCGCGTCGACGGCGGCCAGGTCCCTATCCCCGACTGGCGACTGGACAACCGGTAGACGGCTTCAGACGAGAGATTTTTCACGGGTTTCGGCAATGAAACGCTGATTCTGGCGCGCGCTGTCGAGCGTGTCCGAGCACTGCGAGGACCGCTCGAAATAGTCGCGCGAGGGATGAGCGAGCCAGCGGCGAGCGAATCGGCTGGGGAGGCGTGTGGCCGTCTGCGGTGTGGGGCGGTCGCGGTTGCTGTTGTGGTCGCGGTGTTGTTTCCTGGTGGATTGAAAGGGCGAGGCGGGCTCGCGTTCATCTAGTCGTCTGAGCGGCCCCTACCCGAGTGCAACGAGGGTATGTCGCTCAGCGACCGCGAGCCCGGCGAGGGCTTATAACGGCTAGCGGTCGTTGCACTCGAAACGGTGCCCTTCACTCCCGGACCGCGACGAATCGCAGTCGGCGGTAATCGGCCGTCCAGACCCCGTCGTCGCCGGCGTCCGGATCGAACAGGTCGTCGCGAACCCGCGCTTCCACAGCGGAAACAACGGCGGATTTCTCCCCGTCGTCCAGGTCAGCGAACAGCGAGTCGCCGAAGACGTCGAGCCAGCGCGCCAGCCCGTCGGCGCCGCCCTCCAGTTCCGTCGGCCGGTCGAACAGGCGAAGCAGGCGTACTTCGAAGCCGGCCGACTCCAGCACTGCGGCGTGCTCGCCGGGCGTCGGGAAGTACCACGGGTTCGCCGCCTCGTAGCCCCGTTCTCGCAACTCCGCCACCGTCGCGTCGACGATAGATCCGACGTTCCCCACGCCGCCCATCTCGGCGACGAAGCGACCGCCGGGGGCCAGCAGCTCGTGTACGCGCTCAGCCACCGGGCCCTGATCCGACGCGGGGATCCAGTGGAGCGCGGCGTTCGAGAACACGGCGTCGACCTCCCGGCCCGGGGCGTACGTCCGGGCGTCGGCCACCTCGAATCGCAGGTCTGGATACGTCTCCCGCGCCCGCTCGACCATCTCGACGGACTGGTCGACGCCGACGACCGAGCCCGATGCGCCCACGGCGTCGGCGATGTCGGCGGTCAGGTGGCCGGTGCCACAGCCGAGGTCGAGCACGCGCTCGCCCGGTTCCGGGTCGAGCAGGTCCACGACGGAGCCGCCGTACTCGTGCACGAAGCCGGTGTCGCGGTCGTAGGAGTCGGGGTCCCAGTCGTTGGGGGTGTCCTCCGAACCAGCGCTGTCGGACGCGTCGTCTGCCATACCGCGAATGGGGGGTCCCTTCTCCTGAACGTTGCCCCGGTGCGGTACCGCCTCACAGCCGGCCTCAGTCGGCCGCCGCCTCGACTTCCGCGCTGGTCTCCTCGAAGAGCTGGCGGAGGAGTCGCTGCTGGCCGAGCCGCAGGTGGCGGTTGACGGTCGGCTGGCTGACGTCGAGCATCTCCGCGACGTCCTCGCCGGTGGAGGTTCGGGGCCACTCGAAGAAGCCGGCGAAGTAGGCGGTCCGGAGCACCTCCAGCTGGCGGTCGGTCAGCGCCTCGAACAGCCGGGTCGCGAAGGTGCCGCCGGTCTCGTCGCCCCGCTCGACGGTCCGCCGGCTCGCGAGTTCGACGCTCGGATGGGTCTCCGCGAGCATCTCGACGAACTCGCGGACGTCCGTCCCGGTCGGCACGTCGACGACCGCCTCGATGCCCGCGGCGGTCGCGCGGATGGTCTGCGGGCCGGCGCCGTGGCGGACGAATCGCGACGGGAGCGTATCGGCGCCGACGGTCACCTCGAACAGGAGTCTGCCCTCGTCGCTCTCGCCGTCGCCGTCACTCACGAGGCGGTAGGTCGCGACCGACACAAGGTCCTCGAGTACGTCCTCGACGCGCTCGGCGGGCGCGCCCGAAGCGGTGACGAACAGCCCGGTCTCGGACTCCGAGTGGGTGGCCAACCCGGCGAACTCGACGGTGCAGTCGGCCTCGGTCGCCAGGCGGCCGAGCACGTCGTCGGCGGCGTCGAACTCCAGCGTGAGCTCGACCCGCTGGTCGGTGTGGAGCGCGCGCTGGGTCTCGACGGCGTTCATCGAGTGGGCGACGTTCTCGCCGAGTTCGGCGAACACCTCGCGTTCGAGGTCGCCGAAGGCGTCGGGCTCGCCGGCGTAGACCGTGAGCACGCCGTAGAAGTACTCCTCGAAGGCGATGGGCACGCTCAACACCGACTGGAACCCCTCCGAGAGAGCGGTCTGGCGCCACTCCTCGCGTTTCAGGTCGTCGACGACGTTGCGGACGACGGTGGGTTGCTCGGAGACGGCCGTGGCGACGGCGGGTTCGGCGCTCTCGTCGGCTGCCAGCGACACCGTGTCGAGGTAGTCGGCGCCGTCGCCGGCCCACGCGCTCGGTTCGAGGCGGTCATCGGCGGCGTCGAGCGACCCGATCCACGCGAAGGCCACGTCGTCGCTCTCGACCAGTCGGTCACAGACCGCCGACTCGATGGCCTCGCGGGATTCGGCCTGGATGAGCGACTGGTCGATCCGACGGATCAGGTCGGTGATCTGGATCTGCCGGCGCAGGCGGCTGTTTTGCGCCTCCAGTTCCGCGTCGCGCTCGCGGAGCGTCTCCTCGCTGGCGAGGCGGTCGAACGCCGCCTCGGTCGTCGCGACGAGCGTCTCGGCCAGCCGCCGGGTCGACTGGTCGACCGCCCGGTCGCGGGTGGCGACGACGAACACGCCGTGGTTGCCGACCGGCACCAGCAGCCCGCCGCCGACGTCCGGGCCGAAGACGTTCGACTGCGTGGCGGCCTGCGTGTCGTCGAACACCGTCGGCGTCCCCGTCACGTAGGTGTTCCACAGCAGCGAGTCGCCCGCGCTCGCCCCCACCGGCTCGGCGTCACACAGCGACTCGAACCCGTCCGAGCAGGCGAGCGCGTCCAGTTGATTGGTGGTGTCGTCGAGCAGGTAGACGGCCACGCCCGCCACGTCGAGCACCGCGTGGGCGGTGTCGACGACCAGGTCCGCCGCCTCGGCGTTGCTCTCGACGCCGAGCAGGCCGCGCGTCGCCTCGTGGAGCGACTCCAGCGCCAGCTCGCGCTCCTTGCGGTCGGTGATGTCCTGGAGCGACCCGCGGAGTTCGGTCACGTGCCCGTCCTCGACGACGGGTTCGCAGATGGAGTGGACCCACCGCTCGGTCCCCTCGCCCGTGACGATCCGATACTCGGTGTCCCACGGTTCGCCGCCGCCCCAGGCGCGTTCGAGGTGTTGACGGTGGTCCGCGCGGTCGTCGGGATGGATGTACTCGAAGACGCCCTCCGTCATCGGGCCCTCCTCGGGCGGCACCTCGAAGATGTCGTAGACGTTGTCTGTCCACTGGATTTCGTTCGTGCCGTCCTCGGTGACGGTACTCGTCCACCCGCCGACGTCCGCCATCTGCTCGACGCGGCTGAGCAGATCCGTCGTCCGTTCGAGTTCGCGCTCGCGCTCTTTCTGCTCGGTGATGTCCTGAACGGAGCCGCGGAAGACGGCGGGACTCTCGACGTCGTCCACGGGGTAGCCGATCGCCCTGACCCACCGCACTTCACCGGACCCGACGACGATGCGGGCTTCGATCTCGTACCCCGTCCCTTCCTCGATGGACTCCTCGACGGTTTCGCGTACTCGCTCGCGGTCGTCGGGGTGGTACGAGTCGATGATATCATCGAGTTCCACTTCCATGCCCTGCGGGAAGTCGTGGATGCGATACAGCTCCTCGGTCCAGGTCTGCGTGGGTTCCTCACCGCTGACGTCGAGTTCCCAGCCGCCGACGTTGGCCATCTGCTGAACCTGTTTGAGGAGATCCGTCGTCCGTTCGAGTTCTCGCTCGCGTTCGACGCGCTCGCTCACGTCGCGGATGATGCCGGCGAAGAACCGCTCGCCGTCGTGTTCGTACTCGGTGAAGGAGATACCGAGCGGGACCTCCGACCCGTCCGCGCGGACGCCGGGGAACTCGACGGAGTCCCAGTCGACCGTCTTCTCACCCGAGGAGAGGTACCGCTCGAGGGCCGCGAAGTGGTCTTCGGTCAGCCGGTCGGGCATCAGTATCGAGAGCGGCTCGCCGACGAGGTCGGCTGGGTCGTAGCCGAACACGTCGCGCACCGCCGGGTTGACGTCGCGGATGACGCTGTCCGTGTCGATGGTCACGATGGCGTCCGACGCCGTCTGCGCGACCGTCTCGTAGCGTTCGAGTTCGCGCTCGCGCTCCTTGCGCTCGGTGATGTCGTTCTGGACGGCGACGAACCGGTCGACAGTGCCGCTCTCGTCAGTCACCGGTGCGATGGTCTGTTCGGCGTAGTACAGTTCGCCGTTCTTGCGGCGGTCGATTATCTCCTCGTCCCACACCTCGCCGGCCCGGATCGTGTCCCAGAGCGCGTCGTAGTACTCCTGGCCGTGCTCGCCCGAGTGGAGGATCGCGGGCGTCTGTCCGA
Source organism: Halosimplex yunnanense (assembly GCF_054504345.1). Taxonomy (NCBI): domain Archaea; kingdom Methanobacteriati; phylum Methanobacteriota; class Halobacteria; order Halobacteriales; family Haloarculaceae; genus Halosimplex; species Halosimplex yunnanense. The sequence continues at coordinate 263,368 of NZ_JBTJEL010000035.1, read as the reverse complement.
CGGCCTCCGCGGCGCTGTAGCCCGTCGTCTCCTCGAAGGCGGGGTTGACGTAGGTGATCTCCCTGTCCGCGTCGGTCATGTAGATGGAGTGGCCCGAGGCCTCGACCGCGCGCTTGAACCGCGCCAGTTCCCGCTCGCGCTCCTTGCGGTCGGTGATATCGCGGACCACGCAGATCTGCCGGCCGTCGTCGAGGGCAGTCAGCGAGAGCTCCTGTGGGAACCGCTCGCCGTCCGCCGTCAGCCCGACCGCCTCGCCGCGCCACTCGCCCTCCTCGAGGAGCGACGGGACCGCCTCCTCGGCGAGCCGCTCGCGCTCCTCCTCGTGATAACACATCTCCCACGTCTCGTCGAGAAACGCCCCGGGATCGTCGTAGCCGTAGACGTCGGCGTGGGCCTGGTTGACGAACTGGTAGACGCTGTTCTCGTCGAGGATGGCGATGCCGTCGCTCGCCTGTTCCATCGCCGCCGACCGCGCGGCGAGTTCGCGCTCGCGCTCCTTTCGCTCGGTGATGTCCTCGATGTAGCCGACCAGTTCGGTCACCTCGCCGTCCTCGTCGTAGATGGGGCCGGTCGACAGCGAGACGTCGATCACCTCGCCGTCGGCGCGGACACGCTTGAGTTCCACGCCGGAGACGGACTCGCCGTCGAGCACGCGCTGGCGGACGTCGTCCTCGACGCCGTCGGGCACGGCGGGATACTGCGCTCCCAGCACTTCGTCGGCGGACCAGCCGAAGATGTCCTCCATCGCGTCGTTCCACAGCGTCACCTCGCCGTCGGTATCGGTGGCGACGACGCCGACGGGGGAGGTCTCGATGAACTTCTGCAGGCGGTTCTTGGTCGCGCGCAGCTCACGCTCGCGGGCCTTCCGCTCGGAGACGTCGCGGCCGATCCCGACGAGCACGTGCTCGCCGTCAGGGTTCTCCAGCCGCGAAGCGACGAACTCGTAGGGGATCCGCTCGCCGTCTTTCGTCAGGACCGGCGCCTCGACGCGACCGTCCTCCCCCGTCGAGAACACTGTGGCGATCGCCTCGACGACCCGGGCGTGCTCGCTCTCCGGGAAAAAGTCCGTCCCGTGCATCGACTCGATCTCCGCGTCGTCGTAGCCGGTTAGCTCGGCGAAGCTCTCGTTCCACCGCTGGATCTTCCCGGCGTCGTCGAAGACGTAGAACACGTCGTCGATCGCGTCGAGGATGTCCTCGGTGTACTCGCGGTATTCCTCGAGGCGCTGCTCGCGCTCGCGTAACTCCCGTTCGGCCTCCTTGCGCTCGGTGATGTCGCGGCTGATCCCCATCACCCCGACGACCTCGCCGTCCTCGTCGCGATAGGGGTACTTGTGGTCGAGGAACACCCGATCGTCGCCGTCGATCGGCCGGATCACCTCCCGGGAGACGGACTCTCCCGTCTCGAGGACTCGCCGGTCGTCCTCGCGGATGTCCTGGACGGTCGCCTCGTCGAAGAACTCCTCGTCGGGCTTGCCGATCACCCCCTCCGGATCGAGGTCGAACGGCTCCGCCACGGCTTCGTTTGCGAACTGATAGCGGCCCTCGCGGTCCTTGATGTAGATCGGGTCCTCCGTGTTCTCGACGATCGCCTCCAGCTGGCGCTCGCGCTCGCGGCGCTCGGAGATGTCCCGGCCGATCCCGACGATGACCCGCTCGCCCTCGGGGTTCTCCATCGGCGAGGCGACGATCTCGTAGGGGATCGCCTCGCCGTCTTTCGTCCGGAGTCGCGCTTCGAGCGGCACGCCCGCCGCCCGGTCGATGCTCGCGATCCCTCGCCGAATGGCGTCGCGGTCCTCCTCGACGAAGAAGTCCGTCGCGTGCATCGACTCGATCTCTACGTCGTCGTAGCCGGTCACCTCCGCAAGCGTCTCGTTCCAGCGCTGGGGGTGCCCGTCGGCGTCGAGCACGTAGAACACGTCGTCGATCGAATCGATGATGTCGGTGGTGAACTCGCGGTACTGTTCGAGTTCCTGCTGTTGGCGCTTCCGCTCGGTGATCTGCCGGGAGACGCCGATCAGTCCGCGGAGCTCACCGTCGGATCCCCGCCACGGCACCTTCGTCGTGAGGTTCCACTCGTCGGCGTGGTCGACGTACTCCTCCTTGTTGACGATCGGTTCCCCGGTCTCGATGACCTCCAGGTCGTCCTCGTAGGCCTCCTCGGCGAACTCGGCGTCGAACACCTCGACGTCGGTCTTCCCGAGGACCTCCTTTTCGATCAGGTCGGGACTCCACTCCGCCGCGAACGCGGTGCTGTAGCGGACGTGGCGTGCGTCGCGGTCCTTGGCGTAGATGTGCAACGGGAGCTGCTCGAAGATCGCGTCGAGCAGCGACCCGCGCCGCTCCAGTTCGGCCTCGCGCTCGACCCGCTCGGTGACGTCCTCCTGGAAGCCGACGAAGTGGGTGACTTCCCCGTCGGTCTCGACCGGGGCCAGCCTGACACGGTTCCAGAACTCGGTGCCGTCCTTCCGGTAGTTGCGGAGTTCGACCGTCGTCTCCTCTTCGTTCTCGACGGCGCGGCGCAGTTCCGCGATCCGCTCTTCGTCGGTCTCCTCCCCCTGCAGGAACCGGCAGTTGCGGCCCACACACTCTGACTCCTCGTAGCCGGTCAGCTCCTCGAACCGTTCGTTGACGGCGATCAGCGGGGCGTCCTCGGCGGTAGCGTCGGCGACGCTGATCCCGACCGGGGCCGAGTCGATGACCCGCTCGCGGAGGTCGCGCTCGCGCTCGCACTCCCGCAGGTCTTCCGTCAGCCCCGAGACCGCTTCGGCCAGTTCGCCGAGTTCGTCGTCGCGGTCGGTGTCGAAGGAGACGTCCTCGCCCGCCCGAGCGCGCTCGATTCTGTCGGTCATCGCCGCGACGGCGTCCTCGCGGTCGCTCGACGCCGCGAGTCCGACGACGCCGGTGGCGAGCAACCCGACGAGCGCTCCGGCACCGCCCCCCAGCGACGCCGACGCGTCCGCAGCGATCGCCACCAGCACCATACACCCCAGCGCGAGCGAAGCGAGTGCGACGCGCTGTCGACGGACCCGCCGTTCGGCGTCCGTCGCGTTCGACGCGACCCCCGTTCGTCTCGAAGGGGGGTCGACCGATCCCTCGTTGCGGTCCCCCGTGTCCCCGACGCCGCGGCCGGCGACCGCGTCGCGGATCGAACCAACGTCCATTAGTAGCATTTGATAGCACGTGCAATTAATCGTTACTTCCCAGATACCCGATAAAAAGGGGCCAGTAGCGGTCCGGAACCCCGTCGCGCACTGCCGCCGAGCGGGGTTCGCGCTTGTCATCGATCCGCAGACCGACCCTACCGGCGGTAACGGATCGCTATCTCCACCCGCCTCGGGGCCGAATCCGGATGATCGGGCCAGTGGCGCGCTCGACCGCGCTCGGCACCGGGGCTATACATATTACCCCTGGAATCAGGGGGCTGTTATTCACGTAGCGACCAGACCGATGCACGTAGTGCTCGGAGGGAGAAGTAGCATGGACGGTATTGCAGTTCACGACACCAGCGACCAAGTCAGCCTCGACGTGATCGAAACCCTCGCCAGCGTGACCGACACGGACCCGCTCACGATGGAACCCCCGCTGTACGACGTCGTCGACACGGACGCGCTCGACTCCCTCTACGAGAGCGGGGCCGAGGCGTCGGTCGAGTTCGAGTACAACGGCCACACGGTCGCCATCGACGCCGACCGGACTGTGACCGTCGACGGGAGGAGGGCCTGACGATGTCGACGCACTCCACCGAGACCAGCGAGGAAGCGATCCGCGAGACCTACGAGGAGTACGACGTCGGCGACACCCGCCTGGCGATGATCGCCGACCCCGAGAACGAGCACGCGTGGATCCAGTCCGACCTCACCGAGCCCATCGAGCAATGAGGCAGTGGGGGTGGGCGAACAGCCGACAGATCGACCGCGCTCGAGAGCGGCGCGCCCACGCGCCGCGCGGGCCGCGTCCGCTCGGCCCTCGGTCGACGGCTCACCCGGCGCGGACCGCCAGACGGAGCGAGTAAATGACGATGATCGACTACCACGACACTACGGTCTCGACGCAGTCGACGATCGAGGAGCCGATCGACGTCCTCTGCGTCGACGACGACCGCGACTACCTCGAACTGATCGAGGCGCATCTCTCCGGACACGAGGAGTTCACGGTACACACCGAGCAGTCCCCCTCCGACGCGCTCGGCGCGCTGGAGCAGGCCGACTGCGTGGTCAGTGACTACGAGATGCCGGAGATGGACGGCCTCGACCTGCTCGAAGCGGTACGCGAGCGGTCGCCGACGCTCCCGTTCGTGCTGTTCACCGGGTCGACACGGAAGAAGCTCACCGAGCGGTTCCCCGAGGAGATCTGGACCGACTTCATCCGGAAGGACGACCCGAAGACCGCGATGCCGATCCTCGCCGGGCGGATCCGCCGGCTGGTCGACCACCACCGCACCCTGCGAGCGGCCACCCGGAGCCTCACCGCCATCGAGGCCTCCGCCGACGGCATCGCTGTCGTCGGCCCCGACGGCACGTTCACCTTCGCCAACCGCGTGTTCGCCGGCCGCCTCGGCGTCGGACCCGACGACCTCGCGGGCCGGCGCTGGCAGACCTGCTTCCCCGACGACGAGGCCGACCGCCTCGAATCGACGGCCATCGCCACTGTCCGCGACGACTGGCAGTGGACGGGCGGCTGTCGCTACGTGACCGACGACGGGGAAGAGTTCACTGCACAGACCCGCATCGCCGGCCTCGACGACGGGAGCCTCGTCTTCTGCCTCATCGATTCCGACGGGTAACCAACCGCGGTTCCCCGACTACCGTTCATTTTCGCTCGTTCTCGCCGTCGCTCGGATTTGCGTTCGCCCGTTCTACGTGCCGTGTTGCCACGACCCCATGTACTCTTCCTGAGTCTCCGTCAGCGAGTCGAAGGCGACGCCCTCGGCGTCCAGCTTGATCTCCGCGACCTCCTTGTCCAGCCGGTCGGGCACGTCGTGGACGCCGGCCGCGTACTCGTCGCCGGACTCGACGAGTTCGCGCACGCAGACCGCCTGCACGCCGAAGCTCTGGTCCATCACCTCGACCGGGTGGCCCAGCGCGACGGGCGTCGCGAGGTTCACCAGTCGACCTTCCGCGAGGACGTTCAGTCGGCGGCCGTCCTCCAGTTCGTAGGCCTGCACGCCGTCGCGGGCCTCGTAGCTGTCGACGGCCAGGTCGGAGAGCGCGTCGAGGTCGATCTCGACGTCGAAGTGGCCGGCGTTGGCCAGCAGGACGCCGTCGTCCATCTTCTCGAAGTGCTCGCGGACGACGACGTCGCGGTTGCCCGTCGTCGTGAGGAACACGTCGCCGATCTCGGCCGCTTCGTCCATCGGCATCACGTCGTAGCCCTCCATGTGGGCTTCGAGCGCGCGGCGGGGTTCGACCTCGGTGACGACCACGTCGGCGTTCTGGCCGCTGGCCTTCTTCGCGACGCCCTTCCCGCAGTGGCCGTAGCCCGCCACGACCACGGTCTTGCCGGCCCACGAGAGATTCGTCGTCATCGCGACGGAGGCGAGGGAGGACTCGCCGGTGCCGTGGACGTTGTCGAACAGCCGCTTCATCGGCGTGTCGTTGACCGCGAACATCGGGTATTCGAGTTCGCCGTCGGCGTCCATCGCGCGCAGGCGGTGGACCCCCGTCGTCGTCTCCTCGCACCCGCCGACGATCGAGTCGATGAGTTCGGGGTAGTCCTCGTGGATGGCCGCCACCAGGTCCATCCCGTCGTCGACGGTGATGGTCGGTTCGTGCTGGATGACCGCCTCGATGGCGGCGTAGTACTCCTCGTCGTCGACGCCGCGCTCGGCGTAGGAGGTGACGCCCTCGACGGCGTCGAGCGCGACGCTCACGTCGTCGTGGGTCGAGAGGGGGTTACAGCCGGTGATGGCGACCTCGGCGCCGCCCGCCGCCAGGAGTTCGGCCAGAATCGCGGTCTTGGCCTCGACGTGCATCGCCATCCCCACGATCTCGTCCGCGAACGGTTGGTCGTCCTCGAAGTCCCCCCGTAGCGACTCGCAGATCGGCATGTGCTGGCGCGCCCATTCCATCTTCCGGCGGCCGGATTCGCGGGCCGCCTCCGGGTCGTCGACGCGCTCCGTGATCGGGTCCGTCATACCCCGACGGACGGCCAGCGGCGGGAAAACCCCACCGGATCCGCGTCTGGACACCGTTCCACGAAGACGCCCGGCGTGATTTTCTGAGTGGCGCGCGCTGTCGTCTCGGAATCGCTCGCGATTCCGATGGGCCGTCAGCGCTTTGCTCTGACGGTGGCGCGCTTTCATGCGCGCGGCGTAGTCGTGCGAGGGATGAGTGATAGAGCGAAGCGACTGAGCGAATCGGCTGGGGAGGCGTGTGGCCGGCTGCGGTGCCGTGCGGTTCTGCTGTTCCTGGTGGATTGAAAGGGCGAGACGGGCTCGCGTGCAATTCAGTCGCCTGAGCGGCCCTTACCCAAAGCGGCCTTTGGCCGCGAGGGTATGTCGCTCAGCGACCGCGAGCGCGCCGAGGGCTTTCAACGCTCAGTGTACTCCGCGGTGGCGGTCCCGAATACTGCTAGCGATCGGGCCGAACCGAACTCACCCCTGCCACAAATCGGATGACGGCGCCGGTGTGGTACTGATCGTCAGACGCGCGTCGGGTGTCCGTCTGCCCGGTCTTTTTGCACGCGTGAAACATCTGTTCGAAAGCATGGCCGCGAACGCCGACGAACCGAACCAGGGGGAACTCAGCCCATGCACCGACCGCCAGCCGGCGGGCGAGTCGTGTGGAGCGGCGATTCCGGAGCGGGAGACGGCCGGCCGCCCGCTCTTGACGCCCCAGACGCTGTATCTGATACGGATCGCGATGCTCGAAGCGAGGGTCGCGACGCTCGAAGCGCGCCTCGAATCGAGAGAGCGCGACCTCCAGCACGTCGTCGACCGCTACGAACGCGTCCTCCAGGGACGCGACGCCTGCCGCGACGAACCGCTCGTGTCCGACGAGTTCGACGTCACAGCACCGACCCCGGACGAGGGCGCCGACTCCCCGACCGGCGCGCTCGGTCGACTCCGGGGACTGCTGCGATAGTCGCGGCCGTCGCGAGGGGAGGATACTCCGTTCCGTTTCTGCACTCCAAAAAAGCGCCAGCGACCGCGCTTACTGGCCGTTGAGCTGGATCTGCGTGATGTCGATGACCCGCTCGTCGGCGAGCAGTTCCTCGACCGTCGCCTCGGAGACGGGGTCGTCGAGGTTGTAGACGGTGAGCGCCTCGCCGCCGATGGTCTCGCGGCCGTTGAACATCCCGGCGATGTTCACGTCGGCCTCGCCGAGGACGGTGCCGATGAAGCCGATGACACCGGGGACGTCCTCGTTGCGGGCGACGAGCATGTGGCCGTGCGGGACCGCGTCGACGCGGTAGCCGTCGATGCGGACGATACGGGCGTCGTCGCCGGCAAACTGCGTCCCGGAGACGCTGATCGACTCGTCGCCGTCGGAGACGGTGACGGTGATGAGGCTCTGGAAGTCCTCGGCGGAGCTGGTCTTGGACTCCGTGACGTCGATGCCGCGCTCCTCGGCGATCCGCTCGGCGTTGACCGCGTTGACCTGCGTCTCGACGACGCCCTCGAAGACGCCCTTCAGGGCCGTGGCCGTCACGATCTCGGTGTCGTGGTCGGCGATGTCGCCGGCGTAGGTGACCTCGATGTCCGAGACGCCGCCGTCGAACAGCTGGACGGCGATGGTGCCGGCCGTGTCCGCGAGGTCGAGGTACGGCTCGACCGCGGGGAACGCGCTCTCGTCCATCGAGGGGGCGTTCAGCGCGTTGATGACCGGCTCGCCGTTGAACGCGGCGATGATCTGGTCGGCCGTCGAGGTGGCGACGTGCTCCTGGGCGGCCTCCGTCGAGGCGCCGAGGTGCGGCGTCACGACGACGTCGTCGACGTCGAGCAGCGGGTTGTCCGGGCTGATCGGCTCGTCGGCGAAGACGTCGATGGCCGCGCCCTTCAGCAGGCCGTCCTCGACGGCTTCGGCGAGCACGGGCTCGTCGATGATGCCGCCGCGGGCGCAGTTGACGACGTAGCCGCCCTCGAGCTGGGCGATCTCTTCCTCGCCGATCATGTTCTCGGTCTCGTCGGTCAGCGGCGTGTGGATCGTGATGAAGTCCGCGCGTTCGAGACACTCGTCGAGCGAGTCGACGAGTTCGGCGCCGAAGCGTTCGGCACGCTCCTCGCTGATGTAGGGGTCGTAGGTGACGAGATCCATGCCCAGCGCGTCGAGGCGGCGGGCGACCTCCTGGCCGACCCGGCCGAAGCCGACGACGCCGAGCGTCTTCTCGTTGAGTTCCGTGCCGAGGAAATCGCCCTTGGCCCACTCGCCGTCTCGCAGGCGGTTGTGCGCCTGCGGGATGGAGCGCGCGGTCGCGAACGCCATCGCGACGGAGTGTTCGGCCGCGGCGCGGACGTTGCCCTGCGGCGCGTTGGCGACGATGACGCCGTGCTCGGTCGCGGCCTCGATGTCGATGTTGTCGACACCGATGCCGGCGCGACCGACGATCTGGAGGTTCGGCGCGGCGGCGAAGACCTCCGCGGTGACCTCCGTCCCCGAGCGCACGACCATGGCGTCGGCGTCCTCGACGGCGGCGAGGAGCGCGTCGCCCTCGACGTCGTAGGCTGTCTCGACCTCGTGGCCCGCCTCGCGGAACCGGTCCAGACCCGCGTCGGCGATCGGGTCCGTGACGAGTACCTTCATGGGCGTCCGATCCCCGCCAGCCGGTATAACGCTTGTTTTCTCCGGACGCAGACGAGGACACTACCGACACAGTCGACACGGTCGGACAGCGACGCTCGTCGCAACCGAGCGAACCAGCGAGCGCACCCCGCCGGTCGGGAGGCCGGAAGAAACGCGCGGCTACCGGCAGCGGCCGTCGGGATCGATGCCAGAGAAGAGCGCGGCGAGTCGAGGGCAGGTCACGGCTGTGCCAGCGCGGTGGCCCGCCTACCGCCACTCCGGGAGGGTGGCGGCGTCGGCGAGCGGCGCTGTAAGATACGCGTCGTCACAGCTGATATCCGCGATTACGAGCGTCTCGGTGGGACCGTCTTCGACCGAGGCCATGACCTCGGCGTTCGCTTCCACCTCGGCTTCAGCGACCATATCCGGCGCCATGTGTGACAACATGTAGCAACCACCTATAAACCTGCCGGAACGATTCTCAGCAGTTGAAAACCCAACGTCTGACGGACGTCTGACTCGCGAATGACGCGCCCCGGGTACGAGGGGTGAGAACGTAGCAGTCGATTACTTCCGGAACGCACGGACCTCCGAGGAATGCCGAGGCGACTCAGGCGTCGATCGACGCGCCGATCTCGGCGATCCGCTCGTCGTCCGCCGTGACGGCACCGCCGTGGAAGCAGAGCACGCGCTCGACGTCGAGCGCGGCCAGCCGCGCCACCGACTGGCCCGCCTCGGCCATGTCGAGCGTGAAGTGCTCGCTCGGCGGCTGGAGCTCCCCGTCCGCTGCGGTCAGCGCGTCGGCCGCGAGCAGCAGCCGCTCCTCGGGGAGGTACAGCGAGACGTGTCCCGGCGTGTGCCCGGGCGTGTAGACGACCCGCATCGGCCCCGCCGCGGTCCGGAAGGCCTCCTCGCCCACGAGTTCCACGTCGACCGGGACCGGTGGGTAGCGCTCGCCGTCGCCCTTGAGCGGGTCTTCGCGGCCGTCGACGTACTGCGCGCAGGCCTCGTGGGCGAACACGACCGCGTCGGTCTCCTCGCGGACCGTCGCGAGCGCGCCCGCGTGGTCACCGTCGTGATGCGTGATCAGGACCGCCCACACGTCAGCCCACTCGAACCCCGCCTCCGCGAGTTCGGCCGCGAGCGCGTCGGCCTGTCCGGGGAGGCCGACGTCGATCAGCAACAGGCCGCGGTCGGTCTCGACGGCCGCGGGGTGGAACGCCCGCTCGCCGTCCTCGGTCTCGATCGTCTCCGTGAACGCGTAGACGCCCCCCGTGAGTTCCTCCATAGAGGGCGTTCGGAGGCCGTTCACAAAGTACGTCGGGCCGCGGCGACCGCGTCACGGCGGTCGGTGGTATAATGACTGGCCGGCGTCACGTCGTCCCGTATGGACGACGCCCTCCAGGCACGGCTCCGCGGTATCGAACGCCGACAGTACCTGCTGATCGCACTGCTCGTCCCGCCGAACTACCTCGCCGCCGCCGACCTGTTCGGCTACTGGGTCGCCGGTGTGGCCCTGTTCGCGCTCGTGTGTCTGAGTTTCTCGTTTCTGCTCGTCAGAGGCCGACAACGCCGCGACGGCGCCGGCGTGTGACACCGCCCGTCGGCCGGGGCGGGCCGCTTTCGGTCCCGGATGACCGACGAATCTTTGCCGAGCGAAGCGTACGCACGGGTATGCGGTACGTCACGCTGCTGGTGTCGCCGAGCGACGGGCAGGGCTTTCACCCGGTCGGCGAGCGGATCGCCCGCGACCCCGACGTGACCGGCGAGGCGATCCACCGGATGGACGACCTGGGCGACGGGACGGTGACGCTGCTGACCGAGGCCAGCGGCGATCTGGACCGATACCGCGAGATCCTCGACTCGTCCCCGGAGGTCCACGAGTTCACCGTCGCCGACGGGGAGGGCGCTCGCGGGTGGGGCTACTCCCGTGTCGAGACCAACGATCTCGTCGAGTACATGCTCGAACGCGACGACGAACTCGAACTCGTCCGGGACATGCCGATCGAACTCACCCCGGACGGCGACCAGCGGGTGACGCTGGTCGGCACCGAGGAAGCGTTCGCCCGCGCTGCCCAGTTCGACGAGCCGGAGGGCTACGACGTCGAGATCCAGAAGACGGGCGAGTACCACCCGGAGAGCGGCCGCCTGTTGAACGCGCTCACCGCCCGCCAGCGGGAGGTGCTGGAAGCGGCGGTCGCCGTCGGCTACTACGAGGCGCCCCGACAGGCGACTCACGAAGACGTCGCCGAGATCGTCGACTGCTCGCCCGCCACCGTCGGCGAGCACCTCCAGAAGATCGAACGCGCCGTGTTCGGTGCGCTCGTCGGACAGGGCTGATCGCCGACGCCGACTACCCTTCGAAGCCGTCCTCGAACCGGAACGTCCCGTTCTTCTGCACCACTTCGCCGTCGACCTCGATGAACGAGTCCTCGCTCATGTCGACGATCATGTCGACGTGGACGGCGGAGTCGTTCTGTTCGTTGCCCTCGCCGACGGTGTCGTCGTAGGCCCGCCCGACCGCCATGTGGACGGTGTCGCCCATCTTCTCGTCGAACAGCATGTTGTAGGTGAACCGGTCGATGGCGCGGTTCATCCCGATGCCGAGTTCGCCGAGACGCTTCGACCCCTCGTCGGTCTCCAGCACGTTCGTCAGCACCTCTTCGTTCTTCCCGGCGGAGTGCTCGACGACCTCGCCGCCCTCGAACTTGCAGTACACGTCGGTGACCTCCCGGCCCTGGTGGTACAGCGGCTTGTCGAAGTAGACCTCGCCTTCGACGGAGTCCGGGACGGGCGCGGTGAACACCTCGCCGCCGGGGAGGTTGCGCTCGCCGTAGTCGTTGAGCGTCGGGTTGCCGGCGACGCTCATCGTCACGTCCGTCGAGTCACCCGAGACGATGCGCACTTCTTCGGCGTCGTCCATGATCTCGACCATGTTGGCCTGGAAATCCCGCTGCTCGTCCCAGTCGCGCAGGATCGCATCCCAGACGAAGTTCTCGTAGCCCTCGGTGCTCATCTGCCCGAGCTGGGCGTTGGCGGGCGCGGGGTACTGCGTGAGACACCAGCGCTTCGAGAGCCGTTCGTTCAGCAGGGGCTGCTGGGCGGCCGCGTAGGCCGTCGCCACCTCGGGGTCGACGTCGCTGGTCTGGGTGACGTTGTCGCTGCCCCGGATGACGATGTAGACGTCCATCTCCTCGTAGAGCGCCATCTGATGCTCCGGCAGCGAGAAGTCGCCGTCGTGGTTGCGCTGGAAGGCGCGCGTGAAGCGCTTGCCCATGCGGTCCTGGACGACCAGCGGGTGAGCGTTCCGGTCGGCGATGATCTCGTGCAGCGCCGTGACGAGGTCCTCGGCCACCGGGTGGGCGTCGATGACGACCGTGTCGCCCTCCTGCAGATCGACGGAGTGGTTACAGATGATCTCTGCGTGTTCGCGAACGCGCGAGTCCATGCCCGGACGGTCGGCCGGAACCGTGAAACCGGTTTCGTCGTGGCATCGAGTACTGGCGGCCGACGACTGTCATTCGGCCGTCGATTGCCACCGCTCGGCGAGGTCGACCACGGAGTCGGCATACTCCGCTCGCGCTCGCTCCCACTCGTCGCCACCGGCCGCACAGGCCGTCTCGATCCGGTCCAGCCGGTCGGCGTCGTAGCGCGAGGCCAGACACATCGCCTGGAAGACCGGCGACGCCGCCGGGTCGCCGCCCCCGTCGCCGCCGATCCGCTCGCGGATCGTCTCCGAGTCCATTCCGAGAGAGATCCCCGAACCGGGGATCGATTTCGACATCTTCGGCATCCCGTCGAACCCCGGGAGCATCCGGGTGTAGAGCCCGGCGACGGGGCTATCGACCGGCGCGGCGTCGCGGAACTGCCGCGCCATCCGGGTCAGGTGATGCTCGTCGACTCCGAACGAGAGGACGATCTGTTCGTACTCGCCCGCGTAGAGCGGGTGCAGGAAGTCGACGCCGTGGAGGACGGCGCTGTGGGTGCTTGCCGCTTCGGACGTCGCCCCCGAGAAGTCGATCGTCCGCTCGTCGTCGGTGGACTCGTACGCCTCGCCGACGGCCTGCTCCCACTCCGTCGGCGGGTGGTCCGGGCCGTCCGCCCACGAATCCGGGTCGTAGTACGGCGCGAGCAACTGGGCGGTGTGCATCACGTCGCGGGCCTCCGACTGGGTGCGGAGCCGTCCCCGGTCAGGGTCGAAGCCGAGATCCGCGATGAACGTCCGGTAGCGCTCGGCGAGTTCTTGTACCCGCTCCAGCGGCACCCCGCCGTGGTACGGTTCGAGGTCGGCGATCACGAACTGGACGTCGAGGCCCGCCCGCTGGAGTTCGACTGCGGTCAGGACCTGTCCGACCGTGCCCAGATGCGGCGGGCCGGTCATTCCGACACCGGTCGTGACGAGGGTCCGGCGGTCAGCAGCGCGGTCGAAGACTCCGGAGCCGGTTGCTCCGGGTTCGTCGATAGCCACGAATCGCCGTCGCTCCGTCGCGGGGATCGGACCGACGGCTCCGTCGACCGGCTGGTAGTCGTTCCGTTCGCGGACGCGTTCGTAGTGGTCGGTGAGGTCCATCACGATCGTAATTCATAGGCGAAGCGTAAAGTGATAATCTGTGACTAGGTATCAACCAACAATGACCGGGGGACGGACCACTGCCGTCTGTCCGCGATCCCCATCCCGTACGGCACGTAACCGCCGCTTACCGGCGGATGGGGTGCCTATAACGAAATACGGGAACCACCCTACCCGGATAGCGTGCTATGACGGACCGACCACTGCGGAACACGCGGCGGACCTTCCTCGCAGCGAGCGCGCTGGGGGCTCTCTCGGGGATCGCAACGACTGGGAGCGCCACTGAAACGGCTGCAACGGCGCCCGAACCGGAGTTCACCATCGACTGTTCGACGGTCTCGGTCGACAACTGGGACACGGCCACGGGCGCCCGCGCCGTCTTCGACGACGGCAGTTTCGTCCTGATCGGTGAGGGCACGCCCGAGGAGTTCGGTGCGCCGGGACGCGTCGTCGAGTCCGTGACGTTCACCGACTCGAACGGGAACGACCGGACGTACTCGAACGACCCGACCGACTGCGATCCGGGTGCGAAAGCGATCACCTTCACCGACTCGCGGGCGACCGTCAGGGGAGAGCAGTTCGCGGACGTAGATGCGACGCCGGATAGCCTGATCTCGAGCGTCGATCTGCACTTCGTCGACGGGACCACCGAGACCGTCTACCACTACGAGGGCCCGCCGACGGAGATCCCCGACGTCTATCGCGGGAGCGGCGAACACGCCGGGAAGGTGATCGAGGCGTTCGACGTCTCCTACGACCTGAACTACACGCGCCACTACGTGCGCAACCCGGCCGCCGACAAGTACCTCCTCGGCAAGGAGAACTCCCAGGACCGCTGTATCGAGGTCGTGGGCGCGACCGAGGGCGCCGTCGACTACGAGTTCACCGTCGACGGCCCCGTGCACGCAGTCACCCTCTCGGACCGTCGCGGCGCGAATCCTGGCGGCAACGACGCCGTCGCCGACAACGGCGACGGTACGTGGACCGCGACCGGTTCGACCGGGAACCCGGGCTACAGCGACGTCTACGCGGTCTGCGGCGAGGTCCAGTCGTTCGAGCAGACGGGCGGCGACGGCGACTACGTGCTCCGGGAGTGCGAGTGGCGGATCCTCGAAGACACCTCCGCTTCCACCGACCTCCTCGCGATCGTCGCCGAGGAATCGGGCGACGTTGACTACGAGTTCACCGTCGACGGAACCGTTCGACCGATCACCAACGCGGGCGACAAGCGCTCGGCCGAAGACAACGACGCCATCGCCGACAACGGCGACGGGACGACGACCGTGACCGGCTTCACCGGCAATTCAGGCTACGGCGACACCTTCGCTCTCACCGGGGACGTCACCGACTTCCAGCGCACCGGGGGCGAGGCCGCCTTCCGCATCGAGTACAACGGCGTCGAAGTAGCGCCCGACGAGCTGGGCGACTAAACCCGATCGGCCGATCCGCCTGCCGACTTTCCGGGGTGTCCGCCCCGCGTTCGGCCACCTTTTCTACCGCGAGCGCGAACGGGGGCGCATGATCGACTTGCGCAGCGACACCGTCACGAGACCGAACGAGGAGATGCGGGAAGCCGCCCGTGACGCGGAGGTCGGCGACGACGTCTACGGCGAGGACCCGACCGTCAACGAACTCGAGGCGCGCGTCGCCGACGTGCTCGGCACCGAGGACGCCCTGCTGGTCCCCTCCGGGACGATGGGCAACCAGGTCGCCGTCCGCACCCACACCGAGCGCGGCGAGGAAGCGATCCTCGAACGCGAGAGCCACGTCTACAAGTGGGAACTCGGCGGCGTCGCCCAGCACTCCGGGGTCCAGCCCCGTCCCGTCGACGGCGACGACCGCGGCGTCGTGGCCCCGGAACAGGTCCGCGACGCCTACGTCGAGGCGGACGGCCACCGCGCGGGGACCGGCCTGCTCGCGCTGGAGAACACCCACAACAGCAAGGGCGGCAGTGCCATCGCGCCCGGGGCGATCGAGGCCGCCGCGGAGGCTGCCCACGAACGCGGCGTCCCAGTCCACCTCGACGGCGCGCGCCTGTTCAACGCCGCCGTCGCGCGCGACGTCCCCGCCGAGCGGTTCGTCCGCGAGGTCGACTCGGTGATGGTCTGTCTCTCGAAGGGGCTCGGCGCGCCCGTCGGGTCGATGCTGGCCGGCAGCGAGGCGTTCGTCGAGCGCGCCCACCGCGTCCGCAAGCTCATGGGCGGCGGGATGCGCCAGGCCGGTATCCTCGCCGCGCCCGGCCTGCTCGCACTGGAGAACCGCGACCGCCTCGCGGAGGACCACGAACGCGCGCGACGGCTCGCCGCGGGTCTCGACCGGATCGACGGAATCGAGGCACCAGAGCCCGAGACCAACATCGTCGTGGCGCGGACGGACGAGCCCGCCGAAGACGTGGTCGCCGCTTGCGAACGCGAAGGCGTCGGTTGCACCGCTTTCGGCGACTATCGCGTGCGCTTCTGTACGCACTGGGACGTCGACGACGAGGACGTGGACCGGGCGCTCGAGGGGATCGAGCGGGCGCTCGACTGAACCGAGAAGTCAGCCCGGGCCGAGTCTTACTGGCGACCCTGGTTCATGCCTTCCTTGAACCCCTTGGCGGTCCGGCGGAGGAACAGGTACACGAGGAAGACGAACCCGAGGAGGACGACGACGATGAAGACGAGGACCGGGTCCTCGAAGAACCCGGAGACCAGGTCACCGATCTGCATACCCCCGGCTACCGCGGCACCGCTCAAAGAGGTTTCGACGCGGCCGCTCCGGTTCGACCGTCGGTCGAAAGCCGTTTCGCTCCCGACACACCCGCGTCGTCTCGCGATCACGGATCAACCGGGGAGGGTGAACGCGCCAATCGGGTGATAAGACTGATACCCCCACAGTGCAAAGCGCGACGTGAGATGTCGCTGCTGCCCTCCAAACCCGACACCACCGCGGCCGAAGACGCGGAGCCGCGGGTGGTCGGCGTCGAGAGCGACGACGCCGACGACCTCCTCTCTGCGCTCTCCTCCGGGACCGCCCGCCGACTCCTGAGCGAACTCCACGAGGACCCCGCACCGCCGGCCGAACTCGCCGAGCGAGTCGACACCTCGCTCCAGAACGCCCAGTACCACCTCGAGAACCTCGAGGAGGCCGGCGCCGTCGAAGTCGTCGACACCGCCTACTCCCAGAAGGGCCGCGAGATGGACGTCTACGCGCCCGCCGACCAGCCGCTCGTCATCTTCGCCGGCGACCAGGAGAAATCGACCAGCATCCGCACCGCCCTCTCGCGGCTGCTCGGCGCCGTCGGCCTGCTCGCCGTCGTCAGCGTCCTCATCCAGGCCATCGCCGGCGGGTCCCTGCTGCCCTCGTTCGGGAGCGGTGGCGACGGCGCCACGACCGACGGTGCGGCCGCCGCGGCGCGCACGCCGGTCCCCGACGCCGGAGCCATGGACGCCGCGACGGGTGCCGCCGCCGGCCTACCGCCCGGCGCCTTCTTCTTCCTCGGCGGGGCCGCCGTGTTGCTCGGCGGCTTCCTCGTCTGGTACGCCACTAACTGAAATCAGTCTTTGAGTCTTCGCCGCCTACTTTTCCGTCCCCTCCGAAACAACGGATGCACGCCGCCCCGTTCCGACCCCCGTCATGCTCGCCCGGCTGGCGGGCGCTCCGTCACTCCCGTCCGGTGGCGGACAGGTCGAACTCGCTGAAGACCTCCCCGTCCGGCGTCACGAGTCGGCCGACCAGTCCCTCCCCGGCCGATTGCAGTTCCGCGTGCGCCGGACGGTACCAGCGCGGGTCGGCGTGACTCCCCGGATTCAGGACCGTGACCGCGCCCGCCTCCCGTCGCCCTGGCTCGTGGGAGTGCCCGACCACGACGACGTCCGCCCGCTCCTGCCGCCCGAGGAGCGAGAGCGCGGTGTCGTCGTGTTCGTGGCCGTGCACGACGACGAACCGATACCCCGACCGTTCCACCGTCCGCGTCGCCTCCAGCCGCCCGCGGATCCCCGCGTCGTCGTTGTTCCCGTACACCGCGACGAACTCCCCTTCCCCGTCCGCGTCGGCGCCCGCCTCCGATTCGAAGGCGTCGAGCACCGGCTCCGTCGTGAAGTCGCCCGCGTGGATCACCAGCTCCGCCTCGCGGACCGCATTTAAGGTCCGCCCGTCCAGTCGATGCCCGTCCGTGCCGTGCGTGTCCGAGACGACCGTAATCACGGCTCCAGCTACGGGCTCGTCCGTGAAATCCGGCATCATTTCGCTCCCCGTCGCACGACGACCCCTGATCAACTACGAAGGCGCGCGCTGTCGCGCGCTTTCATGCGCGCGGCGTAGCCGTGCGAGGGATGAGCATCGCAGGCCGTAGGCCGAGAAGCACAATCGGTTGGGGAGGGTGTGGCCGTCTGCGGTGCTGGGGCGGTGCAGTTGCGGTTGCTGTCCCTGGCGGACTGAAAGGGCGAGGCGGGCTCGCGTTCACTTCAGTCGCCTGAGCGGGCGACTATCCGCGCGGGCTGTGCGGAGAGCGCGGATATCCCGCTCAGCGACCGCGAGCGCGCCGAGGGCTTTCATATCTCAGCCCACCCTGCGGTTGCGGTCACTACAACTCCTCGCGAGAACGCCGAGGGCTTTCAACGCTCAGTGTATCCTGCGTCGTTACGTCAGATAGCGAACGTGCCGACGGCTTTCGACTCCCAGCGACCTCCACGGTGACGAGTACGCCGAGCGAACATCTCGAAAGTCCTCAGTCGGTGTAACGACCGCCACCACTCAACCGCCACGACCGCTCCCACGCCCTCGACCGGAACGACGACACGCACCCGCACTCCCGAAAACCCAAGCGTTTTGATGTTTCCGGGTAACTCCCGGACGATGGCAAGTAGCAAGTCGGTCGTGATGGCCGCGCTGGTCGCCAACGCGGCCATCGCGGTCCTGAAGTTCGTCG
The DNA here is from genome assembly GCF_054504345.1 of Halosimplex yunnanense. Classification (NCBI taxonomy): domain Archaea; kingdom Methanobacteriati; phylum Methanobacteriota; class Halobacteria; order Halobacteriales; family Haloarculaceae; genus Halosimplex; species Halosimplex yunnanense. The sequence goes on along the minus strand of NZ_JBTJEL010000035.1, from coordinate 245,167 downwards.
GCTTTCTGCTGACGGGCAGCGCCGCGATGCTCTCGGAGACGTACCACTCGATCTCCGACACCGGCAATCAGGTGTTCCTGCTCATCGGCATCCGTTACGGCGGCCGGGAGGCCGACCGGCGCCACCCGTTCGGCTACGGCAAGGCACAGTTCTTCTACTCCTTTCTCGTCTCGGTGTTCCTGTTCGGCATCGCGGGGTGGGAGTCCGCGAAACACGGGTACAACGCCCTGACCAGTCACGGCGGCGGCCACACCGCCGGCGAGGCGATCAACTTCCTCTTTTTCTCCTTCCAGCCGCCGAACTTCGACCCGATCTACGTCAACTACGGGATCCTGCTGGGCGCCATCGTCTTCGAGGGCTACGCGTTCAGCAAGGCCTACGCCGGGATGAGCAAGCAGATCGACGAGCACGACTGGTCGGGCTTCCGCGAGGCGTTCCGCAAGACCAGCGACGTGACCACGCTCACCGCGCTGACCGAGGACACCATCGCGCTGGTCGGCCTCGTGCTCGCGCTGGCCGGCGTCTTCCTCGAACAGCAGACCGGCAACGCCATCTACGACGCGATCGCCGCTCTGCTCATCGGGATCATGCTGATGGGCTTCGCCGTCGCCCTCGCGTGGGAGAACAAGCGGCTCATCCTCGGCGAGAGCGTGCCCGCCGACGAGGAGCAGAAACTCCGCGCGGTCGCCGAGGGCCGCGAGGAAGTCGAGCGCATCGTCGACTTCCGCACCGTCTACTTCGGTCCCGAGCGGGTGGTCGTCTCCGCGGACATCGAGTTCGTCCCCGGATTCCAGGGAGGCGACCTCGACGCGATCATCACCGAGATCGAAGAGGAAATGAAGTCGGTGAACTCGAACGTCCGGACGGTGTACCTCGAACCCGAAGTGTAGCCGGGCACTCGAACCGACCTCGGTTTGGCGCCGGGAGCCCGCGGTTCACTTTCACCGCGATGGGGCTAGGGCTTTTATCCGGGCGCGCGAACACCACTACACAGTGGCGAGCGCGTCAGACCCCGACTATCTCCGCTTTTTCCCGTACGACGAGCCGTACGACCACCAGACCGACGCGATGGGGAGCATCTACGACGCGCTGGATGACGCGCGGAACGTCCTCTTCGAGGGGGCGACCGGAACCGGCAAGACACTCTCGGCGCTGGCGCCCGCGCTCGAGTACGCCCGCGAGACATCGAAGACGGTCGTCATCACGACCAACGTTCACCAGCAGATGCGCCAGTTCGTCCGCGAGGCGGCAGCGATCACCGACCAGGAACCCATCCGCGCGGTCGTCTTCCGGGGCAAGGCCTCGATGTGTCACATCGATGTCGGCTACGAGGAGTGTCAGGCGCTGCGCGACACGACCCGCGAACTCGTCGACGCCGAGGAGAACATGGCCGAACTGGAGGAACAGCAGCGCGCCCTGCTGGAGGAGAGCCGGGACGGCAGTGCCGAGGCCGCCGACGCCCGCGGCGCCGTGATGGACGAACTCGAATCCGTCGAGGAGGAGATCGCGGAGCTCCGCGAGGAACGGAACGTCTGCGACCACTACTACCGCAACCTGACCGCCGATACCGACGCGTTCTACGGGTGGCTCTACGACGACGTGCGCACGCCCGACGACGTCTACGAGTACGCCGACCGCGAGGGCCTGTGCGGCTACGAACTCCTCAAGGAAGGCATGGAAGGCGTCGATCTGGTGGTGTGTAACTACCACCACCTGCTCGACCCGATGATCCGCGAGCAGTTCTTCCGGTGGCTCGGTCGGGACCCCGAGGACGTCATCGCCGTCTTCGACGAGGCGCACAACGTCGAGGACGCCGCCCGCGACCACGCCCGCCGGACGCTCACCGAGACGACGCTCGACCAGGCCGTCGACGAGCTGGAGACGACCGAGGACCCGCGGGCCGACGCCGCCCTGAACGTCCTCACCACCTTCCGGGACGCGCTGGTCGACGCCTACGACGAGGCATTCTCCTTCGGCGAGCGCGAGCAGGTCGACGAGCACTGGTACGACCTCTCCATCGACAACGACGACGCGCGCGACGACCTGACGCTGGCGTTCCTGCAGAACTACTCTGGGCCGGGCTTTTCGGAGGAACTCGACCTGACGCTCGATCTCGGGCGGGAGCTCGACCAGTCCTACGAGGAGGCCTACAAGAACGGCGAGACGACCTCCCGGCAGGAGTGCCAGACGCTGCAGGCCGCCAGCTTCGTCGAGGACTGGCTCGACGAATCGGCCGCCGAGGGGCAGTATCCCGTCGTTAGCGTTCGCCGCGCCGAGGAGGGCGGCCAGCGCGAGGCCGGCGAGGTCTACGGCCGTGCTGAACTCTACACGTGCATCCCGAGCCAGGTCACCGCGGACCTGTTCGGCGACCTGCACGCCGGCGTGCTGATGAGCGCGACGCTGCGGCCGTTCGACGTGACCGAAGACGTCCTCGGGCTCGACGACCCGGTGACGCTCGCCTACGGGCAGCAGTTCCCCGAGGAACGCCGTCGCACCTACGCCGTCGACGGCCCCGCCCTCTTCGCCAGCAAGCGCGACGACATGGAGGTCCAATCGACCGTCGCCGAGGTGCTGGAGGACACCGCCCGTTTCACGCCCGGCAACACGCTCGCGTTCTTCCCGAGTTACGGCGAGGCCGAGCGCTACCACCAGCGGGTCGACACGGGCGGGAAGACCTACCTCGACCGCCCGGGAACCTCCGCGAAGGACCTCCGCGAGTCGTTCACGAACGACGACGACGCTATCCTGTTCACCTCGCTGTGGGGCACCCTCGCCGAGGGCGTGAGCTTCGACGGCGACGACGCCCGCACCGTCGTCGTCGTCGGCGTCCCCTACCCGCACCTCGACGACCGCATGGACGCCGTCCAGGAAGCCTACGACGCCGCCTTCGGCGAGGAAGACGACGGCCGCGGGTCGCGCTCTGGCGGTCGCGGGAGCGACGACGACGGGGCGGGCTGGCGCTACGCCGTCGAGATCCCCACCGTCCGCAAGACCCGGCAGGCGCTCGGGCGGGTCGTCCGCTCGCCGGAGGACTTCGGCGCCCGCATCCTGCTCGACAAGCGCTACACCGAGCGCTCGGAGGTCGAGATGCGCGACTACTCGGTACGGACCACCTTCCCGCCGGAAGAGCGCCGGGAGATGGTCGACGTCGACCCCGGGAAACTGAAGTTCGCCCTGCTCAACTTCTATCAGGACGTCGATGGCTACGACGGCGAGCCGCCGCGACCGTGAGGGTCGCCCCGTTGATTCTGCAAGGGGCGACTGCGCGTACGTACCGGCTTGCGGCGACCTGTTCGTCGGCTTCTCCACCGATTCCGGGGACGTAAGCCAGTTCCACCCCAACTGCGGGTATGGTACTCGACACGGCAGACACGGAGACCGAACGGCACGGCAACTTCCTCGTCGCGGGCGTCGCCCACCGCGGGAAAGACGTCGACGAGTCGGCGCTGTGGGCCTCGCTCGACGACTACGCCGACGAACTCGAAGCGGCCGCCATCGGTACCGACTACTACGCGGTCATGTTCGACGTCGACGCCGACAGCGGCGAGTTCACCTACGTCGCCGGCCGCGAAGTCGACTCCGCCGACGACCTCTCGGCGGAACTGACTGCCGTCGAGATCCCACATGCCACCTACGCCGTCCTCCGCCCCGAGTACGAGACGGTCGACGAGATGGTCACCACGATCCACCGGGAAGAACTCGACTACGACGACGACAGCGACGACGTCCACGCGCCGATCTTCGAGCGCTACGAGTCCGGCCGTGACCCGACGACCGTCGCCGACCGCGAGATCTACGTCCCCGTCCGCGACGACGAGGACTGACGGCGCCTGCGAGAGCGTATCGTCCACCGAAACGACCGCCGTTCCTCCCGTCTCACCGTTCCACTCCGCAGAGCGACTGCGTCGTTCCACTCGAAACCGGGGGCTTTGAATCCCCCCGCGGAGAACGAGCGAGCAATGACCGTAGTCGCGTTCGACTTCGACGGGACGCTCTCGGACTCTGAGATGACCGTCCTCCTCGGTCGCCAGAACGGTACCGACGAGGACATGGCCGAGATCACCGAGCGAGCGATGAACGACGAGATCGAGTACGCCGAGAGCCTCCGCCAGCGTTGCGCACTCCTCGAAGACCTCCCCGACGAGGACGCACAGGCCGCCTTCGACCAGGTCGAGTTGCGCCCCGGCGCGGCCGACGTGATCGAGGCGCTCCGCGAGGCCGGCATCTACGTCGCCATCCTCACCGGCGGGTTCGAGCGCGGCGTCGCCGCTGCACTCGAAACGGAGGGGGTCGAGGTCGACGCTATCGTCGCCAACCGACTGCCCGTCGCCGACGGGAAACTGACCGGTGCGGTCGACGGCCCGCTCATCGAGGGGACGAAAGACGACGCCCTCGAAGTGCTGACGGCCGCCGTCGGCGAGGACCGCGAGGACACCATCGCCGTCGGCGACGGCGCCAACGACCTCCCGATGCTCCAGGTCGCCGGCCTCGCCGTCGGGTTCGACCCGAAACCGGCCGTCGCGCCCGCCTGCGACACCATCGTCGAGACGATGGAAGAACTCCACGAGGTCCTGCAGGGCGAGGACGTGCTAGACTGACGGCCGCCGTGTCGGTCCGAGTTCGACGTGAACCGGTGGGGTAGACGATCGGGTCCGGGTCCGCCGGCGGAACGGTCCACACTCCGGGATCCGGGGACGACAGTACCGTGAGTCCGCCCGTATCGGTCTCAGGCGAACTCGTCGTTTTTCATGCCGAGGTAGACGACTGCGAGGAGGTACACCACGGCGGCCACGAGGTGGACGACGAGCGCGTTCACCGCCGCCTGAAAGGCGAAGACCACGATACCCACCTGGAGCGCCCAGAATCTCATCCGCCAGATGCCGACGATCACCACTAACTCGGCGACCGAGATAAGCAAGACGACACCTGCCAGAACTATCGCCAACGGTTCGAGAGCAGCGAGGCCACTACCGAAGATCTGAACACCTTGCACGGCACCGATCAGAGCACCGAGACCGCCGAGGGCGCAGACGAACTTGAGGCCAGCGGGTCTTCGTGTCACGTGGCGGTACGGGAAGTTCAGTCTGCTTATCTGTTCCGATATGGCACTTTATAGGCTGTTGACGCATGTTCCGACGGGCACGAGTCCGCCGCCGCGCCCGGCTGCGACACCATCGTCGAGACGATGGAAGAACTCCGCGAGGTCCTCGAGACCGAGCAGGTCCTCGACTAGCCGCCGCTGTTCTAGACGAACTTGACGCCGCGGAACTCGAAGCGCGCACCACCGAGGGGGCCGGGGCCCGGCCCGTCACCGTCCTCCGGGTCCGCGAGTGACACCCGCCACCCGTGTGCTTCGGCGATCACCTGCACGATCGAGAGCCCGAACCCGGTCCCGTCCTCGGAGGTGGTGTAGCCCGATTCGAAGACCCTCTCGTGGTCCTCGGCGGGGATGCCCGGCCCGTCGTCCTCGACGTAGAAGCCCGACCAGTCCGAGAGGGGACCGACTCTGACCGTGACGTCGTCGCCGCCGTGAACGACGGCGTTGCGGAAGAGGTTCTCGAGCAGTTGCCGAAGTCGGTCGCGGTCCGCCTCGAGGTCGGGGTCCTCGTGGAACCGCAGGATCCCGGCCTCCCCGGTCGCCGTGTCCCAACAGCCCTTCGCGACCGCGTTCAGCGACACCGGCTCGGGGTCCTCGACCCACTGGCCGTGGCGCACCAGTTCCAGCAGGTCCTCGAGCAGGGCGCCCATCCGGTCGATCGCGCCGGACGCCGACTCGACGTGGTCGCCGCCCGCCCCCTGTTTCGCGAGTTCGAGGTGGCCCGAAGCGACCTGGAGCGGATTGCGAATGTCGTGGGAGATGACGCTCGCGACGGTGCGCAGGCGCTCGTTCTGGCGTTCGAGCTGGCGCTCCTGCCGTTTCCACTCGCTCATGTCGTGCGTGAGTCCGATCAGTCCGCGAATCTCGCCGTTTCCGTCCCGCCACGGCACTTTCGACGTGCTGTAGAAGTGATTCCACTCGGGGTTCGCCCGTATCTTGTCGATTATCTCCTCGCCCTCCTCGATGACGCGCATGTCGTCCTCGTAGCTCTCGCGGCCCTCCTCGCCCCAGATATCCAGATCGGTCTTGCCGATGTAGTCGCTGGCGTCCGGGTTGAAGTCGCTCACCCGCACGTGGCGTCCCTCCTCGTCTTTGACGTAGAGATACACCGGAATCGACTCGAAGATGACGTCGAGGATGTTGCTCTCGCGCTCCAGCAGCACCCGTTCGGAGACGTCCCGGACCGTCAGTAACGCGTACGATTCGCCCGCGACCGTGACCGGTTTCGCCGTCACTTCGACGGCGATCTCCCGCGCGTTCGCAGGGTCGATCGACCGCCGCTCCCCGCAGGGCGCGGTCGGCAGCAACTCCTCGTCACCCGACGAGAATCCATCGAAGGTCGGCACGCCGTCGGGATCGCGTTCGAACGTTCGCTCGACCGTCTCCGGTCCGTCGAGTGCGGCGACCCACTCGCCCCCCGAGTCGGCGTCGACCAGCGGCGTTTCGATGACCGACAAACCGACGAGCGAGCCCTCCGCGACGCCCAGCATCGTCTCGACCTCCTCGTTCGCGAAGACGACCGCCCCCTCCTCGTCGCAGGCCGCGACGCCGACGTCGACGGCCGAGACGAGCGCCTCGAAGAACTGTCCGTCGGGGGCCGAGGCGCCGTCGGTCGCGAGGTCACGCCCCCCGTCGGTCACCACGACCGCTTCGCTCGGACCGTCGAGCGCGCGGCCTCCGTCGTCGGATTCCGTCTGCTCGAACACCCGATCCATACGATAGAACAGACGGATGTGCTTGATCTATATAAATGGGCCGGGGATCATCGTAAATAGGTCGGGGATCATCGAAGACGGAATGGACCGGGCGGGGAACTGGCCGGCGCACCGGTCTCCGACACGATGGACGAGCAGATCGTCGGGCCACTCTCCGAGGTGTTCGACGGCGTGTGGCGTCGCCGCTAGTCGAACAGCGGTCGCTTCGTAAACAGGTACAGGACGATGATCGCGGAGATCACGGCCCCGAACGGGTCGACGGTGACCAGATCGATCAGCCCGCTGAGCCCGTAGAGCGCGACCCCGAGGGACCATCCCCAGGTGTGGAGATTCCAGAGTCCGACCACTGCGACGAGTTGTCCCACCGAGACCACGAACGTGAATAGCCCCAGCAGCGGGTTCGCTCCCAGGATGACGACGCTCCCGAGCAGTCCCAGTAGCGCGCCGAGACCAGCCAGGATACAGATAATTGTTACCCCCAGCGGACGCGTCCGGGAGACCGCACTGCGCGTACTCATGGTTTCGATCGTATCACAGACATGTAGGAGAAATAACTTTCGACAGCCGATGGGGCGGCGGGGGCGGCCACCGGCGTCGCGCGTTACTGCGTGGCGGTCTCGATGGCCTGGTCGAGGTCGTCGACGATGTCGTCGACCGATTCGAGGCCGACCGAGATCCGGACCAGGTCGTCGGTGACGCCCGCGGCGGCCTTCTCCTCGTCGCTGAGTTGCTGGTGCGTGGTCGAAGCGGGGTGGATGATCAGCGTCTTCGCGTCGCCGACGTTCGCGAGCAGGGAGGCGATCTCCGTCGACTCGACGGTCGACCGCGCCGCCTCGTAGCCCTGTTCCAGCCCGAAGGTGATCATGCCGCCGTAGCCGCCGTCGAGGTACTCGCTGGCTTCCTCGTGGGTCTCGTGGTCGTCCAGCCCGGGGTACGTGACCCACGAGACCTCGGGGTGGTCGGCGAGGTGCTCGGCGACGGCCTGGGCGTTCCGGCAGTGGCGGTCCATCCGCATCGGGAGGGACTCCAGCCCCTGCAGCGTCGTCCACGAGTCGAACGGCGACTGCTGGCTGCCCAGGTCACGCAGCCCGCGACCGACCGCGGCGTAGGTGAACGCGGCGTCACCGAACCGCTCGCGGAAGTTGACGCCGTGATACGCGGGGTTCGGCTCGGCGATCTCGGGGAACTTCTCTGCGTGCTCGTCCCAGGGGAAGGATCCGCCGTCGACGAGGACGCCGCCGACGGTCGTGCCGTGGCCGTGGATCCACTTCGTGGTGGAGTTCCAGACCAGGTCCGCGCCGTGGTCCAGCGGCTGGCAGAGGTGCGGCGTCGCGAACGTGTTGTCGACGAACAGCGGCACGCCGTGGTCGTGTGCGATGTCTGCGATCCGCTCGATGTCCGGCGTCACGAGCGCCGGGTTACCGATGGTCTCGAAGTGGACGTAGGCGGTGTCGTCGTCGATGGCCTCCGCGTAGGCCTCGTAGTCGAGCGTGTCGACGAACCGCGCCTCGACGCCCATCCGCGGCGCGGTGTGGGTGAAGTAGGTGTAGGTACCGCCGTACAGCGAGGAGGCGGTGACGACGTTGTCGCCCACGTCGGCGAGCATGAAGGTAGCGAGGTTCAGCGCGGCCATCCCCGACGAGGTGGCGACGGCGGCGACGCCGTTCTCCAGCGCCGCGATGCGCTCCTCGAGGACGGCGTTCGTCGGGTTCATCAGCCGCGAGTAGATGTGGCCCGGTTTCTCCAGAGCGAACTGCGCCGCGGCGTCGTCGGCGTCCTCGAAGACGTACGACGTCGTCTGGTAGATCGGCGGCGCTCGCGCGCCGGTCGCGGAATCTGGTTCTTCCTGTCCAACGTGCAGTGCCTCGGTCGCCGGATCCCAGTCCTCGGACATGGATACCCCCGACGAGGGCCCCCAACCACATAAGTCCCGGTCAGCGGGCCAGTCCCGCCAGTTGTCGGCGGTCGCGGCAGGATTTCGCGCCAGCCCGAACGAGTTCGTCCACGTGACGACACCCGACTGTCCCCGAGTGTCTGACGCGACTATAAGTCCGTTCGACCGCTATACCCGATAATGAGTGGCACGGGAATCGGTTCGAGGGTGGTCGCGACGATCAGCGCACAGGTACTCCGCGTCGTCGGCCTGCTCACCGTCTCGCTATCCGTCGTGGTCATAGCCCTGAGTCTCTCGACCGAACACGGCCTCGCCGTCCGCGGCGGTGACGCGCAGACAGCGGCGTACGTCACCGACGTCGGAGTCGTGACGGCGCTCGCCGAGTTCGCCGGCGCACACCCGGCGTACCCGGTCGCGATGCTGGTCGGGATCGTGCTGATCGTCGCCGACGACGAGACGCCGCTGCTCGGCAGTTGATCGAGCCGAGACTGGCCGGCAGCGATGCCAGACGAACCCGTCTGTTTTCGGTGGCGCCCAGCGGACGTCTGACGTAGACTTATGAGCCGATCCGCCGTTCACACGCCCCATGGAACGGCTCGGTGGGAAAGCGAAACGGGGACTGGGAGCGAAGGTCGCCCGACAGACCCTGCGTATCGTCGGGCTGGTCGCGATCGCCTGCACGGCGGTCGTCACTGCGGCGAGTCTCACCACCCCTTACGGACTGTCGGTTCCCAGCCGATCCGGAGCGAACACCGCGACGGTCATCACCGACGTGGGGAACGTGACCGCACTGATCGAGTTCGCCGCCGCACATCCCGCGTATCCGGTGGTCGCGCTGGTGGGACTCGTCCTCGTCGTCGCGGGTGAGGACACGCCGCTACTGGGATGACCGAACGAGCGACGCCGCTGCTCGGGTAAACGGCGGTTGCACTCGAAACAGGGGCGTTCGCCCGCTGGCCTCACTCGAAGTCGTGGATCCGCAGATCGAGCGTGTCCAGCGAGACGATGGGCGCGAACGCCACGTCGGGGTCGATGTTGACGCTCTTCTGGAAGTCCGTCTGAGCCTGCCAGCAGCCGGAGTTGATGGTCAGGACGTTGTGGTACTTGCCGTAGCCCAGCTTGTGGACGTGGCCCGAGTGGAACACGTCGGGGACGGACTCCATCACGAGGTGGTCTTCCTCCTCGGGCGCCAGCCGGGTCTGCCCGCCGAACTGCGGGGCGACGTGGCGCTTCTTGAGCAGCTGGTACATCGGCTTGTGCGGCTCGTCGTAGGTGGCCTTCTCGTCGGGGAGTTCGGCGATGACCTCGTCCAGCGAAACCCCGTGGTACATGAGCACGTCGACGCCCTCGACGGTGACCGTCGAGGGGTTGCCCGAGATGCGGGCGTCGTGGGCGCTCATGATCGACCGCAGTTCCTCGTCGAACGCCGGCTGGGGCTCGGCGAGGCGGACCGCGTCGTGGTTGCCCGGGATCATGATGATCTCCATGTCCCCGGGGACTTCCTTGAGATACTCGCTGAAGCGCTCGTACTGCTCGTAGATGTCGACGATGTCGAGTTCCTCGTCCTGGTTGGGGTAGACGCCGACGCCCTCGACCATGTCGCCGGCGATGAGGAGGTACTCGACGCGGTCGGCCTCGGCGGTGTGCAGCCAGTCGGCGAAGCGGTGCCACGCGTCGGCCTCGAACTCCTGACTGCCGACGTGGACGTCGCTGATGAGCGCCGCCTCGACCTCGCGGTCGGCCGTCGAGGGTTCGTGCGTGCGCGGGATCTCCGGGAAGTACAGCGAGTCGACGAAGAGGATGCCGCCGTCGTCCGCGAGCGTCCCGTCGACGGCGATCACCTCGTCCAGCAGGAGTTCGTTCACCAGATCGGCGATGTCTCGGTCTTTCATCACCAGACAGGGGAAGGTCCCGTTGGTGTCTTCGAGTTCGACCAGCCAGTGGCCGCTGGCGGTCGAGCGGATGTCCGAGACCATCCCGACCATCGCGGCCTCGCTCCCGCCGGGCATCGACTCGATGGCGTCGGTCGGCCGGTGGTTGACCCGCCCGCGGAGCTGTTTCGAGAGTTTCTCGTACCGGTCACGGAAGACGGCGACGAAGTCGGAGTACTCGCCGGTCCCCGTGCTCTGGATGTCGCCTTCGATCTCGATGGACCGCTGGCTCGGGTCCGCCGGCGTCCGACCATCCTCCTTCGTTTCGGCTGGAGCGCCGCCGCTCCCGTCTTCCGATTCGGCGGTCCCGTCTCCAGTTGAAACAGAGGGGTCGTCGCCCGCGTGGGTCGGACTGTCGGTCCCTTCGCGCGCGCCAGCGTCCACACCCTGCGAGCGCGATCGGGTCTCGATGGCCTCTTTGACGTGGTCGGTGGTGAGCTTGAACGCCTCGTCGGGGACCGTTTCGAGTGTACGGTCGAGAGCCGCAACGGGATCGCCCGCCGACGCGATCAGCGTGACGGCCTCGGGCTCGGCGTTGTACCCGCGCCTCGCGAGTTCGTTGGCGACGTGGACCGGCGTCTCGAGCGGCACACTCGGTGATCGGCGGCGGTCCGCAAAAGCGTAGCGAACCGGCAAGCGAGTGGTCCGCAGTCCGCCAGTCTCGGCGGCGGACGGGCCGCCCCGAGCGCCGACACGTCGGCGTCCACCGGCGCGTCCGGTCAGAACATTCAAACGGACACTGCACCAACGGACTGTCAATGAGTCCGCCCCGCGACGGCGAGGGTCCTCCCGACGATGACGACGGCGACGGCGCTTCCCCCAACAATTTCTCCGGTGGCGATCCCACATCGACCGACTCCGGATCGGCCGACGGCCCACTCGGTCCCGACGATTCGGCGGGTCCCGACGGCGATACGCGCCGCTCGGACGAGTTCGGATCCCGTGACAGCGCCGCCCCGAACGGCGGCGCCGAAACCATCGATCCACCGGGTGCCCGCGAAGAACAGGACCACGAGGACGACGGCGCCCTGCGGACGTTCGTCGTGGACGTCCTGAGCAGCGCGATCGCGGTGTTGCTCGTGGGCGTGTTGCTCTTCGCGGTCAGCGGCGTCTGGCCGCCGATGGTCGCCGTCGAGAGCCCGAGCATGACGCCCCACATGAAGACCGGCGACCTGGTCTTCGTCATGGAAGAGCACCGGTTCCCCGGCGACGGCGCCGTCGCGGGGACCGGCGTCGTCACGGCTGACACCGGGGAACAGACGGACTACCGGAAGTTCGCGAAAAACGGCGACGTGATAATATACAAACCGGACGGCAGCGAGACCGCTACCCCGATCATCCACCGGGCGATGTTCTGGGTCAACGAGAGCGAGAACTGGTACGACGAGGCAGATCGGCAGTCGGTCGGTCGATACAGCGAGTGCGGCGAGACGCCCGACGAGGCGATGCCGAACTGTCCGGCCCCCCACGCCGGGTTCGTGACAAAAGGCGACGCCAACGGCCTCTACGACCAGGTACAACCGCTGAGCGGCCCCGTCAAGCCCGCGTGGGTCGTCGGTACGGCCGAGGTCCGGATCCCGAAACTCGGCTGCATCCGCCTGCGCTCGGAGGGCTGTATGAACGGCGCCCTCGGGTTCGCCGTCCCGGACGCCAGCGCGACCCCCTTCGAACAGTCGTGTCTCTGTAACCAGACGGCGGGATAGACGGCGCCTGACGGCTGGGCGTGTGGGTTCTCGAACTCGGAATACGCCGAGTGTAACAGTCGAGCCGGAAGAAGGGATTACTCGTTGTCGAAGCGGGTCTGGACGAACGGCTGCGTGTCCTCGATGTCGGAGAGCCGCGAGTCCGAGAGGAGGACGGCTTCGGTCTCGTCGATGGGGACCGACAGGGAGATCTCCTTCGTGCGGCCGTAGCGGCCCTTGCTCACCACGACGGCGTTGACGATCCCGAGCATGTCGAGTTCGGAGATCAGGTCGGTGACCCGGCGCTGAGTGAGCGTGTCGACGTCGATCTCCTCGCAGAGCCGTTGATAGACGTTGTACACCTCGCCGGTGTTGATGTTGTGGACGCCGTTTTTCTCGAGCATGATGATCGAGAAGAGGACGAGCTTCGACTGGGTCGGCAGCGTACGGACGACCTCGACGACCCGGTCGAGTTCGATCTTCTCCTGAGCCTTCCGGACGTGGTCCTCGTTGACGTTGTCGGTCTGGTCGCGCTCGGCGAGTTCGCCGGCCGTCCGGAGCAGGTCGAGCGCGCGGCGGGCGTCGCCGTGTTCCTGCGCGGCGAAGGCCGCACACAGGGGGATCACGTCGTCGGTGAGCGCATCGCCCTCGAAGGCGACCTCCGCGCGGTGTTCGAGGATGTCCCGCAGCTGGTTAGCGTCGTACGGCGGGAAGACGATCTCCTCTTCGCCGAGGCTCGACTTGACCCGCGGGTCTAGGAAGTCGGTGAACTTCAGGTCGTTGGAGATGCCCATGATCGACACGCGGGAGCGTTCGAGTTCAGAGTTCATCCGGGAGAGGTTGTAGAGGGTGTCGTCGCCGCTCTTCTCGACGAGCTTGTCGATCTCGTCGAGCATGATGACGACGACCCGCTCGTGGTAGTCGACGGCGTCGAAGAACGTGCTGTACACGCGGTCGGTCGGCCACCCCGTCATCGGGACGTGCTCGAACGACTCGCGGTCCTCCCGGAGACTGTCGATCCGGTCTTCGACCGCGGCGATCGAGTCGTAGTCCGTCTCGACGAGGGCGGTTTTGTCTTCGCGTGCGCGCTCGCGTAGGGATTCGAGGTCGTCGAGTTCCTCGTCGATGACCGCCTCGTTCTTCTCGATGAACTTGTTGGCGAGCTGGGCGAGCACGCGGTACTGGGTGTCGGTCACCTCGCAGTTGATGTACTCGACCTCGCAGGGGACCTCGTACTTCTGGGAGGTCGACTCCAGCTCCGTGCTGACGAACTTCGCACTGGCGGTCTTGCCGGTCCCCGTCTTCCCGTAGATGAGGATGTTCGACGGCGAGTCCCCGCGCAGCGCGGTCACGAGGATGGTCGCCATGTTGTTGATCTGTTCCTCGCGGTGGGGGAGCTTGCGGGGCGTGTACGACGGGCGCAGGACTTCCTTGTTCTCGAAGATCGGGTCGCCGGCGAGTAGGTCGTCGAACAGCCCCTGTGAGGCCTCCTCGGCGTCCTCGGAAGCGACGTCGTCGAGAACGACCTCGTCGAGGACGGACGGATCGTCCTCCATATCCTCGCCGTCCGTATCGCCGTCCAGATCCACGCCTGACGAGGACGACACCGAACCCCGAACCGCCGTGGACCCGTCCGTTTCGGGTCCATCGTCGGCACCCGATCCGCTATCGCCATCGTGATCGGCGGTGACTTCGGGTTGACCGTTGGCTGCCCGGCCTTCGCCCGCTTCACCGTCGGTCTCGGCTGAATCGGAGTCCTCGGAGGTGTCGGCTCCGTCCGTCTCGGGATCGTCCAGCTCGTCATCGGCCGTCTCCCCCGAAGCGTCGTCCGCGTCTGTTCGCGACGCCGCCGCGTCCGACGGCGCCGGGACTGGTTCCTCCTCGTCGCCCGATCCGTCCACGTACTCCGACGAATCGAGCGTCATGTCCTGATCGCTTTCGTCCCCGTCCATTATTCTGTGATAGTCGCGATACCGAACCCCTCTATTTCGTCTGGAAATGCGGTCACGCGCCCTCGAAACTACACTCAAACCGAGTGAGACACCACCGTTCGCCGATTTCGGTGACGACGGCGTGTCCAGTTGAACCACAAGAACCCGTGGTTGATACGATATTAAATATTTCGGTGACGGATGCAAATCGACGGAGTGTGACGAAATAATTCAGTGCTCAGGAGCCCTGAGACGGGTGAACCAGAGAAATCAGTGTCTCGAACGGACTCGATTCACCGCTCGATCGGGTAATCAAACTCTCTCGAATGGGTCATGTGAATCGTTCCTGTCATCTGTCGCGATATTCTAGGGGGAACGCCCCCACCCCTTCGTTTCGGGTGGAACGCACAAGAGGCGGGTGGGGTGTGAGCGGAAGTTACGTCGACAGCTAGTAGGAGAAAGATTTACTACCTTACCCCTAAAACCAAATCCGCACTAGTGAGAAAACAAATTTTCATCGGGTTACGTTTCTAGAACTAGGGTGATAATGCGTCCAAGTTATTCGGAGATGTCTAGGAAAAATCGTATTCGAGATTTGGATACGCTCCAGTAATCTCTTTGTCCGCTCCAGTCGAACACCACCTCCCGTGAACGGCAGCCGCACCCCACGGTCATCCGGGGTTCCACCTGAAACGAAGGGGTGGGGGTGTAGCCCGTTTCACTCGGTCGACTCCATTCGACTCGAAGCCGTGGTCCAGTTCAATCGTGACCTCCACCGTTTCGTGTCCGTCGTATCGAAAGAAGAGGGTGAGCCTCAGCCGACATATCAGACGGGACCGGAGACGCTGCAACTGTTCTCCACCCGTAGTACCGACGACTGTCCTGGTGTCCCAGTCGATGCTCGTGAAACGACGGAAGTCTCCGAGAGATTACTCGGTGGGACATCCGTCTACTCCACGTCCATATCTAGGTACTCAAACTGATATTTTCCGTCACGGTTTCCACGAGGCGGCGAATCGAGGGCCACAGCGGCTGAATTCGACAACTTACGTCGTATAATTTAAATTTGTCTGACGTAGGCTTAAGTAAGTCGGCGCGGCTTATTCCGTCAGATGCGTCCCTGTGGCGCAGGAGGATAGGATGGGACTGTTCACAGAACTCAAAGATAGCATTTCGAGGGCGGCGTCGACGCTGTTCTCGGAAGAGGATCCGAAACGTATCGGCATCTACGGCCCGCCGAACGCCGGGAAGACGACGCTCGCCAACCGCATCGCCCGCGACTGGACCGGGGACGCGGTCGGTCCGGAGAGCCACGTTCCCCACGAGACGCGTCGGGCGCGCAGGAAAGAAGACGTCGAGATCGAGCGCGACGGGAAGACGGTCAACATCGACATCGTCGACACGCCCGGCGTGACGACGAAGGTCGACTACACCGAGTTTCTCGAACACGACATGGAGAAAGACGACGCCGTGCGTCGCTCTCGCGAGGCCACCGAGGGGGTCGCCGAAGCGATGCACTGGCTCCGCGAGGACGTCGACGGCGTCATCTACGTGCTGGACTCGACGGAGGACCCGTTCACGCAGGTCAACACGATGCTCATCGGGATCATCGAGAGCCAGGACCTGCCGGTGTTGATCCTCGCGAACAAGATCGACCTCGAAGAGTCGAGCGTCCAGCGGATCCGCAACGCGTTCCCTCAGCACGAGACCACGGAGCTGTCGGCCCTCGAAGGTGACAACATGGACGAAGTGTACGACCAGATCGCGGAGTACTTCGGGTGATACAATGGCCGAAGCCAAACACCCCGAAGACGAAGACGGAGTGCAGATCGACCTGATCAGCGCCGAGCGAATGGACGGCAAGACGACGATGGAGAAGATCCGGATGATCTTAGACGGCGTCCGGGACAACAACATCGTCGTCCTCGAGGCCGGCCTGACGCCCGACGAGGAGTCGCGGCTCATCGAGGTCACGATGACCGAGATCAGCCCCGACGAGTTCAACGGCATCGAGATCGAGACCTACCCGAAGTCCCAGGCCAACGATTCGAGCCTCCTCGGTCGGCTCATGGGCAAAGAGGAGACGAAGAAACTCACCGTGATCGGCCCGGCCAACCAGATCGAGACGCTCCACAAGGACGAAACCCTGATCAGCGCGCTCGTCTCGCGGAAATAGCCCAGGTATGCCCCATCAGTGCACGAACTGCGACCGGACGTTCGCCGACGGCTCCAAGGAGATGCTGTCGGGGTGTCCGGACTGTGGCGGCACGAAGTTCCAGTTCCGGCCGAACGGATTCGACGGCGGATCCGACGCCGGCGACAGCGCCGCCGCTGACACGGGTTCGGCCTCGGCTTCGACCGCCGAGACGCCACCGGAACCGACCGACCGTCCCGGGGATGCGATGACGCGGACTGTCGGCAACGCCGCCGCGACGGTTCGGGACCTGGTCAGCGGGTCCGCCGGGAAGGACGCGACGAGCGCCACTCCGCCGACGGACGAGTCGCCGTCCGAACCGGCGACGGCGTCCAAGTCCCAGACGACGTCCAAGTCCACGTCCACGACGCGGACCAAGTCCGCCTCGGAATCCGACACTGAGTCGCCGGACCCCTCGGACTCGTCGTTCGACGACGACATCATCATCGCGGAGTCGAAACCCGTCGCGGGCGAGGACACGGCACAGGCCGACGCCCGGAGCGCTGTCGCCGATCCCGAAGAACTCCCGGACTCCGAGAGCTTCGATCCAGCCGAAGACGACTCCGATCCCTCGACGACCGCCGAAACCGAAGACGTCGATGGCAACGAGGCCGAACCGTCGCAGTCTCCCGAGGCCTCCCCGGAGGATGACGCGACCGACCGGACGGTGGCCGACGAACCAGACGCCGAGCGCGCGGACCGGCCGGATCTGGCGGAACTCCGCGAGGAACTCAACGACCAGTTCGAGAGCATCCGCGTCGTCGAACCCGGTCAGTACGAACTCAATCTGATGGAGCTCTACGACCGCGAGGAGTACATCATCGCGCTCCAGGAAGACGGTCGCTACAGTATCCAGGTGCCCGAAACCTGGCGCCAGGCCGACGCCTGACCTCCTGCGTTACAGCGCCGCGTTCTCTCGGTTGCTGCCTGCTCACGGCGGGGCCCTTCCGCCCCAGCCGACGCCACGACTGTTTCCTCTCGACCGACGCCACGATTGTTTCGTCCCGATCGGTACTGCGTCCGCGACTCGCCAGTCGCAAGCCGGAATCGTCAGCTAGTCACGTAGACAAACGCCAGTCAGAAACCGGTCCAGCAGAAATCGGGGCGGTATTCGGCCAGACCGCGGCATTCGTGCCACCATTCCACCGCATGAGTCCGCGTTGACCTGGTTTTCGGTGCAGGCACAATCATTATACTCTCGGCTGTCGATACTCGTCTTAACGGAGGGTTTCCAGTGCACAGACAGCGATCACACCTCGAAGAGTGGGCGTCGTTGCTCGGCGAGCGCGTGTCGGACGACGCCCTCGACGAGGCCGCGCGAGGGGACGGTTCCGCGGACCGGTCGGAGCGGCGCGGGAGCTGAGCCGCTTCGAGCCGAACTTCCTCGGAGTCGAAACCGCACCGTGACCGGACTCGGCCCGTGTTCGACCCGAAGCGGTGCCCGCTGTTCGCCGTCTCGATACGATGAGACTAGAGACTCAGCCTCGGTAGGCCGCTTCGTCCGCTCGGCCGCTCAGTCCTCGCTGGTCATTTGCTCGTACTGGTCGGAGAGCTTCTCGGCGGCCTCGTCCATGAGTTCGCGCTCGTAGTCCGACAGTTCCCACTCGACGACTTCCTCGACGCCGTTCGAGCCGAGCTTGACGGGGACGCCGAACGCGGTGTCCTCGTAGCCGAACTCGCCGTCGAGGACGACCGATCCCGGCAGCACCTCGCCGGTGTCGCGGAGGATGGCTTCGACCATGTGGGCGACGCCCGTCGCGGGGCCCCATTCGGTGGCGCCCTTGCGTTCGATGACGTTCATCGCGGACTCCTGGAGGTCTTCGAGGATCTCCTCGCGCTCGTCGGCGGAGAACTCGGGGTCGCGGCCGTCGACGCGGACCTTCGAGAAGACGGGGACCTGCGCGTCGCCGTGCTCGCCGAGGATCGTCGCTTCGACGTTGCCGACCTGCGTGTCGAAGCGCTCGGAGAGGACGTAGCGGAACCGCGCGGAGTCGAGTCGGCCGCCGAAGCCGACGACCGTGTGGCGGTCGCGGTCGCCCGTCTCGTAGAGGTGGCGGTTGAGCAGGTCGACCGGGTTCGAGGTCGTCACGGTCACGTAGTCGTCGTTGTGCTCGGCGATCGACGAGCCGATGTCGTCCATGATCGGCGCGTTGTCGCCCGCGAGGTCGATGCGGGTCTGGCCGGGCTGGCGGGGGATGCCCGCCGTGATCACGACGACGTCCGAGCCGGCGGTGTCCTCGTAGGTGCCCTGCCGGACGGTCGTGTTCGAGTCGTAGGCGACGCCGTGGTTGGCGTCCGCGGCCTGACCGATCGTGACGTCCTCCTGATCCGGGATGTCGACGAAGACCAGATCGTCGACGATGTCGCGAAGCGCCAGATTGTACCCCGCTGCTGCCCCGACGGTGCCAGCGGCACCGACGATGCTAACTTTCGTCATACCACGTAATCGTTGCCGCGTTCGGTGGGTAAATCTATCGGAACCCGGCGTTTCGACCCGTCAGTCGTCCATTCTCTGTTCGACAGATGACGATAATACCGGCTGGTCGACCGAGTCGACGTGGCGACGGTCTTTTTGGCGGTCGCTGGTATCCTTCGGGTATGAGCGACTTCGACAAGGAAGCCGAGCGCGAGCGGCTCCGCGAGAAATACGAGCGCGACCAGCAAAAGCGGGAGGCCAGCGAGCGGATGAGCGACCTCCTGCTGAAGGGGGCGACGATGACCAACTCCCACTGCGGGAACTGCGGCGATCCGATCTTCCGCTACGACGGCGACGAGTTCTGCCCCACCTGCCAGCAGGTCGTGACCAACGACGAGGCCGCCGAAGACGCCGCGGCGGACGACCAGCAGGACGAAGCTGCACCCACTGCGGACGCGGGCGGTCTCGAAGAGACCGGCGAGGAGGCGGCGAACGGCGACACGCCCGACCACATCGAGATCAAACAGCCCGACGGCCCCGCGGTCCAGACCGGTGGTGACCAGACCGACGAGACCGCGCCGAACGCCTCCGGACCCAAAGCCGGCGCGTCGACCGGAGCGCAGACTGACACGAACCAGGCGGACGCGACCCCAACAGACACGACCGAAGCGCAAGTGGACGCCGCTAGCGAAGACGGCGCGTCGCGACCGGTCCCGTCGGCCGATCCCGCTGGATCGCAGTCGTCCGAGTCCACCCGCTCACAGCCGGTTCAGCCCCAACAATCGACTCAGCCCCGACAGCCGGCTGAAACGGGTTCTACGACCGATCCGAACGACGCGAGCGGGGATTTCGGGGCGGCCCGCGCGTCGCTGGTCCGGACGCTCAGGACGCACGCCGAGCGCGCGGAGAACTCTGAGGATCCGCGGCGCGCTCGCGACCACCTCGCCGCGGCGCGCGAGGCGGCCGAAGCGCTATCGGCGCTGTCCGGTTCGTACTGACGCGGAAAATCTCAGTCCGCGGCTTCCGACATCTCTTCTGCGGTCCTATCGATCGAGGACGTCGAGAGCGGCGTCGAGCGCCTCCTCGGGGCTCGGACACTCCTGTAGGGTCTCGCCGCCCTCGGTGTAGACGAGGCGGGGGTACTCCGAGCGCGTGTCGAGGACGCCGATGCCCGGTAGCGTCTCGGCGCCCAGTTCGACGTCGGCGAAGGCGTCGAACCGCGGCATCCCGTCGGTCATCGCGGGCGTCGCGCCGGCGCCGGCGTCCGCGGCCGCGTTCATCTCGGCGGAGTCGGCGAGTACGGGATAGGTCAGGTCGTAGCGGCGCCGCCAGTACTCGGCGCGCTCGGCCGTGTCGGGGAGCGCGCCGATGACGGCCACGTCCTCGGCGGCGAACGAGTCGAACGCGTCGCTGTAGGCCGTCGCCCGTTCGCGGGATACCTGGCAGTAGTGGTCGCGCAACAGGAGTACGACCACGGCGTCGAACTCGGCGGCGAGATCCTCGCTCGTCACCGTGTCCGGTCCCGGTCCCCCGTTCGGCAACTCGAACCTGACGATCCAGTGCATGCCGTCGCTCATCTGTGACCCCCTGTCGTCCCCCTCAACGAACCGGGGGGTATTCGTTGTTGCGATCGGTCAGATCCTCCACTCGAAACGAAGGGGTTCGCGAATCGAAGTGCGAGGCCTGCCGAACGAACCGGGGAAACGGCAGGTGCGCGACGGTACCCAGCGCTCTCGATACCGGTGTTTTCGGCCGCTCATCCGTCGTAGTCGCTGCCGACGACTTCGCGGAATCGTTCGGCGGTCACCTCGCCGACGCCCTCGGCCGTCTGGAGTTCCTCCGCATCGGCCGTCATCACCGCCTCGACGCTGCCGAACTCGGCGAGTAGCGACTCGGCGGTGACCGGTCCGACCTCCGCGACGCTGGCGACGACGTACTCCTGTTGCTCGGCCAGCGTCTTCGAACTCTTCTCGCCGTGGACGCTGACCGTCCGATCCTCCTGTTCCTGTTCCCGGGTGGCGATGGTCTCCAGCAAGTCAGTGGTCTCGTCCTCGTCGGCCGTCCGGAGGACGCTCGCGCCGAAGTCGACCGCGAGCGAGGCCAGCGCTCCGTTGATGGCGTTCGGGTGGACGTTGCGCTCCCCGTAGAGGTCATCGCCCTCGATGATCACCACCGGGCGGGCGTAGTAGCGAGTCGCGTCTTTCACCTGCTCGAACATCGAGCGCTCGTCACCGCCGGTCAGCGTGTCGAGGAAGTCCGCGACGGTCTTGCGCTCGACGACCACACGGTCCGAGAGGACGTAGTCGCCGACGGCGAGCGTCTCCAGGCGCGTCTCGATCGTGTCCTCCCGCGAGAGGTCCTTCGCGATCGAGGCGTCGAGCTCCCGCTGGTCGACGACGACTTCGACCGACTCCTCGTCGTCCGCGCTCGCGGTCGCGATCTCCCCGTCGGGGTCGTCGCGGGTCACGCCCTCGTCGGAAGCGGAGTCGCCGCCTTCGCCGTCCTCAGTTCTACGTTCCTCGTCGCCTGCGAACGCGTCGAGACCGGCCTGCCCGTCGCCGTCGGCCGATTGCGCGGAAGTTTCGGCCACGCCTCCATCGCGTGCAGACTCGTCATCTTTGGTTGCGGAACCGCTAGCGGACGGCGAGGACTCCTCGTCTTCGGTTGCTGCTTCGCCCCCCGTTTCGTGTGGAACTGCGCCGTCGCCGGACGACGGAGCGCTCTCCGCGGCGCTGCCCGCCTCCTCGAATTCGTCCATCCCGGTCTGGCTGAGTTCGCTCTCGATCTCGCCGGTGATCGCTTTGAGCGAGCGCAACTCCTCTTTCATCCGCTTCTGGTCGTTGCGGGCCTTCCAGAAGTACGCCTCGTCGCGGGTGTCCTCGGCGAGCAGGACCGACACGGCGCCCTCGGTCTGGCGGCCGGTCCGGCCCTTGCGCTGGATGGCACGGATAGCGGTCGGAACGGGCTCGTAGAACAGCACGAGGTCGACCTCGGGCACGTCGAGCCCCTCTTCGGCCACGGACGTCGACACGAGCACCTCGAACTCGCCGGCGCGGAACTCGTCGAGGGCCTCCTGCTGCTCGTTCTGGGTCATCCCGTCGCTCCCCTCGGTGTCGGACTGGCCGACGAACTTCCGGGCGGTGAAGTGCTCGTTCAGGAAGTCCGTCAGCGTCTCGGCGGTGTCGCGGGACTCGGTGAAGACGATGACGCGCTCGCCGTTCTCGATGCCCAGCGTCTGGGCGATGAGCATCCGCGTCCGGCGGAACTTCGGGTGGAGGTCGTCGTAGTCCTCGGCGCGACGGATCGCCTCGCGGACTTTGGGCTCGGAGATCATCCGCTGGTCGGCCTTCGACGCCCCCGAGGAGCGAGCGGCCTGCTTCTGGCGCTCGAAGTACCGCCGGAGGCTCTCGACGCTCTGGGTCTCGGCGTAGGTGACCGCGGTCCGGAGCTTCCGGACTTCGGCGAGCAGGCTCATCCCCTCGTAGCCCTCCGACTGGTCGTTGTTCATCAGCTCCCGGAGCTTGCCCTGTATCTTCTGGATCTCCCGCTCGGAGACGTCGGCCTTGCTCGTGTTGGTCACACCCAGTTCCCGGAGCTTCGAGAGTCGGTCCTCGATGACCTCGTTTATCGCGTCGCGGATCTCGACGACCGTCTCGGGGAGTTCGATGCGTTCCCAGTCGACGGAGGTCTCGTGAGTGTAGGCGGACACGTCGGCGTCCTCCTCGGTCATCACCTCGACCTGCCGGAGGCCGAGGTTGTGGCAGACTTCGAGGATGGCTTCCTCGTCGTCGCCGGGCGAGGCGCTCATCCCCGTCGCGAGCGGGTCGCGGGCCTGTTCGTGGTAGCGCTCGGCGATGTAGTTGTACGCGTAGTCGCCGGTCGCGCGGTGGCACTCGTCGAAGGTGCAGTGAACCACGTCGGTCAGGTCGATCCGCGAGCCGACGAGGTCGTTCTCGACGACCTCGGGCGTCGCGACGACGACCCGTGCGCCCGACCACAGGTCCGCGCGGTCGTCGGGGCGGGTATCGCCGGTGTAGACGACGATCTCGTCGTCGTGGACCTCCAAGGCCTCGCGGTAGAAGTCGGCGTGTTGCTGGACGAGGGGTTTCGTCGGGGCGAGCAGCAGGGACTTGTTGACCACGTCGCCGGCCAGTCGCCCGGCGGTAACCAGCAGGCTCACCGTCGTCTTCCCGAGGCCGGTCGGGAGACAGACGAGCGTGTGCGTCTCGAGGGCGGCGTCGGCCAGCTGGCGCTGGTAGCTCCGGTCCTCGAGGAAGCCGTCGACCAGCAGCGCCCCCGTCACGCCCTCCCCCTCGTCGGTCGTCGCCATTACGGGTGAGTTAGCCGCGCCGGTGGATAAGGCTTCAGGTAGCGCGGTGGAAGTGAAATCGGGTCGTCGACAGGCCGTCCTCGCTGCCGAAACCGCGGGGACTCCTCAGGGAAGGTGGACGAGTTGCAGCCCGTCCTCGGCGTCTTCCAGGCGGGCGTTCGGCAGCGTGCACGGCCACTCGTCGTAGTCGACGGGGAGGTCGCTCTCCCCGGCTTGCCACCGGTCGTAGTCCACGTCTTCCCAGTTCACATCGTACGCTGCACGGTCGCCCCAGCCCAGCCCGTCCCAGGTGTTCTCGTCGATTTCGGCCGACGGTTCGATGAGCAGTTTCCCCCGCTCGTCGTCGTAGTCGACGACCGTACCGATGGGCTTGCCGCGGTCGCGAACGCGCTCGCCGATGTACCGGTCCCAGTCGGGCGCTTCGAGCATGGCGGCGCTAGTCCCGTCCGGGCCATGAACCTCTGGCCTGCCGTGGCAAGCGGCGGAGCCGCGGGCCTCGCCCGACGCCTGTCCGGTGCTCAGACCGGGCTTGCGGGCAGATACTGGATGGCGAGGTACATCGCGACGGCGCCGGCGAGGGGAATAGTGAGGTTGTCGTCGATGACGTAGCCGCGGATGACGGGCTTGATCCCGTCGGCGACGGTGGCGGCGGCGCCGCCGAGAATAGCGGCGATCGGCGGGACGAAGGGGACCGCGAGCAGCGTCGCGACGGCGAAGGTCACCAGCAACACGGAGACGTCCTTGGCGGTCCGGAGTTCGCCGGACCCGAGGAGCCCCGAGACGGGGTCGGCGATGGTCAACATGAGGAGCGCGGGGACCGCGATCTGCCACTCGAAGGCGAGCGCGACGACGGTCATCCCGAAGACGGCGAGGAAGTAGCCGGCGAGGTTGTCCTGCTCGTACTCGCGGGTGAGCTTCTCGTAGATCTGCCAATCGAGGCCGACGATCAGCCGGACGACTTCGAGGGCGAACGCGACGACGAGCCCGCCGACCAGCAACAGCTGGACGTGTCGCCACGTGATCTCGTCGATCAGGAGGAACGCCAGCGGCACCGCTGTCCCGCTCGCGTGCACCAGCCGCCGGGCGATTTCGTCGCGCATTGGAGTGGCTCCGTCGCGAGGCCTACAGCTCGTCGAACGCCAGCTCGCCGTCCTGCAGGGCTTCGAGCGTCTCGGGCAGCTCCTCGATCGGCAGCCGGCGCTGGGCGGTCGTGTCGCGCTTGCGGACGGTGACCGTCCCCGGCTCGCCTTCGTCATCCTCGCGGGCCTCGCCGATGGTCGCGTAGTCGACGGTGACGCAGAACGGCGTCCCGACCTCGTCCTGCCGGCGGTAGCGACGGCCGATGGCGCCCGAGTCGTCGTAGGCGACCGAGAGGCCGCGCTCGCGCAGGTCGGCCGCGACCTCGCGGGCCTGCTCGCCGAGGCCGTCGCGGTCCATCAGCGGGAAGACGCCGACGGTCGTCGGCGCCACTTCCGCGGGGAGTTCGAGGTACGTCCGCTGTTCGCCGTCGACCTCGTCCTCGCGGTAGGAGTGGTCGAGGACGGTGTACAGTGCGCGGTCGATCCCCAGCGACGGCTCGACGACGTGGGGCAGGACGTGCTCGCCGGACTCGGTGACTTCCTCGACGGCGAAGCCGGTCTGCTCGACGGGGACTTCGTAGCTCTCGCCGTCGACGTCGACGGTGACTGCGCCGTCCTCGCCGGCGTCGCGGAAGGCGTCTGGGTCGGACTCGGCGAGTTCCTCCAGCGCGTCGGCCACGTCGCCGGCGGCGCCGCCGAACTCAGGCCCGAGGGCGCTCATGTCGGGGTCGACGGTGGGCCGCTCGACGGTGACCGGCTCGTCGTACTGGCGGAAGACGGTGTAGTCCTCGTCGGAGTACTCGTCGTGTTTCGAGAGGTCGTAGTCAGAGCGGTAGGCGAAGCCGGCGAGTTCGATCCAGTCGCCGTCGACCTCGGCCTCGGCGTCCCAGCAGTCCGCGGCGTAGTGGGCGCGCTCGCCGGAGAGGTGCTGGCGGAAGCGGAACCGGTCCATGTCGACGCCGATGGACGCGTACCACTCGGCAGCCACGCCGAGGTAGTAGGCGATCCACGGGTCCGCGACGAGGCCGCGCTCGTGGGCCTCGCCGACGGTGATTTCCAGGGGTTCGCCGTCCTCGGCCTCCTGCTGGTCGACGCCGTAGAAGGGCGCGACCACGTCCGCGACGGCGTCGAGGTCCGGCCCCTCGTCGCTCTCGGGATCGATGAACAGTTCGAGCTCGGCCTGCGTGAACTCGCGCACGCGAAGCAGCGACTTCCGCGGGCTGATCTCGTTGCGGTAGGCGCGGCCGATCTGCGTGACGCCGAAGGGCAGCTGGTTGCGGGCGTACTCCTTGAGTTGCGGGAACTCGACGAAGATGCCCTGTGCGGTCTCCGGGCGCAGGTAGCCCGGCGACGAGGAACCGGGGCCGATGTTCGTCTCGAACATGAGGTTGAAGTCCTCGATGGCCTGCCCGGCGAGACCGGTGCCGCAGGTCGGGCAGACGAGTTCGTACTCGGCGATGATCTCGCCGACGCGCTCGGGACCGAGGCCCTCCGCTTCCTCGTAGTCGGTGTTGTCCTCGACGACGTGGTCGGCGCGGTGGGACTCGCCGCACTCGGGGCACTCGACGAGCATGTCGTCGAAGCCGTCGAGGTGGCCCGAGGCCTCGAAGACCGCCTCGGGCATCACGGTGGGCGCGTCGATCTCCATGTTGCCTTCGCGGACGGTGAACCGGTCGCGCCAGGCGTTCTCGACGTTGTCCTTGAGGCTGGCCCCCTGCGGACCGAACGTATAAAAACCGGAGACGCCGCCGTAGGCGCCCGCGCTCTGCAGGAAGAAGCCGCGGCGCTTGGCCAGCTCGGTCAGATCGTAGTCGCCCTCCTCGCTCATCGAAGCGCCTCCAGCAGATCCATGTCGCGGACGATGCCCTCCAGCTCGTCGCCCCCGACCAGCGGGATCTGCTCGATGTCGTGTTCGATCATCAGCTGCGCGGCGTCCTGGGCGGAGCGGCGGCCGCTGATGGTGACCAGATCGCTGGTCATGAACTCCGAGACGGGGCCGGCCGGGAGCTCGACGTTCCGGGTGGGCATGTAGCGGCTGCCGACGGCCTTGACGCTCTCCCACTTCCAGTCGTCGTCGTCGGCGGCGAGGCTGTCGCCGGTCTCCTCCTCGCCCTCGACGACGCGGGCGACGTCGATGATGTCGACCTCGGTGATCATCCCGCTGGTCTCGCCGACCTCGTCGAGCGCGACGCCGTAGGGGACGTCGGCGTGGGAGAGTTCGCGCTCGGCGACCGGGAGCGGCGTCCCCTCGTAGACGCAGTTGACGTCCCGGCGGGCGAGCCCGTCGACGGTGACCTCGCCGTCGACGTCGCCGGTCGCGATGGCGCGGACGACGTCGGTGATGGTGACGATACCTTCGAGTCGGCCGTCCACGACGGGGATGCGGCGGGCGTATTCTTCGAGCATCAGCCCCGCCAGTTCCTCCAGCGTCGAATCGGCGCTGGTGGTGGGAACCTCCTCGACGAGCATGGCGAGCTGGTCCTCGTCGGGCTCGTCGATGAGCGCGTCGCGGGAGACGAGCCCGCGGAACTCCTCGCCCTCGTCGCCGTCGGTGACGACGGGGACCGAGGAGAAAGCCCGCTCTTGGAGGTACTCGAGGACGTCGTCCCGGGTGCCGGGTAGCTCGACCGTGACGAGGTCCTCGCGGGGCGTCATTACGTCTGCGACGTTCATAGTACAGCGTACTCCCAGCCCCAAATACTAAGACCTTACACTTCCCCCCGCGCCGGGGAGCCGTTCAGATTCCTCGATCGCCGAAAAACGTCCTTCCCCGTTCGTCGGGGCGCTTTCACTCCTCCCCGCTCGCCGGAAGCCTCACTCCTCGACCGGGAGCGCGACCGGGTCGTTCTCGCAGACGGTCTCCAGCACGACGTCCGTCGAGACGGCCTCGATCCGGGCGTTGGTGAGCAGCGCCTTGATCTGGGCGTTCAGCGCTTCCGTGTCCTCGAACTTGCCGATGGCGACCACGTCGTCGCTGCCGGTGACCTCGTAGACGCCGATCATGTGGCCGGTCTCGCGTAGGTCGCTGACCACCCCGGGGAGGCCGTCGCCGGTCACGTCGAGCCGGAAGACGGCGGTCACCTCGTAGCCGAAGCCGGCGTAGTCGACCTCGGCGCGGTAACCCTCGATGACGTCTTCGTCCTCGAGCGTCCGGATCCGCTTGGTCGCGGTGGCGGTCGCGATGCCGACCGCGTCGGCCAGTTCGTTCGCGCTCGCGCGGCCGTCGTCCAGGAGCCCGTTGACTAGCTGCCTGTCGATGTCGTCGATATCGGTCATTGGTCGCGTGTGTCGTGAGTGAGCGGGGACCACGGAGGCATCAGACCGCGTCGCGGCCGGTCTTGCCCGTGCGGATCTGGGTCGCGCTCTCGACCGGCAGGACGAACACCTTGCCGTCGCCCTTCTCGCCGGTGTTGGCCCCCTCGACGATGGCGTCGACGACGTCCTGTGCCGGGATGTCGGCGACGACGCACTCGATTTTGACCTTCTGGTGCAGGTCGACGACGTACTCCTCGCCGCGCCACTGGCCCTTCTTCGCGGGCTGTGAGCCGCGGCCGGAGACGTTCGTCACCGTCAGCGACGGCGCGCCGATCTCAGCGAGCGCCTGTTTCACGTCGCCAAGCTTGTCCGGGCGGACCATCGCGACGACCATCTTGATCTCGCCGTCGTTCGCTTCTCCTCCGTCGGTTCGAATCTCCTGTTCGGTGTCGTCCGTGGGTTCGTGTTGGGTGTCGTTCATGTCGTCTCCTCCGTCAGTTCGGATCCGGTTGTCGGTGGTGTTCGCCGCGACATTTGCGCGGTCGTCCGTCTCGATATCGTCGGCGTGTGCGCCGTTGCTCACGAGTCAGTCACTCCGTTCGTTCGCGTCGCGTTCGGCCGGGACGAAGTCCTCCTCGAGGAGCCCGCCGTCGGTGCGGATCTCGCCGCCGTCAGAGCGGAGCTCTGACGAGGTCTCGTTCGGTTCGCTCACGACACCGCCGTCCGCGACCGCTGCGCCCTCGTCGCCGAACTCGGGGTAGGTCTCGACGCCGTGCTCGCTGGTGTCGAGGCCGTCCTGCTCGTGTTCGCGGCTGACGCGGGCCTGACCGGCGGCCTTGAAGGCGCCCCAGATGGCGCCGGTCGTCAGCACCGTCCAGACGGTGATGACCGCGACGCCGGCGACTTGGGCGATGAAGCCCTCGATCATGAAGCCGACGTCGGGCCCGCCGCTCCAGGCCTCGACGGCGACGAACGAGTACATGAGCGTCCCGATGACGCCCGCGCTCCCGTGGACGGGGAAGACCGCACAGACGTCGTCGATGTTGAGGCGCTTCTCGACGATCGAGAAGACGATGGGCAGCTGTGCGCCGGCGACGCCGCCGACGAGGAACGCACCCCACCAGGTCGTCGTGTGAGGGATCGCGGTGATCCCGACGAGCCCGGCGAGCAGCCCGTTGGCGACGTAGAGCGTGTCGACCTTGCCGGTCTTTGCCCACGCGACGAGGCCGGCGCCCATCGCGCCGCAGGCCATCGCGAGCGTGGTGGTCATCGCAACGCGACCGAGCTGGTCGGCCAGGAAGGCGTTCTCGGTGTTGAAGATCGCCGAGGTGCCGACGTTGAAGCCGTACCAGCCGAACGCGAGCATCAGCGTGCCGAGCACGGCGAAGGTCATCGAGTGCCCGGGGATGACGTTCGCCGATCCGTCGTCGTTGAACCGGCCGATGCGCGGGCCGAGTACCCACGCGGCAGTGAGGCCGGCGATGCCGCCCATCGCGTGGACGACCGTCCCGCCCGCGAAGTCGGTGAAGGCCATGCCGACGGCCTGGCCGACGGCGCCGTCAGCGCCGAGCAGGCCGGTCACGTACCAGGCCATCCCGGAGACGACGGGGTAGATGACCGCAGCGAGCAGGAGCGTGTAGGTGACGTACGCGCGGAGCTTCGCGCGACCGGCGACGGCCCCGGAGACGATGGTCGCCGCCGTCATCGCGAAGACGGCGCCGTAGAGCCAGCCGATCCAGTCGGCGGCGGTCTCAGCGGCGAACGCGGGCGAGAAACTCCCCGTCCCGACGAGACTGTCGACGCCGGCGCCTATCAGGAAAAACACCGTCACGCCGACGCTCCAGGTGAGCAGGTTCTTCGTCAGCTGGTTCGAGACGTTCTTCGAGCGCACCTGCCCCGCCTCCAGCATGGCGAAGCCGGCGTGCATGAAGAAGATCAGGAACGTGACGACCAGTATCCACGTGTTGTTTATCGCGTCGATCAGCGTTTGCGTGTCGGTCTGTAGCGCAGTTGGGTCGAACATGGGTCGTGTCTTGGGGGTGTGTCGAATTCGTTTCGATTTGTTCCGAATCGTTCAGACGATCGCGGAATTACACTCCGAACGTTTCGGAGAGCACGGGAGAACTGTGCGGAATGGTACACCATAAGGGTTAGCTTTACGATTGCATATATTTCAGGGTGTTAGGTAGATAAACGTCAAAATTGCAGTAGAGTATTACGTGTTTAAGGTTGTATTCCGTCCAGAAAGCAGCCGCTGACGCGGACGAATTCTGGACGGTCGTCAACCATCGGATCAGGCAAAAAGCGCGAAAACGGGGGTATCGGCCGCTCGCGCGGTCGTCGTGACGTTCCGATCGAAGACGGGCGAAAAAGTGATCAGATGCTGCCGCTCGGTCGTGGTCCGTGTTGACCGGTCGCGGTCGGTGACTGGCTACTCGGCGTCGGCCGGGGCGGCCGGGACCGGGGCGTACTCACAGACGGTGTCGAGCGCGATGCTCGTCCGCGCGGCGTGCACTTCGGAGTGGGTGAGCAGGTCCTTGATCTGGGCGTTCATCGCCTCGGTGGTCTCGAACTTGCCGATTGCGACCACGTCGTCGCTACCGGTGACCTCGTAGACGCCGATCATGTGGCCGGTCTCGCGCAGATCCTCGACGACCTCCGTGAGCCCCGATCCCTCCACGTCGAGCCGAAAGACGGCGGTCACCTCGTAGCCGAAGGCTTCGTAGTCGATCTCGGGCCGGTAGCCGTCGATGACCTCCGACTCCTCCAGTCGCTGGAGTCGCTTGGTCGCGGTCGCCGTCGCGACCCCGGCGGCCTCGGCGAGCTCGCTCGCGCTGGCTCGGCCGTTGTCCAGTAGTGCGTCGAGGATCCGTCTGTCAGTGTCGTCGATATCCGCGGACATCCAACGTCAGACCGCCTCCGGACCCGACTCGCCTGTCCGGACCTGTACCGCTTCGCCCACCGGCATGACGAAGACCTTGCCGTCGCCGGGCTCGCCCGTCTGGGCGGCGTCCGCGATGGCGTCGACGACGTCCTGTGCGGGGATGTCGGCGACCACGCACTCGATTTTGACCTTCTGGTGCAGGTCGATGGCGTACTCCTCGCCGCGCCACTGGCCCGTCTTCGCGGGCTGTGAGCCGCGGCCGGAGACGTTCGTCACCGTCAGCGACGGCGCGCCGACCTCGGCGAGCGCTTGCTTGACGTCACCCAGCTTGTCCGGGCGGACGACAGCGAGGACCATCTCGATGTCGCCGTCAGGCATCGGCGATACCTCCCTGTAGACCGCCGTCCGCGCGGCGATCCGACGGGCCGTCGGCGACGGCGATATCTTGACGATCGTCTACACTCCTATCAAATATCGAAACGTTCGTGGTCGCCATCTCGATTAGAGTTCACGAACCCCTCTCACATAACGCTATACTTGATATTTTGTGAAATTGGGGCGAAGAATGAGACAGACGTCAAAACTATCCAATAGTATTATGGATAATAGGTTGTCGGTCGTCCAGAATAGCGGGCATTCGTTCGGGTCGAATTTGACACGCGTCGACCCGGTTCGAGGTGACCGCCCGGTGGCGGCTAGTGGCTCAACTCGTGGGCGAGCGTGGTCGTCGAGCCGCGAACCTACCGATGAATCGCCGAACACTGTCCCGAAGAACGGGAGCCGAGGACGCCGCGTCCGCTACAGTCGCTGGGCCACGTCCTCGGCGAAGTAGGTGACGATGATGTCCGCGCCGGCGCGTTTGATCGACAGCAGCGACTCGTGGGCGACGGCCTCCAGGTCAAGCCAGCCCTTCTCGGCGGCGGCGTGAAGCATCGCGTACTCGCCGGAGACGTTGTAGGCGGCGACGGGGTGGTCGAAGTTCTCGCGCACCTCCGCGACCACGTCGAGGTACGGCAGCGCGGGCTTGACCATCAGCACGTCGGCGCCCTCCTCGACGTCGAGGGCGACCTCGCGCATCGCTTCGCGGCCGTTGGCGGGGTCCATCTGGTAGTGACGGCGGTCGCCGAACGCCGGCGCACCGTCCGCGGCGTCGCGAAACGGCCCGTAGAACGCCGACTCGTACTTTGCGGCGTAGCTCATGATCGGCGTCGACTCGAAGCCGCGCTCGTCCAGCGCTCCGCGGATGGCCCCGATCATCCCGTCGGTCATGCTGGACGGCGCGATCATGTCCGCGCCCGCCTCGGCGTGGGAGACGGCGGTCTTCGCCAGCAACTCCAGCGTCCGGTCGTTGTCGACGGTCATGTGCGGGTCTTCGCGGGCGCCGTCCTCGATGATACCGCAGTGGCCGTGCTCGGTGTACTCGCAGAGGCAGACGTCGGTGATGACGTAGGCGTCGGTCTCGTCGGTGATCGCCCGGACGGCCCGCTGGACGACGCCGTCGTCTGCCCACGCGCGCGAGCCCTCGGCGTCTTTCGACTCGGGGATACCGAACAGGATGACGGCCTCGACGCCGGTCTCGCGGACCTCGCGGACGCGCTCGACGGCCTGGTCGACGGGCACCCGCTCGTGGCCGGGCATCGATCCGATCGGGACGCGCTCGTCGGTCGTCGCGTCGACGAACACGGGTGCGACGAGGTCCGACGCCGACAGGTCGGTCTCCCGAACTAGCGGTCGGACGCCGTCGCTCCGGAGTCGACGGGGGCGGCGTGTCAGGTCCATACCGCTTCTGGGCGCCTCACCGCCTTCAGCCCTGCCATCCGTCCGGCGACCGACCGTTCCCCGGGATCCACGCCGCTCGCGCCCGACTGCGGTCTTGCGGTTAGATCCGAACTGGGCTCTCGATCGGGGCGTACGTGCCAGAGCGACGCCTCCGCACGGCCAATCCATTTAGGGGTGTGGACTAACCCGAGGTGGACCAATCCAGTAGTAGGAACTACGTCCCCGTGAGTAACCCCTTCACCCGCGGACGGACTCCGACCTTCGATATCCTGCTCGTCGAGTCGGCACCGGACGACGCCGAGGCGTTCATCGAGGCGTTCGAGACCACGGAGTACACCGAGAGCGTCCACGTCGTGACCGACGGAGGCACCGCCCTCGACTTTCT
This sequence comes from Halosimplex yunnanense, assembly GCF_054504345.1. Taxonomy (NCBI): domain Archaea; kingdom Methanobacteriati; phylum Methanobacteriota; class Halobacteria; order Halobacteriales; family Haloarculaceae; genus Halosimplex; species Halosimplex yunnanense. The sequence continues at coordinate 212,594 of NZ_JBTJEL010000035.1, read as the reverse complement.
CCACGACCGGGGCGACTACGAAGACGCGCCCCGTCCGGACCTCATCCTCCTCGATCTGCACGTCTCCGAGCCCGACGGGGCCGTGATCCTCGACGAGTTGGCCGGCCACGACGAACTGGCCCCTGTCCCCGTCGTCGCGGTGAAGGCGTCGGACGCCCCCGAAGAGGTCTTCGACACCTACGACCGCAACGCGAACGCCTTCGTCGAGAAGCCCGCGACGGCCGACGGGTTCGCGAACCTCGCCGAAGCGATCGAGCGGTTCTGGCTCCGGGAAGCGAAACTCCCGCCGAAGTAATCCGCCGTCGCCGCACACGCGCCCGTCATTCCCGCGGTTGACGTACGATAGCGGAAGACATTTGGCCCACACGCTCCGACCGGTCGATCGAATGGCATCGCTGGAATCGGGCGATCGGTCCCGACTGCGCGGGTTCGCCGAGGACTACGGACTGATCGCCGTCGCCGGCTTCTTCTTCCTGCTGGCGGTCGCGGGCGTCGTCCTCTTCGTCTTGGGCGACGAGGAGTTCGCCAAGCAGGTCATCGACACGTACGGGCTGCCTGCGCTGTTCCCCATCTTCGTCCTCGAAGGGGCAATGTTGCTGTATTTCGCCCCCAGCGAGGCGCTGGTGCCCGGCGCCATCGAGTTCCTCGCCACCGAGCCCTCGGGCTACGAGTGGCCGACGATCGCGCTCATCTTCGTCGTCGCGACGGTCGGCGCGACGCTGGGACAGGTCGCGCTGTTCCTCCTCGCCAAGCGGGGCGGCCGCGAGTGGCTGCTCCGGAAGCCGTGGTTCCGCATCGAGGAGTCGAAACTCGACCGCTTCGACGGCTGGTTCGACCGCTGGGGCAAGTGGGCGGTGCTCGTCAGCAACGCGCTCATCCTCACGCGCGGCATGCTCACCGTCCCGGCCGGCGTCGCCGAGATGGACGTCCGGGAGTTCGCCGCGCTCTCGGCGGTCGGGACGATCATCTTCGAGACGTGGCTCGCGCTCTTCTGGCACTACGCCGTCTCGCTGGGCCTGCTGAACTTCTTCTGAACACTCCTGTCACTGATTGACGAGGCACCGCAACGTTTTCGCTGACCCGTCGAGAGTCGTCGGATATGTCAGCCCCCGTGTTCCTCCGCGGCGACGACGTCTCGCTTCACCCGGTCGAGGAGAGCGACTACGACTTCCTCCGGGACCACCTGAACCGTCCCGAGGTCCGCGTCGGGTTCGGCGCAGCGATTCTGCTCGACGAGAACGGCGTGGGGGAGTACGTTGAGGGGCTCGCCGGCGGAGACGATTCGGAGATACTTCTCGTCCGTGCCGACGGCGAGCGCGTCGGCGAGGTGTTCCTGTTCGACCTCCACGAGGGACGCGGTACCGTCGAGGTCGGCTACTGGATCGCGCCCGAGCACCAGGGCGACGGCTACGCGACCGCCGCCGCCGAACTGGTCGTCGACTACTGTTTCACCGAGCGGCGGCTCCACAAGGTCAACGCCCGCGTCCTGGCGTTCAACGACGCGTCTCGGGCGGTGCTCGAACACGTCGGTTTCGAGCCGGAAGGCTGCCGACGGGACGACTTCTTCGTCGACGGCGAGTACGTCGACGCCGACCTCTACGGCGTCGTCGAGGACGAGTGGGAGCGGCCCGAGTCCCTCGTCGAGCGAGGCGACTGATGCCCGGACCAGTCTTCTTGCGGGGCGAGCGCGTGACGCTCAGACCGCCCGAGGAGGAGGACCTGAACTTCCTCCAGCGGACGCACAACGACCCCGCCGTCCGTCAGTCGATGCCGCGCGTCCACCCACAGAACCGCGATGCGACCCGCGAGGAGTACGTCGAGGGGTCCGAGGGAACGGTCGGGTTGCTCATCTGCGACGGCGACGACCCGGACGCCGAGCGACTCGGCTTCTGCGCACTCTTCGACGTCAGCACCGACTCCGGCCGCGCGGAAGTCGGTGTGTGGCTCGACCCCGCCGCGGAGGGGCAGGGGTACGCCACCGAGGCGCTCTCGCTGCTGGTCGACTATGCGTTCAACGAGCGGCGGCTCCACCGGCTGAACGCCGGTCGACTGGCGACCAACGACCGGTCGACCGCGCTGCTCGAACGGCTCGGGTTCACCGAGGAAGGACGGCGGCGCGAGTACTACTTCGTCGGCGGCGAGTTCGTCGACCGCGTCGAGTACGGCCTGCTCACGAGCGAGTGGGACGACGGCTAACCGCTTTTCTCCTTCGGTCTCCCGCGAGTGATCGCCGGTCGTTCGCGGCCGTCAGAACAGCCCGCTCCCCAGCAGGAACAGGGTCAGGAGCAAGGCGAGGCCGACGAAGACGAAGACTTTGATCGCGATGTGTGTGGGACTTCCGGCGCCGCCGTCCGGTTCGGTGGTGTCCGCGACGGCGTAGCCGAGCGAATCGAGGTTCGCCTCCGTCGAGTCGGACGTCTTCGCCATACCCGACCCTATGAACCCCTCCTGGCCGCCCTCGCCGCCCCCGTCGTCTGACTCCACGTGATCTCGAAACTGTCGGACAGTGATAAGCTTTCTCCGGCAGCCAGCGCTCGATCGACCGATCCGGCCGCCGTCTCCCGGTCTCGCTCGTTCACTCGGGGTCGGCGACCTGTTCGTCGACCCACTCGATGGCTCGTTCGACCTCCTCGGGGTCGGTGCCGGTCACCTTCACCCTGCCGGCCTCGCCGCGCTCGGCGGGGTAACTGCCGACGGCGACGTCGAAGCGGTCGCGGACGCCGTCGAGGACGTGCCGCAGCGCGCCCTCGGGCGTGGACGTTTCGACCGATTCCGACACCACGTCGCCGCCGAACTCGTCGGCGACCGAGTCGAACATCACCTTCAGCTCCTTCGGGAACCCGGGGAAGACGTAGACGTTCTCGACGACGCAGCCGGGGTTGAAGCTCTCCTCCGTCTGAATGGGGCGTGCGCCTGCGGGGAGCGCGGCCGTCTCGTCTAGATCGAGGTCGAAGTCGTGCTGCTCGTAGTACTCTGGGTCCGCCTCGCGGAACTGTCGGGCCTTCTCGGCGATGCGCTCGCGGACTTCGGGGTCGACTTCCAGGTCGCGGTCGAAGGCGTCCGCGACGGCCTCGACGGTCACGTCGTCGGGCGTGTCGCCGAGGCCGCCGGTGACGATCACCGCGTCGAACTGGTCGGCGAAGTCGCCGACCCAGCGGGCGATCAGGGCGCGGTCGTCGGGGATCGTGAGCATGCGGGGGACCGTGGCGCCACGCTCGGCGAGCTGGCGCGCAAGCCACGTCGCGTTCGTGTTCTCGGTGTCCCCAGCGAGCAGTTCGTCGCCGACGGTGACGAGCGCGACTTCCATGGGCGTGTCGTGGGTGTAGAACGGGTAAACGGTGTCGGGTCGGCGACGCGCCGCACGTGTCGCGCGCCGGCTCTGGCCTTATTGGGCGCGAACCCGAACCCGTTCACATGGTCGATCGGCCGCCGACGAGCGTGATCTTGCCGACGGTGCGGTGGACCGACGCCTGCGGAGAGGTCGCCGACCAGCTCCGTGAGGGGGACGAACTGCTCGTCGTCCACGACCGGGAGTCGGACCCCGTCGCCGGCCGCGCCGGAGGTCTCCCCGAGAACGTCCACCTCGTCGCCGCGGGCGAGCCGAGCGGTTGTTCCGGCAAGGCTAACGCCGTCGCGGCCGGACTGGAGGCCGCCGCCCAGGAACGAATCGTCGTGACCGACGACGACTTCCACCACCCGCCCGACTGGCTCGACGGGCTGGCCGCCGACTACGCGCTCTACGGCCCCGTCTCGGAGGTCCCCGTCTTCGTCGGGCGCGACCCGCTGTCGGTCCTGCTGGAGCCGGTCTACCTCGTCGGTGGGACGCTGGCGACCTACGCCAACGACTACGCCTGGGGCGGCGCCGTGCTGTTCGAACGGTCGGACCTGGACGACGAGGGGGCGCTGTGCGATCGCCTCCGCCGGACCGTCAGCGACGACGGGATGCTCACCGACGCGCTGGACGTGACGACGCTGGATCGGACGCGACGCGTCCCCGTCGGCGGGACCGTTCGCGAGACGCTCGAACGACACGTCCGCTTCAACAAGCTCGTCCGCCGCCACGACCCCCGCGGGACTGCGGTTTCGGTGGCTCTCGTCCTCGCGATCGCCGCGCTCTCAGTCCTCTCCCCGCTCGGCGCCGCAGCCGTCCTGACGGCGGTCGCTGCCACGGTCGGCGCCCGATTCGGCATCGTCAGGCCGACGGTCCTGCTCGCGTGGCCGTCGCTCGTGGCGTCGATCCCGCTCGGCGCCTACGCGCACCTGCGGCGGACGTTCGTCTGGGGAGGTCGCCGCTACCGCTGGCGGCGCACGTTCGACGTCGAAGTCGTCGAACGAGTCCGCGAGTGAGGCAGCCGGGCGGCGTAGGGAGGGGAACGGCGTCACCGGACGCGGCGGCGGTCAGTCGTCGGCCGGCGATCCCGCCGTACCCGATTCGCTGCCGGCGGTCACGCCGCCGCTCTCCTTGACCTCGACGGCTTCGATCAGCAACTCGGCCACGTCGACGATCTCGACGTCGTCCTCGAAGCCGCCGGTCTTGCGGCCGTCCTCGAACATCGTGGTGCACATCGGGCAGGCGACGACGAACTTCTCGACGGCACCGCCGGCGTCGGTGTCCTCGAGCGCCTCGCGCAGGCGCTCTTCGCTGGGTTTCGGGTCCTCGTCGAACTCCATCCAGAGGCCGCCGCCCCCGCCGCCGCAGCAGAAGGAGTCGTCTCGGTTTCTGGGCATCTCGGCCAGGTCGCAGCCCGTCGCGCGGACGAGTTCCCGCGGCGCCTCGTACTCGCCGTTGTACCGCCCGAGGTGACACGGGTCGTGGTAGGTGACAGTGTAGTCGAGTTCGTCGCCCCGGAGGCCGAGCCGACCCCGCTCGACGAGGTCCTCGACGACCTGCGTCCAGTGGAAGACCGGGGCGCCGTCCCAGTTCTCCTCGGGCACCTCCATCATCGGGTCGTCGGCGAACTCCGCGAAGTCGAGTTCGGGGTACTCGTTTTCGAAGGTGTTGAACGCGTGGGGGTCGGTGCAGACGATCTTCTCGAAGTCGCACTCGTCGAAGGCGCTCACCATGGTCGCGGCCTGCTCGATGAAGAGGAACTCCTCGCCGACGCGGCGCACGTCGTTGCCGTCGTACACCTCGTCGTCGTAGCAAATACCGTAGTCCACGTCGGCCTCCTCGAAGAGGCGGGCGAGCGAGCGGGCCACCTTCTTGTTCCGGTCGTCGAAGCTCGGGTAGTCGCCGACGTACCAGAGGTACTCGACCGACTCCTCGCGGGCATCCGCGGGCTCCGTTTCGAGCGGGTCGGCCCAGTCGGCGCGGTTGCGCTGTGACTCGCCGAAGGTGTTGCCCTGCTGCATGACGTTCTGGAACGTCTCCTGGACGTTCCTGTCCAGGTCCCCCTGGTCGACGAGCTGGCGGTTCAGCCGCGTGAACGAGTTGAGGTGTTCGATCTCGACGGGGCAGGCGTCCATGCAGGCCATGCAGGCCATGCAGGACTCCATCGTCTCGGCGGCGATGACGCTCCCGCCCTCGTCGTAGGCGAGTTCGCCCGGGCGGTCGGGATCGGGGGCGTCCGAGACGATCGGGATCGACTCCTCGCCGGCGTCGCGGGCCTCGCGGTACCGCTTGAGGTCGAGGATCACGTTCCGTGGGTCGAGCGGTCGACCGGCGGTCTCGGCGGGGCAGGCCGACGAACAGCGGCCGCACTTCGTGCAGGCGTCCTGGTCGAGCAGCTCTTTCCAGGTGAAATCGTCGATGGACTCGGCGTCGGTGGCCTCCAGGTCGGCGGGGACGCCGGGCAGGCGCTTGCCCGCGTCCTCGTCGTGCGTGACGACGTTGGCGTACGACGAGAGCATGTGGAACGGCTTGCCCAGCGGGACGGCGGCGATGAAGACGAACGCGAGGATCGAGTGACTCCACCAGACGACGGGGTAGGTCGCCTCGGCCATCGCGGGCGTCATCCCCGCGCCGTCGAGGGCGAGGGCGACCGCCCAGCCGACGAAGCTCACCGTCTCGAAGTCGGGGTAGGACTGCCCGAGGATGCGGAATCCCTCGGTGAGGTAGCCGCCGACGCCGAGGAGGAACAGCGCCCAGACGAAGAGGTCGTCCTCGGCGCTGGTGTGGCGGCCCCAGAGACGCCACTGACGGGCGGCGTAGCGGCGGTAGAGGAACACGCCGAGGCCGACGACGAACAGCAGCCCCATCGCGTCGACGACGAACGAATAGGAGAGGTAGAAGTCGCCGACGAAGAAGGAGTCGCCGGTCAGCGGTCGGTAGAGGTCCATGTCGACGCCGAGGATCGTGGTGGCGATGAGCAGCGTGAGAAAGCCCCAGAGGACGAACGTGTGGGCGAGGCCGGCGACGACGTCGCGGTCGCGCAGCGTCCGGTTCGAGAGGACGGTCCCGGCCGCGCCGACGATCCGTCCGGGCAGGTCGTCGAGCCGCGGGAGCGGGTCCTCCGCGCCCTCGGCGTAGCGGGCGACCCGGCGGTAGGAACCGAGCAGGAAGACCGCGATGGTCACCGCGGCGAGGTAGTAGAAGGCCGCCTTCCCGACCGGCCCGATCCCCCAGAACGTCGGCCGCGTCGCCGCTCCGGACTGGAGTACGGACATACTAGATGGCGGGCAACCGCCCGCTTAAAGGTTGCCACGAATTCACACGACAACCGTTCACAATCGGGGACGAGTTTGCCGATTTTCGGTCTCCCGGAGCGGCGCCGTCGGCTCACAGGTGTCAACAATTATTTATGTGTACGGCACCGGACTCACGGTCGGGGATGGACGACAAGACCGAAGAACTGCGGGACATCTTCATGGACGTCTCCGAGGAGGGGACGGTCACGGAGAGCCAGGAAGAGCCGCGGGGCTCTCTCGCGAAGACGGACGACGAGGAGGCGGTCCGCGAGCGTCTGCGGGGGGTAATCGAGGCGCTCGCCGATCGCTACGACTTCGCGACCGACTTCGAGACGGCGACGTACGTCCGGCTCGTCCGCGCGTTCTACGACGACGAGTCCGACGCGGCGATCGCCGACGAACTGGACGTATCCGAGGACGAAGTGTTCCGCGCACGCATGGATCTGCACCTGCTCCGGGGGGACGACACCGACGCCCCGTTCGACGTCTGCGAGTTGCGACGGTGCCGCGACGCGAGCGACGAGGCGCTCGCAGACGAGTTCGGGGTCGACGAAGCGACGGTCCGCCACTACCGCCGCGTCGTCGCCGCCCAGGACGCCGCCCGGGCCGCGAACCACCGCTACCAGACCGAATTCGACGAGATCCTCACCGACGCCGCCCTCTCCGGTCGGTTCACCGACCAGATGACGGAAGACGGCCTCGAAGAGGCCGCCGAGGACATCGAAACCGACGTCTCGTTCTGACCGGCGGCTCCCCGTTTTCCCGACTGTCGCGCCGAGGGTTTATGACCGAAAGCGCGGCCACGCCGCCCTATGCACACGTTTCGCGACCTGGCCACGGCGGCGTACTGCCCGCGGAAGCTCTACTACCGCCACCGCGACCCCGCGGCCGACGAGGACGTGCCTCAGGAAGTCCGTGCGCGCCGCGACCTGGCCTTTCGTTACCCGGAGCTGCTGGAATCCGATCCCGAGGTGCAGGCCGCGCCCATCGAGGTGACGCCGACGCAGTACCGCTCGCGCCTGGGCCAGTTGCGGGCGAGCCTCGACGCGTGGGACGACCTCGTCGATCCCGCCGGCCGCGAGGTGCTGCTCGAAGGCCGCGAGTGTCGCGGCGTCGCGCACAAAGTGCTGGAGGGGCCGCCGCGTCCGTCGCTGGTGTTCGCGGGTTCGCCACCGGAGCAGGGCGTCTGGGAGCCACAGACCGTCCGGCTGGTCGCTGCCGCCAAGGCGCTCGCGTGGGAGCGCGAGACGCCCGTCGAGACGGCCTTCGCAGAGTACCCCGCCTACGGCATCGTCCGCGAGGTCCCGCTGACGACTCGCCGGAAGGCGACCTACCGCTCGGCGGTCCGGACCGCCGACGCCATCGACGGGCCACCCTCTCGCGCGTCGAACCAGGCGAAGTGCGCTCCCTGCGACTATCGAGACCAGTGCGGCGTCACCACTCGGTCGCTCCGGTCGATGCTGTAGCGCGATTGCAGTCGCGACGTCGCACTCAGTTGTCTGCCAGCCACGCCTCGATCTCGTCGCTCATCGCGCCGCGGCGGTGGATCTCGCCAGCCTGCACGTCCACGACAGTACTCTCCGTCCCGTCCGTTCGGCCGCCGTCCAGCACCGCGCTAACCACGTCTCGGACTTCGTCGCTCAACTCGTCGACCTCGCGAACGCTCCCTGTCCCACTCAGGTTCGCGCTCGTGGCGGTCACGGGCACGTCGCTCGCTTCGTACAGTTCCAGCGCAAGATCGTGGTCGGGAATCCGAATACCGACCCGATCGCGGCCCGCCGTCAGCACGTCGGGGACCATCTCTCTGCGCTGGACGACGACGGTCACCGGTCCCGGGAGGAACTCCCGCATGAAGGCCATCTCGCGCTCGGTGGGGTCGGTATACTCCCGCGCGCGCTCGACGCTCGGGACGCCCAGCGAGACGGGCTTGTCCCGCGCTCGGCCTTTCACCTCGAACGCTCGCTCGACGGCCGCGGCGTCGATGGCGTTCGCGCCGAGGCCGTAGACGGTCTCCGTCGGGTAGACGACCAGCTCGCCGTCCTCGATCGCCCGCGCCGCCCGCTCTACGTCGGTCATACTCGGCGATCCGACAGTGGCCGGGAAAAGTGTGACGCGATGGCGTCTCCGTCCCGTGCCGCAAATGGGCTCCGCGCCGACTAGTCGTCCGCCTCGGCCGTCTCCGCTCGCGGGATGGTCACGTCGGGCAGGTTCGCCTCGATCTCCTCGCGGCGGGCCTCGAACTTGCCGGGGAGGACGAGCCGCTCGCCCAGTTCGTCGAGCGGTTCGTCGCTGTCGTACCCCGGCCCGTTGGTCGCGAGTTCGAACAGCACGCCGCCGTGCTCCCGGAAGTACACCGACCGGAACCAGTGGCGGTCGATCTGCGTCGTCGGACTCAGCCCTTCCGAGCGGGCGACCTTCCGGATCGCTTCCTGATCGTCGTCGGTCGGCGTCTGGAACGCCACGTGGTGGACAGTGCCGCGACCCTGCCGCCCGGCCTCGACGGTTGGCAACACGTCGACGTACTTCCCGACCGACCCCGGCGCGGCGAAGCGGGTCCGCTGGTCGCCCGGCGTGTCACCCGGCGACTGCTCGGTGCCGACTTCCTCGAAGCCCATCCGCTGGAGCAGCCCCTCGGTGGGCTCTGGATCGACCAGCCAGAGCGTCACCGAGTGGAACCCGCGGATCGCCGCGCGCTCGGGGACGAACTCGGTCCACGGCACCGTGGGGTCGTCGTCGGCGATCGCCGTCTCGACTAACTCGACGGGGAGTCCGTCCGGGTCGCGGAACGGTAGCACCGTCTCGCCGAAGCGATCGACGCGTTCGTCGTAGTCGACGCCGTGGTCGTCGAAGCGCTCTTCCCAGTAGTCCAGGCTCCCCTCGGGCACGCGGAAGGCCGTCCGCGAGACCTGTCCGGAGCCGACCTTGCCGTCGCCCGTCTGTTCGCCCCACGGGAAGAACGTCATGCTCGTACCCGGGTTCCCCTCCGCGTCCGCGAAGAAGAAGTGGTAGGTGCTCGGGTCGTCCTGGTTGATCGACCGCTTGACGAGTCGCAGCCCGAGCGTCTCGACCCAGAAGTCCAGATTCTGCTGGGGATCGCTCGCGATGCAGGTGACGTGGTGGATGCCCGGCGTCTTCGTGTCGTCCGTCATTGGAACTTCGTATGGACTGCTCGTACTTCAGTAGGCGCTGACATCGATGTAACCGGGGTGTCGCCGTGCTACTCGCCCGCCAGTGCCGACCCGCAGTAGCGACAGCTCCTCCGATCAGCGGGATTCCGTGCGTCACACGCCGAGCAGTTCGTCTGTTCGACCACCGCGTCCTCGGCGGTCGACCGGCCGATGTGGGCCGCGAGCACGAGTAGTCCCAGACAGACCGCTATCGGGAGTGTCAGAAGCCCGATCAGTGCCCAGGGACTTATGGCAACGAACGACCCCGGCACCGTCGCAGTGGTGATGTCCGTCGCCGCCAGACCAGCCATACTACGTTTCTTAATGACAGAGCGATAAATTTTCTCCAGCTACCCACGGCTGCCGCGATAGGGAATAACGATCTGGAATTCCCCGGCATCTGTTTCGAGTGACGACCCCACTGAGAGAACGGGGGCACTCAGAGGTCGGCGATCGCGTCCTCGACCTCGTCGTAATCGGGAAACGCGGGCCACTCGGAGGCGACCCAGGCGTACTGGACTACCCGCTTCTCGTCGAGGGCGAAGACAGCGGGGCGGGGCTCCTCGACGCCGGCCATGCCGTCGAGGTCGTTGACGATGTCGAACTGCTCGGCGACGCCGTTGCCGGGGTCGGAGTACAGTTTCGCGTCGACGTTCCGGTCCTCCAGCAGGTCGTTGTGCTCGTAGGGCGTCGAGATGGACAGCCCGACGATCTGGCAGTTGTCGCGGCCGAGCCACCCGCGATCGCGGATCTCGTTCCAGACGTAGGTCGCGGGGAACGCGCCGTCCATCGAGTGGAAGATCAGGACGACGGGCTGCTCGTCGGTCAGTTCGGAGAGGGAGACGTCCTCCCAGTACTCGTCGTTGACGAGCGGGCGCTCGAAGTCGGGGACGCGGTCGCCCTCCTCCGGGTGGTCGGTCTCGGGGAGGTCGACGACGTCGAAGGGGAGGTCCATCAGGCGCCCCCCTTGCTGCGCTCGCCGTAGGTGGCGTCGAGGTACTCGACGATATTGGCGCTCTCGGACATCGTGACGCCGGTGGACTCGTCGACGATGGCGGGCACGGTCCGCTTGCCGGTCAGGCGCTTGACGACGTCGCGGTCGCCGTGCATCGGCTCGACGAACCGCGAGCGGTAGTCGAGTTCGTACTCCTCGAGTTTCCGCGTGACCCGCTCGCAGAACGGGCAAGCCTGCAACCGGTAGAACGTGATGTCTGGGTCGGTCATCTCGACCGGAGGTAGGGCCAACTGCCGGGTAAGGGCTTCGCCGCCGGCGAGCCGGACATTTAAGGGCGAACGGGCGACCAGCCCGGCGCGTGACCGACCGCCGAGCCGGTTCCGACTGGTCAGCCCACGACGCCGGAGATTCACCACGAGCGGTGAGTCCGGTCGTCGGCGTGGTCGTCCTCGTCGGACTGACGGCGCTGCTGGCGTCGGTGTCGCTGGCAGCGGTCGGCGTCCACCACGCCACCCCAGAAGTCGCTCCGCAGGCGCGACTGAGCGCCGAACTGTCGGCGACCGACGGCTGGCCGGACGGCCAGCGACTCCGACTCGTCCACGAGGCGGGCGAGGTGCTCTCCGCCGAGGACCTCGCGCTCGTCGTCGAACTCGAGCGGACGGGCGAGCACGCGAGGATATCGGGGTTCCCGGCGCGGCGACTCACCGACGAGCACGTCGCGGGCTCGCACTTCGTCGACCGGACCTACGCCGGGGTCGACGGCGAACTCGACGCCGCCCACGGCGACAACCGCTGGGAGAGCGGCGAGACCGCATCGGTGCGTATCGCCCAGCACGAGTTCGACGTGCGATCGGGGGACGGCGCGGTGGTTCGCGTGATTCACCGCCCGAGCGGTGCGACGGTGGCGCGTCTAGAAGTGGCTGCGTCGTGAGAGTGGACGCTCGTGGTTCGTCCACCAACGGAGTGCAAGCAACCGTTCACTCGAGGAATATCGGGGCCTGATCCGTCTGAGTGGTCCCTCTTCGGCGTCTGCTGGGGGGTCCGGTATGACAAGCCTTAATTCCAACCCACGACAAGTCTCGCCGTCGATGGGTATACCCGCAGTGGTGTGGTCCAGCGTTGGGCCCGCCGCACAGCAAACGACGATCGACATCTACGGATACGGCATCCAGAAGAGCATCGTCGCGACAGCAGGAGTGCTCCTGATCGCCGTTCTGATCGGGCTCTCGGCGTTTTTCTCCTCGTCGGAGATCGCGATGTTCTCGCTTCCCGCTCACCGTATCGAGGGGCTCGTCGAAGAGGGCAAGCGCGGGGCGAACACGCTCAAGGGGCTCAAATCGGACCCACACCGACTGCTCGTGACGATCCTCGTCGGAAACAACCTCGTCAACATCGCGATGTCGTCGATCGCGACGGGGCTGTTCGGTCTCTATATGGGCCAGGGCGAAGCAGTCGCGGCAGCCACCTTCGGGATCACCGCGATCGTCCTGCTGTTCGGCGAGAGCGCGCCCAAGTCCTACGCGGTCGAGAACACCGAGTCGTGGGCGTTGCGCGTCTCACGCCCGCTCAAGCTCTCGGAGTACGTCCTCCTGCCGCTCATCGTCCTCTTCGATTACCTCACCCGGGTCGTCAACAAGGTGACTGGTGGACGCTCGGCCATCGAGAGTTCCTACGTCACCCGCGAGGAGATCCAGGACATGATCGAGACGGGCGAGCGCGAGGGCGTCCTCGACGAGGAGGAACGGGAGATGCTCCAGCGCACCCTGCGGTTCAACAACACCATCGCCAAGGAGGTCATGACGCCGCGGCTGGACATGGACGCCATCTCGACGGACGCCTCCGTCTCGGAGGCCATCGAGCAGTGCATCCACAGCGGCCACGCGCGCCTGCCCGTCTACGAGGGGAGCCTCGACAACGTCATCGGCGTCGTCAACATCCGTGACCTCGTCCGTGACCAGAACTACGGGGAGAGCGAGACCGACCTCGAACTCGAAGACCTCATCGAGCCGACGCTGCACGTCCCCGAGTCGAAGAACGTCGACGAGTTGCTCACCGAGATGCGCGACGAGCGCCTGCACATGGTCATCGTCATCGACGAGTTCGGGACTACCGAGGGACTCGTGACGATGGAGGACCTCACCGAGGAGATCGTCGGCGAGATCCTCGAAGGCGGTGAGGACGAACCGATCGAGTACGTCGACGACGACACCGTCCTCGTCAAGGGCGAAGTCAACATCGAGGAGGTCAACGAGGCGCTGGAGATCGACATCCCCGAGGGCGAGGAGTTCGAGACCATCGCCGGGTTCATCTTCAACCTCGCCGGCCGCCTCGTCGAGGAGGGCGAGGTGATCGACTACAACGGCGTCGAGATAGCCGTCCAGACCGTCGAGAACACGCGGATCATGAAAGCGCGCGTCACGCGGACCGAGGACTACGACCCCGACGACACCGGCGAGGAAGAGTCCGAAGCCGACACCGGCGAAGCCCAGCCCGAGTGACCCGCTAGCGCTGGGCCGTCCGCTCCGGCCGTTCCTCGACTCGAAGGCCGCCGTTTCGACTGGAGATACGTTGATTAGTGGCTATAGAACAATTTTATCCGGGATATCGGTTCGAGTTCGGCGAACCTTGACCCGGTTCCGGAACCGAGGTGACGCTCACAGTTCGATGTCGGCCCGGCCGCTGGTGGCGCTGCGGAGTCGGTCGCGGAGCCCCGTCCCGTCTTCGACGGGAACGCGCACGTCGAAGGAAACGCGCTCGGCGTAGTCGGCGTCGAACTCGACGCCGTCGCTCTCGAGGATGCCGCGGACGGTGCCCGAATCGTCGTAGTCGACGGCGACCGAGAAGGTCTCGTGGGGCCGTTCGGTGGTCGTTCCGGCCGCGTCGAGGCCGTCTTTGACCGCCCGGGAGTACGAGCGGGCGAGCCCACCGACGCCGAGGTTCGTCCCGCCGTAGTAGCGGGTGACGACGGCGACGACGTTCTCGATCTCTTCCTGCTGGAGGACGTTCAGCGCGGGGTCGCCGGCCGACCCGGACGGCTCGCCGTCGTCGCTGGCCCACTCGCGGAACGGATCGGCCCGCACGCGATACGCGGGGACGTTGTGGGTAGCGTCGTCGTACTCTTCGCGGACCTGGGCGACAAACGTCTCGGCTGCTTCGACCGTGCGAGCGGGGGCAACGTGGCCGATGAACTCGGAGCCGCGCACCTCGAAGCGCGCCTCGCCGCGGTCGGCGACGGTCCGGTATGGCTCGTCGGCCGCGCCGGGTCCGGTCGTCGCGGGCTCGTCTGTCACGCTTCGGCGTTCGGCCGGCCCGCCCTTAGGTGTCACCGTCGCCGGCCGCGTCGGGACCGCCGTCTGGCCGCGCCGTCTCGCCGCTGTCGACGTCCCTGCCGCGGGACCACGTCATGTCGAGGTGTCCCTCGACTTCCTCGCCGCCGAGTTCGTCGGGGCGGTCCGGCGCCGAGACGTCCGTCTCGTACTCCTCGGGCGGCGGGAGTCGCACCTCGTCGCCGCCGACCGTGACCGTCAGCGACTGCCCGGCGGCGAGGGCGTCCTCGATCGTTTCGAGCCCCTCGGCGAACGGCGTGTGCGCTTTCGCCTCGCGGTCCTCGCCCCATCCCGCTTCGGAGCAATCCGCCGACCGGCCGGCGAGGACGGCGTTGAGTGCGGCGCCGACGAGGATGACGAAGCCGCTGAAGTACAGCCACGTCACGAGCAGGAGGACGGTCCCGAGGATGCCGTACCGCTCGCCGACGCTGGCGACGGCGACGTAGTACCGGAAAAGGTACTCGAGCAGCGTCCAGCCGACGGCCGCGAACACGGTCCCCGGGACGACCTCGCGGACGGTCACGTCCTCGTCGGGGAAGAGGTAGAACAGCGGGAGGAAGACGACCGCGAGACTGGTGGTCGAGACGACGCGGTCGAGGAACCCGCCGACGGCCCCGTCGCCGAACGAGAAGACCGACCCGATCGCAGCGGCGACGAGGAGGCCGACGCCGACGGCGCCCAGCGCGACGCCGGCGTCCCTGAACGAGTCGACCAGTCCCTTCGGGTCGTCCAGGTCGTAGATGCTGGAGAAGGCCGCGTCGAGACTCCGGAAGATCTTGATAGCCCCCCAGAGGAGCACGCCGACGCCCAGCACGGAGAGGCTGGTGTGCTCGGTCGCCTCGGTGACGGTCTCGGTCAGCAGGCCGCCGGCGTTCGGCGAGAGGTAGGTCCCCATCGCGCGGAGCGCGTCGACCGCCGCGGCCTGGTCCTCGATCCGGGAGATCAGCAACAGGATGACGAGCATGAACGGCAGCAGCGAGACGAACGCGTGGTAGGCGATGCTCCCGGCCATGAACGTCAGGCGCTCGGCCCGGGCCTCGCGGACGACGGCGCGAGCGAGCGCTCCCGCGCGCCGGAGCCTGGACATGCGCGCGCTACGGGCCGCAGCCGGAAAACCCAGTCGCCGACGGACGCGGGGACCGGCGACGAGCCGTCGGGGCGACACGGCCGCGGGGCCGTCCGCGTCTCACCGCAGTTCGATCTTGTGGACGAACTCCATCGACCGGATCTCGTTCAGGAGATCACCGGGGATCTCGCCGTCGGTGATGACGTACAGTTTGGGGTCGTCGGTGAACTCTGGGTCCTCGCTGATGGTCTGGCGGATGGAGATGTCCCGGTCGGCGATGGCGCCGGTGACGGTGGCGACGATGCCGGATTCCTCGGCGTCGCGGACGGTGATCGCGAGCGCCGTCAGGTCGAGCACCGGCGCGAGGTCCATCAGGCTCGGGATGGCGGAGATGTTCTGGAAGATACGCCGCAGCTCGTCGTCGGCCAGGATGGCGTCGGTGGTGGCGTCGACGACCCGGCGGTCGACGTCGACCTCGCGGGCGATGCCGGTGTTGGGGATCTCGATGCCGCCCGAGACCACGCGCCCGTCGTCGTTGACGGAGAAGCCGCGTTCGAGGATGAGCCGGATGACCGCCTGCTGGCTCGGCGAATCGGCGAACTTCTCCATGATCGCGTCGAACGTGGCGGTCTCCGCCGTGGGCGCGACGCTCTCGCCGTCCCCGTCGCCCCCCGTCTCGTCGTCCGTCGCCTCGTCGCTCATCTATAGCTCGCCTTTCGTGCTCGCCACGTCGCTGCGGCGCTCGTCGATCCGCGTGGCGTCGTCGAGCGCGCGGGCCAGCCCCTTGAACAGGGCCTCGATCTCGTGGTGGGCGTTCTCGCCCTCGACGCCCGCGTGCAGCGTCAGGCCGGCGTTCATCGCCAGCGAACGCAGGAAGTGCTGGGCCATGTGGCTGGTCAGCCCGCCGACCGAGTCCTGCGAGAACTCGCCGTCGAACGCGAAGTAGGGGCGGCCGCTGACGTCGACGACGACGCTGGCGACGGCCTCGTCGAGCGGGACCTTCCGGTCGGCGAACCGGCGAATGGCGCGCTTGTCGTCCAGCGCCTCGGTGAAGGCCTCGCCGAGGGTGATCGCCACGTCCTCTGCGGTGTGGTGGTCGTCGATCTCCAGGTCGCCGTCGCACTGGACTGTCAGGTCGAACAGGCCGTGCGTGGCGAACGACCCGAGCATGTGGTCGAGAAAGCCGATACCGGTGTCGACGGTGGCGTCGCCGTCGCCGTCGACGTCGAGCGTCACCTCGATCTCCGTCTCGGCGGTCTCGCGGGTCACCGCCGCCGTCCGCTGGGTCATGCCTCGACCAAGCGCACCCGCCTATTTGGCCGTTGTGTTCGTTCGAGCCGGGGTCGCTGCCCGCGACGGCGCCGCCCTCAGTCGCACGACGGCGCGGCGTCAGACGCGCGTCAGCCGCCTGTCTGCCCGGGATTTACGTCCGATTGGCTCGGTGACACGATCGTGGACCGTCACTGGACGCTCGACCTCGTCGCGCTGTCGGGCATCGCCGCCGGGTTCGTCCTCTTCGCGGCCGGCGAGGGAGCCGTGCTCGCCGGCGTGGTCGCCGCCGCCAGCGCCTACGCACTCGTCCTCCCCGAACTCGTCTCGTCCAGTCGACGGGCCAGTCCCCGCTGACCCCTCCGCTCGGATCCGCCCCGGCCGAACATGCGCGGCCGAGCCCGCTTTCAGTCGTCGACCGTTCCGGACTCGATCCTCTCGGCGGCGTCTCGACGCAGCTCCGCGACCCTGGCGAGGCCGACGACCACGACCGCGGCGACCAGCGGCGCGACCAGCAGCCGCATGGCCGTCACGGCGTCGGAACCGCCGATGACGACGCCCATGATCGCGGGGACCGATCCGACCGAGATCGACGACACTGACGACGCGAGCGCGTTGACCGGGCCGCTGTACTCGGGGACCGCGTCGGTGGCGTAAGCCATCATCGTCGGGAACACGCCGGAGATCAACAGCCCGATCGCGACGACACCGGCCAGCACCCACGGGCCGCTGGCGAGGAAGAAGGTGAACGCGAACGCGGGCACGAGCAGCGTCAGGACGCCGACGAGCAGCGTCAGCGGTCCGAGTCGCGCCGTGAGTGCGCCACAGGCGAAGCGACCGGGAACGTAGGCCGCGAGCATCGCCGTCAGCGTCAGCTCCGCCCACGCGCCGGGAAGTTCGGCCCTGGCGTAGTACGGGAGCCAGGTGAACAGCCCGCCCTCGACGCCGGTGACGAAAAAGAGCGCGGCCAGCAGGGCGATCACCTCGGGCTGGCGGAGTAACTCCGCGAGGCGCTCGCGAGTGAGCGGGCGCTCGTTCGACCCGACGCTCGGGGCGTCCAGCGACCAGAACAGGACGGCGAGCGCGAGGACGCCGGCGCCGAGGGCGGCGTAGACGAACTGCCACGAACCGAGGCGCAACGCGAGGACGACGGCGAGCGGCCCGAGCGCGGCCCCGACCGCCCAGGTCCCGTCGTAGAGGTTGTAGATCCGCCCGCGCTCGCTGGGATAGAAGTGGCTCAACAGCGGTCGATCGAGCGCGCGGACGAACCCCAGCGCCGCGCCCTGAACGACGGTCACCGCGAGGAAGAACGGGAACGACGGGGCGACGCCCATCGACAGCAGCGCGAGCCCGGTCCCGAACGCGCCGGCGACGATCAGGCGCCGCGCGTCGACGTGCCCGGCGCTCGATCCGACGACGAGGATGACGAGGAGATAGCCGGCGGTCCCCGCTGGCGCGAGAAGCCCGAGTTGCCACTCGGGGACGGTGAAGACGCCTTCCAGCGTCGGCAGCACGGCGCCGCGGACCTGCATGATCGCGCCCGCGGACGCCATCGTCAGGAAGATCGCGACCGTCCACAGCCGCCGGTTCCCGCCGTCTGCGGTCGCGGACGCGCCGGCGCGCTCCTCACTCACTGGCTGCCCCCCCCGCCGACCCCCATCGGACGGGCCGCCGGCGTTCGGAGGGCTCTCTGCTCGGTCGCCGTGTGCATATCGATTCGATCCGGGTCGACGCGGAAAGCGTTTTTGTAGAGCGTCGACGGCCCTGATGCGGCGGGAGAATGACGTATGCGACCGACTTGGGCGTTCAGACGCTCCGTGGCTGAGAGCGATGTGCGCCGTCGTGGCCGAAGTGACGGGCCAGCGAGCCCCGGAAAATGGCGGGGAAGCGAGTCCCGGCGGTCAGTCGCTCGCCTCGGCCAGGGCCTCACTGACACGCCCGTCGGCGGTACCGGCACGGCTGTCCCCGTCTCCGTCAGCGTCGCCGTCGCGGGGGAGTTTGGCGAGTCGGTCGAGGCCGAGCGTCGCCAGGAAAAAGACGCCCCCGACGTACAGGAGCGACTGCGGATCCGTCACGAGGCGACCTACGACGCTGTTCCCGTATCCGAGCACGGTCCCCAGAAATCCGAGCGTCGACGTCGTCCATCCCAATCCGGTGATCCCGGCCAGTTGCTCGGCGGTGTCGGTGTCCGTCGGGAGTGTCGGCTTCCAGTCCATGACGCAAGACTCCCACAGAACACAATAATAACTCGTCTTTCGTGGGCAAATGTAGTGTAAAACAACTTAGTACGTAACGATACGTAAGCACACGTAGCTATCCGGATCGAAAACGTAGCCTACTGAGCGTGATACGTCATCCTACTGGGATGCAGGAGAACGAAAACTGCTATCTACTGACGGGGAGACGAACACTGAACGGTGACGAACACGCTCACACGGCGTCGATGGCTTCTTCGAGCGTGAACGCGCCCTCGTAGAGCGCGCTCCCGACGACGACGGCGCTCGCCCCCGCCGCTTCCAGCGCGCGCACGTCGTCCAGCGTCGCCACGCCGCCGCTCGCGATCACGGGGACGTCCACCGCCTCGACCACGCGGCGGACGGGCTCGGTCCGGACTCCTTCCAGTTGGCCTTCCACGTCCACGTCGGTGAAGAGGATCCCGCCGGCGCCCAGATCCTCGTAGCGCTCGGCGGCCTCGGCGGGGTCGAGGCCCGTGCCCTCCGTCCAGCCGGAGACGACGACCTCGCCGTCTTTCGCGTCGAGGCTCACGAGGACGCTGCCGGGGTACTCGTCGCTGATCTCGGCGACGATGTCGGGGTTCTCGACGGCGGCGGTGCCGAGGATGACGCGGTCGACGCCCGCGTCGAGCAGGGCGACGGCATCGTCGACGGTGCGGATGCCGCCGCCGAGTTGCGTCTCGACGTCGACGGCGTCGACGACGGCTTCGATGGCGTCGGCGTTCGCGCGCTCGCCCTCGAAGGCGCCGTCGAGGTCGACGAGGTGGAGCGTCCGCGCGCCCTGGTCGACCCACCGCTCGGCGGCCGCGACGGGGTCGCCGTACTCCTTGCCGGTACCGCGCTCGCCGCCCACTAGCTGGACGACCTGTCCGTCCTGCACGTCGACGGCGGGGACGACCTCGAACTCGGGAAACATACCCGCCGGTGGGCGAGCAGGGGGCGAAAGCGTGTCGGTCTACCCGTCCGCTCGATCCGGCGAGTCGCCCGCGGATCGCCGGACGGCAGTATCATCCGCGAAAACTCGGCGGCTAGGATTAATAGGTCGTCTCGGAAACGGGGACGTACATATTCGGGCATCCACTGATGAAGGACTACGCTACAGAATTTGGCCGCGGCGGATTGAACTCGGAAGTCGACGTCGACTCTCTCCTGGGGGACATCGGGCTGGACGCCGAGGAGATCGCCTGGCGGAAGGAGTTCGTCGGGTTCGACGAGGACGACGCCGACCGGCTCGCGGCGCTGGAACCGCTGTTCGCGGACCACGCCGACCAGATCGCAGAGGACTTCTACGACAACCTCACGGACCACGAGGAAGCAGTGGAGGTGATCGGCCGGTCGCCGAAGACCGTCGAGCAACTCAAGCGGACGCAATCCGCGTACTTCGCGACGCTCGCGAGCGGCGAGTACGGCGAGTCGTACTTCGCGGACCGGGCCCGGATCGGGAAGATCCACGACGTGCTGCGGATGCCGATGAAGTTCTACATCGGCCAGTACGGCGTCTACTACGACCTCATCGTCGATCTGCTCGGCGAGCGCCTCCGGGAGTCGCTCACCGAGTCGCTCCGGACCGAACTCTCCGAGACGGTCACCGACGGCGGCGTCAGTGTCGCGAGCTCTGACGTGGAAGACGGCCCGGGGGCGTCGATCGACTCTGCCGTCGAGCGGGTCGTCGAGGAGGAGGTCTCGGCCGGGATGGCGGAGCTCCTCTCCGTGCTTCGCATCGTCGACCTCGACATGCAGGTGGTCGCCGACACGTACATCCACGCGTACAACGAGCGTCTGGAGACCGAGATCGAGCGGCGCGAAGCGCTCCAACGGCAGGTCGGCGACGAGGTCGACGAGCCGATGGACGACCTGCTCGACGCCTCCCACGGCGTCACCGAGAGCGCCCGCGAGATCTCCGAGCTCACCGACGATCAGGCCGACCGGATCGACGAGATCACGAGCGAGGTCTCGGAGCTGAGTGCGACCGTCGAGGAGATCGCGGCGACCGCCGACGAGGTCGAAGCCACCAGCGGCGGCGCCCGGCGGCTGGCCGACGAGGGCCGCTCGGAGGCCGACGAGGCCGTCGAGGTGATGGACGCGGTCGGTGACGCGGTCGACAGCGTCGCGGACGACGTCGACTCGCTGCAGACGCGCATCGCGGAGATCGACGAGGTCGTCGAGGTCATCAACGAGATCGCCGACCAGACGAACATGCTGGCGCTCAACGCGTCGATCGAGGCCGCACGCGCGGGCGAGGCGGGCGAAGGATTCGCTGTGGTCGCCGACGAGGTGAAGTCACTGGCCTCCGACTCGCAGGAGCGGGCCGCTCAGATCGAGGCGCTGGTCGGCGACATTCAGCAGGACGCCGACGAGACCGTCGAGAACCTCGAAACGACGACCGGGCGCGTCGAAGACGGCGTCGAGCGCGTCGAGACCGCGATGGCGAACCTCGAAGACATCGCCGAGGCGGTCGCCGAGGCCTCACAGGGGATCGCGGAGGTCGCCGACGCGACCGACGATCAGGCTGCCAGCGCCGAGGAAATCGCCAGCATGCTCGACGACGTCGTCGCCCAGGCCGAACAGGTCGCGGCCGAGGCGGCCGACGTCGCCGACGCCAGCGAGCGACAGACGCAGATGGTCGACGAGATCGGTCAGGCGGTCGAGCGACTCACGACGGACGAGACGTCGGCGTAGCCGTCCGCCAGTCTTTACTCGGCTACGGTCGAGTGGTTGCCTATGGTCTCTCTGTTGCTCGTCGCCGGGATCGCCGTCGCGGCGTTCGTCGGATTCAACATCGGCGGGTCGTCGACCGGCGTCGCCTTCGGGCCGGCCGTCGGCAGCGGGTCGGTGTCGAAGACCGGCGCCGCGGCGCTGATGACGGCGTTCGCGATCTTCGGCGGCGCCACCGCCGGGACGAACGTCATCGAGACGATGGGCGGACGGATCGTCCCGAGCGACCAGTTCACGCTGGCCGCGAGCGTCGCCGTCCTCTTTTTCGTCGGGCTCGCGCTGTTGGTCTCGAACCTCTTCGGCGTCCCCGCCTCGACCTCGATGACGGCGGTCGGCGCCATCGCGGGCCTCGGCGTCGCGACGGGGACGATCGACTGGGAAGTGATGGGCCAGATCGTCACGTGGTGGCTCGTCGCGCCGATCACCGCCTTCTGGATCTGCGCCGTCACCGGCCGGTACCTCTACCCGCACCTCGAAGCGCGTTTCACGCTGGAATCGCCCGGCGACGAACGGACGCTCCGCGAGCGACTGGGGACGGCGCTGGTCGTCGGGATCGGCTGTTACATGGCCTACGCGGCGGGCGCATCCAACGTCGCCAACGCCGTCGGCCCGCTGTACGGCGGCGGGCTGCTCGGCGAGTCGTTCACCCCGTACGTCGCGCTGGCCGGCGTCGCCATCGGGGTCGGTGCGTTCACCATCGCCCGGCGGACGCTCGACACCGTCGGTAACGACCTGACCGACCTGCCGATCCTCGCGGCGCTCATCGTCGAGACGGTCAGCGCGACGATCATCTACCTGCTCTCGGCCGCGGGGATCCCGGCGAGTCTCGCAGTTTCGGCGACGATGTGCATCGTCGGGCTCGGCTGGGGGCGGGCGACCAGAACGAAGCGACTCGCCGACGCCGCCGCCGAGGCCGTCTCCGGCCCGCCCGACGCGGAAGAGAGCGCCGTCTCCATCGACGCCATCGCCGATAGCGACGCCGGGGACCGCGAGCCGCCAGAACCCGGCGACGTGACGAAGATCGGCGAGGAGGACCCCGCGGAGATCACCGCCGCGGATCTCTTCGACCCCGCGGCGACCGGCCGAGTCGTCCTGCTGTGGATCCTCACGCCCTCGATCTCGGCTATCGCCTCCTATCTCGTCTTCCAGTACCTGCCGATCGTGTGAGTTCGGCACCTGCTGATCGTGTAAGCGGCGCTCGTCGCTGTCGGTAGGCTTTACCTGTCGGTGGTCCTCCATCTGGACATGGTCGCTGTGTTGCTCGTCGTCGGCGTCGCTGTCGCGGTTTTCGTCGGGTTCAACATCGGCGGGTCGTCGACCGGCGTCGCGTTCGGCCCGGCCGTCGGCAGCGACACCATCTCGAAGGTCACGGCGGCCGGGTTGATGACCGTCTTCGCGCTACTGGGCGGCTGGACCGTCGGCCGGGAGGTCGTCGACACGCTCGGCAGTGACATCGTCACGACGACGTTCACGCTGGAGATCAGCATCGGCGTCCTCTTTTTCATCGGGCTCGCGCTGTTCCTCTCGAACGTCGCCGGCGTGCCGGCCTCGACGTCGATGACCGCCGTCGGCGCGATGTCCGGACTCGGGCTCGCCCGCGGGACGCTCAACTGGGCGGAGATGGGCCAGATCGTCACGTGGTGGCTCGTCTCGCCGGTGCTCGCGTTCTGGGTCAGCGCGGTCGTCGGCCGCTACTACTACCCCCGGCTGGTCGAGTGGTTCGCGGTCACCCAGACGGAAGGGTCGCTGGTCGCCGTCGACCGCTCGGGGACGGTTCCCCGGCCGGAACTCGGCCCGAACACGACGCGCCGGGAGCTGATCGGCACGCTCTCGGTCGTCGGCATCGGCTGCTACATGGCCTTCTCGGCGGGCGCATCGAACGTCGCTAACGCCGTCGCGCCGCTGGTCGGCAGCGAGTCGCTGGGCATGGACGCCGCCATCCTGCTCGGCGGCGGCGCTATCGGGCTCGGCGCGTTCACGATCGCGCGGCGGACGATGGACACCGTCGGCAACGACCTCACGGACCTGCCGCTGCTCGCCGCGCTAGTCGTCGCCGCCGTCAGTTCGACCATCGTCACCGGTCTCTCGGCGCTGGGCGTCCCCGCGAGCTTCGTCATCATCGCGACGATGAGCATCGTCGGGCTCGGCTGGGGCCGCGCCACGCGAACAGTCACGCTCTCGGACGCGCGGCAGGGCGACACCCCGGAGGTGTCGGTCGGCGCGCTGACCGCGGACGCAGCCGACACTCCGACGGTCGGGGGCGAAGGGGGGAACCCCGAACCGGCCGAGGCCCCGCCCATCGGCGACGAGGACGGCGAGGACATCCCGCGCGCGGACGACTTGTTCGAGCCGGAGACGACCGCGCGGGTCATCTTCCTCCAGAACGTCGTCCCCGGGATCGCGACGGTGGCGTCGTTTCTCCTCTTTCGGTTCGTGTCGCTGTGAGCGCGATCCCGATCGTCACCGAACGTGTGCGGACGTTCGTCCACCAATGTGGCCACTCGGCCGGCAAAACCTGCCAGCGAGGGGTCGAGAGGGTAGCGGAAACAGCAAGGTCTAACAGTCAGGAAGGCGAACCTCGCAAGTGATGCCCACCGTAGAGTACCTGAATTACGAAGTACTGGACGACCAGGGTTGGGACATGTACGACGATGAGACCTTCGAGAAGGCCGCCGAGGCCGACCTCGACGACGAGGACTACGGTACCCTCGAGGTCAACGAAGGGGAGTACATCCTCGAGGCCGCCGAGGCCCAGGGCTACGACTGGCCCTTCTCGTGTCGCGCCGGCGCGTGTGCGAACTGCGCCGCCATCGCCGTCGAGGGCGACATCGACATGGACATGCAGCAGATCCTCTCCGACGAAGAGGTGGAGGAGAAGAACGTCCGCCTGACCTGCATCGGTAGCGCGGCCACCGACGAGGTCAAGATCGTTTACAACGCGAAGCACCTCGACTACCTGCAGAACCGCGTCATATAATCGTCCCACCATAGACCGACAGTATCGGGATCGACCCGATTTTTCGGAGCGACTCCGTGAGCGACGGCTTCGATCTGCGATCTAGCTCGCTTTCTCTCTGATCGCGCCCCTCCGGCCGCCTCCGATCGACCGCCGGCCTGCCGGTCGCGTCGAAACCACTAACTGACTCCATCGCGCCCATCCGGTCGTGATCGAGTGGCTGGCGACGTTGCTGAGGAGTTCGCCCACGCCGGACCTGCTGCGGCTAGTCGCCGTCCCCGTCTTCGGCTGGGCGGCGTACCGGGACATCCGTACCCGCCGGGTCCCCAACCGGACGTGGCTCCCGCTCGCGCTGCTCGGCATCGCTCTGCTGGCATGGGACCTCTACCGCGCCTCGACGGGCGCGATGATCGGTGGCCTCCTCGAACGCGAGCGCTTCTACCTGCGGGTGGCGCTGTCGCTCGGCATGGTCGGCTCCATCGGCTACCTGTTCTACTGGTTCGGCGGCTTCGGCGGCGCGGACGCGAAGGCGCTGATCGTCCTCGCGGTCCTCTTCCCGACGTTCCCGGAGTACATCTTCCCGACGACGGCGCTGCCGTTGCACCGGACGACCGTCGGCGTCTTCTCGCTGACCATCCTCTCGAACACGGTGCTGGTCGGCGCGGCCTACCCCGTCTTCGTGACGTTCCGCAACGCCGTCTGGGGGCACGTCGCGCCGATCATGTTCATCGGCAAGCCGATCCGGGCCGCCGACGCGGTCGCCGAGTACGGCTCGCTCCTGCAGACGCCGGAGGGGTTCACCCGCCGCGGCCTCGATCTGGACGCCCTCCGGATGTACCTGCGCTGGCGCGGAACCACGCTCGCGGCCGTCCGCGCCGATCCGGAGCGCTTCCGCGACCCCGCCAGTCTCCCCGACGACCCCAACCCGCCAGGCGACGGCTCGATCCCCGACGGCGACGACGTGGTCGGGACGCAACCGACGGATGCCGCGACCGACGGCGGCACCGACACGACTGCCGAAGCCGACGAAGCGGCGTACGACGACCCGTGGGGCGCCGAGGCGTTCCTCGACGACATCGAGCGGTCGGCCTACGGGACGACCCCGGAGGGGCTGCGCGACGGGCTGGACGTGCTCGTCGCCGAAGAGGAGGTCTGGATATCGCCGGGGATGCCCTTCATCGTCCCCATGTTCCTCGCGCTCCTGGTCAGCCTCGTCTACGGCGACCTGTTCTTCGAACTCGTCGCCCTGCTGGTCTGACTATCAGGACTCGGCCGGGCCGACCCGATCGTAGACGGGTCCGATGACGAAAATCGAGAGGAGCCAGCAGACGGCGACGGCGATGTACGCCAGCAGCGGCGTCCGCTGGAAGCCCGGCGCGCTCGTCGCCACGAGCAGTGCGAACGCGCCGACGAGGAGG
The DNA here is from genome assembly GCF_054504345.1 of Halosimplex yunnanense. Classification (NCBI taxonomy): domain Archaea; kingdom Methanobacteriati; phylum Methanobacteriota; class Halobacteria; order Halobacteriales; family Haloarculaceae; genus Halosimplex; species Halosimplex yunnanense. The sequence goes on along the minus strand of NZ_JBTJEL010000035.1, from coordinate 186,861 downwards.
CCGACCGCGACGACGGTGTTCCCGGCGTCCCAGAGGAGAAACGCCTGCATCGCGCGGCTCTCCTCGCGCCAGGCGGCGAGGAACCGCCGGATCTGCGACCCGATCATCGACCGTGGGTTGTGCCTCGTCCGGTATAAGTGTGGGCGCTCGTCAGGGCTCGTCCCCCTCCCAACAGTTCAGCAACACGCCTTCGTCGGTCGGATGCGGACCGGGATATTCGAACCCCTCTACTGCTGCACGAGCGGCGTTATATCCGCTGATATAGTAGTTGACGGTGTACCGTCCTTCGACATCGTCGTCGAGATGGCGCGTGTACTGGAGGTGAACGACCCAGTTGCGGTCGGTGTGCTGGAGTGTCTCTCTCCTTTCGTAGCCGACCGTCACATCGGGGTACGCGTCGCGGACCGCGGTCTCGCTGGTCCGTCCGTCGGTGGGAGTGTAAGTCGGTGGCTCTCGGTCGAGAACCACCTGATTCTCGACGAATGCGGTTTCGATGCGGACCGCTCGTTCGACCGCTGACTCCCGACTTGCGGGGTTCGCGGGCATTACGATCGACTCAGGAGTTACCGACTGAAATTCCTCCCTGGGTTGCGGGCATTCCGGAAGCCCGCGAATCGAGAGGTCCCGAAAGACGGGAGTCCGTGATTCGGTCGGTGTATCAGCAGGGCTGCTCGAGGTGGAACACCCGGCTAGGGAAGCCGCGGTCCCCGTAAGGCCGATCAGGACTCCGCGACGCGTCGGAGACACAGGTGCCACTTCCCGATGATATACACATAGGTCTTCTGCACTGACATCTGTGGGGGGTTCGACGCTCGGTCCTCCGGCCGGGAGAGCGCGTCTCGATTTCACCGCTCGGACTGGGGGTCTCGTCGACTCGCGCCGGCGCGGCCCGGGTCCGTCTCGCCGGTCCGTTTCGGTCTCCGATGCCTCGCCGGCGACAAAAGACCTATTCGACGGTCGGTCCCAGTTGCGGGTATGAGCGATATCGATCTGGCGTTCGACGAGCAGGAACGCCTCCCCGCGGTCGCCCAGGACGCCGACTCGGGGGAGGTGCTCATGCTCGCGTACGTCACCCCCGAAGCCGTCGAGCGCACCCGCGAGACCGGCTTCGCACACTACTACTCGCGCAGTCGCGAGGAACTCTGGAAGAAAGGCGGGTCCAGCGGCCACGTCCAGCGCGTCGAAGAGATCCGCGTCGACTGCGACGGCGACGCCCTCCTCTATCTCGTCGACCAGGAGGTCGGCGCCTGCCACACCGGCTACGAGTCGTGTTTCCACCGCACCATCGACGGCGAGGTCGTCGGCGAACAGGTGTTCGACCCCGACGAGGTCTACGAGTAGCGCGATGAGCGGCGCCGCCTTCGACCCCGCGACCGACGACCCGCGCGCCGCCGCGGACGCCCTCCTCGCCGACCTCCGGGAAGCCAGCGACGCGCTCGACCGCGCTCGCGACCGCGTCGACGCCGTCGGGGAGTCGGAACTGCGGGCCGTCGCCGACTCCTACGAGGAACTGACGACGCTGTTCGACCGCTACGAGGAGGAGGTGACCGGCGACGGCGACTTCAAGACCTTCATCGAGTTCCAGAGCCAGATCGCCGCCGTCACCGAGGAACTCCCCGAGGACGTCCGCCACCGCGAGGTGTTCGAGCGCGTCGACGACCTCCTCCAGCAGCGCCGGCTCACCGAGTCGGACTGGGGGAAGGTCCACTCGGCGCTCGAACCCGTCCGCGACGACGTGGCCCGCATCGACGACCGGAACGAGGCCCGCAAGCAGTACGAGGACGCCCGCTTCGCCGCCGAGCGCCGGATCGACGCCCTCGCCGACCGCATCGCCGACCTCGAATCCCTCCAGCGGCTCGGCGACGCGGACCTGGACGCCCCCACCGAGCGCCTCCGCGACCCGATCGAGACCTACAACGACCGCGTGACCGACGCCTTCGCCGACTTCCGCGCTTCCGCCAGCGCCCGGGAACTCCTCGCGTTCGTCGCGAAGACCGAGGCCTACCCGCTGGTGGACTTCGAGTCGCCGCCCGCGGACCTCCGGGAGTACGTCGAGACCCACGAGGCCGGCACGGAGCCGATGGGCCAACTGCTGGAGTACGCCGACTACTCGAAGTCCAAGCTCGACCACTACGTGAACGACCCGGACGCACTGAAGCGCAACGTCTCGACCCAGCGCACCTACCTGCGCCGGCTCGGCCCGGAGCCGCTGACGGTGAACTGGCCCCCGTCGGAAGCGGGAACTCTGCGATTCCGCGCCCGCGAACTGACCAGCGTCGTCGCACGGTTCGCCGACGACGTCGAGGGCGGCGAGGAGGCGCTGGTGGCGCTGCGGGACGTGCGCGAGTTGCCCCGGGAGACCGACTACGAGCGCCTCCGCGACAGCGCGCAAGCCCGCGCACAACTCGGCCCGGAGGAGCGCGACCGTCTCGCGAGCGGCGAAGTCGACGACGAACTCGACGCCTGCCGCGACGCGAAAGCGCGACTGGAAGACGCGCTGGACGAGTATCCGGCGTTGTAACGGCAAGACGGGACGACCCGGCAGAGTCTAATGTTTTCTCCCATGACGAACGGCGACGAGCACGATATCGGCCCCCCGACAGGACTCTTCGTAGCGTCTTGCACCCCTACGACAAACATCTACGGTGGGGACAATCTGCGGTGGGTATGATACCCCTAGCTGCCATCGTAGAGTGCCTCGCCCCCGAATGCGATGAGAAATCCTGTCACCATCATTGCGCCACCGACTGTGAGGAGATCTCCCCCCGCCGTAAACACGAATCCACCGAATACCAGAATCAGGAACCCGAGGCGGTATGCTGGGTGTGACATACAGCTGATCGATATCTCGGACATGAGAATATTCTGGTGATAATTAGCGGTGAGGGCCCCCACGCAACCACACGGCCATTCGGCGTTCCTGACCGTCCGAGGCTACTCCTCGCGCTCTTCGGGCGTGTAGGTCTCGACCTCCAGCGCGTGGATGTCGGTGGTCATGTGCTCGTCGAGGGCGTCGTAGACCCGCTGGTGGCGGTCGACGAGCGACTCGTCGGCGAAAGCGGGCGAGACGACGGTGGCGGCGAGGTGGTCGTCGTCGTCCGCGCCGCGGGCGCGGGTGACCGTCGCCTCCGAGTCCGGGATGGACTCCTCGATGAGCGCTTCGATGTCGGCGAGTTCCATGCTCGCAGCGACGCGGGCGAGCGGAAAAACGCTTGTCACTGTCCCGCGCCGCCGCTGCTGTCACTGCACCGCTCCCCCGCGGCGTCCCGGCCGGGATGACGAGGGATTCATACGCCCGCGCCGCGACCGTCCGCGTGGCGGCGATGACGATTAGTTACCCCTCCGAGCCCCTTGTGACGACACGGGACTCCGAGCCGCCTCGATTCTAACCGACCGGTCCTGACGCCGATCAATCGCTGTGTCAGCACGAATTCCAAACAGGTTTGGGACGACATTCTTTCCGCTGGACGTGTACCTCCCACTGGATGATCAGTCCACCCGGCGGCCGTCCTGAGAGCATGGACAGGGCGATCACCGGGGACGTCGTCCCCTGTCCGAACTGCGAACGAGCGACCGGTGTCCCCGTGCCCGCCCAGAGCGCGGTCGTCGACGACGCCGCGGAGGCCGACGGCTCGTCGACGACGAAGTGCCCCAGCTGCGACCGACGATTCGAGGTGTACTACCGGCTCGAATCCCGGGGCTGACACGCTTTGCCGCGATCCGCTCACACCAGCACGTCGACGTCGTAGCCGTGCGAGCGCAGCGCGTCGAGCAGTTCCTCGGCGTGGTCCGGGCCGCGAGTCTCCAGATCGAGTTCCACCTCGGCGGCGTTCATGGCGACGTCCTTGCCGGCGCGGTCGTGTTCGATGGCGTGGATGTTCGCGCGCGACTCGCTGATGACCTCGACGAGGCGCTCGAGTTCGCCGGGGCGGTCCTTGAGGATCGTCCGGATGCGGAGGTACCGACCGGTCTCGACGAGGCCGCGCATGACGACCGTCGTGAGGACGTTGAGGTCGATGTTGCCGCCGCTGAGGACCGGGACGATCACTTCCCCCTCGTCGTAGTCGAACGCGTCTTCGAGGACGGCCGCGAGCGCGACGGCGGCCCCGCCCTCGACGAGCGTCTTCCCGCGTTCGAGCAGCGTCGTCAGCGCGACGGCGATCTCCTCGTCGGAGACGGTGACGACCTCGTCGACGCGCTCGCGGATCACCTCGAACGTCTGCGCGCCGACCTTCCGGGTGGCGATGCCGTCGGCGATGGTGTCGACGCTGTCGCGCGAGACGACCTCGCCTTTCTCCAGGGAGTCGGCGACGCTGGAGGCGCCGTCGGCTTGGACGCCGACGACGCGGGCGTCGGGGTTTTTCGCCTTGACAGCGGTGGCGATGCCGCTGATGAGCCCGCCGCCGCCGATGGGGACGACGACGGTCTCGGCCTCGGGCAGGTCTTCGAGGATCTCGAGGCCGATGGTGCCCTGGCCGGCCATCACCATCTCGTCGTCGAAGGCGTGGACGTAGACGCGATCCTCCTCGCGTTCGATCTCGTGGGCGCGCTCGGCGGCCTCGTCGTAGTCGGCGCCGTGGAGGACGACCTCGGCGCCGTAGTTGCGGGTGGCCTGGACCTTCGAGACGGGGGCGTGTTCGGGCATCACGATCTTCGAGTCGACGCCGATGCGTGTCGCGGCCAGCGCGACACCCTGGGCGTGATTCCCGGCGGAAGCGGTGACGACACCGGAGTCCTGTTGCTCGTGGGAGAGGGTAGCGATCTTGTTCGTCGCGCCGCGGATCTTGAACGACCCCGTCCGCTGGAACGTCTCAAGTTTCAGGTGGACGTCCGCGCCGGTCATCGCCGAGAAGGTGTGCGAGTAGTCGATCGGCGTGTGCCGGGCCGTCTCCGCGACTCGCTCGCGCGCGTCCAGCACGTCCGCGAGTTCGATCATGCCAGCACTACCGCTCGCGGCGTGTTAGATGTAGGGGGAAGAGCGTGTGACACCAGTCACTGCAACGCGATGGTACTTGAACCCGAGCCGTCCGGGGTGAAAGTGGAATCGCGGAACGGCGCCGGGTCACCGCGAGCGTCGGGTACTCGCCGTCGACGCGCTGGAGCCCGTCGAGGACGGCCGGCCCGCGGTAGACGAACTCGTTCAGCACCGCTCCGGCCCGCTCGGGGTCGGTGAGCGTCCCGTAGACGAACGCACGCATCGATCGCACCGACGAGGTAGGGGCAGTTCGTCGTTGCGGCGCGGATGTCCCGGGCGCCGCGCGGCCGGGCCGATCGCGATCGGAGGCGAAAACCGACGGCGAACGCTTTTGCTTGTTCACTCCTGCGCTCTACCATGGATCGACGCCGCGACGTCGACCGGGGGTCGGTCACGGTGGCTGGATTCGGTGCGGTGCTGCTGGCGGCCGCGACCATCCATCACCTCCGGGAATCGTCGTCGGTGGGCGAGCTCGCGGGTCCGTTGAGTGCACTCGCGCTCGACGGAGTGCCGGCGCTCGCGCTCGTCTACGCCGGCTACTGGCTGTGGAACGCCGACCTCGGTCCGGACCACACCGCGCAGATCGCCCGCTGGTGTCTGGGCGGGGCCGCCCTCTTCGCCGGAACGTTCGCCGTCAGCGTAGTCATCAGGGCCGTCGAGGGTCGGGCCGTGACGGAACCGCAGTTCACCCTGCTGCTCGCCGCCGGAGTGGGCGGGCTCGCGGGCTGTGCCGCCGCCTACTACCGCGTCCGGGCCGAGATAACGGCCAGTCGGGCCGAACGGACGGCGAAAGCGCTCGTGTTCGTCAACGGCGTCATCCGCCACGACCTGCGCAACGACCTGCAGGTCGTCCTCGGAAACGCACAGCGGATCGAGGCCGGCGCGGAGGCCCCCGCGGTCGCCGACAGCGCCACCGCCATCCGCGAGACGGTCACGAAGTCCGTCGACCGCATCGAGACCGCGCAGGGGCTCGTGGACGCCCTGACCGGCGCGGCCGACCCCGAACCGGTCGATCTGTCGGCCGTCGTCGCGGAGGTGGCAGCGCGGGTCCGCGAGACCACGGACGCGACCGTCGAGACCGACCTGCCGGAGTCGGCCACGGTCGTCGCCGACGTCGGCCTCCGCTCGGTCGTCGACAACCTCGTCGAGAACGCCGTCGAACACAACGACGCCGACCGGCCCGCAATCGCGGTGACCGTCGAGACGGAGGACGACACCGTCAGGCTGGTCGTCCGCGACAACGGCCCCGGCATCCCACCGTCCGAGCGCGAGGCCCTGTTCGAGAACCCCGAGGAGGCCACGCCGGGCGGGCTCCAGATCGTCCAGACCCTCGTCGACTCCTACGGCGGAACGGTGCGCATCTTCGACGCGTCCCCTCGGGGGGCGAAGTTCGTCGTCGCGCTCCCCGCGGCCGAGAGGGCTCAGCAGACGCGCGGCGAGAGCCAGCGCGCGGACGGCGACACTGAAACGGCGGACGACGGGGACGAGAAGGGGGCGGCCGGGACCTGGTCATCCTGATCCGGGAACCGGTCGCCTGCGGTGGGTTCCGGCATTCTCAACAGGGTGGGGTCCGAGTGATCGGGCATGGCGAGTGGGTCGGTCCGGACGCGCGGGCTGGCGGTCTGGCGGCGAGTGCTCTCGCTGTCGTGGCCGATGATGATCCAGCACGTCTTCCGGACGCTCATGCGGACGACCGACGTGGTCGTCACCGGCCTGTTCTCCCCGGCGGCGGTCGCCGCGGTCGGTCTCGCCGACCTCTACGCTCGCTTCCCGCTCCGCATCGGTCTCGGACTCGGGAGCGGCGCCATCGCCCTCTCCAGTCAGGACACGGGCAGCGACGCCGTCGAGAACCGCGACCAGGCGGTCACGCAGGCGATCCTCATCGGCCTGCTCTCGGGGGTCCCGTTCGTCGCCTTCGGCGTCCTGTTCGGCGAGCAGGCCATCGCGCTGCTGGGCGCGCCGCCCGACGTCGCGGAGATGGGCGGCGCCTATCTCGCCGTCGTCTTCGCGAGCGCGCCGGCGCGACACGTCGCGCTGGTCGGCGCCCGCGCGCTGCAGGGCACCGGTGACACCCGGACGCCGATGTACGTCGACGTGACCTCCTCGATCCTCAACATCGCCGGCTCGGCGGTCCTGGGACTCGGGCTGTTCGGCGCGCCGCGGCTCGCCATCGTCGGCGTCGGCATCGCGACGACGGCCGGCAACTGCTTCACCGCCGGCGTGCTGTCGCTCGCCATCTGGAGCTCGCGGACAGAAGCGTCGTTCACCCGTCCGGAAGACCCGGTCATCGCGAAGCAGCTGCTCGCGGTGAGCGCCCCCCGAATCGGCGAGGGGCTGGTGCGGACGCTGGTGGAGTTCCCGTTCAACGCCCTGCTGCTGTCGTTCGGGACGGACGTCAACGCCGCTTACCAGATCGGCCGGCGGATGTACCAGCAGGTCACCTCGCCGCTCGGTCGGGCGTATCACACCGCCACGAGCGTCGTCGTCGGGCAGTCCCTCGGCGACGGCGACGTGGCGACGGCCCGCTTTCAGGGGTGGGCGACTACGGTACTCGCCGTGGTGACCATGGGCGCCATCGGCGTCGCGCTCTTCCTCGGTGCGGACTGGCTCGTCACGCTCTTCACGAACGACGCTGCGACGGCGGGGTACGCGACCGGGTTCGCCCGCGCCTACGCCCTGGCCGCGCCGGCGATCGGCGCCTATCTCGCGCTCTCGGGGGCGCTCCAGGGCGGCAGTGATACCCGGACGCCGTTCGTCGCGCAGACGACCGCCCTGCTCGGGTTCCAGCTCGGGCTCGGCTACCTGACGAGCGTCGTCCTCGCGTGGGGGGTGGTCGGCATCTATGCGGGCATCGCGCTCCACCTGTACTGGGCGCTCGCGGTCGTCGCCTGGGGGTTCGCCCGCGGCGACTGGGCGGCGAAGGCGGCGGCGATGATGGACGCCCGCGGGAGCGTCGACGGGGGGACGGACGGGGTCGACGGCGACTCAGACGCCGATCCGGATCCGACGGACTGACGGCCCGCGGCGGGGCCGTTATTGGCTCCCGGTTCGAACGAGCGGTATGGATCTGATATCGGTCGCCGCGGTCGCCGAGAACGGCGTCATCGGCGAGGGCGACGAGGTGCCGTGGAACCTGCCCGAGGACAAGAAGCAGTACCGCGAGCGGGTCGCCGGTCACCCCACGATATTCGGCCGGCGGACCTACGAGATGTTCGACGACCCGCCCGGGTCGGCCCACGTCGTCCTCAGTCGCACCGAGCGCGAGTGGGATCGCGAGGACACCTACCACGCCGGCGGCGTCGAAGACGCGGTCGACGTCCTCGACTCGATCGGTGCCGACCGCGCGTACGTCCTCGGCGGCGGCGCCATCTACCACCTCTTCCAGCCCCACCTCGACCGGATGGTCCTGACGCGCGTCCCCGGCGAGTACGAGGGCGACACCTACTATCCCGAGTTCGACGAGAACGACTGGCTCCTCGTCGAGACCGAGGAGTACGAGAACTTTACCGTGGAGACGTGGGAGCGGAGAGAAGCGACTGAGTAGCGGTATCCAGCATCCGGCGCCCTCGGCGCCGGTTCACCGAATTCGCGCTCCGCGCGAATTCGGCCTTTTTCACCCATGTTTTTGGCGGAGGGGTTCCCGCAGGTCGCCAGAGGCGACCTGCGGGAACCCCTCCGCGAAAAAGATGGTTTAGTAGGAGTCCACGTCGGTCCCGACCGAACAGACGTACTCGCCGGTGGCGACCTGCGGGAGCCGGCGGGCGCGCCAGAAGACTCCCGATGAATCGGCGGTGACGGTCTCCTTGACGGTGCCGAAGGCGTCGGTGATCTCGAAGAGGACGTCGCCGCGGGCGACGCGCTCGCCGAGGTCGACGCGGCGGGAGACGAGGCCGCCGGCGGGAGCGCCGTACTGCTCGAAGCCGTTGGCGCGGGTCTGGGGGTTCAGGTCGACCTGTCCGTCGGTGAAGCCGTAGTAGGAGAGGACGTTGAACACGCCCTCGACGCCGGTCTGGATGGACTGCTCGTCCCAGCCGACGCAGCCGCCGAGTTCGGGGTCGATGGTGGGGATGCCCTCGTCGGGGGCGGCGCGGGCGAGCTGGCCGTCCGGTCCCTTCTGGTCGAGGACGTACCCGCAGTCGAAGACCTTCGCGAGTTCGAGGCAGGCGTCGTGGAGGCGGTGGCGCGTGCCGCAGCGGACGCGGCACTCCTCGATCATGTGCGAGGTCGACCCCTGGTGGAGGTCGAGGATGAGGTCGGCGCGGCGGGCCGCCTTGAACGTGGCCGCGGCGATGCGTTCGGTGGAGGTGCCCGTCTCGTCGCCGGGGTAGGCGCGGTTCGTCTTCGTGTCGTCGATGGGGTTGCGGTGTTCGGCGACCTGGAAGGCGTGGTAGTTGACGATGCCGACGACGAGGATGGTCCCCGCGATCTCCTGCGGGTCGAGTTGCGGGACGACCCGCTGGATGACGCCGACGCCGTTGAGCTCGTCGCCGTCGCTCGCGGCCTGCATGTAGAGGGTGTCCCCGTCGGCGGCGCCGTTGATGACCGCCACTGGGAGCCCGACCTGCGTCCCGTCGCGCGCCTCGCCGACCGGCAGCCGGCCCGTGTCCATCTCCCCGGGCGCCGCCTGGGCCGTACCGAGCGTCGTCATTATCACAACTGCAGAACCCGCGTCTCTTTAGCGATTCGGTCGCCGCGCGGCGCCGAGGACCGATCGACGCGTCTTTGCCCGTCCTGTCCGAAGCGCGAGCATGGTCGGCCAGCGACCGGACGGCGAGTCGACGCCGGGCGGACGGGACGCGGAACCGCCCGAGAGCGGCCGTGCGGCCTTCGTCGCCGCACTGCGCGTCCGCCGCAACGCCAAGTGGGGCCTCGCCGTCGGCGTCGCCCTCGCGCTCGCCGCCTTCGTCGTCCGCCTCGTCGTCCTCCCGGACTCCCGGCTCTTCCCGCTGTGGTACGTCGCGCTCGGGTTCGTCCTCGCGATGTCGACGGCCGGCCTCGTCGCGTTCCTCCTGACGCTCGGCCGCGCGGTCCGCCTCTCGCGCGAACTCTGACGCCGAACTCGGGGCTGCTGTCCGCTGGTCGACGGGTCCTCCACCCTGCTCGTCCACCGGTCGGTGGTCCCGGTCGCCTGTCCGCTGGCCGCCCTTCGTGCTGGATTCGACCACGGCTTGATAGCCGATAGAGACGATATACGGCCGGAGATCGGACGGCATCTTCTGAACTGGGCCTCTGTTCGTGAGAATCGAACGGATCGGTACCCGTACCCGCGAATTAAGACGAACGTCGAATCGAATATCGACGACTGAAACTCCACAGTCTCACAGCGTCGGGTACGGAGACGTGGGATTTCGAACGGGTGAGGGAGGGGAATCGATCGACGTTCGTGCAGAAAGACGTTCGGTGATTCCGTACGCGTCCACCTGCGAACGGTAACCCTTTTGGCCGGGCCAGAACAAGAATGGCGGTATGACTGACGAGCTACGGAAAGGGCTCGAGGGAGTGCTCGTCGCCGAATCCGCACTCAGCGAGATCGACGGCGACGAGGGCCGACTCATCTATCGCGGGTACGACATCGAGGACCTGTCGAAACGCGCGAGCTACGAGGAGGTCATCTACCTGCTTTGGCACGGCGAACTCCCCGACGCCGACGAGCTCGACTCGTTCACCGACTCGATGGTCGCCGAGCGGGCCGTCGACGAGGACGTGCTCGACACCGTCGGCCAGCTCGCCGCCGCCGACGAGAACCCGATGGCGGCGCTCCGCACGGCGGTCTCGATGCTTTCGGCCTACGACCCCGACGCCGACGCCCCCGCGACGGACGAGGAAGCGACGCTCCGCAAGGGCCGACGCATCGTCGCCAAGATCCCGACGATCCTCGCGGCGTACACACGCATGCGCGACGGACAGGACCCCGTCGAGCCCCGCGAAGACCTGGACCACGCGGCGAACTTCCTCTACATGCTCAACGGCGAGGCGCCCGACGACGTCCTCGCCGAGACGTTCGACATGGCGCTGGTGCTTCACGCCGACCACGGGCTCAACGCCTCGACGTTCTCCGCTATCACGACTGCCTCGACGCTCTCCGACCTGCACAGCGCCGTCACCTCGGCCATCGGCACCCTGAAGGGACCGCTCCACGGCGGCGCCAATCAGGACGTCATGGAGATGCTCAAGGAAGTCGACGACAGCGACCGCGACCCCATCGGCTGGGTCGAGAACGCGCTGGAGGAGGGCCGGCGCATCTCCGGGTTCGGCCACCGCGTCTACAACGTCAAGGACCCCCGCGCGAAGATCCTCGGCGAGCGCTCCCAAGAGCTCGGCGAGGCCGCCGGCACGCCGAAGTGGTACGAGTACTCCACGAAGGTCGAGGAGTACATGGCCGAGGAGAAGGGCCTGGCCCCGAACGTCGACTTCTACTCGGCGTCGACGTACTACCAGATGGGCATCCCCATCGACATCTACACGCCCATCTTCGCCATGAGCCGCTCGGCCGGCTGGATCGCCCACGCCGTCGAGTACGTCGAAGACAACCGCCTCATCCGCCCGCGCGCCCGCTACACCGGCCCCCGCGACCTGGAGTTCGTCGACGTCGACGAGCGGTAACGCGGATCGCTGGTCGCGGCGATCCCCTGTACCCCTCTACTGCCGTCGACGCTCTTTCTCGTCTCCTCGCGGTTCGTCGTCCGCCGCACTCGCCGATCAACACCTACACAGTCGCCCGACCCGAGGAACGATCCATGCTCACCTGCGGCGATTGCGGTCGGACCTACGCCGACGAGGCCGACGCGCCCTGGCGCTGCAAGTGCGGCCACGCGCTCGACTACGCGAACCAGCCGCTTCCGGCCGACGCCGACCCGCCCGCAAATTTCGATCGCGACCGCGGGCTGGGGGCGTTCGAACCGTTTCTCGATACCGAACGAGCGGTGACGCTCGGCGAGGGGTGGACGCCCGTCGTCGACGCGCCCGAGTGGGACGCTCAGTTCAAACTCGAATCGATCTTCCCGACGGGGAGTTTCAAGGACCGCGGCGCGGCGCTGACGGTCTCGCGCGCGGCCGAACTCGGCGTCGACCGGGTGCTCGAAGACTCCTCCGGGAACGCCGGCCTCGCCATCGCGACGTACGCCGCTCGCGCTGGCATCGACGCGGAGATCTACGTGCCCGCGGACGCCAAGGCGGGCAAACTCCGGGCCATCGAGCGGACGGGCGCCGACGTCGTGCGAGTCGAGGGCTCGCGCGGCGACGTGACCGACGCCTGCGTCGAGGCGGTGCAGGCGGGCGAGGGCTGGTACGCCAGCCACGCGTGGAACCCCGCCTTTTTCCGCGGAACGGCGACGTTCGCACTCGAACTCGCCGCTCAGCGCGGCTGGGACGTGCCCGACGCCGTCGTCACGCCGCTGGGTCACGGGACGCTCCTGCTCGGCGCCTACCGCGGCTTCCGGGCGCTCCGCAAGGCCGGGTGGACCGACAGGATGCCCAAACTGCTCGGCGCGCAGGCCACCGGCGCGGCGCCGATCGCCGACGCACTCGGTGACAGCGGGGACGACGCCGACGCTGATGCGCCCCCCGAATCCGACGCACCGCCGAACGCCGCGGCCGACGGCATCCAGATCCGCGAGCCGGCCCGCGGCGATCAGATCCTCGCGGCGATCCACGAGACCGACGGCGATGCCGTCGCGGTCGGTACCGAGGCGACCGAGCGCGAACACGACCGCCTCGCGCGGGCGGGGTTTCACGTGGAACCGACCTGCGCGACGGCGACCGCGGCGCTGGCCACGTTCCGCGAACGGGGAGTCGTCGCGGATGACGACGACGTGGTCGTGGCGCTGACGGGGACGGGATTGAAAGGATGACCAAGCGACCGGCCAGCTACTGTCCGTACTGCGGGACGGCGCTGGAGACGCGGCGCTCGGAGGGGCGCGACCGGCGGTACTGCCCGGAGTGTCGCTCGTTCGTCTACCGGAATCCGGTGCCGGGCGGCGCGGTCGTCGTCCTCGACGGCGACGCCGCGCTCCTGATCGAGCGGGCCATTCCGCCGGACGTGGGCGCGTGGGCGGTCCCCGGCGGCATCCTCGAAGTCGACGAGTCCGCGCAGGTCGGCGCCGCGCGCGAACTCGAAGAGGAGACCGGGCTGTCGGTCGACCCGGACGCGCTCGAACTCGTCCGGACCGGCTTCGAGATGGACGACCCCGACGCGGGCTCGTACCTCTCGATCACCTTCGCCGTCGAGCGCGAGCACACCCGCGGATCGGTCGTCGCCGGCGCGGAAGCCAGCGACGCGCGGTTCTGGCCGTTCGCGGCGCTTCGCGAGAAGCGCGATACCGTGCGGTCGGTCGATCGCAACCGGATCGAGGCGGCGGTCGAACGGTTGCGCGGCGAGACGGTAGATCTCGCGGGGGAGTAACTCGTTACCGCCAGAGTTCGCGTTCGATCACCACGTCGGCGTCGACGGAGAGGCGCGACTCGGCGACGCCCTCCCGATCCGGTGCGTCGGAGTAGAGGATGTAGCGGCGGCTGTCGTCGGTGCGCGTCCGGACGACGGCCGGCAGGACGTCGTCGGGCGCGGCGGTCGGCGGCGGCGGCGGCCCGATCACGACGCGCCCGTCACGGAACTCCGAGGATTCCTCTGCCATACCTGACCCGACGCACTCGCCGATCATTGTTACGAGTTTACTACCCCCGTTCGGCGCCGCTTAACGGCAAATTAGGCACTCTTTCCCCTTCGGAACTGAGTCGATAGCCGTCGCTTCGGTCGAGCGCCGGTCGCGTCGGCCGTCGACCGATACCGTTTACCCGCCGGCAGCCGCCCACCCGCCCATGCCCGGAAGCGTCCACCACACCGGAACGACCGTCGCGGACCTGAAGCGCGCCGTCGACTTCTACACCGAGGTCTTCGATCTGGAAGTCCTCGCCGAGTTCGAGTCCGGCGGGGAGTCGTTCTCGACCGGCGTCGGCGTCGAGAACGCGACCGGCCAGTTCGCCCACCTCGACGGTGACGGCACCCGCGTCGAACTCGTCGAGTACGAGCCGGAGGGCGGCGAGGCCGTCGCCGACAGCGTCAACGACCACGGTGCCAAACACCTCGGCTTCGGCGTCGACGACGTCGAGGCCTTCTACGCGGACCTCCCCGAAGACGTGGAGACGGTCAGCGAACCGCAGACGACCCAGACGGGGACGACCATCCTCTTCCTCCGCGACCCCGACGGCAACCTGATCGAAGTGCTCGACGCGTAAGCACCGACTAACCGACCGATCTGGCGGAACTGTCGTCCTGACATCTTTCGTCCTGCGTCGCTACCGCTCGGGGTGCGTCGGCGCGTCGAATCCCCCGCGGACCAGCGGCTTCGCGACGTGGCGGCGGGCGCAGGGCGGCACCTCGTACCAGCCCGGTTCGAGATCCCGCTTGACCGCCCGTTCGGCCTTCTCGTCGGCGCTCGTGCCGCAGTCCCGACAGCGATACCCCTGTCCGGCGCCGGCAGAACTCATCGACCGGCCGCAGTCGGGGCACGTCGGGTTCACTCGCTCGGTCGTCACCAGCTCCCGGGCGGCGAATTTCTCCAGTTTCAGCGTCCCGCCGCTGGCCTCGCCGCAGACGGTCACGCGGTCGCCGACGCGGAGCGCCCGCACGCGGTCCCGGAAGCGCTTCGTGGGTTCGAAGGCCGCCACGGCGAGCGCTTCGCCGTCGTCGCTTCGCACCGTACAGAACACGTGGCCGCCTTCCCGGGTCTCCGGCGATTCGACCACCTCGCCGTCGACGCGGTAGGCTCGCCCGTCGGCGGCCGCGCCGAAGCCGTCGACCGACCGGAGGTGCGCGTCAGTCCCCTGGTTCGTCACGAACAGCGCGCGGCTCGCCACCGGCTCGCCCTCGATCGATTCGGCCACCGACCGGACGGTCTCCGGGTCGTCGCCGCGGATCCCGTGGAGGATCGGACAGGGCGTCCGCGGGACACAGACCGGGTAGCCCTCGCCGCGATCGACGGTGTCCCAGGCGTCCGGGTAGGCCCGCTCGGCCGCTGCGAAGACGGACTCGTGGTCCACGTCGCGCTCGGTCCCCCAGCGCTCGCGTTCGCGGTAGGAGATGCACTCGTAGGTCCAGTCGTCGAACGCGCGCCACGCGCCGACGGCGGCGAGGGCGCCGATACGCCCGCGACCGTTTCCAGCGTGAGCGGTTTCGTAGCCCGCATCTGCGGCAAGTTCGACCGCGTCGTCGATCTCGTGGTAGTCGCGGACGGCCGCACGCGAGAACGCGGCCACGTCCTCGGGCACGTCGGCGGGCGATCCGGGAGCGACGACGACGCCCGGGTTCGTCCGCGGGTCGTCGACCTCGGCCAGATCGAGGTGCTCGCGCGCGAGAGCGAGCGCGCGCTCCGGCGTCGCGTCCGTGTGAACGGCGAGCGCGGCGTTCCCGCGGGTCTTGTGTTCGACGCCGGGGTTGAGCCTGACGAGGACCCGTCGGTCGACGCTCGCGCCGGCCTCCCGGAGCCGGTCGGCGAGCGTGGCGGCGACGTACGTCGTGCACATCCCGCGCTCGCGGGAATCGGTGTCGTCGAGGCCGATGACGGTCACGAACGCCGGTACTCGGTTCAGACAGTAACGGGTTTCGGCATCGGACTGGACCGAATCAATCGGCGATGTCGCCCGCGCGATCGTTCTTGATGCCCGGAAAACACTTGCCGGACGGAAGCGACCGTCGCGACATGCGCCAGTGGGAAATAGCGGCCGTCCTACTCGTCGTGGTCGGTACCGTGGGGATCGCTCTCCCGACGTTCGGGGTGGTCAGCGTCTCGGACGGCGCGACGTACTACGTCGAGGCCGAGGCAGTCGACCAAGAGGCGGTACCCGATGACTCCGACGTCAGGCCGATCGAGTCCCTGGCGAATTCGACCGCCGACGCCGTCAGTCGGAGCGCGGACCAGACTGGTTCGTCGGTGGAACTGCCGAGTCGGCCTGTCGATCTGGTTCCCGAATACGTCAGAGACGGGAACGCGACCTACCGGGTCAGCGTCTGGCACACGGACCAAGGACTGAACTTCCCGGGATATCTCGTCGGGGTCGGTGGCTGGATACTCGCCGCTCTTGGAGGAGTCGGCGTCTTCGCCGCTCTCGGTCGACGGGCGGTCCACGGGAACTGACGACCGGTCCCCGTAGACCCGGTTGAGTCACCGCCGGGCGGGGAAGGCAGGCCGGATCTCCGTCTCCCGAACGGGACGATCCGGCGGGTGTCCGGCCGTGAGACGGCGTCGCCGGCGACGCGTACGACCCCGGTCAAACTCTATATGAATCTATTGATCGGGCCGCGAAAACGCCGCGCACGGAAGTTCTACGGTGGGCACAACGCATATATGCGGTGACGTACTTACCGTGTAGTATGTCACGGTCGGCACTGGTCGGCAACGTCACCGCGATGTTGGAGGACGCGGGCTTCGTGGTGAGCGAGCGCTGTGCCATCCGGCCCAAGAGCTTCGACGTCGCGGCCCGCCGCGGGGAGGAGGTCCTCCTCGTGAAGATCCTCGGCAACATCGACGCGTTCGACGGCCACACCGGCGCCGAGATGCGCCGCCTCGGTACCTATCTCGGCGCCACACCGATGGTCATCGGATTGCGGACGCGCGACGAGGAGCTGAAACCGGGCGTCACGTACTTCCGCCACGGCGTCCCGGTCCTCTCGCCCGATACGGCGATGGATCTCTTCGTCGAGGAGGTCCCGCCGCTCATCTACGCCGCGCCCGGCGGCCTCTACGTCAACATCGACAGCGACGTCCTCGCGGACGCCCGCGAAGAGCGCGACTGGTCGCTCGGGCGACTGGCGAACGAACTCGGCGTCTCCCGGCGGACGGTCTCGAAGTACGAGGACGGCATGGACGCCTCCGTCGAGGTCGCCAGCCAGCTCGAAGAGCTGTTCGACGAGCCGCTCACGGCGCCCGTCGACGTCCTCGACGGCGCCGACGAGGTCCGCGAAGACGAGCCGACGCCCGAGGACCCCGAGGTCGACCCCGAGGACGAGCCCATCGTCGCCGTCCTCACCCGCGTCGGCTTCGACGTCCACCCGACGGACCGGGCGCCGTTCAAAACTGTCAGCGAGAACGAGAGCCGCGAGGAGGAGATGCTGACCGGCCACTCCGAACTCAACAAGACCGCCGAGAAGCGCGCCCGCATCATGTCCTCGGTCGGCAAGGTCACTCGCACCCGCTCGGTGTACGTCGTCGAGCGCGCCACCCGCGAGTCCGTCGAGGGCACCGCCATCATCGAGGAGTCGGAGATGGAGAACCTGCGGGAGGCCGACGAACTCCGCGACCTCATCCGCGAGCGCGCCGACATCGAAGGTAGCTCGGCGTAACCGCGGCTCCGCCCGCTTCTTCCGCGACCGCTATTCGAACGCGTAGAGTCGCAACGTCGCCGGTTCGGGTGGTTCCTCGCGCGCTCGGTCGCGGTTTGCCGGCAACGTCTCCCAGCGCAGTGCGTAGGTGCGCGTGTCGTCGCTGTCTCCTGCTTTCGATGCGTCCGTGACCCACTGTACTTCGTGGTCGGTGTCCGTCGGCTGCCGGACCTCCTCAGGCAGACCGTGCCACGGCACCTCGGTCCGCTCCACGGCGAGCGTCTCGGAGTCGAGAACCCAGCGGCCGGGGCCGTATTCAGTGTGCCAGAACGTCTGCACGAGCCGGTCGGCGGCGACGCGGACGGGGTCGACCAGAATCTCGTCGTCCAGCGTGCCGTGGCCGCCGAACGCCCAGCGGTAGTCCCAGTCGCTGATCTGGCAAATCGTCCACTCGTCAGTCTCGCCGTCGAACTGCGCGTCGTAGACCTGCATGTGTCCGTCGGTATCGTGCCTGTGATACGAGAGGACCGGGCGCCCCGCCGTATCGAAGCCCACGGCGACGTTGCTGTTGAGCAGGCCGTCGCCGGCGGGAACGGGGTCGACCACCGCGCCGTCGTCGACCGTGATCGGCAGGTCGAGCGCTCTGCCGTCCGCTCGCTCCCAGTCGACGAGGTTCGGGCTCCGGGCGTACGAGAGGTCGTGGTTCGTGGCGGCGTCGGGCGTGTCGCGCCACACCCACGCGAGGTGGTAGTCGCCGTCGGGGCCGCGGACCGGCCCGGTCGGGTAGGCGTTCTTCTCGCCCCGGCCGTCCAGCAGCGGTTCGCCGAGGAGTCTTCGCCAGGTCTCCGTCTCGGGATCGTAGGCGTTCAGCAGGCGCCGGCCGTCGCCGCTCCCGCCGTCGCGGTACATGAAGACGAGGTCGTCATCGGGACCGTCGAGGTAGGTCGGATAGGTGACTGCGTCCTCGTCGCGGCCGACGAGCGCATCGACCCGCCGGAGCGTCGTCGCGTCCAGCGGTTCGGCGCTCCGGAAGTACACCAGCGGGTCGACGTGCATGTTCCCGCTGACGTGCAGGTGGCCGGCGGCGTCGACGGCCAGCGCGACGTCGTTGTGGCTGTCCCACTCGACGCGCTCGTCCAGCGTCGTCTGCGTCCACTCCTCCTCGTCCAGGTCGCGCTGGGCGACGGTCAGCCGTCGCTCGGCGTCGTAGAACGCGAGGAACTGGCGGCCGGCGACGGTCAGCAGGTCGAACCCGACCGGATGACCGGCCCAGACGGCGGCCACGTCGAGCGCGGAGACGGCGCTGCGCTCCGTCGGCGGTCGCATGCCCGCTCTACCTCCGACGCCGACGTAATAGTTCGGGTCGGCGCGAGGGAGTGCGGGGGCGTTCCCTCGTCAGTCCGCGGTGTGGGGCGGGTGCCGGTGGGAGTCGTCGTCGTCCTTGCGACGGCGGGCGACGATCTCGCTGGCGACGAACGGTGCGGCGACGATGGCCCCAGCGAGCCCCCACAGCGAGGTTTCGAAGAGGTCGATCCCGGCACCACCGGCCGCGGCCCCGGCGGGGTTACCGACGACGACCGCTCCTTTCATGCCGGCGGCCTGGTGGGGCGTACAGGCGTATTTCACCACGCCCTGGCCGTCGAGTTCCAGCGCGTAGGTGTCGCCCTGCGACCCCTGCATCGGGCTCTCGAAGTCGTGGGTCTCGCCGGAGACGTTGTGCTGGCCGCCCTTGCCGGTCCACTCCCAGACGACCTTCGTACCGGGGTCGACCCGGACCGCCGCGGGACCGAACGCGAACGGGCCGCCGTTGCCCTCGGCCCCGACTTTGATCGTCACTTCGTCCTGTCCGGTCTTGTCGACCACGCCGTCGTAGTTGCTGACGCCGTCGAACCAGCCCTCGAAGTCGGGCTCGACGAATTCGCCGCTCGCACCGCCGTCGCCGGCGCTGGTCTCGTTCCCGCTACCGCCCGCGGTGCCCGTGTCGGCCGACGACGACTTGCTCGGGACCGTCACCTCGGCGTCGCCGACGATCACGGCGCCTTTCATCCCCATCCCCTTGTGCGGGACGCAGGCGTACTTCGAGACGCCCTCGCTCTCGAAGGTGTGGCTGAAGGTCGCGCCGGCCTCGGTGATCATGTCGCTCTCGTAGCTACCGTCCTCGGCGACGACGTTGTGCGGGGTGCCCTCGCCGGTCCACTCCCAGATGACTTTCGTACCGGGGTCGACCCGGACCGCTGCGGGCCCGAACGCGAAGGCGCCGTTGTTGCCCTGGACGCCCACTTCGACGGTCACCTCGCTCTTCCCGGTCTCGTCGACCACGCCGTCGACGTTGCCCGTGTTCGAGAACCACTCACTCAGGTCGGTCGACTGCGCGGTCGCGGGCGCTGAGCCGGCCGTCGCGAGGCCCCCCGCCGTCGCCCCGATAGCGAGGGTCTTCATGACAGTGCGCCGTCCCTCGTCGATGCCGTCGTCGGCGTTCATACCTGCCCGTAGCAACCTCATCTAAAAAACCACCCCAGCACGTTCCCGGGAACTGAGAAGCGCGGAGCGATTTCCTGAACATGTTCGCTCCGATCTTCTACCGTCGGGAATCCGCGGCCCGCATATACGTGCTCTCGACCGAGATTCAGGTGAAGCCATGACCCAATCAACGGCCACCCGTCGAACGTTCCTGAAGACCAGCGCCGCGGCGGGCGCCGCCGCGGTCGCCGGCTGTGCCGGCGAGATTCCCGAGGACAAGGTCACCTACACGGAGGCCGACAGCGGCCCGCAGTCGCTCGACGCCCCGAAGACGCCGACCGTCGACCGCGTCGCGGCGGACCCGACCGATATCCCCGCCCCCATCGACCGCGACGAGCCCGCGACGATCGAGGCGGAACTCACCACGAAGGAGGTCACCGCCGAGATCGAGGACGGCGTCACCTTCGAGTACATGACCTTCGACGAGCGGATCCCGGGGCCGATGATCCGCGCTCGCGTGGGCGACACGGTCGACCTGACCGTCCACAGCCACGAGGACAACCGGATGCCCCACAACGTCGACCTGCACGCGGTGCGGGGGCCGGGCGGCGGTGCCGAGGCGACGACGGTCGCGCCCGGCGAGACCCAGCGCGTCCGCTTCAAGGTGACCTACCCCGGCGCGTTCATCTACCACTGCGCCGTCGCGAACATGGACTACCACATCTCCTCGGGGATGTTCGGCATCATCCTCGTCGAGCCCGAGGAGGGCCTGCCCGAGGTCGACCACGAGTTCTACCTCGGCCAGCACGAGGTCTACACCGACGGCGAGACGGGCCAGGAGGGCCACCACACCTTCGACATGGGCGCGATGGCCCGCGAGGACCCCACCTACGTGCTCATCAACGGCGAGAAGTACGCCATCACGCCCGACAAGTACGCCGACATGACCGTCGAGACCGGCGAGACCGCGCGCGTGTACTACTGCGTGGGCGGCCCCAACCTCGCCAGCTCGTTCCACCCCATCGGGAGCGTCTGGGACGAGGCATACCCGCAGGGTGGCATCGGCGGCCAGCCCCAGCAGAACATCCAGACGACGCCGGTGATGCCGGGCAGCACCGCCATCACCACCATGCACTACCCGGTTCCCGGTCCGATCAAGCTCGTCGACCACTCGCTCTCGCGGGTCGCCCGCAAGGGCGCGCTCGCCGTGATCGACGTGCAGGGCGAAGAGAATCCCGAAATCTTCGACCCGAACCCCGACGCCTGAGGGGTCGACGGGCCGTTGGAGTGGGTGTTTCGTCGTGAGCGGCGTTCGACGGTGTCGCTAATTCTCGTTTTCCGACGTGGCGCGCGCTGTCGCGCGTCTCGTCGCGCGACGGACTCGTGCGAGGGATGAGTAGCGCAGGAGCCTGCGACGAGCAGCGAGGGACCGAAGGTCCCTCGGGCCATGTGGGCGACGCTCGGGTCGCCCGCAGACAACGCAATCGGTTGGGGAGGGTGTGGCCGTCTGCGGTGCTGTGGCGGTGCAGTCGCGGTCCTGGCGGACTGAAAGGGCGAGGCGGGATCGCGTTCATCTAGTCGCCTGAGCGGGCGACTATCCGCGTGGGCGGTGCCGAGAGCGCGGATATCCCGCTCAGCGACCGCGAGCGCGCCGAGGGCTTTCAACGCTCAGTGCGCTCTGCGGTAGCGGTTCCAGTCACTCCTAGCGAGCGAACCACAATCCCCGGCCCACGAAGTCCCATAATCAGAACGCCCAAAACCCACCGTCCGGAACTGTAAATACCCGTCCGGACGTCACGTCGGTCGACACAATGGACGCCGACCCGACGATCTACGACGAGCGGCTCGCGGCGGAGATGGACCGCGGCGAGTTCGTCCTCGCGGTCGTCACCGCGACGAAACCGGACTTCTATAAGCAGGCGCCGGTGGTCGCCGCGGCGCGCGAGCGCGGGCTGCCCTGTTTCGTGATCCACACCGGCCAGCACTACGACGACCTGCTCGGCCACGGCCTCGAAGAGTACGATCTGGAAGACGCCATCGCGGTCGACCTGGGCATCCGCGGCGACCTGAGCGAGAAGACCGCTCAGACGATGCTCGCTGTACGGCAGGTCGCCGACCGACTGGAGGAGTGGCCCGACACGACGGTCCTGCCGCTGGTCCACGGCGATACCCACGCCGCCGCCATCTTCCCGCAGGCGTGGCTGTTCGCGACGAACCAGCAGGTCGCGCACAACGAGGCCGGGCTGCGCGGGATGGCGCCCGACTACGACGCCGTGCCGGCCGCGGGAGCGACCCCCGGAAGCGACGCCGGCGACTATCCCGACCCGGAGGCCCTCGTCGAGGAGCAGTGGTCGGGCGAGTGGTCGGTCGACCGGACCGAGCCGTTCCCCGAGCAGTACGACACGTTCGTCGGGTCGGCGGCCGCGCGCTATCACTTCGCGCCAGTCGAACGCAACCGCGAGCACCTCGAAGCCGAGGGCTACCCCCGGACGGTCGACGGGCGCGAGCGCATCCCCGTCGTCGGTAACTCCGTCGTCGACGCGATCCAGATGAAGGAGGGCCACGACGGCGAGAGCGTCTTCGACGTCTATCCCGTCCTCGAGGAACGCGACGACTGGATCCGCGTGGACATCCACCGGCGGGCGAACCTCCTGCCCGGCCGCTTCGAGGCGCTCGTCGAGGGGGTCATCGCGCTCGTCGAGGACGGCCACAACGTCAACTTCGTCGAGCTGACCGCGACGAAACACGCGCTCGAACGCCACGGCTACCGCGACCGGCTCCGGCGGTTGGCCGACGAGCGCGAGAACTTCCTCTTCACCGGCCTCTGGAAGAAACACGCCCACGTCTACGAGTTCCTCGAATCCGGACAGTGTCTCGCCGAGCTGACCGACTCCGGGAGCATGCAGGAAGAACTCAACCACATCGACGAGGCCTGTTGTCTGACCGCGCGGTTCAACACCGACCGCCCGGAGACCGTCTTCGAGGCGAACACCAACCTGCTCGTCCCGCCGGTCTCCGGCGAGTTCGTCCACGAGATGGTCACGCACGTCCTCGAATCCGACGTGCGCGAGCGCCTGCAGTCCGGCCCCGACCTCTACGGCGAGAACGTGGGCGAGCGAATCGTCGACTTCCTCGCCAAGCGCCGCGACGAGGGCGTCTTCGAGTGGTCCCACGAACGGCAGGGCTTCGACGGCGTCGGCGGCCAGACCGTCGACTACCTGTAGCGGAACGGCGCGAAAAACTACTGGGAAAGCGGCGTTAACTCCCGTACTCTTCTTCGAGGTACTCGACGATATCGTCGCTCTCGGGCATCCCCTCGACGTCGTTCTCGGGGTCGACGAGGACGGGGACGCCCGTCTGGCCGCTCACTTCCTCGACTTCGGTCCGCTCGTCGTGCGAGCGCGGGACCATGTGCGACTCGTACTCCAGGTCGAGTTCGTCGAGCTTCTTCGTGACCTTCGCGCAGTAGGGGCAGCCTTCGAGTTCGTACAGTTCGAGGTTCGCCATCACCGACGGTTAGGAGTCGACGGTCAAGAGACCAACGGTAGCGGGGATCGAGGCGACAGGCCCGGTCCGTGCCGAATCGTCGAGTTCGACCGCGTTCAAAGCCACTTTGAAGCTTACGGGAGTGGTATTTGTCCGTCGACCGATCGGAGGAATGCAATGGCAGCCAGACGCCCTGACCGGTCCCCTCCGGACCGCCGTTCCGACCGACGCATCGCCCGCAGACCGCCGACCGACTCCGGTTCGCCCGTGGGGGTGGTCGCGTGACTGCCCGCCGGCTGCTGGCCGCGCTCGTCGTCGCGACGCTGGTGACCGCGCCGATGGCCGGCGTCGTCACCGCCGACCGCGCGGATCAGGCTCCCTCGTTCGAGGAGTCCATCTTCACCGCCCAGCAGGGTGACACGGCCGAGATCGTGATCAACACGACCGGCGCCGACGACACCGCCCGACTCACTATCGGCGACGCCGCGGAGGCCAACTACGAGGTCCGCGCGACGGTCACCGACGCCGACGGCGACGGGACCGTGACGGTCCGCTTCGACACGGGCGCGGCCCACGAGTCCGACCCGTCGTCGTACCTCACCGTCGCCGGCGACGACGCGATCGAGAACCGCACCGAGGTCGCCGGCGTCGACGAACCGCTCGACCCGGCCTCGTACGACCTCTCGCTGGGCGACCCGGACGACCCGCCGTCGATCGCCTCGCTGGCGCTGCTGGCCGGTGACGACGGCGACCAGTCCGACGAGAGTGACGGCGACACGGCAACGCCCAAACCGACGCACAACGGGACGACCCTCGACACGACCGACGGCGAGGTCCGCGTCGCACCGGCCGCCGAGCAGACGATCTCCGGCGAGACGACGCTCGACGCGGGAACGCCCATTTCGATCCGGGTCGTTTCGGAATCGCCGTCGTCGCCGTTCCTCGTGACGGCCGTGACGGAGGTCGACGACGACGGCACCTTCGAGGGAACGTTCGACTTCAGCGATATGTCGTCCGGGACGGAAATCTCAGTGGACGTCCGCACCGACGACCGCTTCCTCGCTCGCGGGACGGGGACGATCACGGACTGTGAGAGCGACTGCCCGACGAGAACGGCGTCCGGTGGCGACGACGGCACGCCCGCGTCGGCGTCGCTCGATGCCGACGAAATCGACGTCGAGAGCGTCGTCGAAGTCGAACAGGGTGCGGTCGCCCGGGTCCCGATCACGTTCGGCGACGCCGACGCGCTGACGATCACCGTCGGCGACGAGGAGTCCGCCAACTACGAGACGACCGCGACGATCCGCGATACCAACGGTGACGGCCGCGCTGTCTTGGTCTTCCGGACGAACGCCACGGACGACTCCGACCGGCCCGCGCTCGCGGTCGCCGAGGCCGGCGAGACCCGCCCGGCGAACGTGACGAGCGAGACGACGCTCGATTCGGTGCTCGACCCCGCGCCGTACTCGATCGACGTCTTCCCGGGGACGGCCACGGACGACCCCGAGGCGATCGGGGCGATCTCCGTGACCGCCGCTGACCAGAGCGCCGGGAGCGACGGCAGCGCCGGCACGGCGACCGACGACGAGCCGCCCGGACCCGGCGACGCGACCGTCGCGGCCGCCGACAGCGGCTCCGGTTCGTTCCTCACCGGCGTCGGCGCGCTCGCCCTCGGCGGCCTGCTCGCGTTCGGCGCCATCGCGATGTTCCTCGGCTTCGTCAGGAGCTGATCCGCACCGCCGAGCGTCACACGTCACTCCCGCTATTTTCGTTTCCCTTCTCCGCTTCCCGTTTCCTGTTTCCCCTTCCCCATCACTGCTTTCCCGTTTTCCTGCTCCCACCGCCCGCCAGCGGCTTTTGCTGCGCTCCTGCCGCAGGCTTTCCGGCGCTCCGCTGTCACATTTCACCTGTCGCTACTCTCCCTACCAGTCGCCATCGAGCAATCGACGACCGCGCCGCTTCCCCCGAGGCGTGCCGCTGGCTGTCTCGGAAGCGTTAGGAAGCGCACTCACGCTCTGACGACCGATTACCAGTCGAGCGCGAGGGCGACGAGCGAGGCGACGGCGAGGCAGGCGAAGAAAAAGAGGACGCCGGGTTCGACGACGTCGAAGACGAGCCAGGCGAGCGAGCCGGGTTCGCCGACGGTGGCGTTCGGGCTGGCCGGGACGGCGCTGCCGCCCTCGACCGTGGGGCGGGCGATCCGCTCGGCGCCCCACTGGACGAGGAGGGCGGCGACCGACAGCATGCCGAGGCCGCCGACCACGTCGGTCAGCGAGCGCTGGACGCGCGGGCGCATCTCGCGGTTGCCGACGATCACGAGGGGATCGCTCGCGGGGCCGTAGACGGTCATCTCGTTGCCCTTCTCGGAGTACCGGGTGTCGATGGCTTCGACGAGGCCCGCGTCTTCGAGGTTCGAGACGTGGTAGTGGACGTTCTGGACGGACGTGTCGATGCGGTCGGCGATCTCCGAGGCGGTGCGGGGCCGCTCGAACAGCGCGCGGTAGACGGCCCGCCGCGTGTCCGTCGCGAGCGCGTCGAGGACGTCGTCTGTCTCCTCGCCCTCGACGTCTAACACCCGCAACTGCTCGTCGCTCGTCGCCGTCCGGTCCTGAATGCGATCGATGAGCCCCGACATCTCTCCGTACGTATCGATCGACAGGCCGGTACTATAGCCCTGTCCGTAGGTTAAATTCTGCTTTGAACGGTCTCGACGGTAGCGTCAGCCCGTCGCGTTCGCGGGGAGACCGACCGCCTGTCGCGGTGCGACCAGCCCGTTCCCCGCGACGGCGTCGGTCCCGTTCGGCCCCACGTCGACGGCCGTTCGTTCGAGGCGGTGTTCGACTCGCTCGGGCGTGAGTCCCGGGCGGTCGTCGAGGACGAGTGCGGCGACGCCGCCGACGTAGGGGGTCGCGGCGGACGAGCCGACGAGGGGTTCGTCGTACCCCCTGATTTCGTGTCGAGCGGGCGCGACCAGGTCGACTCCGAGGCGGCCGTCGATCGTCGGGCCGCGGGAACTGAACGGCTCGATACCGCCGTCTGCGGGGTCGTAGGCGCCGGCCCCGATGACGCCGCGGCCCGTCGCGGGCGCCACGATGCTCCCCTCCGGCTTCGCGCGCTGGAAACGGTGGGTCGGCGAGGCCAGCCGGAGGTGCGCGCCGGTCTCGTTCCCGGGGCCACGGACGGCGACGTAGTAGGTGCCGCCTTCGAGCCGGGCGTTGATCCGCGCGTTCGGCACGTCGTCGCCCCTGTAGGGCTGCGAGCGGGCGACGAGTCGTGACTCGTTGCCCTCGGCGCGGTAGAGTTCGGCCGTGTAGGTCTCGTTTTCGTGCGCGCGGTCCCAGGAGAGCCAGATCCGCGTCCGGCTGCCGCGGCCGGCGACGTAGTTGCGGGTCGTCTCGCCGAAGCGGAGTCGGCCCTCGTCCACGTCGTCGTAGCGGCCGTGCCAGTGGCCGCGGGCGAGGTTGCCCGTCGGCGCGACGAAGACGACGCCCTGCCGGCGCGCCCACTCGCCGAGCCGCGCGACGGCCGCGCTCCCGTCGCCGGGCGTCCCGTAGAACGACACGGGCGCGACGATCACGTCCACGTCAGCGGTGACCAGCCACGTCACCGCCTGGCGGAAGTCCCGCGTCTCGTCGAAGGTCGCCAGATACAGGTCCGCGTCGGGAGCGGTCTGGGAGAGCACGGCCGCCGTCGCGGTGCCGTGGCGGTTGCGGCCGCCGTTGGAGACGGTGGCTCCGTTCCCGAACGCGCGGGCCGCGACGACTCGCTCGGCGATGGCCGGGTGGTCGGTGTCGAAGCCGGTGACGCCGACAACGCCGACGGTGACGTTGTCGCCGGTGACGCCGGCGGCGTGGAGGCGCTGGAGGCCGGTGTCCGACGGTCGCGACTCCTCGTCGGCGGTCGCCGGCGCGCCGGGGACCGACAGCGCGATGGCGCCGATGGCGGCGGTCAGGCAGAGGAGGGCTGCCGCCACGGCCCCGAGCGCTCGGATACGGGCGGTCATGCGGGGGACTGATCGGGAGTCCGACCGGCGTCGAAAAAACGGTATCGGTGCGATTACGCGGTTTCCGCGGCGTCGTCGGTTTCGCCGTCCTCCTCGACGGGCTGGACGGCGTCGTCCGCTGGTCGGTCGATCTGGAGCGCCGAGAGGACGAGGTACCCGCTCGCACCGACGACGAACACACCGGGGATCAGCACGGTCAGCACCGGGTGTACCTCCTCGTCGTAGGCTGCCAACTGGTTGACCTGGATCACGAGCACCGAGAGCGGGATCACGACGAACGCGGTACACCGGCGGACCGTCCGCTGGAGGGCTTCGTCCGGCATCGATAGTGCGTGCGGAGCGACGCGGGAAAAACGGTCGGATGCGATACGCGGTGACGACGGCTTACTCGTCGAGGAAGTCCGGTTCGAGGCGCTTGTCGGCGCGCTCCTCGCGGAGGTGCTCGCGGAAGTCGTCGGGGTCGACGTCGCGGGCCTCCCGTTCGGCGCGGTCGCGGACCGAGACGGTCCCGGACTCCTCCTCGTCCGGGCCGACGATGAGCATGTAGGGGACGTTCTCGTCGTGGGCGCGGCGGATCTTCCGCTGGAGCGTGTCGTCGCCGTCGGCGACCGAGATGCGGAAGCCGTCGTCGTCGAAGTCGTTCTTCAGGCGGTGGGCGTAACCGAGCACGTCCTCGTTGAGCGGGAGCACGCGGACCTGCTCGGGCGCGAGCCACAGCGGGAACCTGCCTGCAAAGTGCTCGATCATGACCCCCATGAACCGCTCGAAGGTGCCCAGCAGGGCGCGGTGGATCATGACCGGCGTGTGTTCCTCGTTGTCCTCACCGACGTAGTTCAGGTCGAAGCGCTCGGGCTGGACGAAGTCGAGCTGGACCGTGCCGACGGTCCACTCGCGACCGATGGCGTCCTCGGCGTCGGCGGCGATCTTCGGCCCGTAGAAGGCGCCCTCGCCGGCCTCGATCTCGTAGCCTTCGCCGAGCGCATCGAGCGAACTGCGGAGGTCGTCTTCGGCGCGCTCCCAGAGTTCGTCGTCACCGAAGGCCTCGTCGGGCTGCGTTTCGAGCTTGAAGGTCACGTCGAGCCCGAAGTCCTCCAGCACGCCGTCGATGACCTCCAGCGTGCGGGTGACCTCGCCCTGGATCTGGTCGCGGCGGACGAACGCGTGGCCGTCGTCCTGCGTGAACCCGCGGACGCGGAGCATCCCCGAGAGTTCCCCGGAGCGCTCGTTGCGGTAGCAGGTGCCGAACTCGGAGTAGCGCTTGGGCAGCTCGCGATAGGAGCGCCGCTGGCGCTGGTAGAGGTGGACGTGGTTGGCGCAGTTCATGGGCTTCAGACCGTACTCGTCGGCGTCGTCGTCGTCCGTCCGAGCGCTGGCCTGCTCCCAGTGGAACATCTCGTCCTCCTCGCAGAAGTGCTCGTAGTGACCCGAGGTCTTCCAGAGGTCGGTCTTGTTGAGTTCCGGCGTCCAGACCTCCTCGTAGCCGAGTTCGTCGTTCTTCTCGCGGATGTAGTCCTCGAGTTCGCGACGGATGGCCATCCCGTCGGGGTGGAAGTGGACGCACCCCGGCGAGTGCTCGGGGATGGAGAAGAGATCCATCTCCTGGCCGATGCGGCGGTGGTCCCGGCGCTCGGCCTCCTCCTTGCGCTCCCAGTAGTCCTCGAGGTCGGACTCGGACTCGAAGGCGGTGCCGTAGACGCGGGTGAGCCGCGCCTCGTCCTCGTCGCCGCGCCAGTTGGTGGCGGCTATCTCTCGCAGGTCGATGGCGCCGATCTCCCCGGTGGAGGCGACGTGTGGCCCGGCACAGAGGTCCTCGAAGTCGCCCTGGCTGTAGAAGGAGACGGTGTCGACGCCGTCGCCGTCACCGGAGGCGTCGCCGTCCGTTCCTCCGGCCGTACCCGCACCGCGTTCGCCCGCGGCGAGGTCTTCCAGAATCTCCTCCTTGTAGGGCTGGCCCGCGACGCGCTCGCGGGCCTCCTCGATGGAGACGTTCTCGCGGACGATCTCCAGATCTTCCTCGACGATGGCCTCCATCTCGGCGACGATGTCCTCGAAGTCGCCCTCGTCGATGTCGACGTCCTCGAAGTCGTAGTAAAAGCCCTCCTCGGTGGGCGGGCCGGTGGCGAGCTTCGCGTCCGGATAGTGCCGGAGGATCGCCTGCGCGAGGACGTGGGCCGCCGAGTGGCGCAGCACCTGCAGGTACTCGTCGGCCGAGGGCGTGACGATCTCGATGGTCGCGCCGTCGTAGACGGGGTCCTCCTTCGAGACGAGTTCGCCGTCGAGTTTCCCCGCGACGGTGTCGGAGCCGAGGCCCGGACCGATCTCGTAGGCCACGTCTTCGACTGTGGCGCCCGACGGAACGTCGAGCGTGTTTCCATCGGGCAGTTCCACCGTGACTGAAGATTCCTGTCGTGACATGTCATCGACCTCCGGATCGCCACGCGTCGCTTGCCAGCCGATTGCGAGCGTGAGAACGTGGCAGTGACTGGTTATGGGGCGGGAAGCCCGCGTGTAAAGCAGTCACCTGCCATCTTGGACTCCGCTAACGCGTAATCGGATAAAAGAGTTGTGACGTGCGCCGACTGACGAACGACCGTGGGAGAGAATAACACGCCCGAGATCGGTCGATCCGGGATCGACCGACGGGAGACGTGTGACGGGAAAACGTATCGCCTTCGCTGGCGGGGATGCCGAATCGGTCAGCCGTCGACGTCGACGTCGTCGGGGGCGTCGGCGAGCAGGTCGGAGGCGGTCACCAGCGATTCGAGTTCGAGGTCGTGGTCGGCGAGGTTCTCGGCGGCGCCCTCCTCGCGGTCGACGACGACGACGACGCGGTCGACGACGGCGCCCGCGTCGCGCAGCGCTTCGGCCGCGTCGACGGCGCTCTGGCCGGTCGTCGCGATGTCCTCGAGGACGACGACTTCCTCGCCCTCCGTGAGGTCGCCCTCGACGAGGTTGGCGGTGCCGTACTCTTTTTTCTGCTTGCGGACGATGACGTAGGGGTTGCCGGACTCGACGCTGGTGACGGCGACCAGCGGGACGGCGCCCAGCGCGACGCCGGCCAGTTTGGTTTCCCCGACGCGTTCGGCGAAGGCGTCGGCGATCAATTCGAGGCAGTGGGGGTCGGTCTCGAAGACGTACTTGTCGACGTAGTAGTTCGAGGTGCCGCCGTGGGAGAGCTCGAACTCGCCGAACTTCACGGCCTCGGCGTCGCGGAGCGCGTCGATGAGTCCCTGCTTGTCCATACCCGTCCCGTTGGCGCCCCGGCGTTTATCGGATTCGGTGTCCATCTGCGGGCAGGAATGTCGCCTCACCCCTGCGGCGCTGGGGTGCCCCGACGTGGACCCGTGATATGCGTCCGGAACCACTATGCGGCCGGACCGCTGAGTAACGCCCGATGAGGGTCTTCGGGTCAAGCGGCGTGCGGGGCGTGGTCAACGACGACCTCACGCCGGCGTACGCCACGGACGTGGCACAGGCGGCCGGTTCCGTCTGGGCAGTGGACGGCGGCGTCGACCGCGTAGCGGTCGCGCGCGATACGCGCGCGACAGGTGGAATGCTCACCGACGCCGTCGCGACCGGCCTCGCCAGCGTCGGCCTCGACGTCGACCGCCTCGGCGTCCTCGCCACGCCCGGCCTGCAGGCCTACGCGGAACGGGAGGGGATCCCCGGCGTGATGGTCACCGCCTCGCACAACCCGCCGGAGTACAACGGCATCAAACTCGTCGGCGCCGACGGCGTGGAACTGCCCCGCGAGCGCCTCGAAGCCATCGAGCGCCGCCTGCTCGACGAGACCGTCCAGCGCGTCCCCTGGAACGAGACCGGCGAGAGCCGCCCCGTCGACGGCGTCCGCCGGGCCTACATCGAGGGCCTGCTCGCCGCCGTCGACCGCGAGGCCGTCGCCGCCGCCGACCTGACCGTCGCCATCGACCCCGGCCACGGCGCGGGCTCGCTGACCAGCCCCGACTTCTTCCGCCGGCTCGGTTGCTCGGTCAAGACCATCCACGCCCAGCCCGACGGCCACTTCCCCGGCCGCGACCCCGAACCCGTCGCCTCGAACCTCGGCGACCTCCAGCGGTTCGTCCGCACCACCGACGCCGACCTCGGCATCGCCCACGACGGCGACGCCGACCGCGCCATCTTCGTCGACGAGCGCGGCCAGTACGTCGAGGGCAGCGCCGCCCTCGCCGCGCTTGCCGCCGCGGCGATCGACGAGGGCGACACCGTCGTCTCCGCCGTCAACGCCTCTCAGCGACTGGTCGACGTGGCCGACGAGGCCGGCGCCGACCTCACGCTGACGCCCATCGGGAGTACCTACATCGTCTCGCGCATCCGCGACCTGCAGGCCACCGGCGAGACGGTTCCGGTCGCCGGCGAGGGCAACGGCGGCATCCTCTTCCCGGGCTACCGCATCGCCCGCGACGGCGCCTACACCGCCGCGCGCTTCTGCGAGTTGCTGGCCCACCGCGGCGAACCCGCGAGCGAGGTCATCGCCCGCTACGACGACTACGTGAACGTCCGCCGCGACGTCGAGTACGACGGCGAGCGCCAGCGCGAGGCGATGCTCGACGCCATCGAGCGGACCGCCCGCGACTCGGTCGCCGACCTCGACACCACCGACGGCTACCGGCTCGACTACGGCGACGGCTGGGTGCTCGCCCGCCCCTCCGGCACCGAGCCCGTCATCCGCGTCTACGCCGAGGCCCGCACCGCCGACCGCGCCGACGACCTCGCCGACCAGCTCTACGGCGCCCTCTCCGGGATCCGGGTCGATTGAGAACGGTCCCCAAACCCCTTCGTTTCAGGTGGAACGAATCGGTTGACACTTTTCGCCGCCTGTGCGCGCGTGGAGTGATTCGAGCCGTCACTGAACCACGATCACCGCCAGGCATCCGTACGGAAAGACGGTCGCCGCCAGACACCGCTCACCGAACGACGGTCACGGTAACGGGGGCTTCGCCGACGACGGTGGTCGCGACGGTCCCGAGGAGTCGCCGGCCGAGGTCGGATCGATCGCCGCCGTGGCCGCCCATCACGACGTGGTCGACGTCGCGTTCGTCGACGGCGTTTAAGATCGTCTCGGCGGGGTCGCCGGTCTCGACCACCGTCTCGACGCGCCGGTCTGCTTCGGCGGCGCGCTCGTGGGCTCGTTCGACCAGTCGCTCCGCCCGTTTGCGGGCCTCGGCCTCGCGCTCGTCGTCGGGTTCGAGGACGCCGCCCTCGCTCATCGAGGCGTCGAGCGGCGTCACGACGTTGAGGACGGTGACCCGACAGTCGAAGGTCTCCAGCGCGTGGGCGAGCGCGCCGTCGGCGAGCGGCGACCCGTCCAGCGGGACGAGCACGTGCGAGGGTGCCATACCGGACAATGCGGACGGAGTCTCAAGTAACCACGGCGGATGCGAGCCCAGGTCGCGAGAAGGCCACGGTTTCGCCGCCGCCGTCGCACTCTTTGGGTTCGGTCGCCCAACTGCGGGTAATGCGAGCCGCAGCCTTCACCGAACTCACCGGTCCAGACGGCGTCGACGTGATCGACCGACCCGACCCCGAACCCGAAGCGGGCGAGGCGGTCGTCGACGTCGACGCGTGCGCTATCAATCGCCACGACCTGTGGATCCTCGAGGGCGATTCGGCGATGGTCGACGCCGACGACCTGCCGTTCGTCACCGGCCTCGACGTGGCGGGCACCGTCCGCGAGGTGGGCGAGGACGTCACGGGCCTCGACGCGGGCGACCGGGTGGTCCTCTGCCCGAACGAGACCTGCGGGACATGCCGCTTCTGCCGTGACGGCCCGGAGAACATGTGCGAGAACTTCTCGCTGTACCACGGCGGACTGGCGGAGCAGGCCCGCGTGACGGCGGACCGACTCGTCCGTCTCCCGGAGGGCGTGGACGCGACGACGGCCGCCGCGCTCCCGACGGCGTACATGACCGCCTACCGGATGCTCGAGCGAGCGCAGGTCGAGGCCGGCGACGCCGTCTTCGTCCCCGGCGCCACCGGCGGCGTCGGCGTCGCCGCGGTCCAGCTCTGTGACGTCCTCGGCCTCGACTCGATCGGCACCTCGCGCTCGGCGGACAAGCTCGACCGCGTCCGCGAGGTCGGCCTCGACCGCGGCGTCGTCTCGGCCGACGTCGACGAGATCCGCGAGTCCGTCGACGGACCGGTCCACGCCGTGATCAACCACCTCGGCGGCGAGTTCTCCGAACTCGGCCAGTCCGTGCTGCGGCGCGGCGGCCGGATGGTCGTCTGCGGCCGGACCGCCGGCGGCACCTCCGAGTTCGACGTCGCCGACCTGTTCCTCGGGCACAAGCACATCGTCGGCTCGACGATGGGCACCCAGACCGATCTCGAACGGCTGGTCGAGTTCGTCGCCGACGGCGAATTCGCCCCGGTGATCGACGAGACCTACTCCCTCGAAGAGACCGGCGCGGCCTTCGCCGCGATGCAAGAGCGCGAGAGCGTCGGGAAGCTCGTGGTGACGCCGTAGTGCACGAGTAGCGACTGTAGACGCTCGAAGTCGATAGAAACGGGAAAACCGCTCCGTTATGTCATAGTCCTGGGAGGATTCGAACCTCCGTCGTAGCCCCCAGAAGGCTACATGATTGGCCACTACACCACAGGACTTCACTCATCTATACCGCGGTGTCGTATTTCAGTGTTGCGGACTCTACTGTGCTGTGCTACCGCATATCAGCCGCGTTCCCGCGGCCGCTATCTGGCGCGGGCGGTTCGAAGTGTTCCGAATGTGACAGGTCGCCCAGCGGATGACACGGTGTTCGACTTCCGCGCAATTGGAGACTGAAAGTGAAATCGAATCCACGACACCATCTGGAAGATGCCCGCCGATCCGGCCAGATACTCCGCTCGGCTGTCGACGTAACGGCTGAATGACAGCTACAGCGAGACGGTCTCCAGCGTCTCGGAGATCTCCGCGACGTGTTCGTTGAACGCGTCGACGAAGCCCGGGAAGTCGTCGGCGTGGGCGCGCAGGTCGTAGGCCGAGGGGGGCTGGTACTGCGAGAGGATGTAGACGCCGCCCTCGCCGCCGACGCGGAGGTAACTCGCGCGTCCTTCTTCCCACTTGAGTTCCCAGCGAGAGCTTCCGACGCGGGCGGAGAAGGTGCCGTAGTCGCCGCCCTCGGCGCGGTGGAGCTGCTGGGCCATCCGGTCACAGGCGTCGCGCATCCGCGAGAGGATGCGCTCGCGTTCCTCGACGACCGAATCGACGGAGGCGATCTCGGGCAGCTCGTCGGAGACGTCGTCGAGGACGCCGTCGAGCGAGCGGACGTACTCGTTGAACGCATCGACGAAGGCGTCGTAGTCGGTCATCGCCTCGGCGAGCGCTTCGGGTTCGGGCGGCTGCTGGGTCGAGACGACGTAGGTGTCGGCGCCGCGGCCCTCGTATCGGAGGTACTGTACGTCGCCGGCTTCGTACTTGAGCGTCCACGTCCCGCGGTCGGTCTCGAACTCCCGCTGGCCGTAGTCGCCGCCCTGGAGGCGGGCGAGTTCGCGGGCGATCCGGCCGGCGTGGTCGGTGACCTCCGCGACCACTTCGTCGCGGCGCTCGGCCGCCGCGTCGGCGCCGACCACGTCCGCATCGAGGCCTGCTGTCATCGACGGATCGAGGGGCGCGAGGGGCATAACCCCCGCGCTCTCGACGCGCTGTCTCCACATCTGGGACGCCGGCCTCCCCATGGATCGACATTTACTTTCGAGGGTGGGACCGAGAGTCGCACATGTACGTCGGACGCTTCGTCGTCGTCGCACCGGAAGTCGGCGCCTACCGTGTCTCCTCGCGCTCGTTCCCGAATCGGGAGGCCACCGGTCGCGAGCCGGGCACGCTCACCGTCGGCCCGACTGACGACGCCACGGAGACGGACAACCCCTACGTCGAGTACAACTGCCTGCGGGAGACCGCCCGCGGCGCCGTGATCGGCAACGGCTCGCACGTCGACCCCATCGCCGAGAAACTCGCGCTGGGCTATCCCGCCCGCGACGCGCTGGCCGAACCGCTGCTCGCGCTCGACTTCGAGAAAGACGACTACGACACGCCCCGCGTCGCCGGCATCGTCGGCGTCGACCCCGAGGACCCGAGCACGAACGCCGACGGTCCCGGCGCCGTGATCGGCACCGTCCGCCGCGACGCCGTCCTCGTCGAGGAAGTCACCGAGCCGACGCTCGTGGCGACCTACGAGAAGGACAGCCCCGAACCCGTCGACTTCGCGGCGACCGACGCGCCCGAGGCTGCCCGGGAGGCCTACGACATGGACTTCGAACACGAGGTCTGTGCCGTCGGCGTCTCGGGGTCGGCCGTCGACGGGTTCGCGACCGCGATCGTCAACGGCAGCGACGAGTAACTGAGTGGCCGGGGACCCGAGTACCCGGTCGCAGACAAATCAGTATCCTGACGTTCGTCTGCCGTGGAACTAAGACGGCGGGGTGCCCACTCCACCGCATGAAAGTGGGTGTCATCTCGGACGTGCACGGGAACCTCGTGGCGCTGGAGGCCGTCCTCGAGGACATGCCGCCGGTCGACCGGCTCGTCTGTGCGGGCGACGTCGTCGGATACAACCCGTGGCACGCCGAGTGCGTCGCGGCCATCCGCGGCGCGGGCGAGACCGGACTGAGCGACGAGGCCGAAGCGATGCTCCCCGACGGCGAGGTGCCGACGGTGATGGGCAACCACGATCGCGCCGTCGCGTTCGACCAGGCCTACGGTTTCAACAGCATGGCCGCCACCGCAGTAGACCACGCTCGCGAGACGTGTTCCGAGGACCAACTGGCGTGGCTCGGCGAACTGCCCGAGCAGCGGCTCGTCTGCGACGGGCGGATGCGGCTGGTCCACGGCCACCCCAGCGACCCCGACCGCTACACCTACCCCGAGGAGTACAACGCCGACATGCTCGGCAGCGAGGAGGTGCTCGTCATGGGCCACACGCACGTGCAGGGCCACGAAATCTTCGACGAGGGACTCGTGATGAACCCCGGTGCCGTCGGCCAGCCGCGCGACGGCGACCCCCGGGCCGCGTACTCGCTGGTCGACTTCGAGACCCAGGAGATCGAGGCTCACCGCGTCGAGTACGACGTCGACCGGGTCGTCGACGCTGTCCGCGAGGCCGACCTGCCGCTGCGCATCGGGACGCGCCTGCGCTCGGGTCAGTAACCCGCCTCGCCACCTGAAAGCGTCGTTTCGGCCGTCGGACCCATTTCTCACACCGCTTCACTCGTCTCTTGGAGCGCCGTCGCCGACCGAGCAGACATACGCAGGCCGATGATTCAGGTCACTGCCGCGCGGATCCGCCGTATCGGCGGCGACAATTCCGTTTGCGAGCCCGGCGGCCGCGCGGACTCGGTTGCACACCCGGGCTGGTCGAGACGGGCGAGTGACACTCACTTCGATGGCCGAGACCTTCGCGCTCCTGGGCGGCGTCCTCCTCGTGTTGAGCGTCGCGGCCGTCGTGCGCGTCGTCGCGGCCCGCACCAGCGAGGCGGCCTATCCGGTGTTGCTCGTGCTCGTCGGCGTCGCGCTGTCGGTCACGGGGCTCGACCCGGACTTCCGGCTGTCCTCCGATCTCATCCTGATGGTGCTGGTCCCGACGGTCCTCTTCCAGGGCTCACAGGAGACGAAATCCGGCGCGTTCGTCCGTGTGCTGCCGATCGGCGTCTTGCTGCCGATCGTCGGCCTGCCGATCGCGGTGGTCCTGCTGGGACTGCTCGGCACCTACGCCTTCGGCCTCCCGGTCGTGGTGACGCTTCTGTTCGCGGTCATCATCTACCCGGTCGACCCGGTCGCCATCGTCGCGCTGTTCCGGGAGGCCGACGCGGCCGAGCGCCTGTCGATCCTCGCGGAGGTCGAGAGCCACTTCAGCGACGGCTTCGCCGTCGTCACCTTCGGCGCGATGATCGGCATCGTCTCCGAGCGCTTCGAGACCGGCGCCGACCTCGCGACGCTGTTGTCCGCGTCGGATCTGGTCGACGTGGCCGTCGAGATAACGGTCGTCAGCTTCGGCGGCGTCCTCGTCGGACTGGCCGCGGGGGCGCTCGCCTTCTTCGTCCTCCGGGCCATCGAAGACCGGATGGCCGAACTGCTGACGACGGTCGTCCTGGCGTACGGGAGCTTCCTGCTGGCGGATCATTACCTCCACGTCAGCGGCGTCCTCGCCACCGTCGCGTCCGGGCTCGTGATCGGTCTCTACGGCAAGGGCGATGCGGTCCACCCCGACAACGTCACGTTCATGGAGCGGACGTGGGACACCGCGGCGTTCATCGTGTTCACGCTCGTGTTCGTCCTCGTCGGGATTCAGGCGCCGTGGCGTCGGCTGCTGTGGAACGCGCCGACGGTCCTGCTCGCCGTCGTGCTCGTCCTCCTCGTCCGGGGGGTCGTCGTCTACGGCATCACGAACGTCCTCCCCGTGACCGGGGCCGAACCCGTGCCGCTGCGCTTCCAGCACGTCCTCGTCTGGGGCGGGATGCACACGGTCATCCCCATCGCGCTCCTGCTCAGCGTCCCGCGGGAGTTGCCCTTCCGGCCCGCGCTGGTCGAACTCGTCTTCGGCGTCGCGCTCGTCAGCATCGTCGCGCAGGGGCTGCTGTTCCCCGTCGCCCTCCGGCTCACCGGCGCGGGCGACGAGCCCGAGGAGGAGTCACCGGGGCTGTTCTGGTGACTGCCGCACGAACACCGGCTCGATCACCACGTCACGAGCCGCGCGAGGACGAACACGAGCAGCGCCGACAGCAGCGAGCCGACGATCGACAGCGACCCGGCGAGGAAGCGCGCCCACGCGCCGATCGGCTGGATGTCCCCGTAGCCGAGCGTCGCGAACGTGACGACGCTGAAGTAGAGGCTCTTGAACAGCACCCGACCGATCCACCACGGCGGCGCGCTCGCCGGGTTCTCGATAGTGTAGGTGATCGCCTGCTCGCCCTGGATCTCCATGATCCCGCCGGTGAGCGGGAACAGGATAGCGCAGGCGAGGATAGCCAGCAGCGACGACGCGAGCACCCGGTACGGGCTGCTCCCGTAGCGCATCACCCACCGCGAGAGCTCCCACTTGAGGGCCGTCAGGCGGTCGCCCCGGCTCCACGCGAGGCGGCGCCGCGCGTCCTTCTCCTGTTCGTAGCTCCGGCGGGCCAGCCCGGGGAGCGCGTTGTCCTGGTAGATCCGCTGGAGCTGGCGGTAGGTCCACGCGGCGGCCTCTAGGGGGTGGTCGTCGCTCAGCGTCGGGCGGATGGGCTCGCGCTCGTAGGCGGAGACCTCGCTGAACCGCGTCCCGGCGCCGACGTGGACGTCGCTGAACACCGCCTCGTTGGTCAGAACGTGTTCCAGCGTCGCCCGCCGGAGGTCGGCGTTGGTGAAGACGGCGCCCTCCAGCGTCGCGCCGGTGAAATCGGCGTCGATGGCGGTGACGTCGGTCATGTTCGCCAGGGTGAGGTCCGCGCCCCCGAGGTCGGCGCCGTTGACGACCGCCCGCCGGAGGTCGGCCCCGACGAGCGACGTCTCGGCCAGCCAGTCGACGCCGACGAGCGTCGCTTCCCGGAGGTAAGCGCCGTCGAGGACGTCCCCCGGCTCCGGCTTCGCGGTCGCCAGCATCTCTTCGGTCTTCCCGTCGACGGTCGCGTGCCAGACGCAGCGGTCGTGGTCCTCCCACGCGGGGCGGCCGCAGGTCTTGGATCGCTCGTCGGCGTCGTCGAGGCCGACTTCGAGGCGATAGCCACAGCGTTCGCTCGTCTCGGCTGTCGCGGATTCCATGGACACGGTAGGAGCGCCGGCAACAAGTTCGTCGCGCCGGGAGCGGGGCCGGCCGGTCAGCGGCTGTCCGTGCGCGCTTCGGCCTCGCCCTCGCCGGTCTGGAAGACGAACTCGTGTTCGGCCTCGGTCTCGAAGTGGGAGATGCCGTCGCCGAGGTACTGTGCGGTCCGCTTCAGTTCGAGCGCGCGGGCGGACACCTCGGCGAGTTCGGCGGCCTGCTCCTCGGCGGCGCCGGCGACCGTCTCGCTCTCGGCCATGACCGTCTCGCCCGCGTCGGCGGCTTCCCCGACGAGCTCCGAGACAGTCCGGACGCGGACGAGCGACTCCTCGAACTCGAGGTCGTCGCGCCCGTCGGCGATCGCTTCGAGTTCGTCGGCGACCACGTCGATCTCCTCTGAGATGGTCGCCAGCCGCTCTTTCTGCTCGTAGGCGTCGTCGGAGACCTTCTGGATGGAGTCGGCGACCTGCTCGCTTGCCTCCCGGATCGTCTCCGAACTGGCGTGGACCTGCTCGCCGCCGTCGCTGACCTCCGCGGCGAAGGTCTCGAGCTGGCCGGTAGTGAGTTCCAGCTCGCGGATCATCTCGTTGAAGTCCTCGGCGATGCGGTCCATCGCGTCGTTCTCGCCGTCGGGATCCATGCGCTGGGTGAGGTCGCCGCGGGCGCAGGCGGCGAGCGTCTCGGAGTACGCCTCGGCCGTCTCGCGGAGGTACTCGTTGGTCTCGACGGCCTCGGCGCGGGCGACTTCCGCCTCCTCGCGCGCTCGCTCGGTCTCCGAAATCTGCTCGTCGAGGGCGTCGCGCATCTCGGCGAAGCCGCGGCTGAGTTGCCCGAACTCGTCGACTCGGTCGCTCTCCAGTTCGACGTCGAGGTCGCCGTCGCGCATCGCGGCGGTCTTCTCGGTCAACTCGTCGAGTTCGTTCCCGGCGCGGCGGCCGATGACGACGGCGACCGCACCGAGCGCGACCAGCGGGACGAGGACGAGCACGGCCGTGCTCGTCCCGACGTCGTTGCGGAGGCTGTAGGCCGCGGACTTCGGGACGTGCGTCAGCACGGTCCAGCCCGTCCCGGCAATCGTCGCATGGCCGAGCACTTCGCTCTCGGCGGTCACGACACCGGAGCCGTCGGTCGACAGCGCGTTCCCGGGCGCGGGGGCGCTGTCCGCACCGTCAGCGCCCGCTCCACCGCAGATCGGCTGGCCGTCGGCGCCGTGGACCGTAGTGTAGGCGCTCTCGTCGGGTTGTTCGAACGACCGGCCGCAGGCCGTGAGGTTCGCCTCGACGACGACGAGGTGTTCGGTGTTCTGCGGCGGCGCACTGACGAACGCGAGGACGCGCTCGCCGGAGGCCGGCGACGTGTAGGGCTCGAACGCGACGTACACGTTCGCCGGGACGTTCGTGACGCTCCCGACCGCCTCCGCCCGGTCGTGCGCCCACGGCACGCCCGCTTCCGAGAGGTTCCTCCCTTCCACGCCGTCGGACGTACTCACCAGTATCTCCCGGCTGTGGGAGTGGACGTAGTGGACGTCCAGGATGTCCTCGCGGAACTGCCGCTGCTGGCGCAGCAGGTGGTAATCGATGTCCGACTCGTTGGCGCGCTGGAACGGCGACGCCTGGGAGATCAATCGCGTCTGGTGGCGCAGCCCGTCGACCCAGCGGTCGAGGCTCTGGGCCTGGAGGTGCGACGTCGACGCCAGCTGGTCCTCCGTCCGGTCGGTCAGCGTCGCCGTCGTCGTCTGGAACATGACGGCGCCGATGCCGGCCGTGAGGACCATGACCAGGACCACCGACAGGAAGAATTTCCGAACGAACCGTTCCCGAACCGCTCGCGGGAGCAGGCCGGCGAGCCCCGACCCGTCCTCCGAAGTCCGTTGACCCATGGGTCGACGTGGTCGATACCGGATTATAAATCACGGTTATATATAGGGTACGAGATAGTCACCCCCGATGGGGAGCGGTACGGACTGCTACGTAGCACTCAGAGACGCGTTTGAGCGGCGGGTCTGTGAGGTGTAGCCACACCCCGGCGGGAGCCGGGAGCAGCGACGGGTGTCTCACAGTGCGAGGAGAGCTACGGAATACGTTCGAGTGACTGTCGAGCGGGAGTCGGCTGTGCGGATGGAGAAGAGCAGCCTCCGAGAGCCGATCAGAAGGCGTCCTGGACGAGCTCGAGCGCCTGCTCGCGGTCGTCCCACGGGATGAACACGGAGACCGACGTCGCGGACGTGACGACGTCGTAGAGGTGGATGTGGGCCTCTGAGAGGGGGTCGATGGTGCGTTTGACCATGCCGGGCTGGTTGGGCAGGTCGCTGCCGGTGACGCGGACCACGGC
Organism: Halosimplex yunnanense; assembly: GCF_054504345.1. NCBI lineage: Archaea > Methanobacteriati > Methanobacteriota > Halobacteria > Halobacteriales > Haloarculaceae > Halosimplex > Halosimplex yunnanense. The sequence goes on along the minus strand of NZ_JBTJEL010000035.1, from coordinate 145,552 downwards.
GATCTCGTCCTCGACGGTGACGCTGGAGAGGGCGTCTTCCTCGACGACGCGGTCGTGCAGCAGCGCCTCGGCGTTCTCGGCATCGTCGGCGGCGACGTAGAAGGTGATCGAGTCCATCCCCGAGGAGTTGGCCTCGATGTTGATCCCCTCCTCGCCGAGCGCGGTCGCGAGTTCACCCAGGATGCCCGGACTGTTGCGGATGGCGCGGCCGGCGACAGTCATGCAGGCGAGCTGGTCTTCCTGCAGGTCGATGAGGTTCTGGAACTCGCCCTCGATGGAGGTCCCGCCCGTCAGGAGGTCGTCGTGCTGGTAGTGGACGACCCGGACCCCCAGATCGGCGTCCTTGTACGACAGGGCCGACGGCGCGACGACCTCGGCGCCCCGGAACGACAGCGAGCGGAGCTCGTCGACGGTGATCTCGCCGACGTTGCGCGCGCCCTCGACGACGCGCGGGTCGCCGGTCATGACGCCCTCGACGTCGGTGACGATGACGACCTCGTCGGCGTCCATGAACTTGCCGAGCATGACCGCGGTGGTGTCGGAGCCGCCGCGACCGAGCGTGGTGACGTTGCCCTGGTGGTCCTCGGCGAGGAAGCCGGTGATGACCGGGACGACGTCGCCGAGTTGCCCCCCGAGCGCGCTGGCGCGCTTGGTCGTCTCGTCGACGTCGACCTCGCCGTACTCGTCGGTGATGATCGGCCAGCCCTCGCTGCCGGGCTCGAAGAACTCGGCGTCGATGCCGCGGGCGGCGAGCGCCCCCTTGAGCATCCGGACGGAGGTGCGCTCGCCCATGCTGACGATCTCGGCGCGGTCCTCGTCCTGAGCCTCGTAGTTGATGTCGTCGAGGAGGTCGTCGGTCGTCGAGCCCATCGCGCTGGCGACGACGGCGACCTCGTGGCCGTTCTCGATAGCTGCGGCGATGGAGTCGGCCGCCCGCGTGACTCGCGAGCCGTTGCCGAGGCTCGTGCCGCCGAACTTCACTACGACCCGCATCGGATCACCCGCTTCGTGTGTGCGTGACGCATGGCTGGTGCAGTGGCGTTGTCCCTCTCCCCGAATAACTGTGTCCATCTCGGGGCGGCGAAACTTCGCTATCGTCCGATTTCTGCGGCAATATCTGCGACAGCGGTGGAACTCTCGCCATCGTTCTCGTAGACCAGCACGTTCTCGCGGTCGGCCAGCAAGTCGCGGTACCGCTGCTGTCGCTCGACGTGGTGGTCCGGGTATCGATCCCGGAGATCAGTCGACCCGCTGGTCGGTCCAATCTGCGACCCGCGCTTCCAGAAAGTCGTGCACTGCGTCGGGCGGCTCCGCGAACCACCGCGCCTCGGCTATCTCGTCGTCGCCGATATCGATCTGGGTCCCCCGCGCGTCACCCTCGAACCAGACCGTGAGCATCTGAAACCGTCGGTCGGGGTCGTCGGTGTGAACGGCGGTCTTCCGGCGCACCCGGAAGACGCCGGTCAGTTCCGCTTCGATTCCGGTCTCCTCGCGGACCTCGCGGCGGGCGGTCTCGGCCATGGTCTCGCCGGGTTCGTGACCCCCGCCGGGTGTCCCCCACTTCTCCGGTTTGCTCTCGTGGCGGATCAACAGCGCTCGATTCTCGTCGTCGGTCACGAACGCGCCGGCGTCGCCGATCCAGCCGTCCTCGACCATCTCGACGCCCGCCTCGAAGAAATCGGGCTCGTTTTCGACCGTTTCCTCGACGACCGGAAACTCGCCGAACTCCGCTTCGAGGCGCGCGAGTCGGCGGTCGACGTCCTCGCGGGTCCGGGATTCGACGTCCATGCTTCCGGACCCGTCGGCTACCGCCTTATCTCTCTCGGGGACCAGTGCCCGGGGACGGTCGACAGCCGGCGGGCGAGACCCTCGATCACGGAACTTCAGGGTCACCCGATCGTTCGACACTTCCGACAGTACCTGCCCGCACGTGCCCGCGCCTACAGACCGAGCGTCTCGACTGCCTCACGCTGTCCCAGCGTCGAATACTCGTCGAATTCGTCGAGTTCGATCCACGCCATCGCGTCGTGTTCGTCGGACAGGTCGCTCTCGTCGAGGGAACTGATCGTTCGCCCGGGAAGGTCCACCAATACGGGCGTGAGTAGGAACTGCTCGTCGACGTGGCTGTGATAGGATTCCCCGATGTCGGTAATCCGTGCCGCGTCCGGCGACACCGATTGTAGTTCTTCGTCCAGTTCCCGACGGGCGGCCTCCCGGATCGATTCACCGGGCTCGCGCTTGCCACCGACGAACTCCCAGTGTCCGTCCATCGTCCGGCGCGCCAGGAGGTACCTGCAGTCGCTACCGCGCTTGGCGCGGACGACCAGTTGGGCCACGCCGATCGTTTCAGACATGGAACGGTCAATAGAATTGAACGACAGGCGGGGACTTCATTATGGGGGTCGATCGCTACCGCGTGAACCGCACAGCGAACCCGCCGTTCTCCGGCACCACGATGTCGAGCGCTTCCTCGCCGGTGACCGGCCACTCCTCGGACGCGAGGGCGCCCCCCGTTTCGTCTCGAACGACGTGGGCCGTCCACGTCTCGCTCGGGTCTGCTTCGCCCGACGCGAGGAACGCGCAGTCGACGGTGACGATGCGCTGCGGACCGGCCGTAATCGTGCCGAGGAACCACTCGTCGCCGTCTCTGCGGGCGACGGTCGCCTCGACGCCAGGGTGGCCGCCGACGAAGCGGGTCTCGTCCCACGCGGCCGGCACGCTTTCGAGGAACCCCTCCGCTTCGGGTCGAGCGGCGTACTCGTCGACGGAGTCGGCGAAGTGCTGGAGCGGCGACTCGAAGACGACCGAGAGCGCGAGTTCGTGGCCCGGCGTGGTCTGTGCGGCGTCGGCCGAGAAGGTGACGGGCGTGTAGTCCATCGGGCCGACGACGTTGCGGGTGAACGGGAGCGTGCAGTTGTGCTCGGGCGTGACGGTGCTCCACTTGTAGTACTCGGCGCCCATGACGCCCTCGTAGGTCATCACGTGGGGATAGCGGCGCTGGAGGCCGGTGGGCACGACGGAGCCGTGGAAGTTGACGAGCAGCTCGTGTTCGGCGGCCTCGGCGGCGAGGTCGTCGTAGAACTGCATCCGGCCCTGGTCGTCGTCGTCCATGAAGTCGACCTTGATCCCGGCGGCGCCCCAGTCGGCCCAGGTGCCGAGGCGCTCTTCTCGCTTGCTTTCGGTGTTCAGGTCGGTCCAGTGCGACCAGAGGAGGATGTCGACGCCGCGGTCGTTTGCGTAGTCGATCAGTTCGGGCATCTCCTCGCGGCGGCGCGGCCACCCGGCGTCGACGAGGACGTACTCCCAGCCGCGGTCGGCCGCGTAGTCGACGTACTCGCGCTGGCGTTCGAAGTCGTCGGGGCTGTCGGACTCGGACCACCACGACCACGCGACGCGACCGGGTTCGACCCAGTCAGTGTCGTACTCGGCGGTACCCGCCAGGTCCGTCACCAGCGTCGACTCGACGACGGTCGCGAGGTCGCCGACGATAGCGACGCGCCAGGGCGTCTCGAGCGGGAAGTGGGCGTTCAGGTGACCGGCGGGGACGCCGAACGTCATCTCCGTCTCACCGGCGACGAGCCGGGAAGCAGCGTAGTCGCCGTCGACGCCCGCTTCGGTGAGGAGGAGCCACTCGTCGTCCACACGAAACAGTCCCGGCGGGCAGTACTCCCCCTCGGTCTCGACGATGGGTTGCTGGCGAGCGCTGGCCTCGTGTGCGTGATCGAAGGGCGTCAGCCAGGTGACGGTGTCGCGAGGGAGCGATAGCGTCGTCCCGTCGCCGGTGAATATCTCCATCGCCTCCCCGGTGACTCGGTATCGGACGGCGACGCCTTCGGCGGCCGCGCGCAGTTGCACCTCGACGACGCCGTCGGCGTCGGGGTGGTCGTACGTGACGGTGCGCTCGACGGCGCGGTGGGTTCGCTCGTGAGCTTTCCCCTTCGGCATCTCGTAGGTCTCCGCGATCTCGGTGGCGTCGCCGACAGACACGTTGGCCCCGGTCCAGTCCACGCCGTGGAGTTCCCGGGAGAGCCTCTCGACGGGGAGTTCGGAGGGCGTTACGAGCGTGGTGCCGTCCCGTTCGACGGCCAGCGTGGCGTCTTCGGGGTCGAACACCGCCGTCGTCGCGCCGTTCGGGCCTGTCAGTTCCATGTTCTGTTCGGGCATCGGGCGTCCCAAATAGGTGCCGGGTCCCGGGGGGTCGCCGCGGGTGGGTCTGTTTCGAGCGCGGGCCGCTCCGGCCACCTCTATCGCCGGGCCGGCGCTTATCCGCCTCGCGGCCCAAGCGAAGCCAATGGCAGCACAGCCCGATTTCCGGTACGACTTCGAGGCCGCCAGCGACCTCCCGGGGGACGTCGACCACGCCGCGCTGCAGCGGATGGATCTCGCCGCGTACCTGCTCGATGACGGGATCGCCGTCCCGGGCACGAAGCGACGGATCGGGATCGATCCCCTGATCGGGATACTCCCGTTCGTCGGTGACGGCGTCGCCGCGCTCGCCTCCCTGATTATCATCGTGCAGGCGGCGCTGCTGGACGTCGAGCGGTCGACGCTGGTCCGGATGGCGGCCAACGTCGCCGTCGACTTCGCCGGTGGCTTGATACCGCTCGCCGGCGACCTCTTCGACGCGGCGTGGAAGGCTAACCGCCGGAACGTGGAACTCGCGGTCGGCGATCTGGCGACCGAGTCCGCGGAGATCGAGGTCGGCCCCGAACCGGCCTGAACTGGCCCAACTCCGTTGCGTAGGTATTTCTGGCGCTCACGTCGGGTTGACGCGGCTACCCAGTCGCGACTCGGCGAGCGCGAAGGCGAACGTGCTGGCAAGGCCGAGGAGCGTCGCGCCGGTGAGGGTAAAGGCGAGGTACGACAGGTCGCCGAACGCGAGGACGAAGCTACAGACGCCGTGGAGGATGAAGGCGATGGCGAGGACGTAGACGGGCGCGTTGAGGTGGCGCCACTCGAACTCGCCGTCGATGTACCCGTCGACGACGCGGCCGAGGCTGCTCGTGACGCCCGCGGCCGCGAACCACCGCAGCGAACCGTAGACCAGTGCCGCGATGACCTCGATGACGTCCAGTGCGTCGTCGGCCTGGGCCTGCAGGTCGGTGACGGTCTCGACGCCGGTGAACCCGCCGATTATCAACAGGAGGCCCGCGACGAGATAGGTCACCAGCGAGACGCGGCCGCCGTACAGCCCTTCGCGAACCTGGTCGACGAGCGTGTCGAGGCGCTCGCCCAGCGCCAGTCCCCGCGAGAGCAGGTAGAAACCGAGCAGTGCGGAGGTCACCCCGAAGACGGCGCCGGGCATGTCGAGGCGCTCGGCGACGATCGAGAGCGGGTAGATGAGCAGGAGGATGCCCATCGGGATGAGGATGGTCCCCCGGGTCTCTGGGTCGTCGAGGACCTGTTTGATGGTGTAGTACATCGACTCCAGGTCCTGTGCCTGACGGACGACGACGCGCTGGACGCCGTCGATGGGGACCCGCGAGCGGATCACCGGCAGGACGGACTCGTCCTGTGCGCCGTCGGTGACGACCATCGCGCGGACGTCTTCGCCGGTGGCCAGCCCCGCGAGCACCGTGTCGAGTTCCTCGCCGACGGCGCGGTTGGCCGCCACGTCGCTACCGTCGACGCCGGTGACCGCGGCGACCTCCACGGATTCGTCCGTGATCCGCTCGGCGATGTGCAGCCCCTCGAAGAGGACGTTCACGTCGCTGTCTTCGGGGTCTGCGGTCGCCAGCTCGACGGCGGCGGCCTCGACGGCGTCGCTGCCGACGACGGGCGTTTCGACGCCCGTCTTGCGTCCGAGGTCGTCGTCGAGGTCCACGCACAGGACCAACAGCATCGGTCGGGGGTAGACTGCCGGCGGGTATCAGTCTTCGGGCCTCCGGGCGGCGGTGACCGCCGGCTCCCCACCGCCGTCGCTGACTCCCGCCGCGTTCCGGACCCTGTACCCGCCCGTTCGCGATCCCCGCGGCGAGCAGCCGACCGCGCCGTCACTCCGGCAACGAGCGGTCGCGCAGTCGCTCGATCCGGCGATTCAGCGAGGGCTCCATCTGCCGCAACGTGGCGATCCGTCCCCACTCCATCGGGGCGTCGTTCAGGTCGGCGAATCGTTGGATCGTCGCCTCGACGGCGTCCCGGCTCGTCCGGGCGGCGGCGTAGGCGTCGGCCCGGTAGACGAGTCGCGTGCCGGCCCACAGTCCGACGGCACCGGCGACGAGGACGCCCAGCGCGGCGACTCCGTCGTCGACGCCGGGCACCGATAGGACCCCTGCGACGAGTCCGGCGGCCAGCGCGAACGTCCCGACGACGACGGCCAGCCGCGCTTCGAGGTGCATGACTCGAGCGCGGCCGGCCTGGAGCGCGAGATACGCCCGGAGGCGGTCGTCGTCGAACTCGTTCAGCAGGTAGTCGGTGACGAAGAGGTGGCGCCGGCCGGGCAGCCCGCGAACGACCGCGAACGCCTGCTTCGCGTCCGCGACTTCGAGGACGCGCACGTTTCGGGGGTCGAGGCCGGCGTCCGCACAGAGGCGGTCGAGTCGCTCGCGCTCGGCGTCGCTCGGGGCGCGCGTCGACTGCGAGAGACGGATCAGCCACGACGAGCCGGCCCACACCGCAATTAGTAGCGCCCCGATCACGCCGAAGAAGCCGGCGCTGGTCGCGAGACCCTCGCCGAGGAAACTCATGCCGACGACGACCACGGCCAGCACGCCGACCATCCCGCCGGCGTAGCGGGCGAGCCGCGCAGCCACCGTCGCGGCCGAGGCCTCGACCGATCGAAGCTCCCTGATCGCCGGGAACGCGCCGAAGTACCCCGCGACGACGGCGACCAGCGGCGCGGCGAGGCCGGCGACGAGCGTCAGGGCGCCGCCGACGGTCGACTCGCCGCCGAAGAGCGCCCCGAAGGCGGCGTCGACCGCGTCGAGCCACCCCATCAGGACCATCGCGACGAGCGCGAGGACGTAGACGAGGGGGAGGCCGAGGCGGAGCGCCCGGCGGATCCGGGTCAGTGCGGCCGTCGTGTCGGCCGCGTCTCGGTAGCGGCGGCTGTACGCGAAGAGCGCGAGCGCGGCGACCAGCGAAACCGCGGCGAGCGCGCCCAGCGAGGCGACCGCGTCGCCGACGCCGGTACTCGGACCCGACTGGAGAACCGTCGGCGCGCGGGGGCGGACGCCCGACTGAAGCGGGTGGAGGGCGAGCATAGCGATGACTGCGAACGGTCTCGCGAAAAGGTTTGTGTGTCGACATCATCGCTCCGTGGGCGCAGCTGCATGTCCGCCGCTACCGCGCTCGACCCCGTCGGCGACCACTTTGTAGAGCAGGCCGAAGGTTCCGCTATACAGTGCGAGGAGACCGCCGATGGAGAGGGTTAGCCCGACGAACAGCCGGCCCCACCGCACGACTTCCCACCCGTCGTAGCCGAAGAAGACGGACCCGTTCGCCATGCTCGTCCCGACGAAAGTACAGACGAGCGCGATCAGCAGGACGAGCCCGAACGAAACCGTCGTCTTGAGGCCGTACGTGATACCGTCCGTCGTACTGACTGCGGTCATAGCAGTCGGTGGTTCGGCCTTCCCGGATAAACGTACGGACGGTAAGGGAGTCGCTCACTGCGGAGAGAGGGAAAGACAGTTGCCCGCGGCCCGTCCAGTGGTGGTATGCGCATCGCCGTCCCCAACAAGGGTCGCCTGCACGACCCCGCGATCGACCTGCTGGACCGGGCCGGCCTCCACGTCGTCGACGGGGCCGACCGCAAGCTCTACGCCCAGACCGTCGACCCCGACGTGACCGTCCTCTACGCCCGCGCCGCCGACATCCCCGAGTACGTCGCCGACGGCGCTGCCGATATCGGCATCACGGGCCTCGATCAGGCCCGCGAGGCCGACACCGACGCGCTCGTCGACCTGCTCGATCTCGAGTTCGGCGCCTGCCGGCTCGTCCTCGCGGCGCCCGAGGACGGCGACATCGAGGCGGTCGAGGACCTCGACGGCGGCACCGTCGCCACCGAGTTCCCGAACGTCACCCGCGACTTTTTCGCCGAGCGCGACGTGGAGGTGGACATCGCTGAAGTCTCGGGCGCGACCGAGCTGACCCCACACGTCGACATCGCCGACGCCATCGTCGACATCACCTCGACGGGGACGACCCTCCGGATGAACCGCCTCGCGGAGATCGCCGACGTGCTGGAGTCGTCGGTCCGCCTGTTCGCCCGCGAGGACGTCGTCGACGACGAGAAGGTCCAGCAGACCCGGATGGCGCTCGAATCCGTCCTCTCCGCGGAGGGCAAGCGCTACCTGATGATGAACGTCCCTCAGGAGCGCCTCGACGACGTCGAGGACGTGCTGCCGGGGATGGGCGGCCCCACCGTGATGGACATCGCCGGGAGCGACGACGTGGCCGTCCACGCTGTCGTCGACGAGCGGGAGGTCTTCGAGACGATCAACGCGCTCAAAGACGTCGGCGCCAGCGACGTGCTCGTCACCGAGATCGAGCGACTGGTGGAATAGCTCGCTCGCCGCGGCTCGCCCGGCTCACCTCCGTTCGTTCTGTTCGCCTCGCTCACCCGTCGACGAGTTCCTGCGGGGTCACGTCGCGCCCGTCGACCTCGATCCGAAAGTCGGCGTTCCCTCCGGTCCGGGTGAAGTCGGTGACGTCGCCGGCGACGACGTAGGTGTCGCCGTAGCCTTCGTTCCCGGTGAATCCGCTGACGGTCCACGTGCCGTCGCCGTTGTCGGCCACGTCGTCGTTGTCCTCCGCCCTCAGCGGTTCGCCGACGTTCGTGACTGCCCAGACGAGGCCGTCGACGGTGAACTCGTACTCGACGTCCCCCGAATCTGTCCCGACGATTCGGAGGAGATCGGTCTCGTCGAGGGAGCTTCGGGTGACTCGCCGCTCGTACTCGCGGACGACGTACTCGCCGTTGCCGGCGGTCTGCTCGAACGACGTGATCTCGCCGTTGACGACGTACGCGTCGCCGTATCCGGTGTTCCCCGTGAACCCGCTGACAGTCCACGTGCCGTCGCCGTTATCGGTGATGTCGTCGTTGTCTCCGGCACCGACGCGGTCGGTGAGCGACGCCGGTTCGACCGGACCGTCGACGGTGAACTCGTACTCGACGTCGCCCGGTCCGGCACCGACGATCTCGACGACCCGTTCAGAGGGCGTCCGCTTGCCGAGGAGGTGTTCGCCGACCTCGCGATTTCGGAGGTAGACGTCCATGTCGTACGCCGACCGTTCGAACTGTATCGCCTCGATAGTCTTGCCCGCGTGTTCGCCCTCGCCGCGATAGGTCGTCGACAGTCCCTCGGAATCCCCGTCGCTACCGATCCCGGTGTGTTCGCCGTTTTCGAGTACTGTCTGAGAGGTCCCGTCCGCGTAGTAGAGCGTGACGCTCGTGGTGTCCGTGATGCCGAGCGCCTCCTCCTCGCCCGCGCCGACGCTCACGGAACTGTCGGTGAACGTCGTTGCTAGCTCTCCGGGATCGCAGTCGGTGTCCGCCTCGAAGTTCTCCTTTTCGCCGGGGCGATCCAACGCGACGCGCTCTACGATCCGACCGGGGGACCTGACCGAGGACGGCGCCCCGTCGGCTGTCCTGACGTAACTCCCGTCGGTGAAATCGACGTGAACCGCTGCCGCGCCGGCCTCGTCGATACTGTAGACCCCCGTACATCTGATGTCCAGTTCCTCCTCCGAGTCCGTCGCGCCTGCGACCGACCCGGCGGCCGTCCCGCCGAGTGTGGCCGCGAGCGCACCGCCCAGCGTCCCGCCGAGGAACCGCCGTCGCGTGTTTCCGCTCTCGTCGAAGCTATCGGATGGCATAATCTATAACGATCTTCCGATCACTTTGTTACTCGCTGATGAGTCGCGATTGTCGTCAGTTAACCGGGCTGTCTCCGCCCCGACTTGACAGTGCAGCGCTCGCTGCCAGCCCGCGTTACGTCGGTCCCATTCCACGGTAGAGAGCCGCTTACAGCGGTGGAACCGAGCACCTTTCGCTCGCAAGCCGACCGAAACGTCGGGTTACCGTCGCCTAACAGCCGCTTAGTTGTGGCGCGTCGGGACGAGCGAGCGGGCAGTCGACGCCGGGGTCGCTCAGACGAACTGGAAGATGTTGTTGAGCGGGATGATGAGTGCGACGGAGAAGGCGAAGTGCAGTGCCGTGAGGATAGCCGTGGGTTTCCACGAGACCCGGTAGGAGACGCTGATCGCGATGGCGTCGGCGACGAGCGTCACGACGAGCGCGAGGACGAACGCGAGTCCGGGCGGGACGAACCCGATGCCCTCCACGCCGTACCGACCGAGCAGGATCGAGACGAGCGCCGGGATGGGGCCGACGTAGGCCGCCCGCTGACTGGGCACGTCGCCGATGAAGAACGTCGCGGCGAGGTGGAGCGTAATCGCGTAGAACAGCGCAGTGATCAGGAACGTGACGACGAGCGCGAAGATCCCGCCACCCGTGGGGTCCGCCTGAAGCGGCCCGGCGGCATCGGGCAGAAGCTGACCGGGACTCGCGGCCCGGAGCGGTGCGAGCGCGTCGGCGAGCGCCGCGGAGGCGTCGGCGAGCGGGGGCTGCGCTGCGAAGTCCATAGCGGCGATAGGGAGAGCGGCCGTTTGTAGGCTGCTATCGCGACCGACAGCGGAAGGCGGCCGATGGCGACTGCAGCGGGCGGCTACTGCCGACGGCGATCCGCGGGTCGGTCAGCGTTCGCGTCGATTACTCGAGCAGGCCGAGGTCTTCGAGCCGGGAGACGATCTTGTCGACGGCCTCCTCGGCGTCCTCGGGCTGTTTGCCGCCGGTGATGACGAGCTTCCCGGAGCCGAACAGCAGGGCGACGACGTCGGGGTCGTCGAGGCGGTAGACGAGACCGGGGAACTGCTCGGGCTCGTACTCGATGTTCTCCAGCCCCAGCCCGATAGCGATGGCGTTGAGGTTGAGATTGCGGCCCAGGTCCGCGGAGGTGACGATGTTCTGGACGACGATCTCGGGGTCCTCGTCGACCTGAATGTTCAGGTCGCGCAGTTTGTCGAAGACGATGCGGAGGCTCTCGTGGACGTCGTCCGTGCTCTTCGCACCGGTACAGACGATCTTGCCCGAACGAAAGATCAGCGCCGCCGATTTCGGCTCCTGCGTGCGGTAGACGAGACCGGGGAACTGCTCGGGGTCGTAATCGGCCCCCTCTAAGTCCATCGCCACGCTCTGCAGGTCGAGCTCCTGCCCGATTCCAGTCGAGGCGACGACGTTTTCGATATTGATTGTCTCCTTGGGGTCAACCATGTCTCGACTTAAACGTTGTATTTAAGGCTTATAAACTTTCATACGCCAGCTTGATAGGTCACGTTCACGAACGGGTCAGATCTGTGAGTTATCGGTCCCGTGTTCCCCGTAAAAATGCCTTTTTGTGGGGGTGAGAGTGCGGTTTATGAGGGGTCGGGGTTTCGCGGGAGCGAGTCCCCTCGAGAGTGGGGGGTCGACGAGTCACCGGTGGGTTCTTGGCCGACGGCGGGCGACTGTCGGGCGTGTACGTCCTCGAACTCGGGGGGCAGGACGACGATTTCGCGGCGTGTGAGGCCGACAGCGCCGCATCCGGGGTCGAAGTAGTCGGTGCGGGGCTGGCGACCGCGCGCGCGGTCACCGAGCGCGTGCGCGATCTCGCGTTCGTCCACCGCGCGAGCGAGCAGGCCGGGCGCGCGGAGCCCGATATCGCGAGCGCCCGCGCGCTCCTCTCGGCGGCGACCCTCGACCGCGAGGGGAGCGTCGCCGTCCGCGCCGTCGACGTGCGGGCGACGACCGGCGTCGATACCCAGCGCGCGGAGCGCGAACTCGGGCAGGTGCTCGTCGACCGCGGGTTCACCGTCGACCTGGACGACCCCGACCACGAACTCCGGGCGCTCTTTGCGGGGCCGCCCGGCGCCGACAGCACCGCCGAGAACGGCGAGCTGGAGGACGGCGTGGGAGAAGACGACGGCGTCTGCGTCCTCGGCTGGCTCGCCGTCGAGAGCGAGCGGGGGTTCGGCGACCGCCGGCCGACGGACCGCCCCTTCTTCCAGCCGGGGAGCATGGACCCGATGCTCGCCCGCGCGCTCGTCAACATCGCCGGTGCCCGCGAGGGAGCGACCGTCGTCGACCCGATGTGCGGGACCGGCGGGCTGCTCCTCGAAGCGGGACTCGTCGGCGCGCGCGCCGTCGGCAACGACGCGCAGGCGAAGATGGCCCGCGGGACGCGCGCGAACCTGCGGGATGCGCTCGGCCCGGACGGCGACTTCGGCGTCTGCCGCGGCGACGTGACGCGCCTGCCGCTCGCGGACGACTGCGCCGACGCCGCCGTCTTCGACGTGCCCTACGGCCGCCAGTCGAAGATCGAGGGCAACTCGCTGGCGGAACTGGTCGGCGGCGCGCTCGCGGAAGCCCGCCGGATCGCGCCGCGGGCCGTGGTCGTCGCCGACCGGCCGTGGGCCGAGGAGGCGCTCGCGGCCGGCTGGACCGTGGAAGAGCACTTCGAACGACGGGTGCACAACTCGCTGGTCCGGCACGTCCTCGTCTTGAGTCGGGAGTAGTCGTCCACCGCTCGACCGACGCACGCGTTCGGGCCCCGGCTACTCGCCTGCGTCCGCGTCTCGCCGCCACCACTCCACGAGATAGCTCGCACCGGAGAGACCGAGGAGTGCGCTCGCGGCGCCGAACCCGGGCCCGTCCGCGGCGACCGTGGTGGACTCGTCGGTGTTCGCCGGGGTCGCAGCGGGGCTGCCAGTCCCGGCTGTTCGTCGGTCTGTCTCGTCCATCGTTTTGGTGGGCTGAGTGGAGGTCGTCGGCTCCGGTCGGGTATCGGTCGTAGCCCCGGGTCCAGGTGCTGCTGTCACAGTCCGCTGGGTCCTGCCGGACTGAACGGTTTCGGTGGTGGCGGTTCCATCCGTTCCCGTGGGCGACGATGGGGTCGGAGTGGGTGTGGGGAGGTCGTCTTCAGTCACGCCGGCGGCAGAGGGCGTACGTCCCGTCTCGCGCCACTGGTCGTGGTGTCCCAGCGTCCCCAAGAGCGCCCGGGACCCTCGGCTCGATCCGTCGACGCCGGCGTCGAGCGCGTACAGATGCCCGTCGTTGCTGCCGACGTAGACGGTCCCGTCCGCGACGGTGGGTGACGACTCCACGGCATCGCCGGTCTCGAAGGCCCACCGTTCGGTACCGTCGGCGGCACCGAGCGCGTACACGGTCCCCGCTCGGTTCCCGACGAAGACAGTCTCGCCCGCGACAGTAGGGGACGACCGGATCTCCTCTCCAGTCTCGAGGGACCATCGCTCGGTCCCCTCGGTCGCGTCGATGGCGTAGACGCTCGTGTCCGTCGGCCCGCAGAGAGTGCGTGACCCCCCGACGAAGACCAGGCCGTGGGCGACCGTCGGCGACGTCATCACGCCGCCCAGGTCGTCGAACGCCCACTGTTTGGTCCCCTCGGTCGCGTCGAGCGCGTACACCTCGTTGCCGCCGTTGGCGACGTAGACGGTGCCACCGGCGACGGTCGGCGACGCGGAGACGAACGCGTTCGTTTTGAACCGCCACTGTTCGGCCCCGTCCGCGGCGTTCACGGCGTACACGCGGAAGTCGTTCGCGCTCGCACCGACGTACACCGTCCCGTCCGAGACCGTCGGCGCGGAGTAGATCCCGCCTTCTTCCGTCTCGAAGCGCCACTCCTCTTGGCCGGTGTGGGCGTCGAGAGCGTACAGTTGCCCGCTCTCCGACTCCGACGGCGGCCCGGTCGCGACGAACACGCTCCCGTCGGCCACCGTCAGGCTGGACCCGGAATCGCCTTCGACGTCGACTGACCAGCGCTCGGTCCCGTCGTCCACGTCGAGCGCGTACGTCCTCGCCCCCGTGACGTAGACCGTACTGTCGACGACGGTCGGTGCTGTCTCGTGGGGGTCTTCGAGGTCTGCGCGCCACCGTTCGGTACCGTCCGCTGCGTCGATGGCGAAGAGCGTCTCCGTCGCGCTGGTGACGTAGACGGTCCCGTCGACGATCGTCGGCGACGAGGACACGCTGTGGCCGGCGTCGAAGCGCCACTCCTCGACCTCCGGCGAGTCGGTGGACTGGGCTGTCGCCGACGCTCCCCCGGCGTCCCCACAATTCCGTGCGCGTGCCGTACGTCCGGAGTCCGCGTCGCGTCCCCCTGCGCTCGAGACACCCGCCGCGAGTCCGAGCCCAGACCCTGCCGCCGCCCGGAGGAACAGGCGGCGACTCACTCGGTCCACTATCGACTCACCCGACTGGGCGTCCAGCGAATCATATGTGCGTCGTGACAGGTGGCTGTAATATGTCTTCTGGCTGTCCGTCGGTTCTCGTCTCGTCGCGACCCGGTCGAGACGACTTGGCACCATTTATCCCCCTCCGCGCTGATTCACGCTACGATGCAGCAGTATCTGGATCTCGTCCGGACGGCCATCGCCGACGGCACGTACAAGCCCAACCGGACGGGCGTGGACACGCTCTCGACGTTCGGGGCGCACTACGAGGTGGACCTCCAGGAGGGGTTCCCGCTCCTCACCACCAAGGATCTCTCGGGGTATCGCTGGAACTCGCTCATCCACGAGCTACTGTGGTATCTCTCCGGCGAGGAGCACATCCGCAACCTCCGCGAGGAGACGAAGATCTGGGACGCGTGGGCAGACGAGGAAGGCCACCTCGACACTGCCTACGGCCGCTTCTGGCGGCGATACCCGATCCCCGAGGAGGGACTGGAAGGCGAGAGCTGGCCCGAGGACAGCCACCGCTGGGTCAACGAGGACGAGCGGACCTTCGACCAGTTCCAGTACGTCCTCGACACGCTGCGGGAGAACCCCCGATCGCGGCGCATCGTCGTCAACGCCTGGCACCCCGCCAACGCGACCGTCAGCACGCTCCCGCCGTGTCACTACACTTTCGTCTTCAACGTCCAGGGCGACCGCCTCAACCTCCACCTCACCCAGCGCTCGGGCGACATCGCGCTGGGGATCCCGTTCAACATCGCCGCGTACTCGCTGGTCACCCACATCGTCGCCCAGCGCACCGGGTTCGAGGTGGGGTCGTTCTCCCACTCCGTCGTCGACGCTCACGCCTACTGCGGCGAGGGCGCCCGCGGCGAGTGGTACGAGGAAAACCGCGAGGAACTGCGCGAGCGGATGCACGCGGTCGACGACCGCGAGGGGTACGCCGGCGTCAGGGACTGGATCCTGACCGAGGCGCCCGAGGAGCCGGAGGCGGAGAACGCCGACCACGTCCCCAATCTGCTGGAGCAGTTGACCCGCGAACCGCGCGAGCGGCCGACCATCGACGTGGCCGACAAGCCCGTCGACGACCTCCAGTACGAGGACATCGAACTCCGCGACTACGACCCCGCTCCGGGACTCGACTTCGCGGTCGCGGAGTGACGATGGCGGACGACGCCGACCCCGAGATCGCGCTGATCGCCGCGGTGGCTGAGAACGGCGTCATCGGGGCAGACGAGGGTATCCCGTGGCACTACCCGGAGGACCTGCAGCACTTCAAGTCCACGACGACCGGCCACCCGGTGATCCTCGGGCGACGCACTTACCGCAGCATCGCCGACCGCATCGGCGGCCCGCTCCCCGACCGGACGAACGTCGTCCTCACCCGCGTCGGCGTCGACGCCCCCGAGGGGGTCGTCGTGGTGGGCGGAGTCGACGAGGCGATCGCGGCCGCCGAGTCGGCGCTCGCCGGAAGCGACCGCTCGACCGTCTACGTCGCCGGCGGCGCGTCGGTCTACGAGCAGTTCCTCCCGCTGGCCGACCGGCTGGTCGTCACCGAGGTCCCCGAAGCGCCCGACGGTGACACCTACTTCCCCGAGTGGGACGACGAGGAGTGGATCGAGGCCGAGCGGCGCGAAGACGGCGAGCTGTCGTTCGTCACCTACGAGCGAGCGTGAGGCTGGTCGGGAGTGTGTTCTCCGCTGGCTGCTGGCGATTGGAGGCGTTGAAAGCCCTCGGCGCGCTCGCTAGCAGTATTAGGATCCACTACCGCAGGAATCAGTGAGCGGTGACAGCCCTGGGCGCGTTCGCTAGCTGGAGCTATTACTGCAGCGAACAACAGGCGTCGAAAGCCCTCGGCGGGCTCGCGGTCGCTGCGGCGGGATATCCGCGCTCTCCGCACCGCCCGCGCGGATAGTGCCCGCGCAGACGACTAGATGAACGCGAGCCCGCCTCGCCCTTTCAGTCCACCAGGACAGCGACCGGCCTGCACAGCACCGCAGACAGCCACAAGCCTCCCCAGCCGATTGCGCTCCGCGCGCCTGCGGCGTGCGGTGCTCGTCCCTCGCACGGTGCCGTCGCGCGCATGAAAGCGCGCGCCAGTGCAGAAATTCGGTCGTCTCGAACCAGTGACTCACCGCAGGTCGAAGCGGGCGGTCAGTCGAGGTCGAGAAGTTCGAACGCGCGGGCGGGGTCGCCGTCCATCCGACCGAGCAGGTCGGTGACGCGCTCGCAGGTGTCAGCGTCGACGGTGACGTGGACGACGCCCTCGCCGGGCTGGCCGTAGAGGACGCTTGCGTCGTCGCCGGCGGCGGCGATGGCGGGCAGGGCGGCCAGATCCTCCTCGCCGTCGACGCGGACGAGCGTCTTCTCGCCGGTCGCGAGCGCGTCGGCGAGCGCGTCCAGCAGCGCGGCGGTAAGCGTCGCCGGCGGGTTCTCAACGGTCACGACGCGGTCGAACTGCGAGTCCTCGATGGCGTCGCTGATCTCGTCGTCGACGGCGGCGCGCTCGGTGCGCTCGTCGACGAACGCCACGTCGGGTGTGTGCCCGGCGTCGAGGGTGTGATAGGTGACGATGTCGCCGACGGTAACGAGCGGGTCGCCGGCCGCGGCGAGGACGGCGGAGGTATCGGTAGAAACGGGCCCGAACGGGTCTTTGAGCTCCGAGCGGAGCGCGGACTGGAGTTCGAGGACGACAGTCACGTTAGCGGACCTTCAGCGCGTAGGCGCCCGGCTCGGTGACGCCCATCTCCTCGGCGATGCGGCTGCGGTCCGGGTGGCCGATGACGACGTAGCCCGCCCAGTCCTCCGTCAGCGACGAGGAGCCACACGAGACGCACGTCTCGGCCTCCTCGGAGTCCTGAACGCGGTGGCACTCGCGACAGACCAGTCTGTCGGCCATCAGTCTTCACCCGGTTCCGTCGCCGTCTCCCGTTTCTGCCGGTCCTGTTCGAGCCAGCCGTGCTTGCCGAGGCCGACCTGCTTTGCCGTCAGCCCGATCTTCGAGTCGCGCGGGTTGCGCTCGTCGATGCTCTTGGTGACGATGCGGGCCCGGACGGCGTCGCCGACTCCGAGCGTCCGATTCGAGTCCCGCGAGGAGAGCATCTGCCCTTCCTCGTCGTACGCGAGGTACTCGTCGGAGATCTGCGAGACGTGGAGCAGGCCGTCGACCGGCCCGATGCCGACGAAGGCGCCGAAGTTGACGACCTCGACGATCTCGCCGTCGACGACTTCCTGCATCTCGGGATCGAAGGTCAGCGCGTCGAACTCGGCGGTGAAGTAGACGCCTTGCTCGCCGGGGACGACCGCCCCTTCGCCGATGTCGTGAACGTCGATGACCGAGACGACCGATCCGACGTCTTCGTCCATGCGCCCTTCCAGCTTGTCCTGCAGGAGCCGTTTGACCAGCCCCGGCGTCACGTCCGCCAGGTGTGCTGGCGGCACTTCGACCGTGTCGCGGAGTGTGACCCGTTTGTACATGTTATGGTTGAGTGACTGTGAGTTTGTTCTCGGCCCGTAAACTAATTACCGGAACGCCCCGAGCGAGCAGCCGGCGTTTGAGCGGACCGTCGTTCGTGACTACGTGCGTTACCCCCTCGCGCTCGGCGACCTCGACGACCGCGTCGTCCGCGTAGGACTCCGCGTGGGCGACCGACTCACAGCGGTCCCGCGCCAAGTCCAGGCCGACGCTCGCGGCGGTCGCTTCTTCCCCGTTACCGTCGGCGAGCTTCTGCAGTTCGTCGACGACCGCGGCGGGGACGAGCCGCTCGCTCGCGCCCACCAGTCGGTCGAGTTCCTCGAACACGCGCACGCCGCATTCGACCGGCATCATCAGTGCGTTCGTGTCCATGACGACGCTCATTCCCGCAGCGTGCCGATGCCGATGAGCCGCCAGCGGCCGCCCAGCCGTCGGTTGATGGCGATCTTCGCGCCCTCGCGGGCACAGACGGGCCGCTGGAGCGCGACCTCGGCCTCGCCGCCGCGCGCGCTGGTGACAGACCCGACCGTCGTGGCCGTGCCGATGGTCATCATCAGCGGCTCGCCCGTCGAGATCTCCTCGACGTCGCCGGCGTTCTCGCCGACGATCCGATCCAACAGATCCACGTCCATCGTGAACTGCTCGTGGGTCGGCGGGAGCGTTCCCGGCGGTCCCGCGACCTGTCCGGCGAGCGCGTCGCCTTTCGTGATCGACGGGTCGAGACCGGTCCCGACGCCGAGCAGGCCGCCCGGCGTCACCTTGTCGACCGTCTGGCCGCCGGCCTGGAGCGAGCGCACCGTCGTCTGGACGGGCTGCCACTCCGTCTGGCCGCCTTCCTCGACTTCGCGACCGGGCCGGAGTTCGATCTCGTCGTCGGCCTCGAGTTCGCCCTGGACGAGCGAGCCGCCGAGGACGCCGCCCGAAAGCGAGTCCCACGTGGTACCGGGGCGGTTGATGTCGAAGCTGCGCGCGACGAGCATCTCTGCGTCGGCCTCGGGGTCCCGTTCCGGCGTCGGGATCTCGCGCTCGACGGCGTCGATGAGGAGATCCATGTTGACGCCCTGCTGGGCGCTGATCGGGACTATCGGCGCGTCCTCGGCGACCGTGCCCTCGACGAACTCCTGGATCTCCCGGTAGTTCTCGCGGGCGCGCTCCTCGTCGACCAGGTCGATCTTGTTCTGGGCGACGACGATGTTGTCGATCCCGATGATGTCCAGCGCCATCAGGTGTTCCTCGGTCTGTGCCTGGGGGACGGGCTCGCCAGCGCTGACGACCAGGACGGCACCGTCCATGATCGACGCGCCCGAGAGCATCGTCGCCATCAGCGTCTCGTGACCCGGGGCGTCGACGAACGAGACCGTGCGGAGCAGATCCGTCTCGACGTCGTGCTCGCCGCAGGTCTCCTCGACAGTGTAGGAGTGAGGCGGCTCCTCCTCCGGACACTCGCGGAACGTCGCGTCGGCGTAGCCGAGGCGGATGGAGATACCGCGCTTCATCTCCTCCGAGTGCTGGTCCGTCCATTCGCCCGACAGGGCTTGCACCAGCGTCGTCTTGCCGTGGTCTACGTGACCGACGAGTCCGATGTTCACCTCCGGTTGTGTGTTCGTCGTCATCTGGAGAGTAATCTTGGGGAATCTTCGCCCTCTGCGACTGATAAACCTACTGTTTGCGCTCGTCGCGTCCCCCACTTCGAGTACTTGCCGACCGATCCTCACCCGTCCAGTGCGCTTTCGACCGCGCCGACCAGTCGATCGAAGGTCGTGGCGGCGCCGTTCTTGTGGACGAACGCGGCGTCGCGCTCGCGCGCCCGCTCGGCGATGCGCTCGTCGTCAGTCGCGGTGAACAGGACGAAGGGCAGGTCCGGGTACCGATCCCGGACGGTGTCGAGTACCGCGATGCCGTCCATCTCGACCATGTCGTAGTCACAGACGACGCAGTCGATCGCCTCGTCCAGCCGAGCGAGCGCCTCCTGGGGATCTGTCTCCGTCAGTACCGAGACGTCGTCCAGTCGACTCAGGTACGCGCCCACCAGCGCTGTCAGCTCCGGATCGTCGTCCACAGCCAGCACCGTTCGATCCTCCCGATACTCGGCCGATCGCAGGACCGCACCGGAGTCGCTCGATGCACACATCACGTCGCCCCCTCGGTCCGCGACCACGGTAACTCCCCCCAAGCGTTTTCTGGCCCTGAAACCGCCACGGATAGTGACACGACGGGAACAAAAAACGGCTTCAGGGAACCCTTTTGGCAGGCGGTTCCGAACGTTCGTGTATGAGCCGAGCTCGGGAAGACGCCGGCGACGAGGGCGACGCCGCGGACGCCAGCGCCGCGGACGTCGACCCCGCGGAGGCGTTCGGCGTCGTCGCCAACGAGACCAGACTCGACATCCTGGAGGCGCTGTGGCGCGCCGACGAGCGGCCGGTGAGCTTCTCCGAACTCCACGACGCGGTGGAGATGCGAGACAGCGCGCAGTTCAATTACCACCTCCAGCAACTCACCGACCAGTTCGTCGCCAAGGGCGAGGACGGGTACGACCTGCGCCACGCCGGCGCACAGGTCGTCCGCGCGATCCGCGCGGGCACCTTCACCCGCCAGCCCGACGTCGACACCTTCGGCGTCGAGGGCGCCTGCACCCGCTGTGGCGGCGGGCTCGAAGCCGGCTACGCCGACGAGCAGTTCCGCATCGACTGCGTCGACTGCGGGAAGTCCCACGGCGAGTACGAGTTCCCGCCCGGCGGACTGGTCGACCGCACGGACGCGGAGATCGCGACCGCCTTCGACGAGCGGGTGCGCCACCTTCACTGCCTGGCCGCCGACGGCGTCTGCCCCTCCTGTGCCGGCCGCATCCACACCGAGATCGTCCGCGGCGGCGACTGCTGTCTCGACGTCTCGCTCCGCGTCGAACACGTCTGCGAGCGCTGTCGCAACGAACTGTGCTCGCCGGTCGGCCTCGTCCTCCTCGACGAGTCGATCGTCTCGGCGTTCTACGAGGACCACGGCATCGACCTCTCTGACCGTCCCTACTGGACGCTCCCGTGGTGCGTCGACGACGAGTACACCAGCGTCGAGAGTGTCGACCCGTGGCGCGTCACCGTGGACATCGTCCTCGCCGAGGACCACCTCACCGTCACGCTGGACGGCGACCTCGACGTAGTCGATACCGACTGTCGAACCTGCGACGGATAGACACCCCGTTCATCGAAGTCGCCGCTACCGCGCCGTTTTCCCGGTAAGCCGGCCCTACTTCCCCTCGAGAGCTACCCGTAACAATGATACTGGTGGACACGAAAGTGGGGCGATACTTGATATGGTGGGTGAGCGGAAACAGGGGAATCCGGGGACCGACGAGCACCGCGGCCGGTTGGGACCGGCCGACCGGATCCGACGGCGTTCGCTCGGGCGCGAGCGGCCGCGATCGGCCGACCGCGGACAGACACTGCACGATTACACGATCGGGATCAGTTTGTTTATCATCACACTCAGTACCGTCCTCGCGGGCCTGTTCGGGTTCGTCGGGCCGCTGTCGACGGGCGTCGGGAGCGAGGAGATCTCCCAGTCCGACCGGGTCGCGACGACGTTGGTCCAGAACCTCTCGACGGGGCGTCAGCCGAACGAACTCGACGCCGACCTGCTGGAGAACACGCTCACTGGGTCCGAGAGCGCCCTCCGAACGCGGTGGGGGATCCAGCAGACGGCGCAGTTCAACGTGACGCTCACCACACTGAACGGAAGTCGAATCGTCAGCCACGACGGCTCGAAACTGGCCGTCGGGGCGCGCTATCGGGGCAACGCCGCGGGGTCGACCGCTCGTATCGTGACACTCGACAGCGGGGCGTGCCGACCGGGCTGTCGACTCGCGGTCAGGGCGTGGTAAGATGGCCGGAACTGACACCCGTGGCCAGGCGTTCACGCTCGAAGGACTGGCGGCCGCGTTCATCCTGCTCGGCGCGCTGTTCCTGGCGATCAGTTCCGTGGTCGTCACCCCGACGAGCAGCGGCAACGTCGACCAGTCGACCCGGACGGACCTCCGACAGCAGGCCGACGACGTCCTCCTGATGACCTCGCGAGCGGATTCGCAGGACCTCTCGTCGCTCGTTCGCTACTGGTCCCAGAGCCAGCGGACCTTCGACGGCGCCGCGAACCCCCGCATCGGCTACGGGTCCGACGAGTTACCGGGGTCGTTCGGCGTCATGCTGAACGAGACGTTCACCCAGCGGTCGAACTTCTTCAACGTCGAGGTCGCCTACCGGCCGCGGAACCTCTCGACGGGGACGCAGACGATCCCGATGGCCTACCGCGGCGAGCCGTCGGACGACGCAGTGACCGCGAGCTACACCGTGACGCTCTACGACAATCAGACGCTGACGGCGACCAACGCCTCGCAGAACGTCGAACTCTGGCAGTACGACACGAACGCGACCAACAGCAAGGACGGCTACTACCCGATCCCGAACGCCGTCGACGGCCCCATCTACAACGTCGTGGAGGTGCGCCTGACCGTATGGTGACCGACGCCGACACCCCCGACCGACCGCTGGTGGACCGGGATCGGGCGCAGATGATCCTCCTCGGCGCGCTCACGCTGGCGGCGGTCATCGTCGCACTCACCGTCGTCGTCAACAGCCACTTCGTCACCGAGAACAGCGCCGTCTCGGAGGTGTCCCCCCAGATCGACGAGGCCCAGGAGTTCGAGTACGAGTCCCGCAAAGGAGCCCGCTCGCTCGTCCTCCGGCTCAACCATCGCCACCGGAACCTGACCGGCGCGGAGCTGGGGACGATTATCGAGCGCAACATGACCGTCTACAGCTCGCTCATGGCCGAATCGTACGCCGGGTCCCGGGGTCAGCACGTCGCGATCTCCTACGACAACGAGAGTTCGCACTTCGGATCCCGGGTCGTTCAGGCGGCCGACGGGAACGTCACGTCCGACGGCGGTAGCGAGGAGTGGACCATCGGAGAAGACGGCGAGTATCGCAACATGGGCTGGTTCACGATGAACGTGAACGTCGACGAGACGAGCGACCGACCGACGTGGATCAACGTCACCAACGCGACGGGCGCTTCGGTGAACGTCTCGATCAACAGGACGACGGTCGGGACCGGCGTCAACCTCGGCGTCTCGTCGAACGTGAGCCACGCCGGGAACTCGTCGACGCTGTGTGACCCCTCGCGCGACCGCGTGCTACTCGATGTCTTCGAAGGCAGCTCGTTCAACGGCGAGTGCGACTTCAACGGGACGCGCTCGATCGCACCGCCCTACCAGGTCGACGTCTCCGGCGGGAAGCAACTCGTCGCGAAGTACGAACTCGTCTACAACGACACTAACCCCTCACATTCGTACTACGGGCCCTGCGAACAGGCCGGTCCGTTACCCGACCAGCCGTGTCGGTCGCCCGCCGTCTGGACCGCGAACGTGACGACCGAGTTCGGCGGGAGCCAGCTCGACTACGCGAACGAGTACAACATCACCGTCTACCGGGAGGCACGATGAGAGCCCACAGTACCGACGACCGCGGTGTATCGACCCAGATCTCCCACGTATTCGGGATCGCGATCACCAGCCTCCTCGTCGTCGTCCTCCTCAACGGGATGGCGGGCTACGTCCAGGACGAGCGGGCCAAGGTCGCGGACTCGCAACTGGAGACGATCGGCAACCAGCTGGCCTCGCAGGTCGAACGCGCCGACGAACTGGGACAGCACGGCGGGGAAGTCTCGGTCAAGACGACCGTCGACTCGACCGTCGTCGGGAACAGCTACAGGGTGTCTCTCGCGGAGGGCGACCCCTGCGATACCGGGGCTTTCCACACCGACTCCTGTCTCGTCCTCGAAGGGGAAAGCGTCGACGCTACGGCGAAGGTTCCGGTGAACCTCACGAGCGACGTCGAACTCGAAGACGAGGGCGGCGGAACGTTCGTGATGACCGTGGTTTCCGCGGGCGGTGTCGCGGACTCGGCCCGCCCCGTCGCGGACCACCACCCCCGCATCGGCGTCGGACGGTCGTTCGAAGTTGACCGCTTCGGGACTGTCGTCAGTCCCGTCAACCGTCCACCCATCGCGAAGTTCACGTTCTCGCCGGGGATGCCCCGGAGCGGCGACGAGACAGAGTTCAAAGCTGGTGAATCGTTCGACGTCGACGGCGACATTGTGGCGTATAAGTGGCGGCTTGGTTCTGACGGCACATTACAGACACTTGGGCAGAATTTCACCCGCGAGCTCGATCCCGGGCCGCAGGAAGTAACTCTACAGGTCGTGGACAATGAAGGTGCGACGAGCAATGTCACGCAACGGGTTCGAGTATCCGGGCTTGCATACGAGGAGGACCTCACGGACAGTGAGGAAGGCGCAGAAGAACGATACGGTGACTCCCGCGAAGGTGCTATCAACTTCACAGTCACCAACGAGTATGCGACCGATATCGAGCTCACGGAAGTGCTCGTGGACCCGAAAGATGATACCCTCCGATCGATCGGCAACAACTGTGACGACGACGATAATTGTCCGTTCGAGGATGAGGCAAACGTCGGCGAGATCGTTGTGGCCAAACACGGAGATAACGGGCGGGCTGATTCAATCACGGATCTGAAGCCCGAAGTTTCGTCCGGTGGAATTGTCGTTGAACTAGAGGAGAGAGTCTCTCTCAGTCACGGCGAAAGCGCGGAAATCTGGACCGGGGCGTTTGCGGGGAACAGCGACCTGACCGGTACGGAGTTCGATATCGGTGTCCGATACCAGGTAGCTGGCCGAATGAACTCGACGGTATTCACGGATACCGCGGGGAGTACGAACGTCGAAGAATTCCGTATTGAGACCGAGCAGGGATCGGACAATGACCGCGTCGATCTCGTCGTCGTTGCGGATCAGAAATTGGACACGATCGAAGCCGATCTCGGCGGCGATCTCAGCGGAACCGAGTCCGGGATCGACAACGTCGTGCAAACGGCATCGGGAGACTATCGGCACGAACTAAACTATGTGGATACGCTCACCAGCGGGACGGTCAAGGCGAATTTGACGGTAGCTGAACGTGACGGGGTTTCGGCCTACGAGACGCTCGGGTCGAAATCGATTAACAGGACGGTGACCCTGTTCGACGGTGACGACTACGTCTGGCAGGACGCCAGCGACTGGGATGACGGGGATTCATATGGCGTTGTTCACCGATCGCTTGGGGATCGGCAGGCTGATCGTGTCACGATCGGTTATCCGGCTTCAGGCAGCGGGCTAATGGGTTATTGGCCGCTAGATGACACTCCCGATGATGCTTCTGGAAACGGCAACCATGCGTCCGAGGAAAATGATCCCGGTACTGGATTAGGGGTCTTTGGAACGCAGGCGTATCGCTTCGACGGGGACGATGATCACCTCACGATCGAGAACGATCCGACGCTCGAGATGAGTGATACCGACGAAGTCACTGTCTCGATGTGGGTTAATAAAGACTCAGAACAGAGTGGGTATCGAGCTCTCTTCCAGCATTCGGATCGGTCGTACAATCTCCACTTAACAGATGGGAACCGCCCCGGATTTACTATCTATGATGATTACTGGCGGTCAAATGCATGGTGGCAGGGTCTTGAATCGAACCGATGGTATCATATTGTTGGTGTTTTCGAAGAGAATTGGCGGAGGCCCGGGGGGACTATAAAAACCTACGTCAATGGTGAGCTAAAGACGACGACATACGCGCAGAAGATTGCCGAGACTCACCGCGATATCGGTATTGCTAGCAATATCGATGATCGTACCGGCGGTCGTCACTTCGACGGCAAGATCGACGAGATTCGCGTTTACGACAGAGCACTGGACGACTCAGAAGTTGAGGGTCTCTACGAACGGAGTGGGATACTGCAAACCGACTGGAAGGGCGGGTCGCAAAATCTCGATTCCTCGAATATGGCGCTACAGTACAACGCGTCGATTCCGGAGGCGACATCGATCAACGTCACAGTCATCGCGGATACGGACGGTGACAGTGACTACGGTGACCCTTCCGACGACGTAAGCGAAAAGATCTCGTTACGTGACGGTCAGCACAGGGTCGCCGTTGACGGTCTCCCTAACGAGGCGAGTAACTTCCGACTGAAGATCGAGTTTGACTCCGCTTCGGTGGTCAAGAGTCCGGTGCTCCACAAGGTCGGACTCGCGGGGGACTCATGAGACTCCACGATGACGAGCGTGCGGTCCGAAATCTCGTCGGATTCACGCTCACGTTCTCGATCATCGTCGTCTCGGTCGGGCTGGTGGCGACGATGGGCTATCCGCAGTTCGACGACCTGAGCCAGCAGCAGCGGCTGGACAACGCGGAGGCAGGGATGGAACAGGTCGCATCGAGCTTCGAGCAACTCCAAGAACAGCGTGCGAACGTCAGGACGAACGAGCTGTCTCTATCAGGTGGGTCACTAGCGGTGGTCGACGGCCCAACGGTGACTGTCGAGGCAGAGAATACTGACTTCGATCGCGAGTTCGATGTCGGCGGACTCCAGTACGAGAGCGACGGGACCACGATCACCTACGAGAACGGAGCCGTCTTCAGGACCTACAGTCAGGACAACATCGCA
The DNA here is from genome assembly GCF_054504345.1 of Halosimplex yunnanense. Classification (NCBI taxonomy): domain Archaea; kingdom Methanobacteriati; phylum Methanobacteriota; class Halobacteria; order Halobacteriales; family Haloarculaceae; genus Halosimplex; species Halosimplex yunnanense. Next base: position 119,287 of record NZ_JBTJEL010000035.1, on the reverse strand, counting down.
ATCGTCGAGGAGTCGCCGATGACCTGCACGGAAGATCGGGCCGTCGTCTCGGTCGTTCGCGTCGTCTCGGAGTCGACCGACAAGATCAGCGGGGACTACGTGTCGGTCACCGGGACGGCCGAGACACGGGCGCTCCGCTTCCCGAAGAATCGGACTGGCGAGGACAGCATCGAGGAGGCCGAAGAGTTGTTCGTCACTGTCGACTCTTCGCGGTCCAACGCCTGGGATCGTCATTTCGAGAAAACTGGGAACTGGACTGCCGACCCCACCTCGGACGCTTATCGTTGTGACGGCATCGACGCGATGTACGTCCGGGAGACCGTCATTTCGGTGTCGTTCGGTACATAACAGTCGTCTACCGTTTCGAGTGTCGTTTCCGAGTGGCCTCCCGTTCTATCGTGCAAGTCAGTACTTGCAGTACGGACTCTCGGTGTAGAGTACTGTTTGATCGACCGGTGAATAGAAAGATATCCGGGGACTGTGGGTACCAAGAAACTACAGGCTCCCGATGTCGTTGCTCAGGACGAGACCTTGACGTTGTTGACCCTGATGTTGATAACGCCTTCCGGCCGCGCTTCGGATTCGGCGAGCCCAACTTGATAGAGGAGTGCAAGGTGGTTCGTCGAGTTCGTCCCGTCGGGGTAGTTCAGGACGACAAGCGCCTGGTTGCTTTTCATGCTGATAATGTTGCTCGTCGTGTTGAGTCGGACATCGGACCGGGAATCGATGGCATCCGTGACGTTCTCTTGCCACCACGCCGGGTCGTCGCCCTCGAAGAAGTCGGTCATGTTGCTGCCGTCGCGGTAGACATCTACCTCACTCTCTTCGTCTCCGATAGTTGTATCCTGAGTCGTCATGTTCGTACAGCGAGTGACCTGGTACGACGAACCGTTGTGCGACCGCGTGATCCCGGTGCCACGCCATTCGGCGCAGTTGTAGGTCGAGGCGTTGATCGTCAGCGATTCGTTGTCGGCGAGCGCGAACCCGTGACTGAACAGCGTCGGCGCAGTCGGATCGTTAATGTTCAGGTATCGCGCTCCACCGGAGGTATTGACGGCGATCCGGTCGGTGTCGCCGGCGATCTGGGGCGCGTACGTCTGGCCTGCCCCTGTCTGTAGACTCGTTGACGTGGGCATCCGAGCGATCTGACGGGTACTCGAGACTCGACTCGCGATGTTCTGGAACGCATCGTTCAGTTCCTCGGCGTCGTCTGCGTAATAATACTGGCCTCCTGTAGTCTCATTTATGTACCGGAGCAGCGATTCGTCCCTGCCCGGTCCAAAGCCGATTGAATGGATGGTGACACCCATCTCGGCCGCCTTGTCAGCATATATCTCCGTCGCATCGTCGGGATCCTCGGGTCGACCGTCTATTTCGACGGAACAGCCGTCACAGTTGTTTTCCCCGTCAGAAAGAAGAACGACGACGCGCTCTCTCGTCTGGTTACTCTTCAGGTGGTGCAGCTGGTTGGAGTCGCGAAGCCCAGCCCAGACGTACGTGTATCCGTCGGCGATAATTTCGTTCACCGTGTTTGCGTCGAACTGGGCGAAATCGTTCGTCAAATAGTACCCGCCAGTCCGGTAGTAGTGTGCCCGCCCAGAGGCGTCCTCCTGAAAACCGATCAGTCCGACTCGATCTCGTGAACTGTTGAGGGCGTCAGTGAAGTTTTGAGTGGCCTCAATCGCCGCTTCACGCTTCGTTTGGCAACTATCGTCGCAATCGGGGTCGGCAGGATCTCCCATCGATCCCGATTCGTCGAAGACGAACACCACGTCTAGCGGTGCACCGGAGACGTTCTGTGCGTTCTCGATGCGCCTGATCTGCCCGATGTCGATCCGGTTCTTCGACAGCGCCTCGACGTAGGTGCTGTAGTCGTTGGAGGTGTTCTTCGTGACCCGGATCGTGTTCCCGTCGATTTCGACCTCGTCCATGTACGGCGCGCCGGAGACGTTGATGACGTGATTGCGGCTGTCGTCGACGCGTCGCGGGAGCTTGCTCTGGTTGAGGTAGGCGATGGCAGTCCGGTTCGAGTCGTAGACGGAGGTCTCGACGCCTAACTCGTCGCTCAGGTAGGCGCCCCATCCCACGTAGAAGTCGCTCTGGACTTTCACGGTGACGTTGTCGGGCCGGGCGCAGGTCCCGGTGATCACCTGCTGGGAGCGCTCGGTGGACTCGCGCTGGGACGTGCTCGCGTTGTAGAACGCCTGGTTCTGGTCGGTGTTCACGTCGCCCGTGAGGTTCGTCACCGCGACGTCGAGGCTCCCGTTGCGATACCGGACGTCGGGCGCGGTCTGCATCGCGCTCCCGCCGTCGCCGGCCGTCCAGACGCCACCGGCTTCGTAGGCGACGGTCTGGCCCTCGTCGTTCTCGTAGCGGATCGAACTCAGCGTGATGTTTGTCGCACAGGTCCCGTTCCGATTGACCGTGACGTTCAACGAGCCCGAGCGTCGCAACCGGGCGTCGTTCCGTTCGAGGTCGCCGAGCGAGAACCGATCCCGCGCGGAGTACTCCGAACTCGTCAGCGTCGCGAGATCCGAGTCGACTCCCTCCATGAGGACCTGCGAACTCGTGTCCGCCCGGTCCTGCTGGATGTCGTTGATCGCAGTCGAGCCGGTCGCCACGACCAGCACTGCCCCCGCCAGTACCAGTCCGATCAGGATCACCATGCCGATGATGCCGGACTGCCCTCTCCCCGTCGCTTCGATAGTTCCCATTTCCCACGTCACCCTCTGTTCGTTGCCAGTTACTCACCACCGATCAAAAGTGTACCGATGGGGTCACTAGGCTCCTCTCGCCGGATCTGGGTGGTCTCTCGATAGGGACACTCCCCCGACGCGTCGCGCTTATATCCGCTCGCGCCAACCCGTCTCTGTGCAGGAGTTCGCGTTCGAACTCGCGCTGTGCGCCCATCTCGAGCGGCCGGACCGCATCGTCGCGCGGCAACTCGGCGCCGCGATCCACGGTGGGCGGGTCGCCGACGTGGTCTGCGTCGACCCGGGTCGCGAGTTCGACCGCCGCGCGGCGATCACGCCCCAGACCATCCCGCCACTGGCCATCGAGAGTGACGTCGGTCCCGGGACCGCCCGCCCGGCGGCGGACGCCTTCGACTGTCATCCCGAGCGCGCCCGCGCGATCGCGGACCGGGCGGTCGAACTGGGCTTTTTCGAACGCGAACGGGCGGGATCGACCACGGCGGTCCGCCAGACCGTCCGCTATCCCGACTGGTTCGATTCGCTCGTGGGGATCGAGAACAAACCCGACCTCGATCGGCCGGGAGATCTGCGCGACCAGTTGCGTATCGACGTCTCGCTCGGTCTGTTCGACCGGGTGGTCCTCGCGACGGAGACCTACGTCACCGGCGCCCACCTCAACCGCTTCCCCGAGGAGGTCGGCGTCTGGCGGTTCGACCCCGAAACGGGCGAGCGCGAGGTCGTCCGCGAGGCCCAACCGCTGGCGACCGACGGGCCCGGCATCGAACTGATCGACCGGGAGGCGGGCCGGACGAACGTCCGTCCGGTCACTGTCGCCGAGAAGCGCCGCCAGCGCCGCCGCATCGCCGAGCGCGCCTACGGCAAGGGCTGGCGGACCTACGACGCCCCCGACTGCGAGCGCTGGGACGCCAGCGCGGCCGACCCGGCCGAGTACGCCGACGCCGGGCTCCCGTGGTGCGAGTGGAAGGGGGGCGTCGTCCGCCCGGTCGTCGACTGCGGTCCCGAGTGCCCGGGGTACGAACCCGTCGAGGGCGAGCGAGGGGACGACGAAGAGAACGGGGCGGCCGACGAGGGTCAGCAAGCGGTCGACACGGCCGCGATCAGGGCGCGCCGCAGCGCGTGGGAACCGGATCCGGACGGCGTCGCCCGTCGCCAGACCGGGCTGGATCGCTTTCTGGAGTGAGTCACTCGGCGGACTCGTCCGAGAACGAGGCGTCGGACTCGGCATCGGCGCGATCGCGGAGATAGCGAGCGCCGGCGACGTAGACGAGCGTGAACACGAGGACGAACGAGGCGGTTTCGGCAACGGCGACCGAGCCGTCGCCGACGAGCTGGATCCCGGCGTAGGCCACTGTCGCGACGAGCGCGACGACGACCGTCGCCACGACCGGCCGTTCCTCCAGAACGGCGTCCGCTTCCATATTCATACCCCCGAGAAGTGCGCTACCGGCATAATTGTGTGGGGCGGGACGGGAACGGGCGCGGGCCGGCGTCGGAGAGCGTGCGGGGCAGCGTTGTCCGGTCACTCCGGTCGGGAGTAGGCGGTCGCGGAAGCGGTCTTCCGCGAGCGGACGGCGGCGACGACGGCGTAGACGAAGGGCGTGTCGACGACGGCGACGAGCAGCTTGAAGACGTACTGGCCGGCGATGAGCGCGACGGCGCCGGAGGGGGAGGTGCCGCCCAGCAGGACGAAGCCGACGAGGATGAAGATGACCGTGTCGATGAGCTGGCTGGTGGCGGTCGAGCCGATGTTGCGCAGCCAGAGGTGCTCGCCGTCGGTCGCGTCGCGGATCCAGTGGAAGGCGAAGACGTCCCAGTTCTGGCTCACGACGTACGCCGAGAGGCTCGCGACGACGATGGAGGTGCTGGAGCCGAGGACGCTTCGGAACGCCGCCAGATCGATCTGTCCGTCCGCGACCTGCGGGAGCGCGGGCGCCTCGATGGTGCTCCAGACCAGCAGCAGCAGGACGAAGTTCATCGCGAAACCGACGTTGACGACGACGGTGGCGGCCTTGCGGCCGTACAGCTCCGAGTAGCAGTCCGAAGCGAAGAAGGTAAGCGCGTACGCCAGCGCCGCGCCCGGGAGCACCAGCGCATCGCCGGCAAGCGGCAGGTCGACGGGCAACTGGAACTGCAAGAGCTTCGAGGCGGTCACCTGCGCCGTGACGATCGCGGTGACGAACAGGCCGATGAGCCCGACCTGCACCGGCGACGGCGCCGGGCGCGGCTCGCTCATCGCTCCTCCTCCATCCGGCCCTGCCGGGAGTCGATGTCGTCGAGCACGTCGAGCGTCTTCCGCATGGACGCCCGGATGGCCTCGCTCCGGTTGACGAACTTGCCGTCCTCCCCGACGTGCTCGTCCAGATCGTCGAGCAGTTCCTTGGGTACTTCCACGCTTATCTTCGGCATGATATTCCCCAGATACCCCCTGAAGAATATAGGCGGATCGCTTCGGACGGCGCTGGCCGAGCAGTCAGCCGGTTTTCGGCGACGGGGATTCGTCGCGCTCGTCGGACCCGGTCCGCGCGTCGACGAGAGCGGCGACGTTGTAGAACAGGACTCCGACGGAGAGGAGCGTCGTCAGGAGGTACGCGACGAACGCGGGCGGCCCGCCGACCGCCGCGCCGACGGCTCCGCCCGTGATGCCGACGACGGTGAGTTCGAGCCAGGTGATCAGCGTCCGGGAGACAAGCGAGGCGGACCCGTCGGAGACGGCGGCGCTCATCAGTAGGTCTCCCCCGCTTCGATCGGACCGCTGAACGTCGAGTACAGCACCGCGAAGTAGGTGAACACGAGCGGGAGCAACACGGCGGCGCCGATCGACATGAGGTTCAGCGGGAGCGTCGAGACGATCGCGCCGTCGACGGTTGTCCCGACCGCGCGGTCCATGTAGGGGTAGGTCAGGCGCGCGACGACGCCGACGAGGGCGAAAACCAGGCCCGTCGCGGCCGCGAACGCCGGGAGGTGCCGGTCGCGGCGCATCGCGACGGCGTACCCCGCGGCCAGCGCGACCGTCAGGCCGACGAGCGCGAGCGCGAGTGGCGAGGTGAGCGCCGAGCGGACTGCCGGCCTCGTCGCGTAGATCACGCCGAGCGCGAGCACGACGAGGGCGACGTACGCGACGAGCGCACGCAGGCCGGCCCGTTCGAGGTCTGCCTGCAGGTCGCCGCGGGTCTTGAGACGGAGGAACGCCGCGCCGTCGACGACGGTCAGCGCGACGACGGCGAGACCGACGACGAGACCGGGGATCGTGAGGATGTGCGTCGCGCCGAGCACCCAGTTGGCGGCGAACAGCCCGAGGAACAGGGGCGCGGCGACGCTCCCGACGACGAACGCGCGGCCCCACCACCGCCGCCAGACGCCGTCCTCGCGCTGTTCGTACAGTTCGGGTGCGAGCCCGCGGAGGATGAGCGCGCCGAGGATGGCGAACATGAGCAGGTAGTGGCGGCTGAAAAGCGCCGCGTAGACGCTCGGGAACGCGGCGAACATCGCGCCGCCGAAGACGACCAGCCACACCTCGTTGCCGTCCCAGAACGGGCCGATAGCGGCGATCAACTGCTCGCGCTCGTGGGGGTTCGATCGGGTGGCGAACAGCGCGCCGACGCCGAAATCGAACCCGTCGAGGACGAGGAACACGGCCAGGATGAAAAAGAGGAGGCCGAACCACAGGTCGGGCAGTGGCAGCCCGAACAGGGGGCCGTCGGCGAGCGAGAGCGCCGGTGCGGAACCCGCCCCGAGGGCCGCGGCCGCGACGGGCTCAGTCATCGACGGTCACCCCGGGTGCGAGGGGGGCGTCGATGTCGTCCGCATCGACGCTACGCAGGTCGTCGCCGCCGGGCGGGCCGGCGCGGACGATCCGGGCGAAGACGTAGCCGTACAGGGTCAAGAGGCCGAGGTAGACGGCAGCGAACCCGGCCAGAGTCAGGGTCGCCTCGCCGCCGGTGAGGCCGGGTGAGACCCCGTCGCCGGTCTTCAGGACGTTCTGGATCACCCACGGCTGTCGACCGACCTCGGTGACGACCCATCCGAGTTCGACGGCGATGACCCCGAGCGGCGCCGATCCCATCAGCGCCTTGTGCAGCAGGTCGTCATCGAGGAGGCCGCCGCGGTACCACCGGACTGCGCCCCAGAACGCGAGGAGGACGAACCAGCAGCCGAGCGCGACCATGATCCGGAACGACCAGAAGACGACGGCGACTGGTGGAGCGCCCTCGAATTCGTTCAGTCCGGTGATCGTCGCCTGCGCGTCACCCCCGCTGGCGAGCCACGAGGCGCCGCCCGGGATCCCGATGCCGAAGATGTCCTTGGCCTTCGGGTCCGCGATGTCGTCGAGGCTCGTCGGGAACGCGACGATGTACTCGGGGACGTACGAGTCCGTCTCCCAGACGGCCTCCATTGCGGCGAACTTCTGTGGCTGGCTCTCGGAGACGTGGCGGGCGTAGACGTCGCCGTGGACCACCTGGAAGGGGGCGGTGATCACCAGCGCGACGAGCGCGATCTTCAGCGTGCGCTCCCAGAACCGGCGATTCGGGACGTTTGTTCCCCAGACGTGGTGACGGAAGACGTAGTAGGCGCCGATCCCCGCCATCACGAGCGCCACCGAGAGCACGGCTGCGTTCTGCATGTGGACGAACATGTAGGGAAAGCGCGGGTTGAGATAGGCGGCGAGCGGGTCGGTGAGCCGGACGACCTCGCGGCCGCCGGACTCGACGAGTTCGAACCCGCGAGGGGTCTGCATCCAGGAGTTGGCGATCAGGATCCAGACGGCCGAGAGCCACGTCCCGAGACCGACGGCGACCGCGGAGACGAAGTACAGGGGGTCGCCGACGCGCTCGCGGCCGAAGACGAACACGCCGAGGAAGGTCGCCTCGAGCATGAACGCCATCATCCCCTCCAGCGCGAGCGGGCCGCCGAACAGTTCGCCGGCGATCGTCGAGAACGCGGCGAAGTTCGTCCCGAACTCGAACTCCAGGACGATCCCGGTCACCGTCCCCACGACGAACGAGAGGGCGAAGATCTTCGTCCAGAACCGCCGCAGCTGCTCGTAGATGGGATCGCCGTCGCGGATCTCCTTCCACGTGAAATAGACGAGAAACGGAGCGAGGCCCATACTCATCACGGGGAAGATGATGTGGACGATCGTCGTCAGTGCGAACTGGAACCGGCTGGCGATGACTGGGTCGATCATGACTGGGTAGGGCGGTCGTCGGAGCGGCCCAGCGCGGCCCGGAAGCCCACTCCGACCGGTCGCGGCGAGCTACGAACCCGGGGGTGGTATGCCGTGTCAGCATTCCCACCGACATGAAATCGCCGAACATGTTTTGTTCCTGGAGGTCGTAGATGCAGGGTTACCGACGGAAATTCGACGATGGGAGACAGCGGATCGCGGGTGCTCATCGAGTGCCGCAGCGAACGAGCCGCGGGCTATCCGGGGTCGGAACGGCGTGAAATCATTTTGAGAGTAGAGTGAACGGTCCTCGGGTGTCTCCGAGGCGCGAGCGCCGGCCTCGTCAGTCGGCGGCTTCGCCCTCTCGACGGGGGGAGCGGCGGCCGCCGAGGGTGTAGACCCACAGGAGCGCGAGGCCGACCATGTACGCGAGCGCCGTGGGGATGGAGAACACGAGCATGGTGAGCAGGCTGGAGGGGGTGAGGAACGCGGCCGTCACGATGATGGCCATGACGACCGTCCGCCAGCGGTCGAACATGGTCTGGAAGGTGATCAGGCGGCCGCGGTGGAACAGGAACATGGTCACGGGCACCTCGACGAGCAGGCCGACGCCGACGGTAGTGGCGACGACCAGCCAGCCGAAGTTGTTGATCCGGTAGTAGATGACCATGCTCGACTGGATGGCGTCGGCCGCGAGCCACGAGATGATCGCCGGTGCGATGTACAGGAACCCGAGCAGGCTCCCGCCGACGATGCCGACGAGCAGGGAGACGGCCCACGCGCCGAGGACGCGCCGGTCGCCGCCGACGAGCCCGCGCTCTTTGAGCCGCGGCCAGATGTAGTAGAGGATGAGCGGAAGCGTCGCCACGAGCCCGAGCAACGTCGCGAACTTGATCTCGAAGATGAGCGCCTCGGCGGGGTGGAGCGTCACGATGTTGGCCTGCACTTCCTGGCTCTCGGGCATCCGGCTGAAGAAGATCCGCTGGAGCCGCCCGATCCCGCCCTGGTAGAGGAAGACGAACGTCGCGGCCATCACGATGCCGAACAGGCCGACGATACGGAACGCCCGCGAGGTGAGGCTCTCGAGGATGAACGCGATGTCGTAGTAGTAGCCGCCGATGTCGTCCTCGGTCGTCTCCTCCTCGGTGAACGAGTCGACCACGCCCGCGGTCGTCGAGGTGAAGATGCCGCCCTCGTCTTCGTCGTCGGTGTCCGTGCCAGTCGCCCCGTCGCCGCCTTCGGCTTCGGCGCGCTGTTCCTGGGCCTCCTGGATCTCGTCGAAGCGGTCGAGGATGGCCTGTGCCTTGTCGGGGTCTTCCTGCTCCTGCAGCGCCTCGCGAGCGAGTTCGGTCGCTTCGCCCTCGTCCATCTCCTCGAAGCGCTCCGGGGGCGTCGCGGGGATCGCCGCCGCGTCGAGGGCGAGCAGGTCGATATCGGCGGGCGACCCCGTCGGCTCCGTGGGGTCGCGGGCCGCGTCGAGTTCGCGGATCGCGAAGACGAACAGCGCGGCGACGAGCGCGACGGCCATCACGCCGAGGCCGACGAGCGCGGCGACCAGCTGGGGGTCCAGCCCGGTTAGCTCTGCGAGGCTGGGGTAAGGGCCGCGCTGGTACTTCTCGGGGAGGCTGGCGAGCAGGTCGTTGATCGCGGCGACGCCGTAGCGGGTGACGAAGAGGTAGCCCGCGGCGAAGGTCAGGAGGGCAATGCCGGCCAGCTGGTTCCAGTAGCTGCGGATGACCTGCCCGGTCGAGACCTCGTCGGCCGACCGGCGGAGGAGTTCGGCGAAGCGTGCGAGCGCGAGGCTGAAGGCGTAGAGGCCGACCAGCGGGAGCGCCCACATGATCTGGGTGAGCGGGTCGGGCGGCGAGAAGAACGCGCCGAAGACGAAAATCGCCATGACCGCGTACCGCCAGCGGTCGCGCATCGCCTGGTAGCTGAGGATGCGCAGGTACGACAGCGAACTCATCGCCAGCGGCAGTTGCGCCGCGAGGCCGAACGACAGGCCGAGGAAGGCGATGAACTGGGTCCACTTGACGATGGACCAGGAGGGCTGGAAGCCGGCGGTCGCGGCGTTGCCGGCGAGGAATCCGAGCATGAGCGGGAAGAACAGGTAGTAGGCGTACGCGAGGCCCGCGAGGAAGAGGACGACGGACAGTATCACCGGGAAGGCGAGTTTCCACTTCGGGACGTCCTCGGCCGGCCACCAGCCCCGGGCGCGCAGGGCGTCGCGGCCGTAGTAAATGACGACGGGGATCGCCATCAGGACGCCGACTGCCATCCCGATCTTCGCCTGCAACAGGATCACGTCGAACGGCGTCGTGGCGACGATCTTGACCACTTTATCCGAATTCGCGAGCTCCTGGGGGTTCAGGTCGGCCTTGAGCTGGTCCCAGACGTAGAGCCGCAGGGCGTAGAACGTCCCCATGAACCCGATGACGAAGACCATGAACGCCTTCTGGAGGTCTTCGCGGGCGCTGCCGATCATGGACCCGAGGGTCGCGCGACCCTGTGCGACGGTCCGTTTGGTGTCCTCGTCGATCGCGGCAGCCATCTCGGGGAGTGGTAACCGAGTGACTGTTATCAATCTATTCATCACGAGACCGCGATCGCGGCTCGAACGGCCCTTCGATAGCCCGAGCGGCGCGCTCGAGGGTGGGCTAGCGTGTCCGCGAAAAGAAGGCTTACAATAGGGGAGCGCAAACCCGGCGACGAATGACTGACGAGCGGCCCGGCGACGCGGACGACGACGAGGAAGCCGCCGGTCCGCACGACGAGCGCGGTGACGACTCGTCGGACCGCTCCGATCCGCTGACCGACCGACGAACCGGCGGGCTCCCGGACGACAGTTCCGCGGACGACGACTCCGACGATACGGACGATTCGTCCGACGACGCGGACGACACGACCGATGACCCCTCCGCGTCCGACGGCGACGACGATTCTCACGACGAGTCGCCCGACCCCGTCTGGACGGACGACCACCCGGACAATCGCCCGGACGACGCCGGCCCCGGCTCCGCCGCCGCCGAGACCGGCAGTCCGCCGGACTCGGGTGGCGACGCGGGCGCCGGCGAGCATAGTGCGGCCACAGTCGACGACGAGGAGAGCGACGCGGCGGCCGACGGCGGGTCCGGTGCGTCCACGGAGTTCGGCGGCGACATCAACCCCCACGCGAACCCCTCGACGGGCGGGCCGGCCGAGGGCGCACCGCCCGCGCCCGAGGACGTCGGTGCGCCGGACGACCAGGAGATGCCCCTGGCCCAGCACATCGAGGAGATGGTCCGCCGGCTGGGCGTCGTCGTCGTCGTGATGGCGCTGGTGTCCGGACTGGCGTTCCCCTTCGCCGACCGCATGATCAACTTCCTGTGGTACTCGTTTTTGCCCGGCTCGGCGTCGGCGTGTCCGACGACGGCCACCTCGGCCGACGCCGCCTGCCCGTACCTCTTCCACCCGCTCGCGCTGATGTTCGCCCGCCTGAAGGTCGCCTCGCTGGTCGGCTTCATCGTCGCGCTCCCGGTGACCGTCTACGAATCGTACCTGTTCATGCGCCCCGGTCTCTACCCCCGCGAACGACGCTATTACCTCGCCTCCGTCCCGACCAGCCTCGTCCTCGCGTTCGTCGGCGTGTTCTTCGCGTACCTGCTCGTGCTCCCGACGCTGTTCGCGTACTTCACCGGCTACACGGGCCAGGCCGCCGAGATCACCTTCAGCCTGACCGAGACGTTCAACCTCATCGTGATGATGCTCGGCTTCTTCGCGTTGGTCTTCCAGATCCCGCTGCTCATCATGCTCGCGGTGATGATGGGCGTCACCTCGCGGCGCTGGCTCGCGGCGCGGCGCATCTACTTCTGGGGCGGGTTCGCCACCGTCGCCTTCCTCTTCAGCCCGGACCCGACCGGCATGGCCCCCATCCTCGTCGCCGCGACGATGATCCTGCTGTTCGAGGGCACGCTCCTGCTGCTGTACTGGACGGGCGAGGCGACCGCGGTCGAGGCCGCAGACCTCGCGGCCCGCCGGCCGTTCGTCTGGCTGGCCGCCGTCGTCGCCGGCTACGCAGTCAGCACTGCCCCGCTCCCATCGGGCTACTACGACCAGCTCCCGGCGGAAGTCACGTCGGCGCTCGCGGAGTTCGGCGTGACCCAGATGACGCCGCTTTTGATCGGCCTCTCCCTCATCGCGCTCTACGAGGCCGCGCTGTATCTCGCCCGCCGCGCCCGCCGCACCGGCCGCGCCTACCGGACGTTCGCCCGGGCGCGAGTGGCCGTCTGGCCCCTCTCGCTGGCCATCGGCTACCTCGGGAGCCCCGACCCCGTGCTGCTCCAGCGCATCGACGCCGTCGACCTCTCGACGGCCGAGTCGGCTGGTGTGGTGGTCGGCCTGATCCTCGCCTTCGAGGCTACTGTGGCTGCGCTCGACTGGTACCAGCGTCGAGAGTGAGCAGTTGCTGGTTTTCCCGTAGTCCGGAGTGAGCGCTGATCACTCGCATGGCGTCCGCTAGGAGTTGTAGTGACCGCAACCGCATCGTGGGCTGAGAGATGAAAGCCCTCGGCGCGCTCGCGGTCGCTGCGGCGGGATATCCGCGCTCTCCGCACTGCCCGCGCGGATAGTGGCCCGCGCAGGCGACTACATGAACGCGAGCCCGCCTCGCCCTTTCAATCCACCAGGAAACAGCACCGCGACCGCACTGCACCGCAGACGGCCACACGCCTCCCCAACCGATTCGCTCAGTCGCTTCGCTCCATCGCTCATCCCTCGCACGATGTCGTCGCGAGACGAGACTCGCGACAGCGCGCGCCATCCCTCGAATTCCTCAGTCGAACTTTTCCAGGAGTTCCACGTAGAAGCCGTCGCGTTCGTCGGCCAGTTTCTCGACGATGAGTTCGGGGGTCGAGCGCGCGAGGACGTCCTTGACCGGCGAGCGGTCGACTTTGAGTTCGCCGTCGACCAACCCCTCGGCTTCGATGCCGTCGACGTCGAGGTCGGTGCGGGCGGACTCCTGGATCTCGCGGGCGAGGTGGGTGACGAAGACGGCGGTGGCCTCCCGTTCGTCGAACGCCTCGAGGATGCCGGCCATGATCTTCGCGCTCGCGCCGGGCTCGGTGATGCTCTCCAGTTCGTCGACGAGGACGAGTACGTCGCCCCCGTCGCCCGAGCGGATCTCGTCGACGAGCGCCCCGAACTCCCGGAGGGTGGACTCGAAGGCGCCGGCGTCGAGGGTCCCCTGGGTCTTGGCGTGGTAGTGCAGTTCCTCGACCTGCTCGACGCGGGCGGCGTCTGCGGGGACGGGCAGGCCCATGTGCGCGAGCGTGACCGTCAGCGCGACGAGATCGAGGACGGAGGTCTTCCCACCGCTGTTGACGCCGGTGAGGAGGGCGACGCCTTCGACCTCGTAGTCGACGGGGTCGACCTCGTCGAAGGGGACGTCGAGCAGGGGCGAGCGGCCGCCCTCGATGGCGATGCCGCTACCGCCGAACTCCGGCATGGTGCAGTCGTACTCGCGGGCGAAGCGGGCGATGGCGAGTTCGACGTCGAGTTCGAGCGCGGCCTCGGCGAGGGCGTCGGCGTCCTCGCGGGCGTCGGCGAGGTCGGTAGCGACCTCCCGTTTGAGGCGGGTCGCGCGGCGGTCGCGGGCGGTGGTGAGTTCCTCGCGCAGGCGGGAGACGACCTCCTCGTCGCGCTGGACGGGGAAGGTCGGCTGGTCGGGGAACGCCCGCCGGGCGACGTCGGCGTAGTCGTCGAGGCCGAGGGCGTCGATCAGGTGCTCGCGAGCGTCGGTCACGGCCGCGGCGTACTCGTCGGCGAGTTCGCGCTGGAGCAGCGAGTCGACGCCGGCGCCCTGCTCGACCAACGAGAGGAGGTCCGCGCCCTCGATGGTGACGTCGCGCTCCTCGATGGCCTCCCGCAGGCGGTCGTTGGCGACGCTCTCGGCGGTCGAGACGGCGGCGTCGAGGTCGTCGACGGCGTTCTGGAGGCGCTTCAGTTCCTCGTCGTCGGCGACGTTGCCCTCGGTGTCGATGCGGGAGAGAGCGTCTTCGAGCTTGTCGAGGTCGCAGGGCGGCTCCAGGTCGGCGGCGCGGTGGACCTCGACGGCGGCCCGCAGGCGGTTGCGGTTGTGCGCGAAGAAAGCGAGCGTGCGCTCGGGGACGACGGTCGCGGGGTCGTCGAGGGCGTCGGGTTCGACGCGGACGTCGCCGTCGACCTCGACGCCGGTGAAGGCATCGTCGAGCGCGACGACGGTGGCGTAGCCCCGTGCGAGGTCCGCGAGGCCGCGGGCGTCGTCGACGATCTCGACGCTTACCTCGGGGAGGGCCTCTTGGGCGCGAGCGTAGGTCTCGGCGTCGGTGGTGGCGAGACAGCGGTCGCGGACGCGGACGTTCGGCGGCGATTCGAGGGGCTCGACGCCGGCGAGGGCGCCGCGGACCTCCGGATCGGGGTCGCGCTCGACGGCGCGGGCGGCGAACTCCCGGGCCTCTTCGACGCGGGATGGGGAGGGCGAGGGGTAGAACGTCTCCAGTCGGCGTTCGGCGTAGCGGGTGACGGCGTGGTCGGCGACCAGATCGAGGGCGTCACGGTAGATCTCCTGGGCGCGCGAGGTCGCGGCGAACCCGCCGGGGTCGCCGTGGCGCTTCCGGATGGCCGCGCGAGCGATGCGGGCCGCCCGACCGTCGCTGATGCCCGGTGCGCGCGACAGCGTGGCCACGTCCCCGTCGCTGAGCGCACGCTCGGGATCGTCGAGCGCCGAGAGCGCTTCGGCCGTCTTCTCGCCGACCCCGGGGATCGTCTCGATGTCCATCTACCGCCTGTATTCGCACCGGTGGAGAAAAATCCCCCGCCGCGTCGCCGGCGTGTCGATCCGCGCCCGTCCGTCGATCAGCGCGCATCGATCCGTCCGCTCGCTGCCCCTCACTCGTTCCACGGCCAGTCGTCCGGGGGCGCGAACGGCGCGACCGACACCGTGTAACGCATCACCGTCGACACCCGCAGCAGTCGCACCACCAGCAGGACGAGCGGTACGAGCACGACCGCGACTGCGCCGCTGAGGAGCCACGGGAGCAGCGACCGGGGGACGGTCACGGCGTTCGAGCGATAGAGCATGGGAACGTACAGGGCGACCAGCAGGCAGGGGACGCTGACGTACATGATCTGTCGGGAGAGCTTCGCGAGCTCCTGATGGAGCGCGAACGTCTTGTACAACTGACGGAACACCGAGAGGTGTCCGATCAGCTCGACGATCGCATCGAGGTCGTCGTCGACCTGGTTCGGCAGTTCGTTCGCCGTCGCGACGGCGCGGACCTCGCTGCGGAGTCGCGCGTAGTCCGACCCGGCGGTCGCCGAGACGACGTCGATCGGTTCCATGTCCGCGGACACGCCGCTGATACCGTCGGCGAAGGTGGACACGCCGCGAGCGAGCGAGGCGAGGTCGTCGTCGCTCACGTCCGTCCGGTTCCGGGCGGACTCTCGGAGCGATTCCGCCCGGTCGTCGAGCGCGGAACCGATCGCGGCGGCGAAATCGGCGCTCTCGACGGGCACGGTGGTTCGACCGGCGAGGTCCGCGACGGAGTCGCGTAACTCCTCGCCTTTCTCGTAGCGGCTCTGCAACGAGGCGGGACCGCCGAACACCTGCGAGGAGATGAGTTGGTTGACCGTCAGTATGAGCGTGATGAGCGTGAACACGCCGGCGGTGACCCCGCTGCCGAACGTCGTTGGGACGCTGCTTTTGGGCCCGATCGCGAGCAGATCCACCGCGACGAGCGCCCGCGTCAGCGCGAAGATGCCGACGCTCACCAGGCCGGTGATCAGCAGGCGGTTCCCGTCCAGAAACACCCAGTGCCGTACTCGGCTCGCGCCGTCCGACGCGTCGGTCGCGCTCGCGCTATCGGCCATCGGTCGGTCGGTTCCTGTGTTCCGTCTCTCTCGCCACCGACGCTGCGACACCGGGGCAACGGGCGCGCTCGCCGCTGCGGGTCCGCCGCGCCCGGATTCGGCCGCGAGAACGGTCGATCATACCGACGGGTTAGCGTCCGGCGGGAAAGACTCGTGGCAGGCACCTGCCGGGGAACCGGACGACGGCGTATCCGGTCGTTTCCCGAACGGGTTCGCCCCGCCGTGAGCAGTCGAACAACGGGCTTTTGCCGACTCGCGCCGAATCGCCGTCGATGAGCACTTCGGTCGCCGACAAACTCGACGCCGCGCGCGCCGACCTGGCCGACCGCGACGGCGTTCTCGTCGCCTTCTCCGGCGGGGTGGACTCCAGCGCCGTCGCCGCGATCGCCCACGAGGCGCTCGGCGACGACGCCGTCGCCTGCACGGCGAAAAGCGAGACGCTCCCCGACGCGGAACTCGAAGACGCCCGCCGCGTGGCCGACGAGATCGGTATCCGCCACGAGATCGCCGAGTTCTCCGAACTCGACAGCCAGGCGTTCGTCGAGAACGACGAGGACCGCTGTTATCACTGTCGCACCATGCGCCTCGGTGCGATGTTCGACCGCGCCAAGGAGCTGGACATCGACGTCGTCTGCGACGGCACCAACGCCTCGGACCCCAGCGAGGGTCACCGCCCCGGCCTGCGCGCCGTCGACGAACTCGACGCCTACTCCCCGCTGCTGGAGCACGGCATCGTCAAGTCGGAAGTCCGGGAGATCGCCGACGAGTACGGCCTCTCGGTCGCGGACAAGCCGTCGATGGCGTGTCTCTCCTCGCGCATCCCCACGGGGCTAGAGGTCACCGAGGAGCGCCTCTCGCGCATCGAACAGGCCGAGACCGTCCTGCGGACGTGGGGTTTCGAGCAGTTCCGCGTGCGCGACCACGACGGCATCGCCCGCATCGAGGTCGGCGAGGAGGAACTCGAAGCCGCGCTCGACCCCGAGTTCGTCCGCACCGCCCGACAGTACATCGGCGACCTCGGCTTCGACCACGTCACCCTCGATCTGGACGGCTACCGCACCGGCAGCGTCAGCCCCGAGGACGAGACGGACGCGGCTGCGGAGTCCGAACCGGCCGACGCCGAGGACGACGAACCCCTCGTCGAGGACGTGTTCGCGGCCGATTACCCGACCGCCGACGAGATCTGAGGCTGAATTCTCGGCGTAGCGGCGCGGCACTGCTCGAACTCGTTCTATCGACGGTCGTTTTCGTTCGCTGTTTTGACACCGTCGGCTGCTGACCGACGAGATGCGTCGCTGGTCGCGGGGCACATCGCGGACGACCGACTGGTCGACCGCACGCATCGGTCGGGCTCCGACCCTCCCCAGGGCCAAAGGGACGAGTTCGCGCGCCCGTTAGTCCGCGGTTCCGTCCGGCGATCCCAGACGGGTGTACTGTAACACGAGTTGCCCGTTCTCGTCGGTCGCGGCGTCGATAGCGAACTCGTCGCCGATCTCGATATCGTGCTCCCGAGCGATTCCAGCAGGGATCGAGATGTCCATCGTCGACGTCCCGTCGCGGCCTCGCACGGCGACCTTCTTCTTCGGCATTAAACCTTCTTCCTAATTATCTTAAGATAACCTCTTTGGTCCGGCGCTCGGCCATGTACATATTTAGTCAGATTTATGAACAGTGCCGGAGACTGGTCACGTCGAACCCACCCGGAGGATACGACACCGTGACAGCAAAGGACAGCGACACCCCGCCAACGCCCCCAGACGAACCGTACACTCGCCAGATACGCCCGGACGAATCCCCCAGCATCGGTCTCATCCGCACGATCGCCGCGCTGAAGAACACCCCCAGTCACGAGATCGAACCGCTCAAGAACGCGATCGACCCCGACGCGCTGGACCGCCTCGTCAGCCACGGCGACGGCGCGTCCGTCGAATTCGAATACGAAGGGATGCGCGTCACCGTCGACGGCCGGACGGTGACCGTTCGCGACCCCGGCGAGGAGTAGCACCGGCGACGGCAACACGGAAGCGGCGACTTGCTCGCGACCTGCCGAACTTTTCCGAGCGACAGCGTGGTCTCTCGACACTGCCGCCGCGAACCGCCGTCGGCGGAGTCCCTCGAGACGAACTGGCAGTGCAGCGCCGTCAGTGTCGGGCCTGCTGTGCCCTCTAACGACCCGGCTTTTAAGCCGGGCCGTAGCCGCGCTCGCGCGCCACCGAGTAGCCGACGAGGGCGACCGCCCAGACCGCCACGCCCGCCATGAAGAGGTCGAAAGGGACGTCGTGTCCGAGGTTCCAGGCCAGCACCAGCCCCTGTACGGCCGCCAGCAGCCCAGCGGTGGCGACTTTCACCACCTCTATAACCTGTGGGTCCTCCGGTGGATCGAGGCGCGCGGCTCCGTCGAGAACGAGCGGCAGCGCGATCATCAGCGCCGGGAGCGCGGCGACTGCGATCGCCTTCGGCACGAAGTTGTCGGGCGTTCCCGACGCGGAGAAGTGGATCGCCATCTCCGCGGGCAGTCGCCCCCAGAGCACCAGCCCGGCGCCCAGCGTCGCGACGGCGACCGCTATCGACAGCCAGTCCGCGCGGGTGAATCCCAGCGGCATGCCTATCGATGTGCGTCGCTCCCTCAAGTAAGTACGCAGCCAGCGCCTGCGGCGCCGGACAGAGTCAGTCGCCGGCCGCAGACTGCCCGCCGTCGCTCGTACTGCTACTCCCGCTCGACAGCGGTGTCTACGCCCATCTTTTTCCCGACGGGGTTTCCTCGCGCTCTTCGAGCGCTGCGGGAACCCCGACGGCAAAACCATGGGTGAAAAAGGCGCATCTCGCTCCGCTCGATGCGATGAACCGGCGCCTGCGGCGCCGGACAGAGTCAGTCGCCGGCCGCAGACTGCCCGCCGTCGCTCGCACCGCTACTCCCGCTCGACAGCGGCGTCCGCTCGACGACGGTCCCGTCGTAGGTCGGGTACTGCTCGACGATTTCGCCCTCTTCGAGGTCGCCCTCCTCGACCATCTCTTCGAGGAGCCACCACGCGATCTCGACGTGCTCGGACTTGACCGTGTAGTATTCCTCGGGGACGCCCAGCGCGTCGAGGCGCTCGGGCTCGGCCCACGCCTTCCCGTAGACGAGGGTGCCGTCGTCGGTGATCTCGTCGAACGGCCGCCGGAGCGTGCGGGCCATCCGCTTGAGGCGCCGGCGGTGCTGGGCGGCGTCCTTGAAGACGCTCGTGCAGAAGTACACCTTCTCGTGGTCGCCCATCTGGTCGAGGATCTCCTCGCGCGGGCTGTCGACGGCGCTCATGTGCTCGTCACGGAGTTCGAACCCTTCCTCCTGCATCCGACGGTAGTTCCCGTCGGACATCTCGAACTCGTTGATGTTACAGAAGTCGGCGGCGCCCTCATCGAGGAAGTCGATGAACTCCTGTTCCGGGCGGATGCCGGGGATCTCGAAGGCGGGCGTGAGGCCTTCTTCGCGAGCAATGTACAGGATGTCCTCCCACTCGGTGCCGTGCAGGTCGCCCCACTGCTCGTAGGGCGGGTGGAAACGGATCTCGTCGAGACCGGCCTCGCTCAGGCGCCGCATGTTCTCGCGCCCGCCCGTGATGCCGGTGTAGAGGTGTGTGTGGAAGTCTTCGCCGTACTCGTCTTTCAGCAGGGAGAGATAGCGCGTCGTGCGGCCCATCGCCTCCTGCGGTTCGCCGCCGGTGATCGAGGCGCCCAGCGCGTCCATGCGCTCGGCCTCTTCGAGGACGTCCTCGTCGGACTCGACCGGCCGCTCGTTGGCGTAGACCTGATTGACGTTCTTCCGGTTCTCGCCGAGGGGGCAGTAGAAGCAGTCGCGCTGGTCGCAGTAGCCGTAGACAAAGAGTACCATCTTGCCGCCTTTGGCGCACTGCTCGCAGCCCTCGGATATCATCGATACCTGCTATCCGTCCGAGCGGGAAAAGTCGTGCGCTCCGGATCGGGAATGCGAGCCGATGACACCCGTGCCGCTCTCAGTGCGGGGTCGCGGCCCGCCGCGCCCCGCTGCGAAGGAGTAGATTCAGGCACCCGCCGGGCTAACCACGGGGCATGAGCGACCTCCTCGTGACAGGCGGTCAGGTACTGCGACCCGATCTCTCCGTCGAGCGGGCGGACGTGCTCGTCGACCGGGAGGCCGGCGACGTCGTCGAAGTGGCCGACCCCGGAACGGTCTCCGGCGATTCGGAACTCGACGCGAGCGGCGGGCTCGTCGTCCCGGGGCTGGTCAACGCCCACACCCACGTCGCGATGACGCTCCTGCGGGGCTACGCCGACGACAAGGAACTCGACGCGTGGCTGCAGGAGGACGTCTGGCCGGTCGAGGCCGAACTCACCGGCGACGACATCGAAGTCGGCGCCGAACTCGGCCTGGTCGAGATGATCAAGTCCGGGACCACGGCGCTCTCGGACATGTACTTCCACGTCGACCGGATCGCCGACGCGGTCGACCGGGCGGGCGTCCGCGCCGTCCTCGGCCACACGGCCGTCACCGTCGGCAAGGACGACGAGGACGCGCGCGCGGACCTCCAGCAGAGCCTCGACGTGGCAAAGGAACTCGACGGCGCGGCCGACGGCCGGATCACGACGACGTTCCAGCCGCACTCGCTGACTACCGTCGGCGAGGAGTACCTTCGGGAGTTCGTCCGGAAGGCCCGCGACGCCGACCTGGCGATCCACTTCCACGCCAACGAGACCGAGAACGAGGTCGGCCCGATCGTCGAGGAACACGGCGTGCGCCCGCTGGAATACGCCGACGACCTCGGCCTCCTCGGGGAGGACACCTACGTCGCCCACGGGGTCCACGTCGACGAGACAGAGATCGAACTGCTCGCCGAGACCGAGACGGGCGTCGCCCACTGCCCGGCCTCGAACATGAAACTCGCGAGCGGGATGGCGCCGGTCCAGCGCATGCGCGACGCCGGCGTCACGGTCGGTATCGGCACCGACGGCGCCGCGTCGAACAACGACCTCGACGCCTTCGACGAGGTGCGCGACGCGGCCATGATCGGCAAGCTCGCGGCCGCGGACGCCAGCGCCGTCCCCGCCGAGGCGGTCGTCGAGATGGTCACGCGGGGGAGCGCGGACCTGCTGGGCTTCGACAGCGGCCGGATCGAGGCCGGTTCGAACGCCGATCTGGCCGTGATCGACCTGAAAGCGTCGCACCTCACGCCCGCCCACGACCTCGTCAGCCACCTCGCCTACGCCGTCCGCGGCAGCGACGTGCGCCACACCGTCTGTGACGGCGAGGTGCTCATGCGCGACCGCGAGGTCCTGACGCTCGACGAGGCAGCGGTGCGAAAGCGCGCGGCCCAGCACGCCGAGGCGCTGATCGACCGGGTCGAGAGCGACGACTAAAGACGAACGCGGGGGATTCTGCTCGGGCCCCGCTCAGGGCGTCAGCACGACCTTGACGCAGCCGTCGTCCTTGTCGTTGAACGTCCGGTACATCTCCGGGCCTTTCTCCAGGGGCTCCTGGTGAGTGACGACGAACGAGGGGTCGATCTCGCCGTCCTCGATCTTCCCCAGCAGGGGGTCGAGGTAGCGCTGGACGTGCGTCTGGCCGGACTTGACGGTCAGCGCCTTGTTCATCAGCGATCCGAACGGGATGCCGTCGACATCGCCGGTGTAGACGCCGGGGACCGACAGCGTCCCGCCCTTCCGGCAGCAGGTGATCGCCTCGCGGAGGACGTGCGGGCGGTCGCTCTCCAGCCCCACCCCCTGTTTCGCGCGGTCTGTCACGCCCGCGAGGCCGGTGCCGTGGGCTTCCGTCCCGACGGCGTCGATGCAGGCGTCCGGCCCCCGGTCCCCGGTCATCGCCATCAGCGTGTCGTAGACGTCCTCTTCCTCGAAGTGGATGGTCTCGGCGTCGCCGTGTTCGCGCGCCATCTCCAGTCGCTCGGGGACGCGGTCGATGGCGATCACCTCCTCGGCGCCGAGCATCTTCGCGCTCTGGATCGTGAACTGGCCGACCGGGCCGCAGCCCCAGACGGCGACGGTGTCGCCGTCCTCGATGTCGGCGTTCTCCGCGGCCATGTACCCCGTCGGGAAGATGTCCGAGAGGAACAGCACCTGCTCGTCAGAGAGGTCAGATTCGATCTTGATCGGGCCGACGTCGGCGTAGGGCACCCGCAGGTACTCGGCTTGTCCGCCCGCGTACCCGCCGAGGAGGTGCGAGTACCCGTACAGCCCGGCGGGCGACTGGCCCATCACCTTCCGGGCCATCTCGGCGTTGGGGTTGGAGTTGTCGCAGAGCGAGTACAGCTCGCGCTGGCAGAACCAGCACTCCCCGCAGCTGATCGTGAACGGGACGACCACCCGGTCGCCGGCTTCGAGCGTCTCGACGTCCTCGCCGACCTCGACCACTTCGCCCATCGGCTCGTGGCCCAGAATGTCGCCTTCCTGCATCCCGGGGATGTTGTCGTTGTAGGGGTGCAGATCCGAACCGCAGATGGCGGTCGCGGTGATCTCGATTATCGCGTCGTTCGGGTTGACGAGCTTCGGTCGGGGGACGTCCTCGACGCGGACGTCCTGCTCCCCGTGCCACGTGAGCGCTCTCATCGCTCGCCCCCGGCGCTGTCGGTTCGACTCGGTCCGTGAGAATCGGCCACTCGAGCGTCGGTCATCGTGTGGGGTCTGTTATCGCGGTACTCCCACGAACCGGCTAAAAGTGGCCCCTGCGCCTGCAAGAGGCATCTGAACGGCTCCGGTCCGCCTTCGCAAGCGAGGGTCAGCCCTGCACCGAGTGGACCGAGAGCGACGGCACCCTCCGTTCACCGACTCACGGCCCACAGGACTGCCGTGTCGCCGTACGGAGTGGCTGTTCTCACGGGAGATAATATCGGGGTAGATAGTTTACGGACGGAAAATCCGGCTTAATTCGGTGCAAATGGACCGAATAGTAGCCGGCAATTAAGTGGGATCCAGCTGTGAAGATGTGGTGTATGGGTCAACACACACGGGCGATGGTACTGGCGGCACTGATGGTCGTCTCCGTGGCGGCACCAGCGATGGGTGCGACGCCGATCGACTCGCTGGACGTCGGCGTAACGCAGAGTGACGACGTCACGGTGACCGTCACAGGCGGCAACGGCACGGCAGTCGAGAACGCGTCGGTGAACGTGACGACGCTGACCGAGGACGTCACGTACGCGGACGCGGGGCACTACACGACCGGTCCGAACGGGACGGTCGCCCTCTCGGCGCCGAACGAGACGGTGACCGTGTCGGTCACGGCGTCGTTCGACAACCTCACAGCGTCCACCGAGGCGGAGCTGACCGCCGGCGGGAACGAGACCGGCAACGAGACGGCGACGCCGTTCGGGACGCAAGTCACGAGCTTCATCTCCGGGATGAACGAGACCGAGGGGCCGCGGGGCCTCTCGATCGCGACCTGGGTCACCGCCAACAACCCCGGCAACGGCAGCGGCCCGCCGGCCCACGCCGGCCCGGGGAACAAGACGCGCGGTCCGCCGGACCACGCCGGAAACGAGAGCGGCAACGAGACGCGTGGCCCGCCGGAGGACGCCGGACCGGGTAACGAGACGCGCGGCCCGCCGGACCACGCCGACGGCGACGACGGCAACGAGACGAGCGACGACGAGAACGGCACGCAGGGCCCGCCGGGCCATGCGGGCGGTCCCGATAAGAACGACAACGACGCTGACACCGACGACGCCGACAGCGACGACGAAGGGGGCAACAACGGGAACGGTAACGGAAACGGCGCCGGCAAGGCAAAAAAGCGGTAGTCACACCGTCACGCGGCTCGGACCGGCACACCTTCTTCCGGTAGAGCGGTCTCGGACGAGCCGTTTTTGACGATTGCTACGGGCCGAGTCAGTGACATCGCAATCGAACGTGGCCGGGCTTACCGGCCGCGTCGCCGGCGAGACGGCACCGATGCCATCAGAACTCGTCGATGACGGGGATGCCGACCGTCTCGAAGTCGGTCATGTCGTCGAGGACCGCGGAGACGTCGTCCAGCGCGATGCGGTCGGTGATGATCGCGGCGGGGTCGAGCTTCCCGGTCGCGACCATCCGGAAGATCTCGTCGTAGCGCTCGGGGGGCATCCCCAGCGCGCCGTAGAAGTCGATCTCTGAAGTGATCATCTCGTCGGTCGGCAGCGGGAGCGTCCCGCCCGCTTCCTTCGTCGTGAGCCCGACCTGGACGTGCTGGCCGGTCTTGCCGAGGCTCTCGATGGCGTTGCGGCAGGTCGTCTCGATGCCCAGCGCGTCCATCGAGACGTGCGCGCCGCCGTCGGTGATCGCCCGCACCTCCGCGGCGGGGTCCTCGACCTCGCTGGCGTTGACGGTCGCGACGGCGCCCTGCTCCTCGGCGAACTCGAGTTTCTCGTCCATCAGGTCGACGCCGACGACGTTGGCGCCGAGCGCGTCGGCGATCTGGACCGCCGAGAGGCCGACGCCGCCGCACCCGTGGACGACGAACCAGTCGCCCGCGCCCACGTCGGCACGGTGGGCCAGCCCGTGGAAGGCGGTCATGAACCGACAGCCCAGCCCCGCCATGTCGACCGAGGAGACGCCCTCGGGGAGTCCGACGAGGTTGTGGTCGGCGTGGGGGACCGGCACCTGCTCGGCGAACGCGCCGGGCGCTTCGGGCTGGAGCCCCAGCGCCTGACGGTTCTCGCAGATGTTCGAGTGACCGGTCTGGCAGAGGTGACAGGACCCGTCGCCGAGGTTGAACGGGACGGCGACGTGGTCGCCCTCCGAGACGCTCTCGACTTCCTCGCCGACGGCGACGACGTGGCCGGCGGGTTCGTGCCCGAGGACGTGTCCCGGGACCGGGTCGAGGCCGCGCCACTCCCAGTCGCCCTGCCAGGCGTGCCAGTCGCTGCGGCAGACCCCGCAGGCTTCCACCTCGACGACCGCACCGTGGGGCTCGGGCTCCGGGTCCTCGACCTCCCGCACGTCCAGCGGCTCCCCGTAGTCCGTGAAGACTGCTGCGCGCATACCTCGGGTATCGGTAGCGCCCGTGATATACCCTCGCCTCGGAGTTGGCTGGTGTATGGGTGGTGTTTCGGGTGAGTTGGTCTTGGGACTAGCCGCGGTCGCGGGGACGAACTGGACCGCGAACAGCGTGAAAGCCCCGACGCGTTAAACTCGGGGGCCTCGCTGCGCGCTTCCCTCGCTTCGCTCGGTCCAGTGCTTACTTCGTCCGCCTTCGTTTAACGCGTCGCCCCTTTCAGTCCCACCCGCACAGACTGATCGGCCAAGCTACGCGGGTGGGACTGAAAGGGGCCGTCCGCTCCGGGAAGACGAGCGCCGCAAGCACTACAGCGAGTGAAACGAGCGAAGCGCACAGCAAGCTCCTCGACCGGAGCGGACGGGGGCTTTCACGCTGTTTGCGGTAGTGCTCGCGAGCCCAGCCGCTACCGAAGTAGCACCGAAACCGAGAGAGGCAGGAAAAGAACCGAAGACTCCTAGCCGGTGAACTTGTGGTAGTCCAGGCCCTTCTGTTTCATCTCGTTGTGCCTCTCTTCGAGGAACGAGTAGACGGTGCCGTGGGGGGCGCCCTCGATGATCATCTCCGCGGCTTCGCGGACCACGTCGACCTGTTCGGGGCCGCCGATGATGCCCAGCGTGGAGCCGTAGATGACGACCGAGGCGCCGCTGAGTTCCTCCATGAGTTCGCGGGTGCGACCGCCCTCGCCGATGAGTCGGCCCTTGTGTCGCTGGAGGTCGTTCTGGTTGCGCGCGGCGGCGTCGATGTCGATGATGTCGAACATCATCATCTCGTCGTCGAGGAGTCGCATGGCCTCGTCCGGGGCGAACCCGCGGCCGATGGCCTTGACGATGTCGGGGCCTTTGAGCGCGGTGATGGGGTCGCCGGTCTGCTCGACCTTGACCTGCCCCGTCTCGCTGTCGACGTCGAGCCGGACCTCCGCGCGGTCCTCGATGGTCCGCAGCGTCTCACCCCCCTCGCCGATGAGAGCGCCGATCCGGTCCTGCGGAATCTTCACGTGTTGCATGCCTGACCGTACGTGTCTCCGCCGTTTTAAGGCTTTGTTGACCGGGCCACTCCGTGACAGGGACCCACGCGGCGCCGTCGCTGGGACAGCGTGGCAGACCAGCATCGTCTTGTTGGACCGCCGAAACGATCCGCTGTGACCCAGTCGCTCACGGCGAGACAGCAGGGAGCGCTCTACGTCGTCGTCGGGTTCGCCCTCCTGTTGAACCCGTTGGTCGTCGGGGCCCTCGACCTCGGTGACCCGGACAGTTACACCTACGAGCCGAAGGAGATCACCTTCTACGACAACGGGACGTACGACGCGGCCGACGGCGCGGACGCGGCTGACCCGAGGGTCGCGTGTCTGGACGACTCCCTCCCGACTCGGTCGTGTACGCTCGAACGAGCGGTTCACGCGAACGGCGGAGTCATGTACGACGGGCTCCCCCAGCGGATCCTCAGCACTGACTACTGGTACGTCTACGTCTGGGACGAGGGCTTTTTCGAACCGACCAGCGCGGACTGGGGGAACGACACCTACGAGTACGGGCTCGAACCGGTCGCCCGGTCGCAAGCGCTCGACTACGTCGCGGTGTCGAGCGACGAGGCGTCGACCGGCGTCCGTCGAGCGCTGGAGACCGGCCAGTACCGGACGAGCGACCCGCTGGACGGCGCCGACGAACTCGTGGCCCACGACGGGGACTACTACGTCGTCACGGCGACGAGCTACAGCACCACCGACGAAGAGCGGCGCAACGTCGTGATCTTCCTCCAGTGGATCGCGGGCATCGCCGGCGCGTGGCTCGTCCTCCGCGGCCAGCGGTTGCGTGTCGTCGGGACGGGATAGGACAGCGATGCCGATCGCCGCCCCTCACTCGTACCGGAGCGCGTCGATCGGGTCGACGCGAGCGGCCCGCCACGCGGGGTAGAGGCCGGCGACGACGCCGGTGAGGACGCCGACGGCGACCGCGGCGGCGAACCATCCGGGCGCGAGGGTCAGGGGAATCTCCGCGTACCGTGTCGCCGCCCATCCGCCGGCGATCCCGAGAGGCACGCCGATAATCGCGCCGAGCGCGCCAAGCAGGACCGCCTCGGCGAGAAACAGGCCCATCACGTCGCGGCGGCGCGCGCCGACGGCCTTCATGATCCCGATCTCGCGGGTCCGCTCGGTGACGCTGACGAGCATGATGTTGGCGATGCCGACGGCGCCGACGATCAGCGCGATGACGGCGATGCCGGTGACGAAGCGGGTGAGTCGCGTGACGATGCGCTCGATGCTGTCGACCAGGTCGGCGTTGGTCCGCGCGGTCACCTCGTACCCGTCGGGGACCAACTGCGCGGCGTCGGAGTCGCCGCCCTGGAAGTACTCGCGGACGCGCTCTTTCGTCGCCGAGGTCTGGGACGGATCGGTGACGACGGTCACCTGCGGGTAGACGCGCTGGCTGGCCACCGCGTTGGGGCTCTCGACGACCGACTGGTAGAACGGGTCGGCCGGCAGGAACACGCGGGGCTGTTCGCTGAACGAACTGAAGGGGAGCTGGCCGCCGGTGCCGTTGACGACGCCGACGACGGTGACGTTCTCGCGGCCGCCGGAGGCGAGCGAGACGGTCAGCCGGTCGCCGGGCGAGAGCGGGTCGTCGAACAGCGCGGCGGCCTGCCGGTTGACCACCGCTTCGTCCGCGCCGCTGCGGAACGCCCGGCCCGACTCGAACGTCGCCGTCGCGAACGCCGAGGCGTTCGTCGCGGTCACCTGCCGTCGGGCGACGGTCTGGTTCCCGTCGCCGATGGCGTTCACCGGCACGATCCCGCGGGGGACCACCCGCTGGACGCCCTCGACGGCGCGCAGCTGTTCGAGGTCGTACTCGGTGAACACCGGCTGTCCCGCGCCGCCGAAGCCGCCCTCGTCGCCCTCGCTGGCGAGGAGATACACCTCGTTGGCGCCAGACCCTTCGACCTCGGAGACCACGTCGGCCTTCAGGCTCGCGCCGAAGGTGGCGAAGGTGACGACCGCGGCGATGCCGATGACGATGCCGACGACGGTCAGCGCCGCCCGGAGCCGGTGGGCGCGCAGCGACCGGACGCTGATCCGGAGCGTCTCGACGAGGTCCATCTATTCGGACTCCGCGACGGTCTCGATACCCTCTATCTCGCCGTCGCGGACGTGGACGATCCGATCGGCGTGCTCGGCGATGTGGCGTTCGTGCGTGACGAGGAGGATCGTGTTCCCCGCCTCGTGCAACTCCGCGAAGAGGTCCATGATCCGCTCGCCGGTCTCCGTGTCCACGTTGCCCGTCGGCTCGTCGGCCAGCAGGAGGGCGGGGTCGGCCGCCAGCGCGCGGGCGATGGCGACCCGCTGGCGCTGGCCGCCGGAGAGTTCGGTCGGCCGGTGGTCCAGCCGGTCGCCCAGCCCCACGTCGGCGAGCAGTTCCTCGGCGCGCTCGCGTCGGTCCGTGCGGCTCCATCCCTGGAAGACCAGCGGGAGCGCCACGTTCTCGACGGCGGTGAGCCGCGGCATCAGGTTGAACGTCTGGAAGACGAATCCGACCGTCCGGCCACGCACCTGCGCCCGCTCGTCGTCCGACAGCGCGGCGAGGTCCCGCCCGTCGAGCCGGACCGTCCCCGATGTCGGGGTGTCCAGCCCGCCGACGAGGTTGAGCAGCGTGCTCTTGCCCGAGCCGCTCGGTCCCATGACCGCGGTGTAGGAACCCTCGGCCAGCGAGAGCGAGACGCCCGATAGGGCCTCGACGGTGGCGCCGGCCTCGTACGCTCGCGTCACGTCCACGAGTTCGACCACCGGCTCGGCGTCGGGGGACGCGGCCGCGGCGCCCGGTGGCGCGTCGTTCCCGGCGTCGGCCGTCTCGGTGGTGTCGGTCACACCTGATCCAGGTGCCCCGCTCAAATCAATCGTCGGTCGAACGGAGGGTCGCGGCGACCGCGCCGGCGACGAGACAGAGAGCGATCCCACCGTAGAGGCCCAGATGGACGGGGCTCTCGGGTGCGATCACGACCGCGATGGCAGCCATCCCGAGGACGTACGCGAGCGCCGCGCCGGCGGCGAACTCGCGGGGTCGAACGTCGGATACGATCGCGAACGCGCCGCCGAGAGCGATCGCCGCAGCGATCACGACTGCTAACGTCGGTACGTCGCCGATCCGCTCGGCCACGGCGGTCCAGTAGACCGCCCGCGGCGGCCACAGCGCGATACCTGCCGCGGCGGTGAAGGCGGCGCTGGCTGCAACTCCGCGTGCGTCGTTCATGGAAGGGGGTTCGATACCCGTTGGAAAATCAGTTGCCACGTTCGCCGAGACGGCGCCTTCGACCCGATGCAGATGGCGTCCTTCGCTACTCGGCCGTGGACACCCAGGCGTCCGGCCCGAGCGCCTTGATGGTCGAGAGGTCTTCCTGTGCCTCGACGCGGCTCGGGAAGGTCTCGATGCTCTCGGCGAGTTCCTCGCCGTGGTCGTCGACGAGCCGCCACGTCCACCCCTCGTCGGTCCGGTGGAACTCGAAGGCGGCCGAATCGATCTCGAGGACGCTCGCGTCCCCGAACGCGTCGCGGGCGTCCTCGATGTCCCGCTCGGCGGCCTCCCGGGTCTCGTGGTAGCCGGCCGCGGCGCCGACGACCCGCTGTTCCTCGTCGACGAGCCGCCACGTCCAGCCCTCCTCCTCTTCCTGCAGTTCGAAGGCAACGTCGTCGTAATCGAGGAGCTCGGCGTCCTCGGCGAGCGTGCTCACGCGGCCGATCGCGGACTCGACGGCCTCGCGGTCGTCGTACGTCGTCGCCGCGCGGGCGATCGGTTCGTGGTCGGCGTCGAGAAGCTGCCACGTCCAGCCCTCCTCGGCGTGGTAGCAGTCGAAGACGGTGTCGCGGATCTCGTAGACGGTCGCGTCCGCGGCGGACGCCTGCAGGTCCGAGACCGCCGCCGAGACCGACTCCCGGTCGTCGTAGGACACGCGGCCGGTCGCCACGGCTTCGCGGTCGGCGTCGACGAGTTCCCAGCGCCAGTCGTCGGGGTCGAGGCGGACGGCGAGGTCGCCGAGGGTCGCCACCTCCGCGCCGGTCGCGTCGTCGGTCAGCGACTCGACGGCCGCCTCGGCCTCGTGGCGCGTGCCGAACGGCGCCGGCGACTCGGCGACGATCCCCCCGTCGGGACGGACGAACCGCCACCACCAGTCGTCGCCGTCGGCGTAGACCTGGAAGATGCCGTCGCGCATCCGGCGCTCGTCGACCTCGCTGACCGAGCCGACGAGGCTGTCCATCGCCTGCCGGGCGGCCTCCTCGGAGTCGTAGCGCGTCGCGCTGTCGGCGATGGTGTCGCCGATGTCGGTGACGAGCCGCCAGCCCCAGCCGCCGTCGTCCTGGAACAGCTCGAAGGCCGCGTTCTCGATCTCCAGGTGTTCGGCGTCGGGCGCGTTCTCCTGCAGGGTCATCATCGCGCTCATCGCGTCGTCCTTCGACTCGTACTCGCCCTGGCCGGAGTCGGCCAGGACCGTTCCGTCCTCGTCGATGAGCCGCCAGCGCCACGCGCCGCCCTCGGCCTCGTACACCTGGAAGGCGGCCGTGTCGAACTCGATGAGGTCCGCCTCGGGCGCCTCGCTGCGGACGCGCTCGACGACCGCGGCGGCCTCGTCTTCGGACTCGTAGTCGTCCGTGCTCCGCGCGTGGACCGCGCGGTTCGAGTCGACGAGCCGCCAGTGCCACGACCCGTCGCGCCGGTACGTCTCGAACTCCAGGTCCTCGATCTCGACGACGTCGGCCGCTCCGGCGTGGGACTTCAGTTCCCGGGCGCCGGCGGCGGCCGTCTCCGCGTCGCCGACGGATTTGACGCCGCGGGCCACCGCCGATCCGGTCTCGTCGACGAGCCGCCACGCCCAGTCACTGCCGGTCCGGTAGACGTCGTAGGTCGGTTCGCCGGCGACGACGGTTGTCGCGCCCCCGACCGTTTCGAGGAGGTCGTAGACGGCCTCCTCGGCGACGCCCTTCGACTCGTAGGCGGCCGTGCTCGACGCGAGGTGGCGGTGGCCCTCGTCGCGGAGGTGCCAGCGCCAGCCGTCGTCGACCGACCGCAGTTCGACGCCGTAGGAGTCGACGACGAGTTCGGTCGCCTCGCCGACCCGCTCGCGGAACGACTCGACGTCGGCCTGCGCCCCCGCGCTGTCGGCCCACGTATCGACGCTCTCGGCGAGCGGCCCCCGGTCGTCGTCGACGAGTCGCCAGCTAAACGCCGACCCGCGCTGCTGGAGGTCGAAGGCCGCCTCGTCGCGGACGAAGACCTCGGCGTCCGGGCCGTGGTCCTTGATGACGTTGATGGCCGACTCAGCGGTGTCCCGCGACTCGAAGTCGTGTCCGCCCTCGGCGACGGCGCCCCCGTCGCCGCGCAGGAGGTGCCACTGCCAGTTCCCGTCGCCGCTCTCGTACAGCCGGAAGGCGGCGTGTTTGATCTCCAGCAGGCTCGCGTCGGCGACCTGCTCTTTGACCGCGTCGACGCGGTCTTCGGCTTCGAGTCGCGAGAGGAACGAGCTCGTGCTCCCCGCGACGGCGCTCTGGTCGATGAACCGCCAGCTCCACTCCGTGCCCTGCTTGAACACCGCGAACAGCCCGCCGCGGTCGGTCTTCCCGAGCGTGATGTCCGGGTGTTCGTACTCCGGACCGATCGTCGTCTCCGAGAAGTAACTCCGCTCGCCGGTGAGGACCGGGATCATGATCACCACGCCGGCCACGACGGCGACCCCCGCCGTGTAGGTCGCGATGATCTCCTCGCTGTAGCTCGGCGTCCCGAAGTGCCAGTTCTGTGGGTAATGCACCCCGAACATCGCGACCGCCGCGAGCCCGACGACCGTTCCGGTGACGGCCGCGTAGAGGCTCCAGTTCGTCACCGGCAACAGCGAGACGATCCCCAGCAGCGAGAGCAACAGCCCCGGTGCGGCCAGCAGCACCGCGATCTTCCGCACCAGGTACACGGTGTCGGTTGACGCCCCCGACCCGCTCGGTCCGAGCAGGTAGACGCCCATCCCCCCGATCGCCAGCAGGTATCCCATCACCAGCAGGGTGTACCCGTAGACGTCGATCTTCGAATCCGGTTCCCGTACGTACTTCGTGTACAGTTCGAACAGCTGCCCGTCGTAGGGCGCCCCCCGACTGTTCGTTTCTGTCGACATGGCCCACCGCACAGAGGTGGTACTAATAAGTCTTCAGACGGTTCATCGGGTTCTGGCGCCGATTGTAACTGGTATCTATCACGCACCTAACCTATCAAGGCTTGCAATACTCGTGACTACCCTCGAATCTTGCCGGTACAGTGGTGAGCGCGCGAAGTTTGCCGGCCCGCTTCACGTGCGGGAGCGACCGATCTCGGCCGCCTACCCCCGCGATGTCGGGGTATCGACGACGGGCAACTGGTCCGGCCGTGTGGTTAAGCCGCTCCGGCCCGAACTCGCACGCATGACAGACGAACGGGGGTCACTCGGCTCACGCGTCGCGCCGCTGGCGGTCGGCGCGGTCGCCGTCGCCCTCCTCGCGGTTGTCGCCGCCGGGGCGCTCCCGACCGGCGACACCGCGCCCGACGCCGAGGAGGTTCTCGACCGGGCGGAACAGCGCTACGACAGCGCGGAATCGGTGGCCGGCGACGCGACCGTCACGGCCGAGAACGCGACCGTCGAGCGCTCGCTGAACCTCTCGTTCGTCGTCCAGCAGCCCGACAGCAGCCGCGTCTCGGTCACGCGCGACGGCAGCGAACGCGTCTTCGGGACGAACGGGACGGTCGCGTGGGTCTACGACCCCGCGAACGACACGGTCCGCGTCCGCGAACTCCCCGACAACGAGAGCGCGTGGAACCGATCTGACGCAGCCGGCGACGGATCGTGGGACGGGAACCACACGTGGAACGGGTCCCAGGTCTGGACGGGCGATGACGAGCCTGAGAAACTGGCGAACGGCTCCGTCGACCGGTTCCTCGACGGAAACGTGAGTGCCGAGGTGCGCCGGACGGCGACGCTCGACGGGGCGGAGACGTACGTCGTCGGCCTCGAACCGACGAACCGGTCCCACCGCGGGAACGCGACGCTGTGGGTCGACACCGACGACTACCGCGTCCACAGAGTCCGTGCGAGCGACGGCGAGAACCGAACGACTGTCGACTTCGCGGGCGTCAAGTTCAACGTCAGCGCCCACGAGAGCACGTTCCAGCCGCCGAACGCTTCCTCCGTGAACACCGTCTCGCAGGAGCGCTACGGGAGTTTCGCGGCCGCACAGGACGCCACCAGTATCGCGCTCCAGCGGCTCGACGCCGAGGGGTACGACTTCGAGGAGGCGACCGTCGTCACCCGGAACGGACAGACGGTCGTCGCCCAGCAGTACACCGGCGAGGCGAACGTGACCGTCGTCGCGACCGGCGACGACCCCCCCTACGAGGTGAACGCGAGCGACGGCGAACCAGTCGAGGTGAACGGAGTCGACGCCACCTACGTCGAGCGCGACGACCGGTCGGCGGTCGTCTGGGAGGACGGCGCGGTGACGAGGACGGTCGTCGGTGACCTGCCGCGGGACGAACTGGTCGCGCTCGCCGGGCGGATGGCGGGTTAACTGTCCCGCCGTCGCGGAGTCTGGACACGGCGAGTGCCGAAGACTTATTCTCTCCCCGACAGTTTCGGCGCACGTGTCACCACCGAACAGGCGTGCGGTACTCGCCGCCCTCGGCGCCGGCGCCGCCGGCGTCGGCGGATACGCCGCGATGCGGGGTGTGATGCGGGAGAACGGCGACCCAGGAGACTGTTCTGTCGGCGGGCGCGAGCGAACGGTGGACGCCCCGCTCGAGGTGCGGACCGAGGATCCGCCCGTCGAAGGGTCGTTCCCGCACCCGCGCGCCGACGTGCGGCTGTCCGGCCACGCTTCGGGGAGTTCGGATTCGGGGGACGGCGCCGAGTACTGGTGGACCGACGTGGGCGCCGAGCCCAGCCACTCTGGGGTCGGGAAACTCGTCGCGCCCGTCGTCGTGGGGGACTACTGCTACGTCTCCGGATGGCGGCTGTACGCGCTCGACCGGACGGACGGGACGCTCGTCTGGTGTGCCGACCCCGGGCCGGGGGAACTCACCTCGCCGGCGGTTTCGGACGGTACCGTCGTCGTGGGGTCGCGATCCGACGGCGGCCGCTCGTGGCGCGGGGTGGCGGCGTTCGACGCCGAGACGGGGGAACGGCTGTGGCGGGCGTCGAGCCGGCAGCGCTCCGGCCCCGCCGTCGGACTGCCCGAGACCGCGCCCACGGTCGACGGCGGCACCGTCTACGTCGCTGGCGGGACAGAACCGAGGACCGTCACCGCACTCGACCTCGAAACCGGTGGGGTCGAGTGGCAGACCGACGGGATGGGCGCGGGCTCGCGACTCACCTCCGTAGCGGTCGACGGCGACGGCGTGTTCGCCCTCCTCGGGAACCAGCTCGTCCAGTTGAAGGGGGCAAGCGGCGATCCGATCTGGGCCGTCGACGCCGGCGATAGCGTCTGTCCGCCGGTCGTCGCGGACGGGGCCGTCTACGCGCCGTCGCCTCGCGGCGGGATCGGGAAGTGGGACGCCGCCGACGGCACCCGGCGGTGGACGGACGACCGGTTCGACGGGGAACTGGCCGCACTCGCGGTCGCCGGCGGTACGCTCTACGCCGTGAGTCGCGGGACCGTTCTCGCGCTCGACGCGCGCGAGCGGACGATCGCGTGGAAGCGAGACACCGTGGAGTTCGACCGCGACGTCGACGACGGGGGGCCGGGATACGTCATCTTCCGAGCGTGCACCGTCACCGACGACCGCGTCTACCTCAGCGCCGGCGAGGGGCTGGCGGCGCTCGACGCGGACGACGGCTCGATCGACTGGTACGTCCGCCTCCCGGACGAGAGCAGGGCGGACGCGCTGGCGCCGGGCGCTCCCGGAGTCCCGGCCGTCGCGGGCGGCGTCGCCTACTGCTACACGCTCACGGGGACCGTCCACGCGCTCGCCGCGTGACCGCTCACTCGAACACCGTCGGTCGCAGCCGCTCGCGCTCTTCGTCGGTGAGCCGGTACGGGTCGAGTTCCGTCTCCAGGTCACCCAGCGCTTCCCGCCGCTCCCGATGCTCGGCGAGGAACTCGCCGATCCGCTCGGCCGCGATCTCCTTCAGCTCGCCCGTCAGTAGCTCGCCGGAGCGGTACTGGGCGGCCAGTTCCTCGACGCGCCGGTCGTCGGGCTCGAAGAACGTGTGGAGGTACTGGTAGGCCACGTCGACCGACGGATCGCCGCCGTGCTCGCGGTGCTCGTCGATGTCCACCCGCCCGCCGGAGTGGGCGTACTGCATGATCTTCTCGCGGACGGTCTCGCGGTCGTCGGTCAACTCGATGGCGGGCGCGTCCGACGAGGAAGACATCTTCCCGGGCCCGTCGAGCGCGGGCAGGAACTTCCCGAGCAGGGCGCCGGGCTTGTCCACGTCGAAGCGCTCCTTGGCGGCCACGTCCCGGCAGACCCGGACGTGGGGGTCCTGGTCGACGGCGATGGGGACCAGCGTCGGGTGGCGCCCGTGGACCAGCTGCGGCAGGAGCAGGTGCGTCGCCTGCATCGCGGGGTAAAACGAGAGGCCGACGTTCTCGGGGTCGCCGTAGGTCGCGTCGACGGTGGACTGGGTGATGTCCGCGGCGACGCGGGCGGCCTGCGGGTAGAGGACGTCGGCGTCGAGTCGGTCGACGACGATCCGGGTGCGTTCGGGGTCGAAGCCGACGGCGAGCAGGTCCCGGAGATTCGACCGGGTGGCGGCCTCGATCTCCTCGAACGAGAGGTCCTTCGCGTAGAACTTCTCGTCGTCGGAGAGCGGGACGTAGACGTAGGCGCCCGTCTCCTCCTGCAGACGCTTGGCGAGGTAGAAGACGAGGACGTGGCCGAGGTGCATCGGTCCCGAGGGACCGATCCCGGTGACGATGGAGTGAGTCTCGCCGGCCTCGGCGGCGTCGAGATAGCGGTCGACGTCGCGGCCGGCGTAGAAGACCCGGCGGCGGACCATTGGATGGTCGGGGAACCGGCGGACCTGCTCGTCGGTGAGCCGGTCGGCGCCGAACTGCTCCAGCAGGCGGTCGTAGTCGACCGTCCCCTCCACGTCGTATGGCGTGACGGTGAAGTCGTCCGAATCGTCGGAGTCGGTTGTCTGGTTCGCTGGCTGTGCGTCGGTCGCTGTGTCGTCGTGCATGGGTTGCTGTGTAGGCTGCGG
The DNA here is from genome assembly GCF_054504345.1 of Halosimplex yunnanense. Taxonomy (NCBI): domain Archaea; kingdom Methanobacteriati; phylum Methanobacteriota; class Halobacteria; order Halobacteriales; family Haloarculaceae; genus Halosimplex; species Halosimplex yunnanense. The sequence goes on along the minus strand of NZ_JBTJEL010000035.1, from coordinate 83,328 downwards.
TGGCTGGCGGGCGAAGCGGTCGGGAGAACGAGTGAGCGCCGCGCCCCGAGCGGCCGAGTTAGGCCCGGACGTCCGCAGCCGCGACACTGTCCGCTCTCGAAGGGGGCGTGCGCCAGCGCCACGCGAGAGCGGACTCCATGCTCGTCTGAGAGTATTCCGCTCGCCTACAAATCGGTTTCGGAGCTACGATGTCGAAGCGGAATCGAGGTGACGGGAATCATATCGACCACAGACAACGACTCGACGGTGTCCGCGAACAGCGTGAAAGCCCCCGGTTTCTCGACTCCCGGGACTCGCTGCGCTCCTCGCTCGCTCCGCTCGCTGTGGTGCTTATTCCGAGAGAGCAAGCTCTCTCGGCGTTCGCCTCACTCCGTTCGGCTCACCGTCGCCCGGGTTCGTCGAGAAACCGGCCCCTTTCAGTCCCACCCGCGTCGCTTGGCCGATCAGTCTGTGTGGGTGGGACTGAAAGGGGCGGCGCGTTCGACCCGGCTCGGACGACACAAGCACTGGACCGAGCGCAGCGAGGGAAGCGCGCAGCGAGACCCGGGCGGTCGAACGCGCCGGGGCTTTCACGCAGTTTGCGGTCCCGTTCGCACCTGCGGTCGTGCGCTCTCTCCTCGACCGATTCTCATAGCTCGAATGTTCTCACAACTCGAAACACTCGCCATCCACTGCGAGCGGGTCGTCGAAGGCCTCGTCGGCGTCGAGGAAGTGCGAGACGTGGACCACCCTCGTTTCGTCTGCGTCCAGGTCCTCGCCCAGCGCTCGCGCGCCCTCGACGGTCATGTGCTTCGTGCCGAAGGTCCGCGGGACGCCGTCGTCGTCGAAGTGGGTACCACCGGCGGGGTGGTGTTCGCAGTAGTCGGCGGGCACGATGCCGTCGGCGAGCAACAGGTCGGGATCGTCGAGGACGGCGCGGGAGGCCTCGCCGATGCCGTACGTCGAGTCGCCGGAGATGGAGAGCTTCGCGCCGGTGTCGGGGTCCTCGATAGCGAGGCCGTAGCAGACCAGTGGCGGGTGGTCGACGGGGACGAGCGTCACCTCGAACCCACAGGTCTCGATGGGTTCGAACGGCGTACGAGCGAGGACTTCGACCTGTTCGAGGTAGTCGTAGCGGCGGCGGACGGTTTCGGCGACGCTCTCGTCGGTCTGGGGGTCGGTCTCGTCGGCGGCGTAGACCGGGAGGTGATCGAGCAGGCGGTAGGCGTGGCCGAGGCCGTCGAGGTGGTCGAAGTGGATGTGCGTGATCACGGCGGCGTCGGGCAGGGGGACGTCGCGGCCGAGGAACTGCTGGCGGAAGTCGGGACTGGCGTCGACGAGCAGCGACTCGCCGGTGCGCTCGTTGCGGACGTGGACCGAGAACCGCGAGCGCTCGACGCCGCGCTCGACGGCCCGCTCGCAAGTGTCGCAGTCGCAACCGGGGGTCGGCGTCCCCGTTGTGTCGCCGGTGCCGAGGAGGGTGACTTCCATCGCCCGAGCCAAAGCGAGGGACGGGCCTAAAGGGTGCGATCGACGCTGTCGCAGCACCCGGTCGAGCGAGCCGGCAAGCGCGCCGAATGCCCGACCGACGGCGGGTCAAGAGTTTAGGCGTGCGAACTCTTGGCACACGGTATGGACAGTCGCGAGTACGCGTTCGAGGGGACCGAGCCGGACGTCCACGGGTACGCCCACGTCAGTCGCGAGGCGACGGTAGTGGGCGACGTGACGATCGAGGCCAACGCCAACGTCTGGCCGGGGGCGGTCCTCCGCGGCGACGTCGGACCGGTCCGCGTCGGCCGGCAATCGGCCGTCGGCGACAACGCCACCGTCCACGTCTCGGAGATCGGCGAGAAGGTGATGGTCGGCCACGGCGCCGTCCTCAACGACGCCACCGTCGCCGACGGCGCCCTCGTCGGCTTCAACTCCACCGTCAGCGACGCCGCGATCGGCTCGGGCAGCATCGTCGCGATGGGCACCGTCGTCCCGCCGGGCTACGAGGTCCCGCCAGAGTCGTTCGTCCGCGGGATGCCCGCTTCGGTCACCCCGCTCTCGGAGACGGCCATCGACCCCGAGGCCGTCTTCGAGGCGTTCAACTCCGGCGACTACGCCAACCTCGCCGACCGTCACGAAGACCTGTTCGCCGGCCCGGAGGGCGGAGAGTGAGGATTACTCCCGTTCGACCGACGGCTCCCGATTCGCGCGCTCCACGCTCCCGCTAACTTCCACGTCTTCGATCTCGACCAGCCGCTCCATCCGCCGCTCGAACTCGGCGTCTCCGATCTCGCCGCGGGCGTATCGCGCCTTCAGTTCTCCCAGCGGATCGTCGGCGTCAGCGTCGGCAGCTTCCCCTTCTGAACTGCTTCCCCGGCCGCGGATCGCGGGCCAGACCTCGTTGGCGACGATGGGGATCAGCGGCGTGAGGAGGAACCACCCGACGATGAACACCACGGCCGCGACCTCGAACCCCACGAACAGTCCGGCGAGCAGTCCGACCGGGAGCGTGAGGATCGCCACGACTGCGGTGATGCCACCCACCAACCGATGGTCCATACGTGACAGTTCCCACGACGACCTGAAAACGATTGTTGTCAGGTACCAATGCACGCGGTCGGTCCCGGGACGGCGGACCGCCGGTGAGGGCCCGGTAAGGACCGGCTAGCTTTGCGGGTGGCGGCCGAACGCGACGGCACAGATGGCCGACGAGGGTTCGGACACAGCGGCGGACGACGATACCGCATCGGGATCGATAGACCAGGAGGAGGCGTTCGCCAACCTGACGGGCGACTTCTACCGCGGCGAAGTCGAGCGGACGGCCTCTTGGCGGGGCCGGCTGGATCAGACGACCAACTGGGCCGTCGTCGTCGTCGGCGCCATCCTGACGTGGGCGTTCTCCAGCGGCGACAACCCCCACTACGTGATCCTGATCGGCGTGTTCGGCGTCACGGCGTTTCTCGTCATGGAAGCCACGCGCTATCAGGAGTACGACGTCTGGCGCAACCGCGTCCGAATGCTCCAGACCGACCTCTACGCCGAGATGTACGCGCCGTCGAGTTCCGGCGACCACGACTGGCAGACGCCCCTCGGCGAGGACCTGCGCTCCCCCGAGTTCAACCTGACCATGCGCGAGGCGCTGACCCACAGGCTGCGCCGGTCGTACCTCGCGCTGCTTTTGATCCTCCTCGCCGCGTGGGTCGCCCGGGTCACCGTCTACGAATCCTCCCAGTCGTGGACGGAGACGGCGTCGATCCTCGGCGTCTCCGGCGCCGTCGTCGCGACCATCGTGGGCCTGTTCTACGCCGTTGTCGTGCTGGTCGCGGCGGTGTCCGTCCGCGGCGAGACCGTCATGGAGTTCCAGGAGTGACGCCGGTGGCCGCTCCCGCTGTCGAGTTCGCGGAGAAATCAGTTCGATCGAGAAACGCGTCGACGCCCTCGATCCCGTCGGTCGGCCGTCACAGCCCGCTCGTGTTCATCACGCGGGTGACGTCGCGCCAGTTGCGGACGGCCCAGTAGCCCAGTCCGGAGGCGATCATCGCCGCCGACAGCAGGTACGCCGACAGGTGCGACGCGACGACGGCGTCGGGGTTGGTCAGCCCGTAGACGACCCCTTCCGTGCCGAGCCCGATCGTTACGAACCCGACGATGCCGACGACTGTCGCCCCGACGAGCGCCTCGCGGCCGTAGTACTCGGAGTGTTCCGCCGCGAGCAAGGCGGCGACGAAGCCGACCGACCCCGCGAGTACGTAGACGGGGAGGCGCCCAACGAGCCCCCCGGCGTTGCCCGACGCGATTCCGACGATGCCCAGAAAGGCCGCCGTCAGCACGAGCGTCGTCGCGCAGATAAGCGGCCCTGCCTGTACCAGTACCTCCCGATCCAGATACCCGTTCGCCGACGTAGCCATCGGCATAACTACTGCTGTTTCCCCACAAAAAGCCCCGTCAGTCGTGCGTCATCCACCTGTGAACGGAGCGACCGGTCGCCGTCGCCCGGCGGGTTTTTTGCCCGCGCTCGCCCACGCTCACTCCAATGACCGATCACGTGTCGCTCGTCCGCCGCTCGCTCGCCGGCACGGACGAGTTCGACCGGCGCGTCCGCGAGCAGGCCGACCGCCTCGCCTCCGCCGTCGCCGACGGCGAGTTCGACAACGACGGCGCGACGCTCGGCCTCGAACTCGAAGTGTATGCGCTCGACGCGGACGGCGAGCGGTCGACGCTCGCACCTATCCCCGAGGGCGTCTACGAGGGACCGGCCGACAAGGAACTGGGCCTGCACAACGCCGAACTCAACGCCGACCCGAGCCGGTTCGACGGCGACGGGATCGCCGCGCAAGCCGAGGAGGTCGCCGCCGACCTCGCGGCGACGCGCGAGCGCGCACGCGAACACGGCCTGGAAATCGTCCTCGACGCGATGCCCGCGGTCGCGCCCGAACCCGGCACGCACGCGTACCTCGACGACGTGGAGGTCCGCGGCACGTCTCCCGATGCGGACGGCGACCGTCCCGTGGTCGTCCCCGGCGGGGATTCCGACGACCCGGTGCTCGTCGCGCGGAACATGCGCAAAGATCCGCGATACGGCGCGCTCGACAACGAGGCCGTTCGACGCGCTGACGGCGAGATCGAGTTCGCCGTGCCCGGTGCGACCGCGGGGTATCGCACTATCCTCTTCGAATCGCTGGCGACCTCGATCCAGCCGCACGTACAGGTGCCCGACCCGAGCGAGTTCCCGCGCTATCACAACCTCGCGATCCGGACGCTCGGGCCGCTGGTGGCGCTGTCGAGCAACTCCCCGTTCTTGCCCGGCGACTGCTACGGCGACGACGTCGACCCCGAAGCGCTCGTCGACGAGACCCACCACGAACTCCGGATCGCCGCCTTCGAGCAGTCGATGAACCAGCACTGTCGGAAGGTGCGCGTGCCCGACGACCTCGATTCGGCCGCCGACGCAGTCGACCACGTTGTCGCCGACGAGACGTTCGCGCCGTTCCTGCGCGAGTGGATCGAGGACGAGGACGACGTGACGGAGGAAGGACAGAAGGGCGGCGACCCGACCAGCGCCGCGTGGGAGTTCGATTACAAGCGCGGCACCTTCTGGCGGTGGGTCCGCGGCGTCGCCGGCGGCGACCCGGTCGACGGCGCCTGCGACGAGCGCTCGCTCCGCATCGAGTACCGCCCGCTCCCGACCCAGCCCACCATCCGCGACATCGTGGGGCTACAGGCGCTCACCGCCGGCCTCCTCCGCGGGCTCGTCGCCGCCGACCACCCGCTCGAATCGCTGTCCCACGAGGCCGCCGAGCGATCCTTCTACGCGGCCGTCGAGGACGGCCTCGACGCGGATCTCGAGTGGGTCACCGCCGACGGCGAGCGCACCGACGACGCCGAGACCGTCTTCGCCGAGGTCTTCGAGGTCGCCCGCCGCGGCCTCGCCGAGCAGGGCGTCGACGAGGAGACGCGTGACCGCTATCTCGCCCCCATCGAAGCGCGCTGGGAGGCGGGCGTCACGCCGAGCGAGTGGAAGAAGGGGCGTGTTCGCACGCACCTCGGCGACGGCCTCGACCTGGAGGAGGCCCTCGCCGAGATGCAGAAGGAGTACGTCGAGCGGAGCCGCGAGCGCGAGCATTTCGCCGAGTGGATCTAACGGGATCGCTCGAGGACGAGGGATCTGACTACTCGCTCGTTCGCTCGACCGCACCGGTCCCGGGTCGATCGAGTGCCGCGAGATCGATTTCGCCCCCGGGCATCGGGACGCCGTCGAAGGGGTCGGAATCGAGCAGCAGCGAGCCGTCCAGATCGACGTAGTCGAACAGGGGCGCGAGGTGGCAGCCTGCGGCGATGGAGGCGTTCGACGCCACCATGCAGCCGAGCATCGCCTCGCAGCCGTGGGCCTGGGCGACTTCCGCTACTCGTCGCGTCTCGCGGAGACTCCCACACTTCTGGACCTTCGCCACGACGACGTCGACCGCATCGGCGACTCGTGCCGCGTCCGCCGCCGTCTCGACGGATTCGTCGGCCGCGACCGGGACCGCACCGTGCTCGCGGACGCGGCGCAATCCCTCGACGTCGTCGCCGGGGACCGGCTGTTCGCAGAACTCGACGCCGTGGTCGGCCAGCAGGTCGGTCTTCTCGATGGCCTCGGCAGGGGTCCACGCGCCGTTGGCGTCGACCCGGATCGTCGCCTCGGGCGCGCCCTCCCGGACCGCTGCCAGTCGCTCGGCGTCGTCGCCTGTCCCCAGTTTCACCTTCAGGACGGAGAATCCCTCCGCGACGGCGCGCTCTGCCTTCCTCCGCATCTCGTCGGGTTCGGCCGACCCGACGGAGAACGACGAGACGGGAGCCTCCGCGGGGTCGAGCCCCCACTGACGATACAGGGGCACGTCGAGGCGCTTGGCAGCCAGGTCCGCGAGCGCGATATCGACGGCGACCTGCGCGGCGGGGTTCCGGTAGACCACCTCCCGCAGCTCGCGTTCGATCCGCTGGCGGGCGTGCGGGTCGCCGACCCGTTCGACGACGCCCAGTAGGTCGGGCAGGACGGCCTCGACGGTGGCCGGCGTCTCGCCGTAGTACGAGGATGGGGCGGCTGCGCCAACCCCCTCGTGCGTCCCGTCGGAGATCCGGACGAGGACGTTCTCGGCGGTCTCGGTCGTCCCGCGGGCGATGGTGAACGGGTCCGCGAGCGGGAGTGAGAGGCGTTCGAACTCGATATCGAGGCCCGAGGACACGGCGATTCACTCCTCGCCGAGCGCCGCGGGCAGGATCTCCGCCGCGTCGAACCGGACGGGGTCGGTCGCGGGCCCGCCGATGGCCTCGGCGTACTCCTCGACGGCCGCGCTGGCCGCGTCGTCGTCGAGCCCCTGGGTGTTCAGCGAACCGGCCACGACTTCCGCAGGCGCGACCGGTTCGGCCATCGACTCGTAGAGCGCGGCGTACTCGCCGGGCGGCGGGATCGAGACGTGTTCGTACCCGTGGACGGCGTCGCGGCCGGCGACGTGACAGAGGACGAGCCGATCGGGCATCGCCCCGTGCAAGATGGCCGTCGTCACGCCCGAGTAGGCGGGGTGGCCGAGCGCGCCCTGTCCCTCGACGAACAGCACGTCGTACTCCCTCGCCCGCTCTTCTACCATCCGCTCGACGGCGCCGGCGGCGAAGTCGGAGACGACCCGGTCGACCGCGATGCCGTAGTTCTCGATGGCGATACCGGTCTGGCCCGTCGGGACGACCCCGGCGTCGACGCCCCGCTCGCGGGCCGCCTCGGCGAGTTCGAACGTCGTCGTCATCTTCCCCGACGAACAGTCCGTCCCAGCGGTGAGGATCACCTCGGCGTCGACCTCGCTCGCCTTCCCTTCGCTGACGGTCAGGTCGTCGGGCGGCCGGCGGAGGTCCCGGAGTTCGCAGCCGCGTTCGTCGGCCAGTCGGACGAACTCCTCGTCGTCGGCGAGGTAGTAATGTAGCCCGGCGATCACGTCACAGCCCCGCTTCAGCGCACCGCGCACGTCGGCCCGCCAGGTCTCGTCGAAGCCGCCGCCGATGGGCGCGATGCCGACGAGGAGGGCGTCGATCGGCCCGTCCACGTCGTCGATGCTCCCCACGATCGGCACGTCCTGTAGGTCCGGCACGTGGTCGTTGACGCGTTCGCCTACCCGGGCCCGGTCGAGGACCGCCGCCACCTCGTCGTCGCTGTACCGCAGGACGCCGACGGCCGTCTTCGCGCGATCCGGGAACTGCTCGTGGGCGAGGATGACGACGCGCATGTCCGTGTGTTAGTTCCCGTGCGATTTAATCGCATGGTCGCGAGGACGAGTCTCTGGGATCACCGCGGCCGCAGACTCGATCACAATTGCGAACAGCGTGAAACCCCCGCCGAGACGGCGGCCTCTTTCATTCCTACCCGCACAGACTGACCGGCCAAGTTACGTGGGTGGGAATGAAAGGGGCCGTGCGCTGCGGGAACCCGGCCGACGGAAGCACTGCAACGAGCGAAGCGAGTGAAGCGCGCAGCGAGGTCGTCGGGCGGCACAGCCGCCCGACTGCCCGAGGGACCTTCGGTCCCTCGCTGCCCGGGACTGCAGAGCACGGGGGCTTTCACGCTGTCTGCGGTTGCGTTTGATCCAGTAGCCTTGCCCTCCCTTCGCCCAGATCCAGCTACAGCGCGCGCAACTGGACGCGCCAGAACTCGCGGAAGGCCTTGTCCAGCGCGGGCTCGGGATCCCCTGACGCGCTCACGGTAGAGACGGCGTCGGCCACGTCGTCGAACCCGTCGAGGACCGTCCGTTCGCCGACCACGTACAACCGGTCGGTCTCGGCGTCTTCGAGCGCCACGCGGCACCGCTCGAGGTGATTGTCGATCTGCTCGTCACGCAGGCGCTCGAAGCGGGCCTGCGAGTAGCCGCCCTTGGAGTGTTTGCTCTTCAGGTCGGAGTCGAACCCCTGGAAGGCGACGCGCTCGCGGCCGTCGTACTCGCCCATGGCGAAGAGATCCGAGCGGACGAGCGCGAAGGTGAACGACCCCGTCGGCTCGAACCACGCGCGCTCGAAGGCGAACTCGTCGTCCCAGGTGGCGAAGGGGTCGGGCGGGTTCGGGACCGAGAGACAGGCGTCGACGAGCGCGGCGTCGTCGGTCACCGCGAGACAGGGGGCGGCCCGCCCCACGAGCGCCGCGCGGTCGCCGAACGCCTCGCGCACGTCCTCCGAGAGGTCGTGGCCGTCGGGGACGCAGGCGGTGAACGCCCCCTCGGGGTCGGTCGCGACCGACTCCAGCCGGTCGAGGACTGCCCCCAGTCGGCCGTCCTGCAGGGTCTCGCTGCGGGTGAACGAGCGGTCGACGCCGGCCTCGTCCGACCGGCGGCGCTCGACCTCGCCTTCGAGTTCGGCGATGCGGTCTTCGAGGCGGTTGACCCGCTGTTCGGCCTCCTGGCGGTCGCTGACAGCGTCCGCGCGGCGCTCCTGCTCGGCGTCGAGTTGCTGCTCGCGACGGTCGAGTTCCTCTTCGAGCTCCGCGATGCGCGCTTTCAACTCCGCGCGGCCGAGCAACCGGTCCAGCATCACCGGATGGGGGCGCGGCGAGCGGTTAAAACTACAGGTCTGTGGCGGGGTCGCTCCGCCCTCGCCGTCACTTCGCTTCCGTCCCGCTCCCGCCGCCGCTCAGATCCCGGTCGGGCCGTCGAAGCTCTCGCCGTCGAACTGCCCGCCGTCGGACGCGCCACCGAACGCATCGCCGACGGGGTCGTCGGGGACGAACTCCTCGATGGCCTCGTCGCTGGTGGGCGTGCCCGCCGCGACCGAGAGCAGCTGTCTGGCGCGCTCGGCCTTGGCGAGGAACACCTCCCGGAGCGACGGCGGGTTGCGGATGCGCGTCTCCGCGACGAGTTCCTCGGGGACGGCGATGGTGTCCGCGGGGACGCTGTCGTCGCCGTAGACGGTGAAGTGTGTGTTCTCCAGTTTCATCACGAGCGGGAGGTCCGTCCGCTGGATCCCCTCGTCCGCGTAGAGCTGTCGGTTGACCCGCTCGTGCTGCGTTCGCGAAATCACCGCTGCGTCGTCGTCGCTGGGCTCGACGTAGAGCCGACCCAGGTAGTACCCGCTGGAGAACTGTTCGAACATTTCTATGCGGTGTGTTATCACACCTCTGCGTAGATAAGTGTTTGCCGGTAGACTTATTCAGGCGCGCAATCAGACCGCACGACCTCGCGGCGACGCAGCGGCCGTCGGGCCGGCGGCTTCTCGGGTTCGGTACGGCTTTGTGTCCGGCACTCGCCCCGTCGGGTATGGAGTGGCCGCTGGCCGGCGATGGGCGGAGCGAGGCGATCCCGCGGCGGTGGGCGCGGTACTACCTGGAGAACGCGCCCAGTCTCGTCTGGCTGATCTTCGCCAACGTCGCCGGCATCTTCGTCGGCGTCTACTTCTATCTCGAAACGCTCCCGGAGGTGGAGACGCTGGCCTGGCCGCTGTACATGGACTCGCCGGTCGCGACGCTGCTGATGGCGCTCGCGCTGGCGACGCTGCTCCCCAACCTCGGCCGCCGGCTCGACGCCGCGCCGACCAACCTCGTCCTCGCGTACCTCCAGACCATCGCGTTCGTCTGGCTGGTCGAGACGGGGCTGTGGACCGCGCTGGCGCTCAACCTCCACGTGACGCTGTACTTCCCCGACACGTGGCGCTACTTCGGCGTCCTGATCACCCATCTCCTGTTCATCCCGGAAGCGTACTTGCTGCCCCACTTCGGCCGAACGACACCCGGCGCGCTGGGCCTCGCACTGGCGCTGGCGCTCGTCAACGACGTCCTCGACTACGGCTTCGGACTCCACCCGCCGCTGCGCTACGAAGCCGGCGTCGTGCTGATCGCCGGAAGCGTCGCGACCTCTCTGCTCGCCGTGGGGCTCGCTGCACACGCCTTCGAACGGTTGCCCGCGGATCGCGGTCCGGCGGCTGACGGTCGATCCGCAGCTGATCCGTGATCGCGACCCGCGCGCGCTCGTCGAGTCCGAGACGGCAGCCGATCCGCGGCCGAGAGACGACGCTAGCGGTGAGTTACGCTTATCAGTCTCGACCGCGAACCTCAGGTGAATGGACTCCGCCGAACTGCTCGACCTGCTCGGCAACGCCAACCGTCGGCGGATCCTCCGGCTGCTCGCGCACAAGCCCTGTTACGTCACCGAGATCAGCGAGTACATCGGCGTCAGCCCGAAAGCCGTCATCGACCACCTCGAACGGCTGGACGACGCGGGCCTCGTCGAGAGCCACGTCGACGACCAGCGCCGGAAGTACTTCCGCATCGCCCGGAACCTCCGCCTCGAAGTAACTGTCTCTCCCTACCAGTTCGGTACCAAGAGCGCCTATCCCGGGAGTTCCATCGACGTCGCGTCCTGCCGGCACGTCTCCATCGACGCCGAGGTCGAGGAGGGCCGCGACGCCCGCGAACTCGCGACCGAACTCGACCGTCTGCAGGACCTCGACCGGGAGCTCTCGCTCGCCCAGCGGTGGGTCCACGGTCGCCTCTCGGAGGTCATGGAGGAACTCACCGACCAGTTCGAGGGCGAGGACGCCCGGCTGCTGGGCGACGTGGTCTCCGCCCTCGCGACTCGATCAGGGTCCGTCGAGGAGGTCAGCCGCCGCGTCGAGGCGCCCCCGGAAGTCGTCGAGGAAGCGCTCGAACGGCTCGCCGAGGAGGACGTCGCCGAGCGCGAGGACGGCGAGTGGCGCCTGCCGGAGTGACGTCGCGACCCGCAACGAAGCGCCCGCTCACTCGTTCTCGATGTCGTACTCCCGCTCGGCGTCGTGTGGATAGATATTCTGCTCGACGAGCTGGGGGACCATCTCGTCCTCACCGGTTCTCCCGACGATCGTCGCGACGATCACCGCCGCAGCGCCGAGCGCGCCGAGTAGCAGCGACTCCGTGAACATACCGTAGCCGGCGATCGCGAGGGCGAGGACTCCCGCGACGAGGTGCTGGGAGAGCCGCCGCTTGCGGAGCTCGCGCTGGTGGGCGTCGACGACGGCTTCGCCGCGGCCCGCCTCGACCGAGCGGTAGACGGGGCCGTCGTCGGTCTCGTAGCGCAGCACGTCGACGGGGCCGCCGTCGGCTGTCATGGATCGGTCCTGTTTCCGCCGCGGAATTAAACGTCCCGGGTCAGGCCGTCGCGCAGGTCCCGGCCGAAGTAGTGGCCGAGCACGGCGACGAGGATGCCCGTCGTCGCGCCGACGGCCGCGAACTGCGTCAGGCCGAGATCCGAGAGGAGCGCGAAGCGGACGAACGCGCCCGACATGATGGAGACGACGGCTGCTGCCGCGCCCGCGACGGCGACTGGCAGGTACCGGCGCTGGCCGCTCGCCAGTCCGAGGACGAACGCGCCGAGGAAGATACCGGCCACGCCGGCGATGGAGCCGACCAGCGGGACCGCGCTCCCCGCGAGCATGCCGCCGATCACGACGACCAGTGCCAGCAGGAACGAGCGTGCGGAGGGGACGTCCGGCGTGAGGTTCGGCAGCGAGAGCGACGGGCGACTCAGCGAGGGGGTCAGCCGCGAGAGGATGCCCGGTTTGGACGACGAATCGGCACCGGTCGCGGTCGAATCCGCGGTCGACGCGTCGCTCGCCCCGCCGACGTCGGTCGTCAGCGCGTCCATATCGACGCCGAGTTCCTCGTCGTCGAGGCCGACGTCCTCGCCGCCGCTGGCGTCCACGTCGCCGCCGAACTCGTCGTCGAGGAGGTCGTCGACGTCGTCACCGGACGTGCGTTCGTCCGTCCGCTCTGACATACCCGCCACTCCGCACCGAGGCCCCATGTGCCTTTTCCTCCCGTCGTCTCCGCGACGACACAACTGTTCGCCGGCAGCGCAGGCGTTTCCGGCGCCCGCACGTTTTTGCGGGCGATCCGCGTACGGGGTGACATGACAGTCGAGACGCGGCTGCCGGAGGAGTGGACCGAGGGCTTCGTCGAGGTGGACGGTGGGGTCAGGCTACACTACGCGCGGACCGGCGGCGATGGCCCGCCGCTGGTCGTCGCCCACGGCGTCTTCGACGACGGGCTCGCCCGGATCCCGCTCGCCCGCGACCTCGCCGACCAATATGACGTGATCCTCTACGACGCCCGCGGCCACGGTCAGTCCGACGCGCCAGAGTCGGGCTACGGTGCCGACGACCGCGCCGCCGACCTGATCGGCCTGCTCGACGGGCTCGACGTCGAGAACCCGCTGCTCCTCGGGCACTCGATGGGCGGGGACACGGTGCTCGCGACCGCCGCGAACTACCCCGACCGCCCGCGAGCGGTCGTCGCCGTCGACCCGGCGGGACTGATGGGGGACGACAGCGACGACGGCGACGACGGCCCCGACGAGGAGGAGATCGAGGGCGTCCGCGAGCAGGTACTGTGGTGGCACGACCACTCGAAGGCCGAGCTGCTGGAGGCCGACGACGAGCTCGCGGGCCACGCCGAGGCCGGTCAGGAGGAACTCGCGAGCCTGCTGGCCGACGCCCGCCTGCGAGTCAGCGCGAACATCACCGAGGTGTTCCGGAACGGCTGGGCCGACCCCGACCGCTACTACGCGGACGTCGACGCACCGACGCTCGTCCTGCGCGCCGACGTCGACGAACAGGCGCGGGAACAGGACCGCGAGAGCGTCGATCTGATTCCAGACAGCCGCCTCATCCACGTGGACGACGCCGGCCACTGCATCTTCCGCGACCAGCGGGAGGTCGCGACCGAGGAAGTGCGGTCGTTCCTCGCCGAGCACTGACGGCAGTCTGCTTTTGCGTCACCGGAGTTCGTCGGCTCGCCCGTCGCGGGGTCCCCGGTGCCTGCTGGTGCAGGGCGGAGACTGACGGACGAACCGGCCGAGGATCGGATCCGAGCGTCGTCGCCTGACCGGCGCGAACGGCGGCGACGCACCAGCGCGCGGCCGCGACGATCGCGAGCCGCGCGGGTGAATTTCCCATGAGCAGTCAACCCACACAGCCGGGCGAACGCGAATCGTCGGGCGCATCGAAATCGGGCGCTTCGAGCAGTGGCACCGAAACGGGACTCCGCCAGCGTGCCGCGGCGGGCCTCGCCGGCGGCGCGCTCGTCCTCTACGGCCTCACGAGACGATCTATCCGGGGTATCGCAGCAGTCGCAGCCGGCGGGTGGCTGCTGAACCGGGCGCTCCGCGGCTCGTCGGGTTCCTCGACCGGCGGGTCCGGCGGGTCGGGCAACTGGAGCCAGCGCGCGGACACCCCGACGGGGACGCCGATCGACGCGCCGGAGGTCCAGCGCTCCATCACGATCGAGCGCCCCGCCGAGGAGCTGTACGAGCGCTGGCGCGACCCGGACACCCACGAGCAGCTGTGGGCGCACTTCGCCGAGGTCGAGCAGACCGGCGAGGACCGCCAGCACTGGGCGCTGACCGGGCCGCGCGGCACGAGCGTCGAGTGGGACGCCGAGGTCGTCGCGGCCGAGCCGGGGGAGTACCTGCGCTGGAAGTCCCTGCCCGGCGCGCGGATCCCCAACGAGGGGTCGGTCCGCTTCGAGTCCAGCGCGGACGGCGAGTCGACCGAGGTGACGCTGCACATGCGCTTCGACCCGCCGGGCGGGCAGATCAGTAGCACGCTGATGGACCGGCTCGACCTCCTCCCGGACGCGGCCGCCGGGACGGCGCTCCGCCGGTTCAAGAGCCTCGTCGAGACGGGCGAGATCCCGACGCTCGAACGCAACCCGTCGGGCCGCGGCGAGGGCGATCTGCTGTGAGCGGCGTTCGCTGAACTGCCGTCACAGCGGCCGGGCAACGGCACGGGAGTCCGGTCACCGCGAACGAGTGGCTTCAAGTCGGCGGCGGCGGTACGACGGCACATGAACGCAGGAGACCGTGTCCGCGTCGAGCGCGCGGGCCAGACGCACGAGGGCGTGTTGATGCCCTCGACGACCAGCGACCACCTGGTGGTCAAGCTCGAAGGGGGGTACAACGTCGGCGTCGACCGCGACGAGGCCGACGTCGAAGTGCTGGAGTCCGACGTGTACGACGTCGAGGACGCCCAGGCCGACAGCGACCAGTCGACCATCGAGTTCGACGACGACCTCCCCACGATCTCGCTCATCTCGACCGGGGGGACCATCGCCTCGACCGTCGACTACCGCACGGGCGCGGTCACCGCGCAGTTCGACGCCGAGGACGTCCTGCGCGCCGTTCCGGATCTGGCGGGCATGGCCAACTACCGCGGCCGGGTCGTCGCCAACATCCTCTCGGAGAACATGACGCCCGACGTGTGGCAGGACCTCGCCGAGGCGATCTACGAGGAGATCGAGGCCGGCGCGGACGGCGTCGTCGTCATGCACGGCACCGACACGATGCAGTTCACCGCCAGCGCGATGGCGTTCATGCTGGACACGCCCGTCCCCATCGTCTTTACCGGGAGTCAGCGCTCGGCGGACCGCCCGTCCTCGGACAACGTGATGAACGCCGTCTGCGCAGTCGAGGCGGCCAAGTCCGACTGCGCGGAGGTCCTGATCTGCATGCACGCCTCCGAGTCCGACGACCGCTGCGCCCTGCACCGCGGCGTCCGCGCGCGCAAGAACCACACGTCTCGCCGCGACGCCTTCGAGACGGTCGGCGCGAAGCCCCTCGGGGAGGCCGACTACGGCGTCGACGGCGACCCCGAGATCACCTTCCGCCGCGAGCACCGCGAGCGCGGCGCGACCGAACTCGACGCCGACACCGACATCGAGACCGACGTCGAACTCCTGAAGTTCACGCCGAGCACCGACCTGGCATTCCTCGATACCCTCGAAGGCAAGTCCGGCGTCGTACTGGAAGGCACGGGGCTGGGCCACGTCCACACCGACTGGATCCCGCGCATCGAAGAACTCGTCGACGACGGGACGACCGTGGTGATGACCAGCCAGTGCCTCGAAGGGCGGGTCTGCGACCGGGTGTACGACACCGGCCGCGACCTGCTCGACGCGGGCATCGTCGAGGGCGAGGACACCCTGCCCGGCACGGCGAAGGTCAAACTGATGTGGGCGCTCGCGAACGTCGAGAGCGTCGAGGAGGCGATGTCGACCTCGCTGGCCGGCGAGATTCAGGACCGATCCGTCCCCTGGACCTGAGATGGAGATCCGACAGGCCCGCGCGGACGACCACGACGACGTCGCCGCGTTCACCAGCGACACCTGGAGCGACCGCCGCGAGCAGGGCGACTACCTCGCGGACGTGTTTCTGGAGTGGGTCGAGAACGACGGCCCCCGACAGCGGACCGTCGTCGCCGAGGACGACGGATCAGTCATCGGCGTCTGTCAGGGCGTCATGCTCTCCGACCACGAGGCGTGGGCGCAGGGGATGCGCGTGGCCGACGAGGCCCGCGGCCGCGGCGTCGCCGCGGCGCTGAACGGCGCCTGTTTCGACTGGGCGCGCGAGCGTGGCGCGGCCGTCTGCCGGAACATGGTCTTCTCGTGGAACGCCGCCGGCCTCGGCACCTCCCGCGGCGTCGGGTACGACCCCGCGACCGAGTTCCGGTGGGCACATCCCGAACCGGATCCAGACGCTGAGTCCGGCGACCACGCGGGAGATACCGACTTGGACGTCGTCACCGACCCCGACGCGGCGTGGAGCTACTGGCAGCGCAGCGACGCCGCGCGGGAACTCGTCGGGCTGGCGCTCGACCCGGCGGAGACGTGGGCGCTCTCGGAGGTCACCCGCGAGCGCTTCCGCGAAGCGGCGGACGAGACCGCCGTCTTCGCCGTGCAGGGCGACCGCGACACACGCGGCGCCGCCTACCGGACTCGCGAGTTCGAGCGCGAGAGCGGCGACGGCGAGTCCGCCGAGCGGTGGGTCGAGTACGGCGTCGGCGCGTGGGCCGACGTCCCCGCCGCGCGGGCACTGTTCGCGGCCATCGCGCGGGACGCCGCGGATCTGGGCGCCGACCGTGCGAGGGTCATGATCCCCGAGACGGCCCGGTACGTCTCCGACACCGCCTACGCCGGCGTCGCCGTCAGCGACGACCCCGACTTCGTGATGGCCGCCGACCTGACCGGTCGAGAACAGTAGGCCGCTCGCCGTTCGCGGCCACGAGAGTGTGCGCCCGCACGATTCCGCTCACTCGTCCAGTGGGGTCGGCGTCGCGGACGGGGTCCCGGTGGCCGTCTCGGGCGTCTCCGTTCGGGTCTCTCGGTCGTCCGCCGTCCGGGTTTTCTCGAGCGAATCCGTCGTGGGTTCCTGCGTTTCGGTACCGGCCGCCGTTTCTGTCCCCACGTCGACCGTCACTCCCTCCTCGCCGTCGCCGCGCCAGTACAGCCAGAACCGCAGTTCGCCGCCCGCCCCTCCGTATCCGGAATCGCCGGTCGTCACCTGCTGCTCCCACGTCGCCGTTTCGCCGGCCGCGACGGGCAGTCGGATCGAGGCCACGGGCGTGTAGGCCGGGAAGTTGCGGTTCACCGCGCCCACGAACGTCCCGTCCGTGTCGCCGGTGTTCTCGACGGTGAGCGAGAGCGTGATCGTCTCGCCCATCGACGCCGTCGCCGGTGCCTCGAAGGACTCGACCGCGAAATCGGTCGGCGGGCGGGCGAGGTCCGACAGGATCGCCTCGGCCAGCGCGTACTCGCCGTCCGGCCACGAGACGGTCGCGTCGTCGACCTCCAGCGGCTTGGGCATCTGGAAAACCACCCAGCCGTCGCCGCCGTCTTCGGGGGAGTACGCCGCGTGGTAGTCGAACAGGCCCCAGGCCCCGTAGCTCACGCTGTCCTGCGCGTCGTAGGACTCCCCGCCCGCGACGAGTTCGATTTCACCGACGGCCGGCCACGCGGCAGCGGCGCCGTTCAGCAGCGCGACCACGAACTGCTCGTCGCGCTCGCCGTAGACGCCGAACGAATCGGGCGAGTTCGGCGCGGCGAGTTCGGGGACCGCGAACGCTTCGGTGACGAACTCGCCGTCGGTGGCCGTTGGCGTCTCCCCATCGGTTCCGGGTGTCCCGGTCGGTGTCTCTTCGCCCCTCCTGTCGGGAACAGTTTCAGTCGGCGTCTGGGATGGCGTGGCAGTCGGCGAACCGTCACCCGTGCCGTCAGACTCACTCAGACAGCCCGGGACGGCGATCGACCCGGTAGCGAGGGCCGCGAGCAGTCGGCGTCGCTTCATACCTCCTCCGTCGCCGCCTCCCCGTAAGTGTCTTCAGAAGGATACGACGGACGTTTGAGCCACGCCGCAGGCCCGCCGCTACCGGGTTCGTGCCGACGAGACCGGGCTTACCGCTCGGTTGGCCGGCCGTACCGAAGATAACGCGCTGATAACAATCGGTCCGGGGCGTCTCGGGAGCCTATGGAGCGAAAACTCACAGCAGTCGCACTGACCGGAGTCGTCCTCCTGAGCATCGTCGGCGTCGGCGCGGCCGGGGCGCTCGCCGGTTCGCAGGCCGCCGGGAACGACGCCTCGACCGTTACCGTCTCGGCGTCGGGATCGGTGTCCGCGGAGCCCGATCGAGCCGTCGTCAACGTGGCGGCGACGGCCGAGGGCGAGACCGCCAGCGCGGCGACCGAGGCGCTCGCGACAAACGTCTCGACGCTGCGCGACGCGCTCAATAGCGAGAACCTCTCCGTCGAATCGGTCCGGACGACCGACTATGCGGTTTACCAGCAGGAAGACAACGGGACGACCACCTACGTCGCCCGGCAGTCGTTCGCCGCAACGACGACTGACACCAGCGAGGCGGGCGCCCTGATCGACGCGGCCGTCGCCAACGGCGCGACGGAGATCAACGGCGTCACATTCACCCTCTCGGACGACCGCCGCCAGGCCCTCCGGAGCGAGGCCATCGACGACGCCGTCACCGACGCCCGCGCCCAGGCCGAAGCGGTCGCCGACAGCACCGGTCTCTCGCTCGGCGGCGTCAGCGCCGTCTCGACCGGCGAGAGCGGCGGTGGCTTCGACACCGCGCGTATCGGCGCCGACGAAGGCACGACCATCGACGCCAGTCCCGTGACCGTCTCTGCCACCGTCGAGATCACCTACAACGCGACCGCAGCGTGAGGTGGGAGTCCGGGACGACTGCCGGACCTCCGGAACGGGCGCGCTGACGGCGGAGCCGCCGTCGTTCAGCTCTCCGCCTCCCTGCCGCTTAGTTCCGGATCCGCCGTGACGTATCCGATAGATCACGCCGAATACGCAACTCTCTACCCGGCGATTTCGCGGCCCCCGATCTCTACGGGCGGTAGACCCTTGCTTTGCCCCGACGTATCCCGCCGTGTGACCGCCGAACGGACCGTCGCGGGCGTGTTGCTTGCCGCGGGCGACAGCGACCGCTTCGGCGCTCGGAATAAA
Organism: Halosimplex yunnanense; assembly: GCF_054504345.1. Taxonomy (NCBI): domain Archaea; kingdom Methanobacteriati; phylum Methanobacteriota; class Halobacteria; order Halobacteriales; family Haloarculaceae; genus Halosimplex; species Halosimplex yunnanense. Next base: position 64,585 of record NZ_JBTJEL010000035.1, on the reverse strand, counting down.
CTGTTAGCGCCGCTCGACGGCGACCCGCTCGTCCGCCGGGCTGGACAGACGCTGGCGGAATCGATCGTTTCCCCAGTCGCCGCCGTCGTCGGCCCGGGCGAAACGGGTGTTCGCGACGCGCTCCGGGACCTCGGCGTGGAGATCATCGCGAACCGCGAGGCAAGTGCCGGACAGGCGACGTCAGTCCGCCGGGGCGTCGAGTGGACCCGTGAACGGGCCGACGCGGTCGTGTTCGCGCTGGGGGATATGCCGTGCGTCGACCCCGCGACGGTCGACCGGCTCGTCGCGGCCTATCGAGACGGCCGCGGATCGGCGCTCGCGGCCGGTCACGACGGTCAGCGCGGGAATCCGGTTCTCTTCGACGCGCGGCACTTCGGCGCACTCGCCGACGTCGACGGTGATACCGGCGGACGGCCCGTCTTCGTGCAGACGGACGACGCCACGGTCGTCGAGACGACCGACCCCGGCGTCCTGCTCGACGTCGACATGTCCGGGGATCTCGACCGCCTGCGGTGAAATCGATCGCTCAGAGCACGTCGGTGTCGACAAGCGAGACCGGCTCGCCCACGTCGTGTTCGTCGGCGTACTCGTAGACGACGTGGCTGGCGGCGACGTCCTGGATCGCCAGTCCGGTCGAGTCGAAGACGGTGACGCCCGTCTCGGCCGTGCGACCGGGTTTCTCGCCGATCACGATCTCGCCGAGTTCCGCGTGGAGGTCGTCGTCGCCCAGGACGCCCGCGCTCCACGGGACGTTGATCTCCCCGGAGTGGGTGCACTGCTCGTAGTCGTCGATGACGAGCGTCGCGTCGAGCAGGACCTCGTCGGCGATCTCGTGTTTGCCGGCGGCGTCGGCGCCGATGGCGTTGACGTGCGTGTGCTCGCCGACGCTGTGGACAATGGGCTCCTCGACCGGCGTCACCGTCGAGAGCACGTCGCACTGGGCGGCCTCCTCGATCGACCCGCCGCGGACGTCGAACCGGTCGTCGAACGCCTCGACGAACTCGGCGACCCGCTCGTCGTCGCGGTCGGCGACGACGACTTCCTCGATGGGCCGGACCGTCGAGATGGCTTCCAGTTGCGTGTACGACTGGACGCCGGCGCCGACGACGCCCATCGTCCGGGCGTCCTCGACGGCGAGGTAGTCGGTCGCCACGGCCGCGGCGGCGCCGGTCCGCTCGCGGGTGATCGTCGTCCCGTCGAGCAGGGCGAGCGGGAACGCCGTCTCGGGGTCGGAGTAGACGACGGTGCCCATCACCGTCGGGAGGTCGTGGTCGTCGGGGTTGTCGGGGTGGACGTTGACCCACTTGACCGCGGCGGCGTCCCAGTCGCCGGCGTCCATGTAGGCGGGCATCGACCGGAAGTCGCCGTTGTACTCCGGCAGGTCGATGTAGGACTTGGCCGGCATCTGTACGTCGCCGCGGGCGTCCGCGGCGAACGCCTCCTCGACGGCCTCGACGACCGCCTGCATCTCGGCGGCCTCCTCGACGGCGTCCGGGTCCAGTAGAAGCGTCTGCATACCGATCCTACCGTCGCCCGGCACTTAGAACTTCGACCGTCGCCGTCCGTTTGCGCCTCGTTCACTCGCGTTTCCGTCCGTCGCCGCCACTGGAGTCCGTCCCCACGGTGCGATCGCCTGGGCAACAGTTTTGCCGCTTCTTGCTGTATGATAACACGGGTGACGATCCCATGTACACAGTCCTGTTGCCGGTCGACACCGCGGAAACGCGGGCGGCGGCACAGGTAGAGACGGTGATCGAGCTACCGAACGCGACCAGGGAGGTCGAGGCGCTGCTCCTGCACGTCTTCGACGAGGCCGACCGCGCCGAGGAGGCGTCGCCGCTCCAGCTCAGATCCGGCGAGCGAGCCTACGATCGGCTGCAAGAGGAGGGCGTCGACGTCGAGCCGGTGACACGCCACGGCGATCCGGCGACGCAGATCCGCGAGGCGGCCGAGGAGTACGACGCCGACTTGATCCTGCTCGGCGGGCGCAAGCGCTCGCCGCTGGGGTCCGTGCTGTTCGGGAGCGTCAGCCAGCAGGTCACGCTCGACGCGAGCCGGCCGGTCGTCGTCACCGGCGACCGCCGCCAGCGGCGCGTCCCGAGTCACCGCTGTCAGAGTTGCGACGAGGAGTACTACACCGAGCCCCACGTGGAGATCACGTCGTGTCGGAACTGCGGCGGGACCAAGGTCGAACCCCTGCGCGAGCACGAGTCCGACGAACCGCCGAAGGCGACTTGATGCGACCGGGTGGTCTGACGACGGCCGGTCCCGCTTCGGCAGGTCCCGTCCCAGCCGGTCCATCGGCGTCGAGTTCTCTCGGGTCGAGACCGACTCGACCCGTCAGCCGACCAGAATATACACGGGCGTCCCGCACGGAGTGGTTAGTATGACCGCCACGGACGCGACGCTGCTCGACCTCCCTTCCGCTGAGTCGACCCGTCGGACCGTCAACGGCGTCGATTTGCACGTCGTCACGGCCGGCGACCCCGCGGACCCGCTGGTCGTCCTCCTGCACGGCTTCCCGGACTTCTGGTACGGCTGGCGCCACCAGATCCCCGCCCTCGTCGACGCGGGCTTCCGCGTCGCCGTCCCGGACCAGCGGGGGTACAACCGCAGCGAGAAACCCCGCGGCCTCGACGCCTACCGGATGCGGGAACTCTCGGGTGACATCGCCGAACTCGTGGCCGCCGAGGACAGCGACAGCGCGCACGTGGTCGGTCACGACTGGGGCGCGATGGTGGCCTGGGACCTCGCGCTCCGGTACCCCGCCGTCGTCGACCGCCTCGGGATCATCAACGTCCCGCACCCGTCGGCGATGCGGCGGACGCTGCGGTCGAACCCGCGGCAGTTACTCCGGAGCTGGTACGTGTTCGCCCTCCAGATCCCGAGTCTGCCCGAACTGTTCCTCGGACGCAACGACGCCCAGGGGATGCTCGACGTGCTCGAAGGGAGCGCCAACCCGGGCGCGTTCTCCGACGAGGACCTGGAACACTACCGCGACGCCTGGCGGCGACAGGGCGCGATCCGCGGCGCGGTGAACTGGTACCGGGCGTACGCCCGCCGGCCGGACGCACCGCCCCGCGAGACCGTCGAGGCGCCGACGCTCGTCGTCTGGGGCGACGAAGACGTGGCGCTGTTGCCCCAGTTGGCCCTGGAGAGCGTCAACTACTGCACTGACGGGCAACTCGAACGGATCCCGTGGGCGTCCCACTGGGTCCACGACGAGGAACCCGAGCGGGTCAACGACGCGCTGATCGGTCACCTGAAAACTGAAACCGGTCGCGACGACTGACGACCGCTCGGTCGCTGTTCTGTACCCTCGAAGACGTTCCTGGGTTGCTGGTCCAGGGATACCAGCGCCAACAGAAGACGGCCAATCTCTACTACCGGCAGGGCGAGGCCGCGAATCAGGAACTGTACGAGGACTTCCGGAAGGGGTACTACGCCGGTCTGCTCGTCTTCGAGGTCGCCCAGTCGGCGGCGACCGGGCAGGTCAAGAAGATCGACAGGGTGCAGGAACTGGCCGATAGGACCCGTGTGACGGCCGCAGTGGGGTACTACAAAGCAGCGAATACCCGCTTCGTCAGCGCCCCCGCGAGTCGCATCGGGACGAAGGTCACGCGGCGGGTCGTCTCGCGGGTCGACGTGGATGCTCCCGACAGGCTCCGAAAGACGCTCTCGGGTGCCGGGACCGTCGGCCGGTCGTGGTCGCTGTCGCGCCGGGTGGGGAACACACCGAGTGGCGTTCTGCGCGGGTTGAGCGAACGTGGGCGAACGCAACTCCGGGCGTACTACCGCCGGATCCGTGGCAGCGGTGGCAGTGGTGACGACACCGGACTCGAAGCGCTGACCGACGGCGGCCAGAAGGCTGCACTCCTGCAGCGCGAGTTAGGCGAGACGGACTTCGGTGCCGTGTTCAACGCGGAGTTGCCCGACGAGACGCGGGCGGCGCTGTTGCGGGCGTCCGACGACGGCGACCTGTCGGCTTCGGAGACGGCGACGGTCGCGCGCAAGCTGGACGAACCGGGCAACGCCGACGTGGTTTCGACGATTCGGGCCCTCGACGAGACCGAACAGCGGCGGGCGTTCGAGCTGATCGGCCAGACTGGCAACGACGGGGTCGAACTGATACGGGACTTGGACAGCACCGCAACAGAGAATCTATTAGAGATCTCGTCCGGAGAGGCGCTCCGAGAGAACGTTGCCCGCTTGTATCGAGATGGAGGGGTTGGTACGGGTGAAATCGAGGAATTTGCAGAGTATGGAACGAAGTTCCAAGACACGAGTGGGGTCGATGAAGTGTTCCGTGACGTTACCGAGGCGGATGCCGGTGGAAACTTCCGGGGGGCGAAAAACGAACTGAAACCCGCGGATCAACTGGAAGAAGCTGGACGGGATGTCGTCGAATTCGAACGAGATATCACCACTTCCGTCGGTTCGACCGACATCGATGTCATCACCCGAAACGACGATCTCGTCGAATCGAAGAGTGACTTCAGTTCAGTTTCCAGCGGTGACACGAAGTACAATCAGTTGGCACAGAAAATTACGGTACTGAAAAAGTATCAGGGTGAGAATGGACTGAGTGGTGATATCGAAGTCCACTTCGAAACGGTGCCAACCGACGATGTGAAAAACCTACTCGACCGCAAGGATATAGATTGTAGCGTGCGGACGGAGAATGGACTCTCGCCCTGCTAACTAATGATCGAAAATGTCCAGGTAGAGTTCGGGTTCGAAGCGCCGATCGGATCGAGCGAACTTCGCTCGATGCTTACCGAGTTACAGCAACGCACAGACCACGCTGCGGACGATGAACTCGATACTGTACTGTATATCGGCGCGGAATCGGAATATCTCCCCGAACAAATTCCGCCGTCTCGAGCCGTGGACTACGTCGTCGAACACGGCCAAGGCGCTGTTCAGTTCTAGTACGACGGGTTCCATTACCTGTTACACGTGAACCCCTCAGACGGTCTGAATACGGCTGGTGAACGCAGTTCGGCCGATACACTCGCCATCTCGGTCGACGGCGTCTATTTCGAGTCCGACGACGCTGTCGACGCTGCGGATATCGGTGATGTAGTGTGTCTGGTCGAAGCGCATACCGCTCCGGATATGGTAGTCGGGTTCGGCGTCGATACTGGACAGGGAGACCCCACACCACCCATCGAGTGGTTCGAGAACGATACCGACGAGGCCATTCCTGTCCACTGGCTAACGTACGTTCCAACTGGCGTCACAGGAGTCTCGGTGCCGAGCGAGATTCCCGACCGGCGTGATCTCGAAACCGGGACACTGTATTTCCTCGCCGATAATCCGACATCGTTCGAAGCTATCAAACGCCGTCAGCAGATACTGGCAGGCCCTTCTACAGAACGCTGATAGCGTGCTCTGACCGGAGGTGAGGGGCCGGGTCGATCGTTCGCCGCTCAGTTCAGCGCCCAGAACTGGTAGTTCAACACCGCGGCGAAGGTGACCCAGGCGAGATACGGCACGAGCAACAGCGCCGCGCGGCGGTCGACGCGGTCGAACGCCCATATCGTCGCGAGTACAGCGGGCCACAGCGCGACGATCACCACGAGTCCCGCCAGCAGGTTCTGCGCTGCGAAGAACGCGGGCGTCCAGGCGACGTTGAGGACCATCTGTCCTGCGAAGAGCACGAGCGCCACCTTCCGAGCGGTCCAGCCGTCGCGGCCGTCCGCGACCGCGCTCCCGTCGTCGGCCAGCCACACGAGCGCGAGGGCGACGCCCATCAGGGTGAACAGGAGCGTCCAGACGACGCCGAACAGCCACGGCGGGGGGTAGATATCGGGCTTGACCAGATTCTGGAACCACGTGGAGCCCGGCCCCGACAGGATCGCCGGTGCCGCGCCGACGAGGTTCACGAGGATGACCCCCGCAATCACCGTCAGCACGCGGTCGCGTCCCCAGCCCCCGGATCCGGCGGTTCGCGTCTCGTTCATACGCCCAGTTCGGCCCGGACGGGGAAATGTGCTACCCCGGCCCCGGCGGCGCTCGGGCTCGTCCGATCTCGCCCCGTTCCGACCGCGTTTCCGGCCACTACTGATACATAAATCGGCTTTGATACGTTTTCACATGCGACCGTCGGGCGTCCAGCGAAGTCTACGCCGCCCACCACCAGTAGATTTATATAGAATCGCAATCAACCTCTCTCTTGACTATGGCTCAGCAGATGGGTAACCAACCCCTCATCATCATGTCCGAGGACTCGCAGCGAACCTCGGGCAAGGACGCACAGTCGATGAACATCACGGCCGGGAAGGCCGTTGCCGAGTCCGTACGCACGACACTCGGTCCGAAGGGGATGGACAAGATGCTCGTCGACGACGCCGGGTCGGTCGTCGTCACGAACGACGGCGTCACCATCCTCGAGGAGATGGACATCGAGCACCCCGCCGCCAACATGATCGTCGAAGTCGCCCAGACCCAGGAGGACGAGGTCGGCGACGGCACGACGACGGCGGTCGTCATCTCCGGTGAACTGCTGGGCAAGGCCGAGGACCTCCTCGACCAGGACATCCACGCCACCATCCTCGCGCAGGGCTACCGCCAGGCCGCCGAGAAGGCCAAGGAGGCTCTCGAGGACATCGCCATCGAGGTCGACGCCGACGACACCGAGATCCTCGAATCCATCGCCGCCACGGCGATGACCGGCAAGGGCGCCGAGAACGCGAAGGACACCCTCTCGACGCTCGTCGTCAACGCCGTGCAGGCGGTCGCCGACGAGGACGGCGTCGACACCGACAACATCCAGCTCGAGACCGTCGTCGGCGGCTCCATCGACGAGTCCGAGCTCGTCGAGGGCGTCATCATCGACAAGGAGCGCGTCCACGAGAACATGCCCTACGCCGTCGAGGACGCCAACGTCGCGCTCCTCGACACGGCCATCGAGGTGCCCGAGACGGAACTGGACACCGAGGTCAACGTCACCGACCCCGACCAGCTCCAGCAGTTCCTCGATCAGGAAGAGCAGCAACTCGAGGAGTACGTCGACACGCTCGACGAGGCGGGCGCCGACGTCGTCATCGCCCAGAAGGGCATCGACGACATGGCCCAGCACTACCTCGCCCAGCGCGGCATCCTCGCGGTCCGCCGCGCGAAGAAGTCCACGATGAAGGCGCTCTCGCGAGCCACCGGCGGCCGCATCGCCTCCAACATCGACGACGTCTCCGAGGAGGACCTCGGCTACGCCGGCTCCGTCGCCCAGAAGGACGTCGCCGGCGACGAGCGCATCTTCGTCGAGGACGTCGACGACGCGAAGGCCGTCACCATGATCCTCCGCGGCGGCACCGAGCACGTCGCCGACGAGGTCGAGCGCGCCATCGAGGACTCCCTCGGTGTCGTCTCGGTGACCCTCGAGGACGGCGCCGTCCTGCCCGGCGGCGGCGCGCCCGAGGCCCACCTCGCGCTCGAACTCCGCGACTTCGCCGACTCCGTCGGCGGCCGCGAGCAGCTGGCCGTCGAGGCGTTCGCCGACGCCATCGACGTCGTCCCGCGCACGCTCGCCGAGAACGCGGGCCTCGACCCGATCGACTCGCTGGTCGACCTGCGCGCCCAGCACGACTCCGGCAACCACCAGGTCGGCCTCGACGCCTACACCGGCGACACCGTCGACATGGTCGAGGAGGGCGTCGTCGAGCCTCTCCGCGTGAAGACCCAGGCCGTCGAGAGCGCCACCGAGGCGTCCGTCATGATCCTCCGCATCGACGACGTCATCGCGGCCGGCGACCTCAAGGGCGGCGGCACCGATGACGACGACGAGGCCGGCGGACCCGGCGGCCCCGGCGGCGCGCCCGGCGGCATGGGCGGCATGGGCGGCATGGGTGGCGGCATGGGCGGCATGATGTAAACGTCGGCCGACATCACTGCCCACCGCAACCACCGACCCTCGTACCGCCGACGATTATTGGAGATCTCTCCACATCTGCGGCTTCTCTCGTTTTCGCCCGCTGAGCCCTGGATATCGGCACGTAGCGGCCGCTCTCGGTTCGACTGGTGGCGATAGAAGGGCAGTCGCCCACAGTGCCGCCGCTCCGTCGCGTCGCCCGGTCAGAAAGGGGCAGTTCGAATGCCCGCCGAGTGGGGGGTACTACTCGGTCTCGAGCTCGAACTGTTCGTGCTCGGTCGCGGCGTTGAGCACGACGCTAGTGTTGGACTCTTTGATCTCGGGGTCGACCAGCAGCTCCTTGATGTGCTTGTTCATACCGTCGGTGTCGGTGAACTTGCCGATGGCGATGATGTCGTAGTCGCCGGTGACCTCGTAGACGGAGACCATCTGTTCGTGGTCGCGCAGGCGCTCGGTGACGTCCGGCAGCGCGCTCCCCTCGACTTTCAGCTGGAGGACTGCCGTCACGTCGTAGCCGAGTTTGTCGTAGTCGACTTTCGGCGTGTACCCCTGAATGATGCCGTCTTCTTCCAGGTCCGAGAGGTGGTTCGAGACGGTCGTCACCGACACGTCAAGATCCTCGCCGAGGCTCCGGAGGCTCGCTCGCCCGTCGCCCAGCAGCGCGTTTACCAACTTGCGGTCGAGATTTTCGTACGTCATTACACCCAGTGAGTCTCCCCGGGCATTAGAATTTTACGAATATTCAATTCCGTTCGGCGAAGGGGAAGAATTGCGCAGATGGACAGGATTTTAATACTATGGGTCTACCGTTCGGGTGTCGATAAACATGACAAGCGAAAACGCGCAACCGGACGGGGGTCTCTCCGCGGAGGCACAGGACGTCCTCGACGAGATAGAGGAGAAGAACGTCGACTTCCTGCGCCTGCAGTTCACGGACATTCTGGGGACGGTCAAGAACGTCTCGGTACCGGCCGACCAGGCCGAGAAGGCGTTCACCGAGGGTATCTACTTCGACGGGTCGTCGATCAACGGCTTCGTCCGCATCCAGGAGTCGGACATGCGGCTCGACCCGGACCCGTCGACGTTCGCCGTGCTCCCGTGGCGCAACGACGACGACAGCGCGGCCGGCCGCCTCATCTGCGACGTGATCGACACGTCCAGCGGCCAGCCGTTCTCCGGTGACCCGCGCGGTGTCCTCAAGCGCGCCATCCAGCGCGCCGAGGACATGGGCTACACCGTCAACGCCGCGCCCGAGCCCGAGTTCTTCCTCTTCGAGGAGGACGAGGAGGGTCGCGCGACGACCAAGACTAACGACGCCGGCGGCTACTTCGACCTCGCCCCGAAGGACCTCGCCCAGGACGTGCGCCGCGACATCATCTTCGGTCTCGAGGACATGGGCTTCGACATCGAGGCCTCCCATCACGAGGTCGCCCAGGGCCAACACGAGATCAACTTCACCTACGACGACGCGCTGTCGACGGCCGACAACGTCGCCACCTTCCGCTCGGTCGTCCGCGCTATCGCCGCCGAGCACGACCTGCACGCGACGTTCATGCCCAAGCCCATTCCGCGCATCAACGGCTCGGGTATGCACACGCACTTCTCGCTGTTCGAGGACGGCGAGAACGCCTTCCACGACGGCGACGACGAGTTCGACCTGAGCGAGACGGCCAAGCAGTTCATCGCCGGCATCCTCGACCACGCACCGGCCATCGCCGCCGTCTCCAACCCGACGGTCAACTCCTACAAGCGCCTGGTGCCCGGCTACGAGGCGCCGGTCTACGTCGCCTGGTCCGACCGGAACCGCTCGGCGCTCATCCGCAAGCCCGCCGCGCGCGTCCCGACCGCCTCCCGCATCGAGGCGCGCTTCCCGGACCCGTCGTGTAACCCGTATCTCGCCTTCGCCGCGCTCATCCACGCCGGTCTCGACGGCATCGAGCGCGAGCTCGACTGCGACGACCCGGTCCGCGAGAACATCTACGAGTTCGACGAGGCCAAACGCGAGGAGTACGGCATCACCACGCTGCCGACCAACCTCGGCGAGGCGCTCGACGCGCTCGAATCGGACGAGGTCGTCCAGGACGCCCTCGGCGAGCACGTCTACGAGAACTTCGTCGAGGCGAAGACCCAGGAGTACGACGACTACCGCGTCGACGTCTCCGACTGGGAGCTCGACCGCTACCTCGAGACGTTCTAAGTCGCCACCGACGCTCTCGGCTGCGGGTTGCCGGATCTGACGCCCTCGGGGCGGTCGCCCCGGACTCTCTTTCGCTGGCCGATCGCCGCGGAGCCGCCGCTGTGACCCTGCTCTGCTGACACGTCACCGTCGGCTTTATAGGTCCTTACCGGCTCTGTGCCGTCAACGACGGCCAGTCGCCTCCACGGGCGACGGAGAACGTGTGAAGATACTCTCGTGTAACGCCGGCTACCTGCTCGATTACGACGGATCGCTCCGCGAATACGCGCTGAAACCCCACCGGGGGTTGCTCGGCAGCGACGCCGCCGAGGAGCGCGCCACCGAGCGCCTCGCGGACGTCATCGCCGAGGAGCGCCCCGACGTGGTCTGCCTCCTCGAAGTCGATCAGGGGTCGGTGCGGACGATGACCGAGGGGCAGGTCACCCGCCTCGCCGAGATGCTCACCGAGCGCGGCCTCGCCTACCACGCCCGCGCCGACGCGAAGTACGGCGACGGTAACGTCCTCGGCCAGCTCCCCGTGCTCTCGCACCTCTCGAACGGCCTGCTCGTCCGCGACGACCTCGGCGCGGCCATCGAAGCCCACTACCTCGAAACCGGCCCGAAGCGCCTCGTCACCGAAGTGCGAGTGGACGGGCTCTCGATCTTCGGCGTCCACCTCGCGATGAGCGGCCGCGGCCGGCGCAAGCAACTCGACGAGATCGCCGCGATCGTCGCCGAGCGGGACCGCGTCGTCGTCTGCGGCGACTTCAACGCCTACGACGGCCTCGACGAGGTCGAGCAGGCCCTCGAAGAGACCGGGCTGGTCCTGCACAACCCCGGCGAGACCGTCCCGAAGCGGCCGTTCGACACGCTCGTCTCCGAGACGCGGACGCTCGATTTCTTCCTCGCCTCCCCCGGCATCCAGCCGACCCGCTGTGACGTCATCGACGTCCAGATCTCGGACCACCGGCCCGTGGTCTTCGAGTTCGACGACCAACCGCCGGTGTGACCGACCACTCGTCTTCTGCCGTGGCGCGCGCTGTCGCGGCGTTCATGCCGCGACGGAGCCGTGCGAGGGACGAGCATCGCAGGCCGCAGGCCGAGAAGCGCAATCGGCTGGGGAGGGTGTGGCCGTCTGCGGTGCTGTGGCGGTGCGGGTGCTGTCCCTGGCGGACTGAAAGGGCGAGGCGGGCTCGCGTTTGTGTAGTCGCCTGAGCGGGCCACTATCCGCGCGGGCGGTGCGGGGAGCGCGGATATCCCGTCTCAGCGACCGCGAGCGCGCCGAGGGCTTTCAACTCTTAGCACACCCTGCGGTGACGTCTTCAGCTAGCGAGCGCGCCGTGGCCCCACACTGCTCACGGCGAACTCCTGCGATAGTCGCGACGACGGGGCCAATCACTCGCAACACAGATCGGTGGACACATGCACGACCGAGGAGCAACTCAGCACCATGAGTATCGAGTGGCGGGAACGGGCGGGCGAGATATGGACCGTCCCGAACCTGATCTCGCTGTCCCGGCTGCCGCTGGTCGCGGGGATCGCGTTCACGCTCGATTCGCCGCTGCGGTACGTTCTCTTCGCGCTGATCGTCTTCTCGGATGGCGTCGACGGCTGGGTCGCCCGCAAACTCGACCAGACGACGGAACTCGGCGCGATGCTGGACCCGGCGCTGGACAAGTTCACGGCGCTGGTCGTCGTCGCGATCCTGTTCCCGCGGCTCGACCTGCCGCTCGCCTACCTCGTCCTCTTCTTCGCCCGCGACATCTTCGTCGTCTCGCTGGTGCCGCTGGTGCCGCTGTACGGCTTCGACACGAGCAAGGTGCAGGCGCGCCTGCCCGGCAAGGTCGTCACGAACCTGCAGTTCCTCGCGATGATCGCGATGCTGGTCCCGTCGGTCGCGGCGACGGAGACGCTGCTGTGGGCGACTGGACTCGCCTCGGCGCTGGCGATCACCGATTACGTGGTGTTCGTCGCCCGCGAGCTGTCCGAGCGCCCGTGGGTTCACGACCGGCGCGGAGCCGTCGCGGCGACAATCGGGGTCGTCGCGGCGTACGCGCTCGTCGTCAGGCTCCTGCTGTACGAGGAACTCGTGGACTGGCTGGCGACGCTGAGCTGAGGCCGTCGCCTACAGGATGCCGCCGTCTTCACCGTAGGCGTTCATGTCGGCGAAGCGGTCGGGGTAGTCGCCGGCGGGGTGGGTGGGCTCATCGCCTTCCAGCACGACGCGCTTGAACTTGTCGTAGGAGTTCTCCCAGCCGAGGTGGGCGAACTCGACGCGGCGTTTGAGGACGTGCGTGAGGCCGTGGCGGTGGTACATCCGCCGCGGTGCGTCCGAGCGCAGGGCTTCGACCAGGTCGTCGGCGGAGTCGATCTCGCGCTCGAACTCGACCCAGGCCTCGCCGATGGTCGGAGTAAGGTGGGCGTACGACGAGATGTAGGTCTGGAGGCCGGACTCGCGGGCGATCTCGCGGGCACGGCGGTCGTCCCACGGCCAGTGTTTCGGGTTGTACACCTCGACGGCATCGACGCGGTCGGCGTAGGTCGCGATGTCCGACTCGGTCATGCTGAGAGTGAGAAACTCGGGGTGGGGGACGAGGACGCCGGCGTCGTGGTCGGCGATCTCGGCCATCGTGTCTTCGAGGGTGAGGAAGTCGGGGACCGGCTCGTCGGGGTCGACCGCGAGGACGTGCCTGCGGTTGGACCACTTGCCGGTGAAGAACTCCCGGCCGGGGACGACGAGCAGCTCGTCGTCGGAGAAGCGGGCGGCCCGTTCGCGGATCGTCGACAGGTGCTCGAAGTGGGGGGCGTAGACGATGGCGTCGAGGCCGACGGCCTTGGCCCGGCGGATGACACCTTCGTCGAGGATCTTGACGTGGAGGTCCACGCGCGACTCGCCGTCGGTCGATCCGCCGCCCCGAACCATGCTGATGAGTACGTAAGCCGAGCTTTATGTGTTACGAAGGAACGAAGCCGCCCGCTGGCGGTCGAGGAGTCCGCCGACGGGCGACGGCCGCGGGAACTCAGCGGAACTTGCCGACGAGGTCGCGGAGGCCGGCGGCCTTGCGGCCGACGGCGATGAACGACCCCATGACGACCATGAACACGTAGAGGCCGAGCGTGGAGAGCCAGACGACGAGCATGGCGGCGACGGCGACCCAGTTGCTCAGGTAGTAGAAGGCACCGATGGTCATCGCCGTGCCGTAGAGGAGGACCAGATACGGGCCCCAGCCGGTGGCGTGACCGCGGCGCTGGCGCTTGCGGACGTAGCGGCGCAGCTCCGAGCGGATGTCGTCGCGGTGGACGGTCTTCTCGTCGATGCGCGTGCGCAGCGCCTCCAGTTCCTCGCGTAACTCCGCCACTTCGTCGTCCGGTGCTCCAGGGTTCGGACTCGTGCGCGCACCCGGATCGCCACGCGCTCCTGACTCGTCGCTCCCGCCCGCGCCCCCGCCATCGGTCCCGGTCGCGCGGTCGGCGGCCGGGCCGGGGTCGGGGGGCGCGGTCGATTCGTCCTCCCCGGCGGACACGTCGTCGTCGGCACCAGTATCGGTCATATGCGCGTGTCCGGTGTGTCGCCTGGCTCCCTCTTGGTGTTGGTGGTCGTTCGCGCCCGTTCGGCCAGGACCGCGTTGAGCGTCGCCCCCAGGAGGACGACCACGCTCCCCACGTAGTACCAGGTTACCAGCAGTAAGACGGCCCCGAAGGCCCCGTAGACGTCGAACTGCCCCGCCGCACCCGCGTAGACCCGGAAACCGGTCCCGAGGAGCGTCCAGCCGACGGCGGCGAAGACCGTCCCCGGCGCCGCCTCACGAACGGGCCCGCCGGTGTCGGGGAAGATGTAGAACAGCGGGTAGAAGACGACGGTCAGCACGACGACGAGGCCGACGGTCCCGACGAGGCCGACGAAGGCGATGCCGGAGTAGCTGACGAGCGTGCCGACCACGACGAGCGCTGCCAGACCGATGCCGACCGCCCCGAGCGCGACCGCCGCGTCGCGGACGCGGCCGACCAGCGACGCGGCCGCCTGCGTCCCGTAGATCCGTGAGAACGCGACGTCGAGCCCGCGGAACACCTTGAGCGTACTCCACGCGAGCAGCGGGAGGCTGACGATGGTCGCCGGCGCGCGCCCGGAGGCGTCGACCAGCGTCGTCCGCACGAGGTCGCGTCCGACCGGCGAGAGCGCGTCGCCGGTGACCGCGACGATCTGCGCGGCCAGCTCCTCGCCGCCGACCGCCGACGCGACGACCAACAACAGCATGAGCGCCGGCAGCAGGGAGACGAACGCGTAGTAGGCGATTCCGGCCGCCAGGAAGGTTACCTCCCGCTCTCGGACGAGCGCGACGACCTCCCGAACGACGGCGACGGCGTCGCGGCCGGTCGCGATCGCGCGATCGCCGGTCGAATCGCCCTGCACACCTCCAACTGCGGCCCTGTGACACAAATAGCCCCGGCCGCGAGCGACCGTCGCCGGGGCGGAGATAGGGGACCGATCCGTTACTGCCGACCGCCGATTCGCACCCGACAACAGGCGGTCCACGTGACGGTTCGTCGATCAGTGTGGCGAAAGGACCAAGGCTCGGCCGCCGCGACGGATGAGTATGGACCGTTCGCTGGACGGGGTCGTGATGCGCTCGACCGTCGTCCTGCTCGCTGCCGGCCTCTGTCTCGTCACCGCCGGAACGGCAGGCGTCGGCGGCTCGATCCCGCTCGCGCTCGCCCTCGCTATCGTCGGAGGCGGCCTGTACTTCGTCGCCACGAACGTCGACGGCTCGCCCGGTGGCGGCCTCGACGCCCGGGAAGTCGCGACCGACCTCTGGGTCGGCCCGCTGGTGGCCGCCGTGGTCGTCGTCCTCTGGTTCGGCACGTCGCCGGGGGAGATACAGGCGCTGGGCGGCCTCGTCGGCCTCGTCGGCATGCTGAACTACTTCCTCCGTCCGTTCTACCACCTCGTCTACGGCGTCGTCGACCGTCTCGCGAACGTGTGAGACGCCGGCGGATCCACGGCTCTCTCGGTGGCTGTTCACCTCTTCGAACGCTGGAGCGCCCGTTCAGTCCTCGTCGAGCGCCGCCGCGCGGATCTCGGTCACGTCGGCGTCGGTCTTGAACGTCGTTCCGCCGTAGTGCGTCCGCGAGGCCGCGTGGCCGGCTTCGCGCAACTGCTCGAGGAACTCGTCCATCGCGCCGGCGCCGACGCCCCAGCGCTTGCACAGCCGGTGCTGGTCGTAGTGGGTCGGCTCCGCCAGTTCCGCCGCGACCGTCTCACAGAGGTCGCGCGCTTCCTCCGCTGTGCCCATCCCGTCGTCGACGGCGTCGCGGACGGCGCGGGCGAACTCGGGATCGCAGGTCCGCCCCAGCCAGATCGGTCCCGCCGTCTGGATGGCCTCGTCGCACTCGGGGCACCAGTCGAGGGGGTCGGCGATCAGCCCGCGGGTCGCCTCGCGGTAGAGGCAGTGCTCGCAGTGGTCGACGTAGCCGAGTTCGTCGATCAGCGCGTCGGCGGCCTGCGCGCCGGAGTCCAGCCGGAGGTAGGTGCGGGCGTAGTGTTTCGTGGCGTGGCTGAAGACGGGTTCGGCGGCCAGATCGTAGCGCGCCGCGGTGCGGACCAGCGCCGAGATCAGCACTCGCAGCCCCATCTCGGCGTGGTACTCGGTGTTCCGCGGTACCGCCGAGTAGTGGCGGACGCCGCTCTCGAAGTGGGCGCCACAGAGGGGGGCGGTGTCGGTCGCGGTGATACAGACCAGTCGGCTCGCCCCGCGGAAGGCCGCGTCGGCGAAGGGGATCGGCGTCCCGAAGGGGTCCACGTCGACCACGTCGAACGTCTCCTCGTGCATGAGCGCGTTCGCGTCACGGTGGATGACCCGCCCGTCGAGGTCGTTGCGCGCGAGGTTCTCCCGGCACAGTTCGATCGCGTCGGGGTCGACGTCACAGAGCGTCGCATCGTACCCCTCCGCGGCGGCGCGGACCCCGCGAACGCCGGAGGCGGCGTTGGCGTCGAGATAGCTCGGGACCCGGTCGTCGCCACCGTCGCGCTCGGCTTCGAGGGCGCGCAGAACGGCGACGGTCAGGTCGCGATTTAGCTCCTGGACGGGGTTGAAGAAGACGTCCTCACCGACCCCGGCGTCGGCCTGCTCGGGCACCTCGACCTCGACCGCTCCCTCGGTGACGCGCATACGTCGGTGTCTGGCCGGCGACCGCGAAAAGGGATGCGTTCTCGACCGGTGCCGACTCGACCCGCCGCCCGTTCACGTCGGCGTACCCGCCGCCGGCCGGCGGTATGCCCGCATTTCCGGTGCCCGCACCGAACCTGTTTAGTCGGGGTGTCCCAAAGGAGTCGTATCGTGAACGCGGTCGACCGCTGGGAGACCGCGCTCGCCGAGTCGGGGGAACTCACCCCCGACGCCGTCGATCGCATCCTCGACGCCCACGGCGAGCGCGGCGCCCGCGCGATCGAAGCCGTCTCCGAGCGACGCGTCAAGCAGTACCGCGATTTCACCGTCGTCGTCGGCCACGACGACGAGTACGTCGTCGAAGACGACTCCTGTGACTGCAAGGACGCCACCTACAACCTCGACGACGAGGACCCCGAGGAACTGTGCTGGCACGCCGTCGCCGTCCGCATCGCCCGCGCCATCGACGCCCTCGACCACCACGACATGTGGTACTCCGAAGTCCGGGAGTTCCTGTAGAACCATCTTTTTCCGGCCGGGGTTTCCTCGCGCGCCGAAGGCGCGCTGCGGGGAACCCCGACCGCAAAAACATGGGTGAAAAAAGCCGGACGACTCGCTTACTGCGTTCGCTCGCGTCCGGTGAACCGGCGCCGCAGGCGCCGGATGCTTGACCGCACCGCCACCGCCCCGTTCTGCTACCACTCCGCTACTGCCCCGCACCGCCACCGCCCCACACCGCCACCGCTCTGCAACCACTCCGCCACCGCCACTGCCCCGCTACCACCCCGCCGTCGCACCGAACCCCTCCGTTTCCGGTCGAACCGCCCCCGAAACTCTTGGATCGGCGGGCCTTTGGGGCCGCTATGCAAACGCCGGTCGGGTTTCTGGTCGACCTCGCCGCCGAGACGATAACCGAACTCGCGGCCGCGCTGCGGGCGGCCATCCCGCGGCTCGTCATGGCCGTCATCTTCGTCTCGATCGCGTACGTGTCGATCAAGCTCATCCTGCTGGTGCTCCGCCGGTTCCTCCGTGGTATCTACCCGGAGGAACAGGACCTCATCGCCCAGCTGTGGGTGACGGTCGTCGGGATCTTCCTCTGGTTCGGCGCCGGGCTCGTCCTCCTGAAGATCCTCGGGATGGGCGACGTGGCGGCGAGCCTCGGGACCGCGACCGGGTTCATCGCGCTCGGCGTCTCTTACGCCCTCTCGGAGATGATCGAGGACGCCGTCGCCGGCGTGTACCTCCTCCGCGACCCCGACTTCAACCCCGGCGACCGCGTCACCACCCAGTCGATGACCGGCACGGTCAGCGCTATCGAACTCCGGAAGAGCCGATTCGAACTCGACGAGGGGGACACGGTGGTGCTGGCCAACCGCGAGGTGGAGAAACGCTGGACGAAAGAAGCCGAGTGACGGCGGCGATCACCGTCGCTCCGCTCAGTCGCGGACCGCCGCCCGCTGGTCGGGGATCAGGTCGAACGCCGCGTTCGTGTCACCGAGCACCAACAGTGCGTAGTACCGCAGGTAGGTGATCACCGGCACCTGCACGAACGCTGCGACGGCGATCACCGCGAGGGCGAACAGGATGCCGACGACGACGAACGCCGCGATCCCCACGGGCTCGGCGAGGACGAACAGCCCGAACGCCACCGCGGCGAGGACGCCGAAGGGGATCAACAGCAGGACGGCGAGGATCGCCGTGACGACGCCGACCAGCGCGCTCCCGACCAGTCCGAGGACGAACGCGAGGACGGCGTACGCGAGGTACTCGGTCCACTGACCCGTGAGCGTCGGCCAGAAGCGCCGCCAGCCCGCGAGCACGCCGCAGTCCTCGACCATCATCACCGGGACGACGAACGCGGTCGTGAAGGCGCCGACCACTGCGGCGACGAACACGATCGCGAGAAACGCGGGGATCAACAGTATCGCGAGCAGCGCCGTCGACGCGACGGCGTCGCCGAGTGCCAGCGGGACGAATACGAGCGCCGCGAGCAACGCCAGGGCGGCCAGCACCGCCAGCCCGAGGACCAGTCGAAATCCGAACAAACTGAGGCCGCGGCGGAAGTACCGTCGCCAGTAGGCGCGGATCTGGACGTCCTCCTCCCGGAGCGACTCGACGAGGACGAACTCCATCACCGAGCCGACGAGCGCGAGCGCCAGGGCGAGCGCGACGGCGACGACCACCGCGACGGCGACCGCGATCCACGCTTCGACGGGGATCTCGACCGGCCCGCCGTCCACCGGCATTCCGCCCGGGCCGCCGTTCGTCGGCGCCTCGCCGCCCGCCCCGCCGAACTGTGCGCCGCCGGCGTTCGCCGCCGGGAGCCCGACGAACAGCCCGATCAGCGCGAGTTTCGTCCACCGGGTCCGGTCGACCGGCCGGAGGAAGCCGCTGGTAGCCCGGTAGGCGTCGTCGACGGCGTCGAGTGCGGACAGCGACATGTCTCACCGTCCGAGCGATGTCGAGAAAAGTATACGTCGAGTAGCGACCGCGTAGCGCGCCCGTATCGAGCCGTAATCGCGGACTATTCCGATCCCGGGTCGAGCCGATAGCGGACCGTCGGCTCCCCCTCGAACGCGGGGCCGGACCCGGCGTGTTCGAACCCCGCGTCCTCGGCGGACTCGCGAGTCTCGCTCTCGGCCTCGGGGACGAGCAGTTCGACGGACATCCCCTCGGACTTCGCGAACCGGATCGGCTCTTCGAGCAGCCGCCCACGTACGCCGTCCGTCCCTTCGAGCTGTGTGATATGGACGGTGTCCTCGCGCGCGTCGTAGCTCACGAACCCCTCGATCGCCTCGTCTCCCTCGGTTTCCGCGTCGGCCGTCGCGACGCGGACCGTCCGGTCGTGGACCAGGTTCCGCATTACGTCCTGCGGAGACGCCGTGAGTTCCGCCAGCCGCTCCGCGTCCGCCTCGACTGCGTCCCGGATGTCCATACCGCTACCATGCCCCCTGCGCCATTAAATCCCCGCCTAGGTGGGTCTAGAATCCGTGGACCCGTGGGTGCTGATAGACTGCGTGGAACCGCTGTGATTCCCGCGACTGCACTCGTGATCGAGCCCGCTAACAGCGTGAAAGCCCCCGCCGTCTCGACTCCCGCGGGTCGCTGCGCTCCTCGGTCGTTACACTCCCTGCGGTGCTTTCGTCCCCGGGGCTCGTCGAGACGGCAGCCCCTTTCGTTCCCACCCGCACAGACTGACCAACCAGCCGACATGGGTGGGAATGAAAGGGGCCGCTCGCTCCGGGAAGCACGACGACGTAAGCACTGGAGCGAACGCAGTGAGCGAAGCGCGCAGCGAGGCGCGCGACCGGAGCGAGCGGGGGCTTTCACGCTGTTCTCGCCGGTGTTGTCTCCTGCAGTCGCTGTACTCTCCGCTCCAACTACTCGGAGCACCCAAACCGTTTACTCCGCACCGGTCGAAGCGCGCCCGTGAGCGAGGACGACCACGCCTGCTGTAGCCCGGGACGCGAGACGAGCGACGCCGCGACCGGTACCCACGATGCCACGGCCGAGCCCTGCGCGTCGACCGAGGACTGGCGGACCGAACCCGTCACCGACGACGACGAGCGCATCGACCGCATGGTCCGCATCGACGGGGGCACCTTCCGGATGGGCACCGACGAGGACGTGGGATTCACCGAGGACGGCGAGGGGCCTGCCCGCGAGGTTACGACGCGGCCCTACTACATCGACCGCTACGCCGTCACGAACGCCGAGTTTCTGGAGTTCGTCCGCGACACCGACTACACCACCGACGCCGAGCGCTTCGGCTGGTCGTTCGTCTTCGAGGACTTCGTGGCCGAGGCGGACCGCGAGCACGCCCGGGACCGGGTCCCCGGTGCGGACTGGTGGCTCGCCGTCACGGGCGCAGACTGGTTCCACCCCTACGGCCCGAGTTCGAGCGTCGTCGACGACGGCCTGCTGAAACACCCGGTCACCCACGTTTCGTGGGCCGACGCGGCGGCCTACGCCGACTGGGCGGGCAAGCGCCTCCCCACCGAGGCCGAGTGGGAACGGGCCGCTCGCGGCGGCCGCGAGGGCACTCGCTTCCCGTGGGGTGACGACCTCGAACCCGACGGCGAACACCGCTGTAACGTCTGGCAGGGGGAGTTTCCCGACCGCAACACCGCCGCCGACGGCTACCGCGCCACCGCGCCGGTGGACGCCTACGAGGCCAACGAGTTCGGGATCTACAACGTCTGCGGCAACGTCTGGGAGTGGTGTCGCGACTGGTTCAGCGCCGACCACCACACCACCGCCGCCTACGATCCGGTGGACCCCACCGGCCCGGACGCGGGAACTGAACGGGTGATGCGCGGCGGGTCGCACCTCTGTCACGAGTCGTGGTGCAACCGCTACCGGCTGGCCGCCCGGTCGAAGAACGACCCCGAGAGTTCCACCGGCAACCTCGGCTTCCGCTGCGTCGTCGACGCCCAATAGCTGTCGAGTTCTGAATAGAAATCGCGTTCGCCACACGCTGAAGTGCCCGCCGCCGTTCGGTCGATCTGATGACGGAGTCAGACCCAAAGCAACCCTCCCCCGCGGACACCCGGTCGCGCAGAACGCTCCTCCGAGCGGTCGCTGGGATCGCGCTGACCGGCGGGCTCGCGGGCTGTAACGACACGTCCGGTGCCGGTACGGACCCGCCGGCGTCGGGTCGAACCGGGACCGAAACCTCCGGGTCCACCCCGGAACCGACGCCCACGCCGACGGTGACCGCGCCGCCCAGCGGGACACCGACGGCCACGACCACCCCGACGTCGTCGCCGGCAACTGGAACGGCGACTGCGACTGAGACGACGACCGCGTCCACGCCCGCGAGTCGGGAGACCGCCCGCGAGTTCGTCGCGCACCTCCGCTCGGGCGAGTTCGACGCCGCGCACTCCCTGTTCGCGGCCGACCTCGCGTCGCAGATGCCGCGGTCGACGCTCGAACGCTACTGGCTCGGCCTCACCGCCCAGCACGGTGCCGTCGAGTCCGTCGGGAGCGTGGAGTCGGACACTCGCGACGGCAGGGAGACGCTCGTCGTCCCCGTCGACTGCGCCGAGCGGCGCCAGCCGATCGAACTCGTCGTCGACGATGCGGGACAGGTCGCCGGACTCTGGTTCCCCGGGGAGTACTCCGCGCCCGAATACGTCGACGAGTCGGCGTTCACCGAACGAACGCTGGCGCTCGAACCCGAGGGGTGCTCGCTCCCGGCGACGCTGACGGTTCCAGGCGGCGACGGCAGTGGATCGACGGCCACGGCGACCGACGGGACGGCGACGGCAACTGCCGGACCGAAGACGGCGACCGCTACGGACAGTGGAGACACCGTCCCCGGCGTGGTCCTCGTCCACGGAAGCGGGCCACACGACCGCGACGGGACCATCGGCCCGAACCAGCCCTACCGCGACCTCGCGCAGGGGCTCGCCAGCCGCGGCGTCGCCGTCCTGCGCTACGAGAAGCGGACGCACGCCTGTGACGTGGCGCGCGCGGAGTGGGCCATCGACGACATCATCGTCGACGACGCGGTCCACGCGCTGGGCGTCCTGCGCGACCAGCCCGAGGTCGACCCCGATCGGACGGTCGTGGCGGGCCACAGCGTCGGTGCGGCCTGTGCCCCGCGCATCGCCGAACGCGACGGGTCGGTTGCGGGCGCGGCGGTCCTCGCCGGCAACGCTCGCCCGTTCACCGAGGTCTATCCCGGACAGGTCGAACACATCTTCGAAGTCCAGGGCGGCCTCTCCGCGCGGGAGCAGCGCCAGCTCTCGGCGGTGAAGCGACTGATGTCCGCCGTCGAGGACGGCTCCGTCGCCGACGACCGCGAGATCGGTCCGCTGCCAGGAATCTGGTGGAAGTCGTTCTACGAGTACGACCAGATCGCGACGGCGAATCGCGTCGACGCGCCGCTGTTCGTCGCCCACGGCGGGCGGGACTTCCAGATCCCCATCGACCCAGCGCTGTCGGGCTGGCGCGAGGGGCTGGACGACCCCGACGCCCACCGCTTCGAACGCTATCCCGACTGTTCGCACCTGTTCCACACTGGAACGGAGCCCTCGCTGACGAACGAGTACTTCTTCCCCGACAACGTCGAGGGGGCCCTCGTGACGGATCTGGCCGACTGGGTGACCGGGTTGTAGCTTCCACTGGCATCTAACTCGGTCACGTCCGGCCGATGGACTTGTGAGCGTCGGCCGCGAACCGTCGAGTATGCGACGGGAACTCTCCCGTGTGTCGCGGCCGTGAGCCCATCCGACGGCGAGTCCGCCGGGCGCGGCGACGAGGGGTCCGGGACGCACGACTCGCGCGTCGAGCCCGCGGAGGCGTTCGCGGCGCTGTCGGATCCGCTCCGGGTGGACATCCTCCGGGCGCTGGCCGGGTTCCACCGCGAGTCGGCCGCGGAATCGGTCGGCTTCGCGGACCTGCGCAAGCGCGTCGACGTGCGCGACTCGGGGCGCTTTCGCTACCACCTGAACGAACTCCGCGACCACTTCGTCCGCAAGGCCGACGGCGGCTACCGACTGACGCACGCTGGTCTCGAGATCGTCGCCGCCATCCTCGCCGGCACCTACACCGACCGCGGGTCGAGGGGGCCGGAACCGCTCGACAGCGACTGTTCGCTCTGCGACGCCCGGGCCGTGGCGGTCTACGAGGACGGGTACTGCGCGGTCTCCTGTGAGAACGACCACGCCCTGTTCAACTGGAGCGTCCCGCCCGCCGCGGCCGCCGGTGCGTCGCTCCCCGAGATCGTCTCCCGCGCCGAACTGTTCGCCCGGCAGGCCATCGAGCGCACGCTGGCGGGCATCTGCCCGGAGTGCTCCGCGTCGGTCGATCCGGCCGTCGTCGATCCCGACGAAACTCCGACGCCGCGACTCCGCGTTCGTTGTGACACCTGCGGCGCACCCCTCGCCGGACCGGTCGGCTTCTGCCTGCTCGTCGACCCCGCCGTGGAAGCGTTCTACCGCCGCCACGACCGCCCGCTTGCGGACCTGTTCGTCTGGGAACCCGCGTTCGTCGCCGACGAGTCGACGGTCTCAGTCGCCGAGACCGACCCGCTTCAGGTCGAGATCTCGGTCACACTCGACGACGAGACGCTCGAAGTCTCGGTCGACGACGGCGGGCGCGTTACCGTCCGCGAGGAGAATTGACAGCCGGCGAATAGAAATCTCGTTCGCCGAGCGCTGAAGTGGGCGGCGGCGGTAGCCGCTCGTATGGCATCGAACGGTACTGCGACCGACGGCCTCCGCGGCCTGGTCGCCGAGGCGAAGCGGATGGCGGCCTCGCCGCTGCTGTACATCGGCGCGATCACCGTCGTCGCCGCAAACGAGATCGCGGCGCTGCTGCCGCTCTCGAATTTCCACACGGCGCTGTCGCTGTTCCCCATCGCGCTCGTCCTGCTGTACGGCCAGCTGACACTGCTGGCGTTGTTGCGCCGCCGCGGCTACGCCGGGGTATGTGGGTGACTATGTACGCCGACCCGGATCCCGACCCCGAGTGCGACGAGGACGCGTGGGGGACGGCGCGCACGGCGGCGGTCCCACTCGCCGTCGCTGCCGCGTTCGCTGGCGCCTATCTGGCCGCTTACGGACTCGACCGGTACCTCGACTACACGGCGGCGCTCGGCCCTCGCGGTGACCTGCTCCAGTTCGTCGTGATGGCCGGCGTGGTCGCGCTCCACGGTGCCGTCCACGCCCTCGCCTACGCGCTGCTGGGCGCGGGGTCGTGGCGCGACGTGACCGTCGAGGCGTCGCTGTTCCCGGGCGGCATCGATCCCATCCGCGTCTCCGTCCACCCGGACGGCCCGATCCGCTGGTCGGCGTATCTCGTCGGCGTCGCGGCGCCCGGCGTCCTGCTCGGTGTCGCGCCCGCCGCGTGGGCGCTGGCGACCGGCACACCGCTCGCGCTGTTCGTCGGCCTCGTCGGAATCCTGCTCACCGGTCCCGACGTGCGCGAACTGATCGATACGGTGCGGGCGCCGGACACCGCGGCCGATCCGGCGTTCGCTACTCCGTGAGGGATCTCTGCGGTTCTACTCCTCGAACGTCGCCGAGAGGAACCCGTCGTCGACGGTGACGATCTCTCCCGTCGTGTAGCTCGCCGCGTCGCTCGTCAGGTAGATCGCCGCGCCCGCGATCTCCTCGGGGCGACCCAGCCGCTCCTGGGTCGTCCGGTCTGTGATCGTCTCGAAGCGCGGTTCGCCCTCGGTGTAGGTCCCCTGGGTCTGCTCGCTGGTGATGAAGCCCGGCCGGACGGCGTTGACCCGGATCTCCGGGCCGAGCTCCTCCGCGGCGACGCGGACGAGCGTGTCGAGTCCGCCTTTGGCGACGGAGTAGGCTGCGAGGTTCGGGATCGCGCTCTCGGCCGACGCCGACGCGATGTGGAGGATGGATCCCTCGTCCATCGTCTCGGCGAAGACCTGCGTCGCCCGGTAGGCTCCCTTTAGTTGTACGTCGAAGACGTCGTCCCACTGGTCTTCTGTGACCTCGTCGATTGGTTCGCGGGCGATGTAGCTGGGCGCGTAGACGAGGATGTCGATTGTCTCGAACTCGTCGAGGACTGCGTCGCGGAGCGCGGTGACGTCCTCGCGGTCGGTGGCGTCGCAGGTCACTTCGAGTGTTTCAGCGCCTCTGTTCCGGATCTCCTCGGCGGTGTCGGCGACTCGTTTTTCGTCGCGGGAGGTTGCGACCACGTCGGCGCCTTCTTCGGCGAAACCGAGCGCGATCGCCCGACCGATCCCGCTCGTCGCCCCGATCAGGACCGCCGTCTTGTCCTCGACCGTGACCGGCGCGTGGGAGTAATCGAGTGGCATACGTCCCAGTCGGCGCGGTGGGACTTGGGGGTTCGTTTCGCGGCCGATTTCGGAATCCGCGGAATCGCGGAGGAGTCCCGTCCGGCGCGGTTACCGTTCGCTGGTCGCCTGGTCGACGGGGACTCCGCGCTGTTCGAGCGCCGCCAGGAGGTAAGGGAGGTCACAGTCACCGATCACGTCGGCGACGGTGAGCCGTGAGTCGAACGGGACCTCCCGGCGCGTCGCCATCTCGTAGAAACTCGGTCCGAGGTCCGAGAGGTCGACGCGGGCGACGTTCTCCGCGGCGGCCGCCGCGTACAGGGCGTGATAGCTCCCGACCCCCTCGCCGACGAACGAGACCTGCGCGGCGCCGGTCTCCGAACGGAGAACGGCCGCGGCCCGGAGCACGTCGAAGACGCGCATCGCGAGGAGCGACGTATCGAGCAGCAGCGCGTCGTTCGCGAGTTTGAACTCGGTGCCGAAGACGCCGAAGTAGTCGTCCGCCCAGACCGGAACCGGGATCGTTCGGTTGCGAACGGCGCCGACGCCGCGCGGGTCGAACACCAGCACCGTTCCGTACTCGGTCGCGAGGGAAGTGACTCTCTCCCTCCGTTCCGGAAGCTCCGCGGTCCCGCGGTCGAACAGAACGACCGCTGGCGACTCTGCCTCGGTTTCGGGATCCGATACGAGGACGCCCGCGACGACGGCGTCAGGGTCGCGTTCGGTCCTGAACCAGACGCGTTCGACGTCCAGCCCGTCTTCCGTCGTTCGGTGAACCACCCGCGGATACAGGTCGCACGCCTCCCGATCGAGGCCGAAGCGTTCCGCGACGGTCGCCCGCAGTTGCTCGCCGTAATCGCAACGGTCGTCGACCGGCGGGCTCGCCCCCGCGTCGGGATACCTCGCAGCGACGTCGGCCGCTATCACGTCGTCGATCGTCCGCTCGTCGGCGTATTCGTCGAGTACGTTCCCCGCCTCGGTGCAGCGTACTGCGGACTCGTCCAGCGGTGCCGGGTCGTCGACGGGCCGGTACCCGCCGGCGTCGAGCCGGTCGCAAAGCCACTCGAATACGTCGTCGCGAAATTCCCACACGGCGCAGTGGGGGGCGTCGGCGACGGTCAGGTCGACCTCGTCTTCGGCGCCGTAGCAGGCGTAGACGTCCCGGACGCGGTCGAGTGCGTCGTGGGTGCCTTCGATGGGGAAGTATCGGTCGTGAGCCGCCGCACCGACGAAGAGGGGGAGCGGCGCCAGGGCGGCGAGGAGGTCGTCGTAGTCGATCCCGCGGTCGGCGCTGCCGACGAGCGCCTGCTCGGCGTGGGTCCGGTTCCCGGTCTTCAGCTGCTCGTACCGCGCCGAGACCGAACAGCAGGGCGCGGCGGCGTCGACGCGGTCATCGAGCAGGGAGAGATAGATCGTCTGCAGGCCACCGCCGGAGGTCCCCGTGACGCCGATCCTGCCCTCGTCGACGTCGGGGCGCCCGCAGAGGTATTCGAGCGCGCACTGATCGTCGTGGATCACGTACCGGGCGAGATTCGTTCCGGCGTAGAAGCACTTCTGCCCGGCGTAGCTGTGCGGGAAGACCCCACCGCCACCGCGGACTTCCGCGTCGTCGTGGTCCAGGTCTCGATACTGCCGTCGCTCCCCCTGTCCGAGCGGATCGACGACGAGCACGACGAACCCGTTTCTCGCGAGGGCGACGCACGCTCGCTGGTTCCACTCGTCTTCTCTGGCCGGCCCGGCGTGCCCGCAGAGGAAGAGGATCCCCGGATGCGGCTCGTCGTCGTCGGGCACGTAGCAGTTCGCGGTCACGTGGTAGTTTGGGCGACTTTCGAACGTCACGCACTCGACGGCGTACCCCTCGCTCTCGCGGCGGCCGGTGGTCTCGACGGCCAGATCGGCCGGGCGGTCGGGGAGCCCGCCGATACTCGCCGTCAGGAACGAGCGGATCCGCTCTCGGTGGGACTCGGCGTCGGCCCGCGACTCGACGTCGTCCAGCGTCCCGCTCCCGCTGCTCCCGAGTTTCGCTTCCGCTCGTCGGAGGAGATAGCGCGACAGCTGATCCTCGACGTCGAAGTACCCGTCGACGGCGGCGTCGAACCCGTCCATACACCCCGTGCGGTCGCTCGACGCGGACATAAGGATTGTTCAGGGGCGTCACAGCGTGGCACGGGGAGACGGCCTTGCCCTCGCGCTACAGCGACAGCGTGCGCCGTGACCGACGAATCGCGACAGAAACGGCCGTCAGGGCGGTCCGGAGGTCACCGATTCAGCGTGTGGACGGCTTCACCGAGCGCGTTGGCGCAGGCCTCGCGGACGGCCTCGGAGAGGGTGGGGTGGGTGTGGACCGTTGCGGCGACGTCTTCGAGCTGGGCGCCCATCTCGACGGCGAGGGCGAGTTCCGCGATGAGTTCCGAGGCTTCGGGGGCGACGACCTGCGCGCCGAGGACGAACTCGCTGTCGGCGTCGGCGACGACGCGGACGAACCCCTCGTCCTCACCGTGGGTGAGCGCGCGGCCGTTCGCCCGCAGCGGGAACTCGCCGACGAGCGGGTCGAAGCCGGCCTCCTCGGCCTCGGCTTCGGTCATCCCGACGGTGCCGATTTCGGGGTCGGTGAACACGGCCGCGGGGATGGCCTGGTGGTCGAGCGCGGAGGGCTCGCCGGCGATGACCTCGGCGGCGACCTCGCCCTCGGCGCTGGCCTTGTGCGCGAGCATGGGCTCGCCGGCAACGTCGCCGACGGCGAAGACGTGCTCGACGTCCGTCCGGGCCTCGTGGTCGGTCTCCAGGAACCCGTTCTCCGTCGGCTCGAGCCCGACGGCGTCGAGGTTCAGGGTGTCCGTGACTGGTCGGCGGCCGACGGCGACGAGGCACTTCTCGGCGCCGAACTCCTCGACGTCCCCGTCCTCGTTCTCGGTGCGGACCGTGATGCCGTCGCCGGCTTCCTCCCACTCCTGGGCGGCTTGGCCGAAGTAGAAGTCGACGCCCAGATCCTCGGCGCGCTCGCGGACGACGCGCGCGACGTCGTCCTCGTAGCCCGGGAGCACGTCGTCGAGCATCTCCACGACGGTCACGTCGCAGCCGAGCTTCTGGTAGACCGTCGAGAGCTCCATCCCGATGTAGCCGGCGCCGACGACGACTATGCTCTGGGGCACAGCGTCGAGCGCGAGCGCCTGTCGCGAGGAGAGGACGTGCTCGCCGTCGAACTCGAAGCCCGGCACCTCGATGGGCGTCGAGCCCGTCGAGACGATGGCGTGTTCGAACTCGATGGTTTCGGAGCCCTGGCCCTCGCCGCCGTGGACGATGCGGGCCTTGTGCTCGCCGGCGAACTCCGCGCGGCCCTCGACGAGGTTCACGCCGTTGGCCTTGCAGAGCTTCTCGACGCCGCCGGTGAGCTGGTCGACGACGCCGTCCTTCCACTCGACCATGCCTTGTAGATCGACGGCGGGGTCGGCGTAGATCCCCATCTCCTCGGCGTGACCCGCGTCGTGGGCCACGTCCGTCGCCGAGATCATCGCCTTCGACGGGATGCAGCCGTAGTTGAGGCAGGTCCCCCCGTAGGCGTCTTTCTCGACGAGCGTCACGTCCAGGTCGAGTTGCCCGGCGCGGATGGCGGCGACGTAGCCGCCCGGCCCCGCGCCGATGACCAGTACGTCGGTTCCAGTAGTGACGTCTCCGACGACCATTGTCGGGGGAGAGGAGTGCCCGCGTAAAAAGAGGCAGGTGTGGCGACGCGGCCGCGAGACGTCCGCCGCCTACTCCAGCAACAGCAGCGTCGGGTCTTCGAGGTACTCCTTCAGCGTGTTGACGAACCGCGCGGCGTCGGCGCCGTCGACGACCCGGTGGTCGATGGACAGCGAGAGCGTCAGCACGTCCCTGGCCACGACCTCGCCGTCGACCGCCATCGGGCGCTCCTCGATAGCGCCGAGGCCGAGGATGGCCGTCTCGGGGTAGTTGATGATCGGCGTCGCGTACTCGCCGCCGATGGCGCCGAAGTTGGTGATCGTGAACGTGCCGCCCTGCATCTCGTCGCGGGCGATCGAGCGCTCGCGGGCCTTCGAGACGAGTTCGTTCGTCTCCGAGGCCAACTGCAGGAGCCCCTTGCCGTCGACGTCCTTCACGACCGGGACCATCAGCCCGGCGTCGGTCGCGGTCGCGACGCCGACGTTGTGGTCTGCCTTGTAGACGATCTCCCCGTTCTCCTCGTCGAGTTGCGTGTTGAGGACGGGGTGCTCGTCCAGCGCCGCGGCGACGGCCTTCATGACGAACGGCACGTAGGTCAGCTTCACGCCGCGCTCCTCGGCGCGGGGTTTGAGTTTCTCGCGGACCTCGACCAGCGCCGTCGCGTCGACCTTGTCGTGGTGCGTGACGTGCGGCGCGGTGAACTTCGAGCGCTCCATCGCCTCGCCGATGGTCTTGCGGACGCCCTTGTAGGGCTCGCGCCGGTCGCCCTCGACGGCCTCGACGGCGTCGGGTCCGGCACCGCTCTCTGCTGTCGTCGTCGGCGGCCCCGCTTCGCCGGCGCTCTCCGCGCCCGCGAGGGCTTCGGCGTCGGCGGCCTGGGCCTGCTGCTGAGCCTCGGCGTACTCGCGGACGGCTGCCTCGTCGACGTACGGCTCGCCGTCGCGCATCTCGTCGGTCGGCACGTCGTCGATGTCGACGCCGAGTTCGTCCGCGAGGCTCCGCGTGGCCGGTGCCGCAAGCGTCCGCTCGCGACCGGCCGCTTCGAGGGACTGCGCCGCACTCGCCTCTGTCGTCGTGCTCGAACTGCCGCTCTCACCGTCGTCGATCCGTGAGACGGCGGATTTGAGGCCGCCGCTCGTGCTCGACGTTCCGTCGCCGTCGTCGCCGATACGGCTGACGGCGGATTTCAGCTGCTTGCCGCCGTCGTCGCGTTCTGATTCGCCGGTCTCACCGGCCTCGTCACCGCTTTTCGCCGCAGCGCGGACGTCGGCCTCGCTGACCCGGCCGCCCGGTCCGGAGCCGTCGATCGCGGCGATGTCGACGCCGAGTTCGCGCGCCAGTCGCCGGGCGCTCGGCGCGGCGAAGATGCGGCCGCCCTGTCCGTTGACGGATGACCCAGCAGTTTCGGACCCGCCGCTCGACTCCTCGGCGACGGCTTTCTCGGAGTCGCCGACCGTCGCGGACTCCTCGGAGACCGCGCTCGTTTCGGTGTCGGCGGTTGCGTCCTGTTCGCTCTCCGCGACCTCGCCCTCCACGTCGAAGGTGATGATCACCTCGCCGACGGGGACGACGTCGCCGGGTTCGGCGAGCAACTCGCGGACGGTGCCGTTGACGGGGGAGGGCACGTCGACGACGGCCTTGTCCGTCTCGACCTCGGCGACGACCTGGTCCTCCGTGACCGCGTCGCCGGGCTCGACGTGCCACTCCAGCAGCTCGCCCTCGGCGACGCCCTCGCCCACGTCCGGCAGCTTGAACTCGCGGACCATGCGTCAGAACTCGAAGGCGTCCCTGATGCCGTCTTCGATGCGCTCCGGCTCCGGCAGGTAGTAGTCCTCCAGCGCGTACAGCGGGTACGGCACGTCGAAGCCGGTGATGCGCTCGATGGGCGCCTCCTGGTACAGCAGCGCCTCTTCCTGGATGGTCGCGGTGATCTCGCCGGCGAGCCCGCCGGTCTTCGGCGCTTCGTGGACGACCGCGGCGCGGCCGGTCTTCTTGAACGACTCGACGATGGCCTCCTCGTCCAGCGGCGAGAGCGTCCGCAGGTCGACGACCTCGACGTCGATCTCGCCGGCGAGGTTCTCCGCGGCCTCCATCGTCGGACGGGTCATCGCGCCCCAGGTGAACACGGAGACGTCCGACCCTTCCCGGCGGACCGCCGCCTCGCCGAGCGGCACGGTGTACTCGTCGGCCGGGACGTCCTCGCGGAACGCCCGGTAGATCAGCTTCGGTTCGAGGAAGATCACCGGATCGGGGTCCCTGATCGCGGAGGCGAGCAGCCCCTTCGCATCGTAGGGCGTGCTCGGGATGACGACCTTGAGCCCCGGCTCGTGGACGAAGAAGGCCTCCTTGGACTCGGAGTGGTGCTCCGGGGCGCGGATGCCGCCGCCGTAGGGCGCCCGGATCACGAGCGGACAGGTGAACTCGCCGCGCGAGCGCGTCCGCAGGCGCGCCGCATGCGAGACGATCTGGTCGAAGGCCGGGTAGATGAACCCCATGAACTGGATCTCCGGGACCGGGCGCAGGCCGTAGGCGGCCATGCCGATGGCGGTGCCGACGATGCCCGATTCGGCGAGCGGGGTGTCGACCACGCGGTCCTCGCCGAACTCGTCGAGCAGGCCCTCGGTGGCGCGGAAGACGCCGCCGTTCTGTCCCACGTCCTCGCCCATCACGACGACGCGGTCGTCGCGGGCCATCTCGGTCGCCAGCCCGTCGCGGACGGCCTGGACCAGCGTCAGACTCTCCGTTTCGCCGCTCGATACCTCGGCGTCGCTCTCGGTGTCGGTAGTTCGACTCATGGTTACTCCAGAAGCGCCTCGTCGCCGTGTCGGTCGCGCAGTCGTCGCAGGTACGCGAGCTGTTCGTCCAGTCGCTTCGGCATTCCCTCGTAGACGTGTTCGAACATCTCCGCCGGGTCGGGGCGCTTGACGCCCTCGGCACCCGAGATCGCGTCGGCAACCCGCTCCTCGACGTCGTTCTCGATCGCCTCGACCCGTTCGTCGTCGAGGACGCCCCGCTCGCGGAGGAACGTCTCCATCCGGGGGATCGGGTCTTTCGCGCGCCACGCCTCGACCTCCTCCTCGTCGCGGTACACCGAGGGGTCGTCGGCGGTCGTGTGGGCGCCGTAGCGGTACTGTACGGCCTCGATCAGCGTCGGCCGTAGCTCGTCGGGATTGGGGTGTTTGGCCTTCTCGACGGCGGCCTTCGTCACCTGGTACACCGCGAGGGGGTCCATCCCGTCGACCTGCACGCCCTCGAAGCCGTAGGCGTCGGCCTTCTGAGCCAGCGTCTTGCTCCGGGTCTGGCGCTCGCGCGGCACGGAGATGGCCCACTGGTTGTTGTTACAGAAGAACACTGCGGGCACGTCGAACACGCCCGCGAAGTTCAGCCCCTCGTGGAAGTCCCCTTCCGAGGTCGCGCCGTCGCCGAAGTAACAGAGGAAGGCCTTGCTCTCGCCCTTGAGCTTCGAGGCCCACGCGGCCCCCGTGGCGTGGGGGATCTGCGTCGCGATGGGCACCGCGGTCGAGAAGATGTTCTCGTCGGTGCGGACGTTGCCCTCCTCGTGGCCCATCCAGTACAGCAGCGTCTGCTGCAGCGACAGACCCTTGTGGAGCATCGACGCGTGTTCGCGATAACTGGGGAACAGCCAGTCGTCGTCGGCCAGCGCGTGGACGCTCCCGATCTGGGCCCCTTCCTGTCCCGACAGCGGCGGATACGTTCCCATCCGCCCCTGTCGCTGGAGGCTCACTGCCCGCTGGTCGAAGCGCCGGGCCAGCGTCATCTCCCGGTACATCTCGACGAACGTCTCGTCGGACAGGTCCGGGACGGTCGCACCGTCCAGTACCCGCCCGTCCTCGTCGAGGACCTGTATCCGGTCCCCCGGATCGCGCTGTAAAGTGCTCATAGAACCCTCCGAAGCATACCCGAACCAAGCGGGGCTGTCGGCTTAAGGATTTCCGTAAATAGCTTTCGCTGTGGCCCAATCTTGCCGGTCGAGGTGGGGAACCGACCAGTCGACGGCTGAAACGTTTCGTGTTCTGCTCCGAAGTTCGGGTTGCTTCTGGACGAACGTCCGGTTCCCTTCCATCCTGCCTTCGTCGGTAACTGGGCCCGTCGATCCGGAACTCGGCGCGCGATCGCGGTGACAGCCTCGCCGGCCGTGTCGTCTCCGCGCTCGCCCGCTTTCGGGAAAGTGACCCCCACTCAATAGAGGGGGGATCGGCTACTGTGACCACATTCCGGTATCGATCCGACAGGTCGGCGATATAGGGCTCATACCAGCGGTTAAGGAGCGAGTCGGTGGATCGCCGGCCGTATGGCGACGACCGCATCCACGAAATCGGGTGGGACGTTTAGCTTCGACCACAGGGACATGATGGTGTTCATCCTCGTCATGTCGCTGCACGGTCTGCAGAGCATGATCACGGAACTGCTGCCGGAGTTCTCGGTTGGCGGCCTCGGCGTCTCGATCGGACCGTTCTGGTTCGTCGCGATGTCGGTCGTCCTCCTCTTCCGGTCGTTCTGGGCGTGTCTCGCCATCCCCGTCGGCGGGATCGTCTTCGGCGAGATCCTGATCGGTGACTTCAGCGCGCTGGGCGCCGTCGAGGGGCTCATCGTCGTCACGGCGTCGTGGTTCTTCGCGATGTCGCTCGTCACCGACCCCTCGGACGTCAAGCAGATCGCCGGCGTCGGACTCCTCGCGAAGGCGATGGAAGAGATCGCCGCCTGGGTCATCGACGTCGGGAAGTTCTACGTCGGCGTCGAGGAACTGGAGGCCATCTCGTGGCTCCCCGAGACCGTGTGGGCGACCGAAGGCATGGGCGCGCTGCTACAGATACTCGTCGCCGGCGTCGTCTTCGGCGCCGTCCCGACGCTGTTCCTCTACCCCCGACTGCGCGGGAAGATCGAACCGCTCCTCGGGATGCGCCCCCTCGAGGGCCGCGACGGCCCGATGTTCACCCGGTCGTCGCTGAAGCGGCTCGTCGTGTGGGTCGCGCTCCTCCCGCTGGCGTTCGCCGCCGAGACGCTCAGCGAGACCAGCGGCGGGATCGTCACGTTCACGCCGGAGTTCGTCGAGACCTACGGTGAGACGTTCCTGTTCGTCCCCATCGCCGCCGCGGCGCTGATCGCGTTCGGGCTCGTCGCCTACCGACAGCGCAAGGTCGAGGGCGGGGTCTGAGGGCGGCCGCTTTCGATGAGTCCATCAGACATCCTCGTCGAGGACCTGACGTTCCAGTACCCCGGCGGCGACGAGCCGGTGTTGCGCGACGCGAACCTCCGGATCGAACCCGGGGAGTTCACCGCCGTCGTCGGCGGCAACGGCAGCGGCAAGACGACGCTGTGCAAGACGTTCAACGGCCTGATCCCGCACTTCTTCGAGGGGCGGTTCGACGGCCGCGTCTCGGTCGCCGGCACGGACACCCGCGAGTCGTCGGTCGCGGAACTCTCGAAGACCGTCGGCTACGTCTTCCAGGACTTCGAGAACCAGCTCGTCCAGGAGACCGTCCGCGACGACGTGGAGTTCGCCCCGCTGAACTACG
Source organism: Halosimplex yunnanense (assembly GCF_054504345.1). Lineage (NCBI taxonomy): Archaea > Methanobacteriati > Methanobacteriota > Halobacteria > Halobacteriales > Haloarculaceae > Halosimplex > Halosimplex yunnanense. Next base: position 30,387 of record NZ_JBTJEL010000035.1, on the reverse strand, counting down.
GCCTCGACGACTACGCCGAGCGGGCGACCCGCGCGCTCGAACTCGTGGGGCTCGCACACCTGGAGGACCGCTTCGTCTGGGAGCTGTCTGGCGGCCAGCAACACCTCGTCGCGCTCGCGGGCGTGCTCGCGATGGACCCCGAGTTCGTCTTCGTCGACGAGCCAGCCGCGCAACTGGACCCGCAGAACGCCCGCGAGGCCTACGAACAGCTCCGCCGCCTCCACGAAGAGTTCGACAAAACGGTGATCGTCATCGAGCACCACTCGGAGTTCATCGCCGACTACTGCGACGAGATGGTGCTGGTCTCCGACGGCGGCGTCGCCTGGAAGGAGCCCGTCGAGGTCGGGCTCAACAGGCTCGACGACCTCGAATCCCACGACATCCACCCGCCGCAGGTCACCCAGATCGCCGCCGACCTGCCGGAGGAGACCGGCCGACTGGCCGACGGGCGTTACCCCGTCACCGTCGACGAGGCGGCGACGGCGTTCCCCGCAGTCGGGGACGAAGACCGACGGCGGGCCGCCGACGGAGGATCCGACAGGGGATCGTTCCCGAGCGGCAGCGGTGACACGCTCATCACGCTCGACGGCGTCGGCCACGGCTACCCGACGCTGCGGGAGGGGTACAACCGGGTGCTGGATGGAGTGGATCTGGACCTGTACGCGGGCGACCGCGTGGCGCTCGTCGGCGCCAACGGCGCCGGGAAGTCGACGCTGCTCCGCCTGCTCACCGGCCTCGAATCCCCCGACGAGGGGGATGTCACGGTCCTGGGGAAGGACACGAGCGAGACGCTGCCGGAGACGCTCGCCGACGACACCGTCTACATCCACCAGAACCCCGAGGAGATGTTCGTCGAGGACACCGTCCGCAAGGACGTGGGGTACTACCTGCAGAGCCGCGGGGCCGACGACGTCGACGAGCGCGTCGACGAGATCCTCGACTACCTCGACCTGGGGTCGCTCGCCGACCGCGACGGGCGATTGCTCAGCCTCGGCCAGCAACGCCGCGCGTCGCTGGGGATCGGGCTGGCGACCGACCCGACGGTCGTCCTGCTGGACGAGCCGACGGGCAGCCTCGACCTGCAGAGCCGCCGCGAGGTGACCGGGATGCTCCGGAAGGCCGAGAGCCGTGTCGAGACGGTCGTCATCGCCTCCCACGACCTGCAACTGGTCGCCGGCTGGGCCGACCGGGTGATCGTCATGGGCGACGGCGACGTACTCGCCGACGCCCCGCCCGGCGCCGTCTTCGACGACCCCGACCTCCTGGCAAGTACGGGGCTACGCAGGCCACAGGTCGCCGAGCTGAGCGACCGCCTCGGCGTCGATCCGCCGGCGCTCACCGCCGACGACCTGGTCGGGACGCTGTCGGAGGCCGCAACCGCGCCGAACGGTGCTCTCACGGACGGTGGGGCGGATCGCGGCTCGGCTGGTGGCGCGAGCGACCGTCCCGGCACCGATGCGAGCAGTCACCCCAACGCCGGAGGTGACCGCCGGTGAAGTACGTCGACGCGATCACCGACATCTCGATCGCGGACGTCAAGGTCGACCTGATGCGGACGGCCTACGACAACGACAGCGCGCTGTTGAACACGTTCGACCCGCGGGTGGTCCTGCTGTGGACGGTCCTGTTCATGGTCGTCCCGTGGCTGTTCTACGACCCGCTCCCGCTCGCGATCTTGCTGGCGGCGGCGTTCGCCCTCGCCGCGATCTCGCAGGTCAGCAAGTACCTGCTCGCGCTGCTGCTGTTCGGGCAGGTGACCAACGTCGGCTTCTTCGTCGTGCTGGTTCCGGCGATGGGCGGGACGATGGAGGCGCTCGGGTACCTCGGCGACAACGTGGGCCGCGTCACGACGGCGCTCGTCTCGCTCGACCCCGCCGTCTTCGGCGAGGCCTGGTCGGTCGTCGCCACGTCGGCCTCGCGGGGCGTCCACACCGCGATGACCAGCCAGGAAGTCGGCATCGACGCCGTCGGCGCCGTCGTCCCCTTCTTCCTGAAACTCACCATCATCTCGGTGATCAGCCTCGCCGTCTTCTCGGCGATGGGCCCCCAGAAACTCGCCAAGGGGATGCTCCGCCTCGGCGTCCCGCGGCAACTCACCTTCGCCATCGCCTACGGCTACCGGATGATGCCGCTGCTCGTCGAGGAGTATCACGCGCTGGTCAACTCATTCCGACTCCGCAGCGAGGTGCCCGAGAAGCGGGGGATCCTGCAGTGGCGCTACTACGTCTATCTGCTGAAACTCTCCGTGAAGGCCTTCTACCCGCTCATCTTCAACGTCGCGAAGCGCTCGCGGGTCACCGTCGAGGCCATGGAGACGAAGGGGTTCTCCCGCTCGCTCGGCGACGAGCGGAGTCGCACTCTTCGGACGGAAGGGATGATGGTCCGGACCCGGGACGTCTCGTTCGTCTTCGGGTCCCTGTTTTTCGTCGCGGCCGTCTGGGCGTTCACCTGACGGTCGCTCGCGCCCCGAGTTCGGTCGCTTCGACGCCGTGGCGGTCGACGACCGTCCGGAGCACGGGGACGCGGCGCGCGAGTTCGGCGGGCGAGTGGCTGTCGGTGCCCAGCACGAACGCCACGTCTCGCTCCTGAAACGCGTCGAGCATCTCGGGATCCGGGTGGACGCGACCCAGCGACCCGTGGACGCGCCCGGCGTTGATCTCGGGGACCGTGTCGGCGTCGGCCAGCGCCGCGGCGACGCGCTCGTAATCCGCCCGTCGCGAGAACCCGCGGAGCGCGTCCATTCGTTCGGGCAGGTCGAGGTGGCCGAGCACGTCGAACAGCCCCGACTCGACGGCTGCGACGACGGCGTCGAAGTAGCGCTCGACGGCCGCCCGGCGCGTTTCGTCGGACGCGCCGACGTACTGGGCGCCCGAGGTGTAGTCGTACGGGCCGGCGAAGTGGACGCTCCCGATGGTGTAGTCGAACGCCGCCTCCTCGAGGAGGGCGGCAGTTTCGGCTTCGGCGTCGGCGACGTAGCTGACCTCGGCGGCGTCCCAGACGGTGAGGTCCGTCCGCGGACGGAACCGCTCGATGGCCTCCCGCCGGCGCTCGTAGGTCTCGACGAGGTCGTAGCGCTCGCGGCGGCCGAACGCGTCGTCGACGGCGATGCAGTGGTCGGTGAACCCGACGGCGTCGAGGCCCGCTCGCTCCGCGGCGCGGCACATCGCGGGCAGGGCCGACCCGTCGGAGTAGGTGGTGTGGGCGTGGAGGTCGGCGCGCATCACTCGCCGCCCACGTCGTAGAGCTTCTGGCCGTCGAGTTTCGGGACGACGGCGCTCTCGCTGAACCGCAGGTCGTACTCGAGCAGGTCGTTCAGCCGGATGTCGGCCTTCTGCTCGTACTTGGGCGCCTTCCCGAGCTTCGCGATCTGTCGGTACAGGTCGCGTTCGGCGTCGCTCGGGGTCTCGCCGTAGACGTGGCGCCCGATGACCAGCGCGCCGACGGTGTCCTCCGGCGAGGGCTTGCCCTTCGACCCCGCGGCGACCATGTACGTCGGCTTATCCGCATCGTCGAGGCAGTCCGCAACCGCCCGCGCGTTGGCGAGGGTACCGACGTAGACGTCCACGTCGTCGTCACCGCCTAACCGGAGGTCCGTCACCGCGGCGCCACCGTTCGTCGAGGTCAGCGCCGTGGGGCGGCCGGCCACGTCGGTGTCCTGCACCCACGTCGGCGAGTTGAAGAAGTCGTAGCCCTCGGTGGGGGTGTACTCCTCGCTTGATCCGCCGCCGATCTTCGCCCGCGGGTGCTCCTCGGCGAAGGCGTGCTCGTCCCCGCGCTCCTCGGTCACGTGGACGTACTCGGCGCCGTTCTCGAACAGTTCGACCACCGTCGTCGAGAAGTGCGTGACGTCGATGACGACGTAGTTGCCGGCCGGCGGATCCTCGGGGATGCGAGCGCGCGACGGCAGGATCCGGTCGGTGAGCGTCTCCTCTAGGTCTGGGTCCGCGATCGAACGCATACCCGGTTCCGCACGGAGCGGACTGAAGCCCCTTGCTAAGAGTGCTATTGTCGGCTCCCGTCCGGTACGTAGTGATATTGACGGCGTCCGCGGTCAGTCGCCACCGGCCCGCGCTTCCGTGCGCGCCCGCTCGACGCTCTTGCCGTCCCGCAGGACGGCGTCGACGAACAGCTCGCCCGCGCGGTACGACGAGCGGACCATCGGCCCGGACGCACAGTAGAGAAAGTCCAGTTCCTCCTCGGCGACCCGCCGCCAGGTGTCGAAGGCGTCGGGGTGGACGTACTCGGCGACTTCGAGGTGCGACCGCGAGGGCTGGAGGTACTGGCCGAGCGTCACCACGTCGACGCCGACGCTCCGCAGATCCGACAGCGTCTGGTAGACCTCGTGGTCGTACTCGCCGACGCCGAGCATCAGGCTCGTCTTGACGTACGAGTCGGACTCGCGGGCGGCCTGCCGGAGCACGGAGAGGGACTGCTCGTAGCCCGCGCGGCGGTCCCGGACCGGCCACTGGAGCCGTTCGACCGTCTCCACGTTGTGCGCGAACACGTCCGGTTCCGCGTCGAGGACTTTCCGGACCAGGCGCTCCTCACCCTGGAAGTCGGGCACCAGCGCCTCGACGAGGATGCCCGGGTGGCGCTCCTTGATGGCCTCGATCGTCCGGGCGAAGTGGCCGGCGCCCTGATCGGGCAGGTCGTCGCGGTCGACCGACGTGAGGACGACGTAGTCGAGACCGATCTCCGCGACGGCGTCCGCCACCTGCTCGGGTTCCTCGTCGTCCAGCGGGTCCATTCCGCCGGTCTGGACGTCGCAGAAGTTACACCCGCGCGAGCAGCGGTCGCCCATCAGCATGAACGTCGCCGTGCCTGGGCCGTCGCGGCCCGACCAGCACTCTCCGAGGTTGGGACAGTTGGCTTCCTCGCAGACCGTGTTGAGGTCCCGATCCCGGAGCGTCTCCTTGATCTCCGCGAAGCGCTCGCCCGACGGCGGCCGCATCTTCAGCCACTCGGGCTTGCGGGCGCGACTCATTGGCGAGAGTTAGGTTCGGCCGCTGAAAAGCGTGCGGGAGTCCGATTCCCGCCCGGTTCGGTGGCAGTGAACGCCAGAGCTGTGGCCTCTCGGACAGACTACCGATGGGCTGACGGTACGTCCGTACGCGATAGAGGCGCATCCTCTCCGCTCGCCCCCTGTGACCCGGCCACTGGACCGGGCAGCAGACACGACGTTCCGCGACCGGCTTTCGCGCCGTCGTTTGCCGATGGGGTCTGCTAGACGAACTCCGCCTGGAATCGGTTGATGCTCTCGTCGGTCCCGACCACCACGAGTTCGTCGCCGGGTTCGATCACGAACGATGCGCCGGGATTGGTGACGACGCGCCCGTCCCGTTCGGCTGCGACGACGGTACAGCCGGTCAGGTTGCGGATGTCCGCGTCGGCGAGCGACTCGCCGGCAGCACCCGGGACCGTCGTCCGGACGAGTTTGAGTTGCGTTCCCGACGAGAGGATATCCTCGCCGAGGACGATCGACGCGAGCATCCGTCCGCTGACCGCCGAGAGCGAGAGCACGTAGTCCGCGCCGGCGCGGTACAGCTTCGACACGTTCTCGTGCTCGTTCGCCTGGGCGACGATCTCGATGCGAGGGTTCAACTCGCGGATGGCGAACGTCGCGAAGACCGTCGCCGTATCGTCCGGCAGCGCGAGGACGACGGTGTCGGCGTCGGCGATACCCGCCTCCCGGAGCACCCGCCGATCGGTCGCGTCGCCGACCACGTCGACGGTCGGGCCTTCTGCGAGGTCGATAGTCCTGTACCGGACCCCGACGTCCGAGAGCGCGGTCGTGACGGCCCGCCCGACGACGCCCGTCCCGGCGACGACGACGTCTCCCCGCCGGCGACGTCCTTCGGAGAGCGTCATCTCCTTTAGCCGGTCGAGTTCCGCGTCGCCGCCGGTCGCGACGAGGACGCTCCGCGCGTCGAGTCTGGCATCGAGCGGTGGCGGACTCCGGAACTCTCCCCGGAACCACACCCCGATGATGGACGCTCCCGTTCGCTCCGCGACGTCGCTCTCGCCGATGGTCTGGCCGATCAGTTCGCTCCCGCTCTGGAGCGGGAACTCCGCGATGTCGAAGTCCTCCTCGATCTCGACGGCTTCGATGGCCTCCGGATCGAACGTCCCGACCGCTTTGGCCGCGAGCTGTTCGCCCAGTATCTGCTTGGGCGAGAGCACGTGGTCGGCCCCCGCGTATCGGTGGTAATCCGCGGCGTCCGGGTCCTCGGCCAGGCTGACCGTCCGGACGTCGGGACTGACGGCTCGGGCCGAGAGGAGGACGCTCGGATTGGCCTCGTCGTCGACGTTGGCGATCAGCGCGTCGGCGTCTGCCAGCCGGGCTCGTCGGAGTGCGGCGTCCGACTCGGGGTCCCCGAACATCACCGTATACCCCGCCGCGTACAGGTCGTCGGCGCTCTCCCGGTCGGCGTCGACCACGACGTACTCGACGCCGCGTTCGGTGAGTTCGTCGATGAGGACCTCCTCGCGGGGCCCGTAGTCACACAGGACGACGTGCTCGTCGACGCCGCGGACCGACGAGGGGGCGCTGGACGTGAACGCGTCTTCGAAGAGGGGCACGACGAGCACCGGGAGCGCCGCGAAAATGAGCACGAGCCCCGAGAGGGCCATGAGGGAGACGAGGTAGTTCATCTGCGGGCTCGACCACGGGGCGTCCCCGCCGTACCCCACGGTGGTGACCGTCTGGACGACGGCCTCGACCGACCGATACAGCGGCTGCGGCCGGTCCTCCCAGGTGGTCATCCCGTAGTTGTACAGGACCACGAACCCGGAGAGCACGCCGACGACGAGGACGAGGTAGTAGACGGTGAGCCGCGTTCGCCTGTCCATGTCATCTAGTATCACGGAGTGCGGCCAGTAATAGCCACTCCTCGGCAGCGGTCTCCCGGGCAACGGCGACCACCGACGCTATACGACGGCCGCCGAGCCGGACAGCGCTCACTCACACGCGACAGACGGCGAGCATGTGGGCGGACATGTCCGCGACGGTGCGGTCGTCGCGGAGTTCGTCGACGAGCGCGCGGATACCGGCCAGTTGGCACTCGGAGAGGTCATCGGTCTCCTCGCGCAGCGGCCCGGCCGAGAGGACCGACGCCAGCCCTTCGAGCCCGACCAGTCGCCGACGGTCAGCCGGTCCCACTCGGCCTCGTCGTGCTCGTCGTAGTAGGTCTCGGGGTCGTCCATCGGCACGCCCGAGCAGTGTCGGCCGTCCGAAATATACTTTGGGCGGCTGCGAGACTCGTCCGCACGTCCCGCGACGGTATCGACTTACTGCACGCGGCCGCCGACCCGCTCGCTCCTCGTCCGCAACTGGTCGATCCGTTCGTTCACCGGCGGGTGATGTGCGAGCAGGCGGGACGACCCGGTCGCCTCTACGACGTATCGAGTCTCGGAAAGCGTCTCCAGCGCGCTGGCGAGCGCCGCGCCGCCCGCAGCCTCGGCGGCGTAGGCGTCCGCCTGTTCCTCGGTCCGACGGACGACCCACGCCAGGGCGACGGCGGCCGGCGCGGTACCGACTACCAGCGCCGCCAGCGCGATCCCGGGCGCGACCGAGGCGACGCCGAGCGCGACGCCTGCGAGGACGGCGACCATCGAGTATCGCAGGAGCACGTGCTCGTGAGCGTGGTGGCCGACCTCGTGGGCGACGACGGCCCGCAGCTCCGCGTCGTCGAGGACGGCGAACAGTGATTCGGCGCAGAAGACGTACTCGGCGCCGGGGACGACTCCGGCGGCGAAGGCGCTGCCGATGCGCGTCCGGTCGTCGACGACCCGCAGACGGACGCCCGGCGGGAGTACGTCGGCCACCGCTGCGCGCTCGTCGTCGGTCGGCCAGCGCGTCCGCAGGGCGACCACGACGGCGAACGGCGTCAGCGCCGTCGCGACCAGTCCCAGTCCCACCGCCGCGAGGACGCGCGGCCAGCCCGCTGGGACCGTCGCGATGACGCCAGCGGTCAGCAGGATGCCGACGAGTCCCACCCCGTCGCGCTCCAGTTCCCACGCCGCGGCGTCGCGGTAGCGTACCCGGAACCCGCGGACCGCGCGGCGGTAGGGGACCGTCGCCAGCCGGACGACGAGTGCGAGGATGACGACCGGGAGCGCGTAGACCGCGACGGCGACGACGACGCCGGCGACTGCTCCGGCCAGCGCCAGCCCCGTCGCCTCCGTGATGGCGCTGGCGCCTCCGGCCTGTGCCGCCCGCGCAAGTCCGGACAGGTAGGTGACGACCGCGGTCAGCGTGCCGCCGGCGACCACGCCTCGCTGGCGGAGACGCCGGAGTTCGACCGCCGTCTCGGCGTCGTTCGCGGGGCTCTCGTAGGCGGTCCGAGCGCGCCAGCGAACCGCTGCGCCGACGAGGAGGACGACAACCGCGTGGGCGACGACTGCATAGGCGGCCGGGGCCGCCGCGGAGGGGAGCGGGGGATTCACTCCCGGAGCGTCGCCCGGGGGGCACAAAATGTCACCGAACGACTCTGTCATTCCAATCAGAACATAGATACAAATATTTAACATGTATGGCCGACAGACGATACGGCATGTTCGACGTATCGCGCGAGGACATCGTCGGCGGGTCGCTGGCTCGGGCGCTCGTGATACTGGCCGGACCGCTCGTCGCGCAGAACTTCGCGCTGGTCGCGCAGTCGGTCGTCGACCTGTTCTGGGTGGGTCGCCTCGGCGGCGAGGCGGTTGCAGCTGTAGGTCTGGCGACGGTCGTCGTCGCGCTGCTGACGGTCCCGCTCCAGGCGTTTTTCACCGGGAGCCAGGTGGTCACCTCCCAGCGGGTGGGTGCGGACGAAGCGGCCTCGGCCCGACGGGTCCCCGTCACGGCGGCGTACTGCGCGATCGCGGTCGCGGCAGTGCTCGGTGCCGGACTCGTCTTCGCGGCCGACCCCATCGCGGCGGCGTTCCTCGACGGCCGGACGGTCCAGTCGTACGCGGTCAGCTACCTCACGGCCTACGCGCTCGCGCTCGTCGCCGTCGCCGCCAGCGACACGCTGGAGAGCGGCTTCACCGGGTGGGGTGACACCCGCGCTGCGCTGTACGTCAACCTCACCGCCATCGTCGTCAACGTGGTCGTCGACCCGCTGCTCATCCTCGGCTGGGGCCCGTTCCCCCGGCTCGAACTGTTCGGCGCGGCGCTCGCGACCGCCATCGGCTACGGCTGTGGCGCCCTGTTCGCGCTCGCGCTCGCCGCCCGCGGCCGGCAGGGATTCGTCCTCTCCCGTGAGGCGCTCCGCCCACACCTCGACACCGCTCGGGAGGTCGTCGATGTCGGGCTCCCCATCGCAGGGCAGAACGGCGGGCGGCAGGTCGCCCGCCTCGGGATGATCGGCATCGTCTCGGCGGTCGGCGGTTCGGCCGCGCTCGCGGCCTACCACATCGGGTCGCAGGTCGCGACCGTCGCGTTCGTCCCGGCCACCGGCGTCGCACAGGCGTCGACGAGCGTCGTCGGCCAGAACCTCGGCGCCGAGCAACCGTCCAGAGCCCGCAGAGCGACCTGGATCGGCGTCGCCATCGCGGCCGTCGGGCTCTCGGTGTTTGCCGTGATCCAGTGGTTCTTCCCCGCGCCCATCGCGCAGGTGTTCGTCCCCGATCTCTCCGGGCAGGCGCTGGAGTACAGCGTCCTCTACCTGCAGATCCTCGCCTACGGGTACTGGGCGCTGGGTGTCATCTACACAGTCGAGGCGGGGTTCAACGGCGCCGGCAACACCGACGTGAGCATGTACTCGACGCTCGCGCAGTACTGGGCGGTCCGCCTGCCGATCGCCGTCGTCGGCGCCTACGTCCTCGATCTTGGCGTCGCCGCCGTCTTCTGGGGCGTCACGCTCTCCAATATCGCCGCGGCGCTGTGGCTCGCAGGGTACTTCTACCGCTCGACAGATAGGGGGATGCTCCGTCAGGCGGCCGACGAGGCCGCCCCCTCGGACTGACTCTGGACCACTTTCACTCCGGCATAGAAACGCCTATGGCGACGGGGCCCCCGCCTCCTGTCGTGTCATCGTACGCCGACGGCGAGACGGAGCTGGCGGTGTCGGAGGTGCTGCCCGAGTACGCCGACGCGTTTCCCTTCGAGCGGTTCAACGCGATGCAGTGCGAGGTCCTCCCCGCCCTGCTCGACTCGACCGAGAACGTCGTCGTCAGCGCACCGACCGCCAGCGGCAAGACCGCGCTCGCCGAAGTCGCCATCTGCGAAGCCATCGAAGCCGATGGGACCGCCCTCTTTCTGGCGCCCCTGCGCGCGCTGACCAACGAGAAGGAGAGCGAGTGGGAGCGCTTCGAGGAGATGGGCTACTCCGTGTACGTCGTCACCGGCGAGCGGGACCTCAACCCCCGCCGCGCCGAGCGGGCGGACATCCTCGTGATGACCCCCGAGAAGGCCGACTCCGCCACCCGGAAACACGACTCGCCGCGCTACTCCTTTATCACCGACGTGGACTGCTGCGTCATCGACGAGGTCCACCTCCTCGACTCGGAGAAGCGCGGGTCCGTGCTGGAAGTGACGGTGTCGCGCCTGCGACGGCTCTGTGACCCACGAGTGGTCGCGCTCTCGGCGACGATGCCGAACGTCGACGACGTGGCCGGGTGGCTCGACGCCCCCGCCGACAACACCTTCGAGTTCGGCGACAAGTACCGGCCAGTCCCGCTGCACGCCGACGTGCGGACCTACACCCACGGCGACAACGCCTTCGCGGACAAGTATCGACGGCTCTACCGCGCGCTCGACATCGCCGAACCGCACATCCGCGACGAGGGGCAGGCGCTGGTGTTCGTCTCCTCGCGGCAAGACACCGTCCAGGCCGCCAAGAAGGCCCGCGACGAGATCGTCGAACGCGACATCCCGATGGGCGCTCGCGGTGACTACGACTTCCACACCGACGCTTCCGAACTCTCGAACGACACGCTCCGCCAGTCGGTCCTCGACGGCGTGGGCTTTCACCACGCCGGCCTCTCGAAGGAGGACAAGAATCTCGTCGAGCAGTGGTTCAAGGAAGGCAAACTGCAACTGCTCTTTTCTACCTCTACGCTCGCGTGGGGCGTGAACCTGCCCGCCCGCTGCGTCGTCATCCGCGACACGAAGCTCCACGACCCACTGGAGGGCGAAGTAGACATGAGCCCGCTCGACGTGCTCCAGATGCTCGGCCGCGCCGGGCGACCGGGCTACGATGACAAGGGGTACGCCTGGGTCGTCTGCGACTCCTCGGACGCCGACAAGTACCGGACGCTCCTGCGCGACGGCAAGGAGATCGAGTCGCGGCTGGCCGAGGATCTCGACGCCCACCTCAACGCGGAGATCGCACTCGGGACGATCGGCGACATCGACGACGTGATGGACTGGCTGGAGACGACGTTCTACTACGTCCGCGCCCAGAGCGCCCCCGACGAGTACGCCTCCGAGAGCGCCCTGCGCGAGCGAGTCAGCGACACGCTCCGCCTGCTCGTCGCCCGCGGGTTCGTCGAGCGCGAGAACATGCGCCTCGAACCGACGCCGCTGGGTCGCCTCGCCTCGAAGTTCTACCTGCGGCTCGACACCGCGCGGGAGTTCGCTGATCTCGCCGAACTGGCGGAAGAGGAGGGCGAGCTCGACCAGGACGCGATCCTCGAAGCGATCGCGACGGCCGCCGAGTTCGACAGCGTCAGCGCTCGCTCGGACGAGCGCGACGCCGTCGCCGCGGTCCTCGGGCAGACCGACGACCTCGACCCGGGCGCCCGGAAGGTGCTCGCCATCCTCGAATCGCGGATGCGCGGGACGACGCCCGGCGAACTCCAGAGCGACGCGTGGGTGATCACCCAGAACGTCCTGCGCCTGCTCGCCGCCCTCCGCGCGTTCCTCGACCGCCTCGCGGGCGCTACGGCGGCCAACCTCGCCCGCCGTATCGAGGCGCGCATCGAGAACGGCATCAGCGACGATGCGGTCGGCCTGACCGCCATCGACGGCGTCGCCTCCGGCCGCGCGAGCAAGCTCGCCGCCGAGGGGATCACCACGCCGGCCGCGGTCCGCGAGGCGGGCGTCTCGGGGCTCCGCTCGGCCGGTCTCTCCGAGGGCGTCGCCGATCGCGTCCTCGACAGCGCGGGCGAACTTCCCAACGTCGTCGTCGAGTGGGGCGAGTTCCCCGACAGCGTGGCCGCCGGCGAGAACGACATGCGGGAGGTCACCGTCCGGAACGTCGGCGGCGACGCCCGCGCGGGCCTGCGCGTCACCGTCAACGGGGTCGAGATGGCGACGAAGAACCGCTATCTCGGCGAAGTGAACCTGCCCGTGGGCGTCTTCGGCGGCGACGCCGCCGAGCTGGAGTACGCCATCGAGGTCGCGTTCCCCGAACTGCCGCTCCACCCCGTCGTCGAGACCCGTTCGGTCCGCGTCGAGTGACCGAGCGACGGCCCCTCCCGCGCGCCACCGTCGCCTCCACACGCGGGGGGCTCACCGGGCCGGAATCGGCTTCCAACACGGGGTTCGCCGCAACCGTATCTCACGCCGTCCATGAAAATACGAAACTGGTTTAGATTCTGTTTTAAACGCTCTAAGCGGTTTTCAAACGGTTGTAAAAGATTAGAAAATCAACTAAAAGGTCCGGTCGACGGGGGATAAATCGTCAAACGGCGCGAAATCACCCTAGCGGTCTGTCCTTTATATGGGGTAGCGGATGCATGTGGGTAGTAGGTGACAACAGATGTCCAGTGCCTCCCCGTTCCGTCGCTCCGTCCCCGAACTCCCCGCCTCCCGCGGCGCACAGCGCCTCCAGTCGCTGGTCGTCGGCTCGTTCCAGTTCGCCGGCTTCTGGTCGGCCGTCGCGCTGCCGTTCGCGATGCTGGCGCTCGTCGTCACGGGCTCGGCTTCCGAACAGGTTCCGCTGTTCGTCGCGCTGCTGATCGCGAACGTCGTCGCTCTCCGACTCGGCCACGGCTACAATCAGGACTGACTCGCGCTCCCCTCCACCGCGCGAACGACTGACTGCCCTCCACTCACGCGGTCCGTTCCTCCCCGCGGCCCGCCTTTCTCCTCGATCCGTCCCGACCTTTAAATCCGAGAGCGCGGCCACGCCGTCCCATGCACGACGAGGTGCGCGTCGTCGCGGGCGACTGCACGGCGACGTTCGACGGACGAAACGAGCGTGAACACCGCGGGGACGTGGTCACGGTGGTCAAGCCGGACAACACGGTGCTGGTCCACGACGCCGACGGCTACCAGCCCGTAGCGTGGCTTACCAGAGCCGACAGCGTCCAGTTCGTCGACGGCGTGCTCGACGCCCGCGAGGGCGACCAGCGATTGCGCGTCGAGATCCACGACGAACACGGCACGGCCCGCCACCCCGTCTCGCGGGCCGGCGTCCCCGTCGGTGACTGCCCGCGTTGCGACGGCCGGCTGGTGCTCGCCGGCGGCGCGGTGCGCTGTGGTGACTGTGAGGGGGAGTACTCGGTCCCGCGGGACGCGGCCGTCCTGGACGAGACATGTCCGGTCTGTGGGCTCCCCCTGTTGCGGGTGGAGCGCGGCGACGAGTTCGAGGTCTGCGTGGATCGGGACTGCGAATCCATCGACGACTGCGTGACCGAGCGCTTCGACCGCGAGTGGGACTGCCCGAACTGCGACGGCGAGTTGCGGGTGCTCCGCCGGGGCGGCCTCATCGCCGGCTGCGAGCGCTACCCCGACTGCGACACCGGATTCGGCATCCCGACCGGCGTGATCGACGGTACCTGTGAGTGCGGGCTGCCGGTCTTCGAGACGCCCTCGGGCCGGCGGTGTCTCGATACGGGTTGCGAGAAGACCTGACTACTCCGTGCGGGCGAGCAGGTGCTCGCGCAGGTCTGCGGGCGAGTCGGCGACGTAGTCCGCGACGCTCCGGTCGGTCTGGTCCGCGGCGCCGTGGCGGAAACCGACGACGTACATTCCGGCGCGACTCGCGGACTCGATGCCGTGGACGGAGTCCTCGACGGCGACAGTATCGGCGGGATCGACGCCGATTTCGCTGGCGGCGTGTTCGTAGACCCTCGGTTCGGGCTTGCCCGGCCCGTCCAGCGCGTCGGCGCTGATCACCGCGTCGAATTCGAGGTCGAACCGGTCGAGCACCACGTCGATCCAGTCGTGGGGCGACGAAGAGACGAGCGCGACGGCGACGCCTCGATCCCTGAGCGTCGCCAGCAGGTCGTCGGCGCCGTCGAGCAGGCGCACCTCCTCGCCGTAGATGGTGGTCGCGGCCTCCTCGTACCACTCGAGGAACTCAGCCCGTGCCATCTCGATCTCGTAGGTCTCGACCAGGTAGTCGTAGATCTCCCGGTAGTTCATCCCCGTAATCTCGTCGAGGTCGAGGTCGTCGAGACCGACCTGCGGGAGGAGGTCGTCCCGCTCGTAGGGATGCCAGTAGTCTTCGGAGTCGACCAACACGCCGTCCATGTCGAAACAGACCGCGTCCATGCCCGGTCGTCTCGCGGCCCCGTGGAGTGCTTTTTGGACGGTCCGTTCGGAGCCTCGTGATCGCAGGGGCTTTCAGCGCCGGGTGGCACCGATACTCCATGCAAGCGACGCTCTCGGGTGACGTTGTGCGCGCGGGAGGGCAGGCCCGCGAGCGCTACTACGACTCCAGCGGGTACGGCCACCCAGTCGACGCCGGCGCGCTCGAACTCGCGCCCGTCGAAGCGGCCCACCTCCTCTACCGCGGCGACCTCGACGCCGTCGAAGGGCCGGACGGCGAGCCGATGGACTTCCGGGCGTTCCTCGCCTCCGCGGCCGTCTCGGAGACCGCCTTCCTCGTCTACAAGGACCTGCGCGACCGCGGATTCTACCTCTCGCCCGCCCGAGCGGGGTGGAGCGACTCCCCGGCCGCCCGGAACGCCATCGACGACCCCGCGGTGGACTTCCTCGTCTACCCCCGCGGCTCGGGGCCGTGGGGCGACGAGGTGGCCTACCGGGTCGCCGCCGTCAGCGAGCGCGAGGACGTGCCGGCCGCGAACCTCGGCGACCTCGTGCTCGCCGTCGTCGACGAGGAGAGCGAACTCACCTACCTGGAGACCGAACGCCCGGAGATCACGGGGACGAGCGGAGCCGACCTCCCCAGCGGCGTCTCGGGCGAACTGCTCTCCGACCGCGTCCTGCTGTGGGACCCGCCGGCGATCCTCTACGAACAGGGCTTCTACGGCCAGCCGCTGGACGACCAGCGCGGCGACGTCATCCAGCTATCCCTGCTCGAAGCGGCCTATCTCGCCCGCGAGGGCGTGCTGGACGTCGACGGCGGCACCGAGGCCGTGGTCGAGCGCGGCCGCGAGGTCGAGGGCGAGCGCTTCGACCGCCGCCTGCGCGTCTACGAGTCGCTACGCGACCGCGGCGTCGTGCCCAAGACCGGGTACAAGTTCGGCGCGGACTTCCGGACCTACGCCGACGTGGAGTCGGTGGAGGATCTCGGCCACTCTGAGTTGCTCGTCCGGGTGTTCGACGCCGGCCACACCTTCTCGCCGCGCGATCTGGCGCTCGACGTGCGACTGGCCCACGGCGTGCGGAAGACGATGGTCGTCGCGCTCGTCGACAGTGACGAGGAGGGCGACGCCGGCATCGAGTGGCTGTCGGTGACCCGGCTGACGCCCTGAACGCGCCGAGCCGCGAATCAGCAGTGGCGGGCCGGGATCGACCTATTCGCGTCGCGATTCTCGCCACTCCTCGCGGAGTAGTCCGTATCGGTAGTAATCCTCCCACGCGCCGTCGACGTACGCTTCGTCGCGGAAGGTCCCCTCGCGGGTGAATCCCAGTTTCTCGATGACACGCTGTGATCCCTCGTTCGACTCGAACGAGCGTGCGACGACCTTGTGCAGGCCGAGGCCGTCGAAACAGTGGTCGAGGAGGACGCGGCTCGCTTCGGTCGCGTACCCGTTCCCCCACCCGTCCGGCGTGATCCAGTAGGCGAGTTCGCCGCGGTCGTACTCCGAATCTCCCATCCGTTCGCGGTTGATCAGGACCCAGCCGACGGGGCGCTCGTCGACGCAGACCAGCAGACCGACCGACTCGTCGTTTCGCCCCATCGTCCCGCCGAGAAACGGTTCGACATCGTCGGGGCCGCTCGGGTATTGCGCGGTCCGTCCGGCGCGCACCGCCGGGTCGTTCCGGTTTTCGAGGAGGAAGTCGGCGTCTTCGCTCCGCGCGGGACGGAGCGTTACTCGCTCGCCGGCAAGGAAGACTGGTCCTGGCATGCAGCTGATCGGATCGCCGTGACCGTCAGTGTTTCCGCTGCCATTCTCACTCCGTCTCGGAGGTCCTCGAACCGTTGTTCTGGCTGTTGCGAGCCGGCAGTTGTAACACGCCCCACCGGAGACGGTGGACTTCGACGACCTACTTCGGCACGTACACCAGCGGGTGGTGTCGCCACGCCCACCGGGCGTCGGGCCTGTCGACCACCGACCAGACGCTCTGGGGCCAGGTTCCGAGCGCGTCGCGGATCCGCTCGTACGAGAGCAGGTTCTCGCCGTTGAGCAGGAGTCGGAAGCGGTCCGCGAAGCGGTCGGCGTCGAACTGCGAGTCCTCGCCGAGGTACTCCTCGGGCTCCTCGGCCATCCGCCGCCAGTGTGCGCGAGCGAGGCGGTTCTGGTAGTTGAAGACGAGGTAGCCGCCCGGCGCGACCGCGTCGTACATCGCCCGGAGCGCCTCCTCGACGTCCGCGACGTAACAGAGCGTGAAGTACGAGAACACGACGTCGAACGCCTGCTCGGGTTCGAAGTCGGGGAGGACCGCGCGCTCGAAGCCGACGCCGGCGTCGCGGTCGCGGGCGCGCTCGCGGTTCTCCGCGAGGACCGGCTCGGCGGCGTCGTAGCCGACGACCTCGGCCTCCGGGAACTCGTCATCGACCGCGAAGGCGACGTGGCCGGGGCCACAGCCCACGTCGGCGAACGGGTCGGGCACGCCCGTCTCCGCCAGGAAGTCCGTGACGGCGTCGGTCGCGTGGTGGGCGCTCGGTGCGGCGTCTTCGCGATCGCTGTCGTCCGCGTCGGTCCAGAAGCGGTGCCAGTCGATGGTGTCGTGGTGGGTTGCGTCGCTCATGCGTTGGGTAGAAAAATCGGTCGTCGGGTCCGGTACGTCGGATCGTCGTCCGATGCCGGCCTGGCAGTAGTCCGGTGATGAAACCGGCTGGCGGCGCCGACCGGCCCGGTCGGTCAGGTCGCGCCGGTCGACGCGTCTGCGCCGTCCGTCTCCTCGTCTTCGCCGTCGTTCTCGCCGTCGTCTGTCCCCGCTCCGCTACTGGTCGGGAATCCGTATGGTGCGTGCACTGTCATGCTAGGTCGGTCGCTGCTGGTCGTCGAGCAGTGCGTCGGGCCGAACGACCGAGATGCTCGCTGATCTCGGGATACTGGGATAGATGACTCTCCCGGAAAAGATTTACTATTTAGATTAAGTTTACCGTCTACTTACAACTTCGAACGCCTGGTATTTATAATTTGTGTCGCCATCGCCGGCTCACGGTTGTCGATCCAGTCGCTGGGCGGCCCGCGGCGGTCACCGGGGTGGGCAAAGCGAACGGTATTAGTGCGTGTCGGCGCGAGTACATCGCAATCGATGACATCCGATTCGCCCGATTCCGAGACGGCCGAGCGAGGCCCCGACTCGGACGCACTCCGCGCTGACGGTGGGGAGCCGAGCAACGTGAGGCCACCCTCGCCAGAGCTCCGCGCTGACGGTGGGGTCGACGCCGAGGGGGCCGACGACGTGGCGCTTGACCCGTGGGGGTCGGCCACCGTCTCGGACTACCGGAAACTGTTCGCGGAGTTCGGTATCGAGGAGTTCGACGAGACCCTCCCCGAGGTGCCCGACCCGCACTACCTGATGCGTCGCGGGGTCATCTTCGGCCACCGCGACTACCGCCCCATCGCCCGCGCCATGCGCGAGGGCGAAGACTTCGCCGCGCTCTCGGGGTTCATGCCCACCGGCGACCCGCACATCGGCCACAAGCTCGTCTTCGACGAGATCATCTGGCACCAGCAGCAGGGCGGCGACGCCTACGGTCTCATCGCCGATCTGGAAGCCCACAGCGCCCGCGGGCTGACGTGGTCGGAGATCGACACTCACGCGCGCGACTACATCCTCTCGCTGCTCGCGCTCGGGTTCGACCCCGAAGAGGGCGAACTCTACCGCCAGTCGACCAACCGCGACGTGCAGGATCTCGCCTTCGAACTCGGCGTCGAGGCGAACTTCTCCGAGTTGCAGGCGATCTACGACTTCGACGGCGAGACGGACGTCTCGCACATGCAGAGCGTCGTCACACAGATGGCCGACATCCTCTACCCCCAGACCGACGAGCCGCGGCCCACCGTCATCCCCGTCGGCCCGGACCAGGACCCGCACATGCGCTTCGCCCGCGACCTGGCCGCGCGGATGCGCTACTTCCGCGTCACCGAGGCGTACGCTGGCTTCGAGGTCGACGACGAGCGCGAGCGCGCGCTCCTCTCAGAACTCTACGTCGACCTGACCGTGGTGGGCGACGAGGCCGGCGACGACGACCCGCTCCGCTGTGAGGACGCCGCCGAGGCCCTGCGCGCCGAGCGCGAGGACTACGAGAATCCGGAATACGACGTCGAGACCGTCGAGAGCGTCCTGACGAAGCTGGAGAACGCCGGGATGGAGCCGATCCGTCGACGGACCCGCTTCCTCGGGCGCAACGCCACCGACGATGCCTTCGACGCGCTGATCGAGGCCATCGACGGCGAGAAGCGCGTCTACGACGAGCACATCGACGCGTTCGACCTCTCGCGCGAGGAGGCCGAGGACCTCGCCCGCGAGGTCGAGGTCGAACACGGCGGCTACGGCTTCCGCGCCCCCTCGTCGATCTACCACCGCTTCATGACCGGCCTCACCGGCGGGAAAATGTCATCCTCCGTTCCCGCCTCGCACATCTCCCTGCTCGACGACCCCGAAGACGGGTACGACAAGGTGAAAGCGGCGACGACCGGGGGCCGCCAGTCCGCCGAGGAACAGCGCGAACTCGGCGGCGAGGCCGACGAGTGCCCCGTCTACGAGCTGTACGCTTACCTGCTCGCGGGCGACGACGACGAGTTCGCGGCGGAGGTCTACGAGGAGTGCGTCGGCGGCGAGCGCCTCTGCGGCGGGTGCAAGGAGCAGGCCGCCGAGCTGATGGCCGAGTTCCTCGAGGACCACCAGGAGAAACGCGCCGAGTGGGAGGCGAAGCTCGACGAACTCGACATCGATCTGGACGTGGCTGCCGACCGTCGCGGGTAAGGCGAACGGACCGACGGAAAACGGCTTTTACTCGTCGATCTCGATCTCTATCGGTTCGGACGTGGGTTCGACGGTGTCCGAGTCGAATCGCCCGGTCAGCCGCCAGCTGGCGACGGCGCCGAGGCTCCCGAGAGCCATCCCGGCGCGGACGCCGGCGTCCTTGCCTTTGAGGAGTCGGCCGAGGACGTAGCCGACGACGAAGTTGGTCGCAAACGTGAACAGAGCGCTGCGAATGCGGTGCATACCCGCCTTTTGTGACCGGTGCCCATAGACGTTGCCACGACGGCCGCGTCCACGGATGGTCTGGCGACCCGAGCGACCGCCGAGTCCGGAACGCTTTTCGGCGGCGGCGCGGATCGGTGACGTATGGCACCCGAACCCGCCAGGGGCGGCATCGCCCGCAGACTGCCAGCGGCGCGGTCCGGGTTCGGGTTTTTCTCCGGCGCCTGACGGACGGCGGACGCCCGGGCCGAACGGTTCGTGCCGAAACGAACCCCGGCGGTCCCGGCGGAAACCGTCCGCGCCGACCGGCGCCGAGCGCTCCCGGCCAGCCACCGGCGAGAGCGCCCGGCGCAACAAGAATCGTTAACTGACGACCGCGAAGATACAGCGACAACGAATGAAACTCCCGGAAACACAGGTCGCCGTGCTCGAGGCCGCGAGCGCGGACGACCCCACGCCAGTCGAACAGATCGCCGCGGAGACCGGCGAAAAGGAGGAGGCGGTGACGCGCGCCGCCTTCGAACTCGAAGACGAGGGGCTGCTCACCGTCACCGAACGGACCGAGGTCGAGTACGGCCTCACCGAAGAGGGCGAGGAGTACGCCTACCAGGGGCTGCCCGAGCACACCCTCTGGGTCGGCGCCCTCTCGAAGGACGCCGCCGAGGAGCCGATCGAACTCGGGCAGGCCATCGGCCCCTCCGGGCTGGAGGGCGAGCAGGTCGACATCGCCCTCTCGAACCTCGCGCGGAAGGGGATGGGCACCATCGACAGCGGGATGATCGAGGTCGACGACGACTTCGACCTCGAAGCCGACCCCGAGCGCGCGCTCCTCGAGGACCTCCGCGAGGAGGACGACGCGACCGTCGAGGCCGGCGAGGCCGACGAGGAGACCGTCGCGGCGCTCGAACGCCGCGGGCTCCTCGAAGAACACGAGCGCACGGTCCGTGAGATCTCGCTCACTGACGAAGGCGTTACCGCCCTGATGGAGGGGCTGGAGGTCGCCGAGACCGTCGGCCAGATCACGCCGGAACTGCTCACCTCCGGCGAGTGGGAGTCGGTCGAGTTCGCCGAGTACAACGTCGAGGCCGACGCCGAGACGGTCCACGGCGGCAAGCCCCACGCGCTCCGGGAAATGTCCGAGCGCGTCAAGGACGTCCTCGTCGGCATGGGCTTCGAGGAGATGCAGGGCCCCCACGTCGACGCCGACTTCTACATCAACGACTGCCTGTTCATGCCCCAGGACCACCCGGCGCGCAACCACTGGGACCGCTTCGCTCTCGAAGAGCCGGCGGAGATGGACCGCGAGGACCTGCCCGAGGACCTCGTCGAGGCCGTCGAGGCGGCCCACCGCAACGGCGTCGGCCCCGATAGCGAGGGGTATCACTCCCCGTGGGACGAGGACTTCGCCCGTGCGCTCGCCCTGCGCGGCCACACGACGAACCTCTCGGTGCGCCACCTCGCCGGCGTCGCCGAGGGCGACATCGAGCCGCCACAGCGCCACTTCTCCATCGAGAAGGCCTACCGCAACGACACGCTCGATTCGACCCACCTGCTGGAGTTCTTCCAGATCGAGGGCTGGGTGATGGCCGAGGACCTGTCCGTGCGCGACCTGATGGGCACCTTCACCGAGTTCTACGAGCAGTTCGGCATCACCGACATCGAGTTCAAGCCCCACTACAACCCCTACACGGAGCCGAGCTTCGAGCTGTTCGGCCGCCATCCTGAAACTGGGGAACTCATCGAGATCGGGAACTCGGGCATCTTCCGGCCGGAGATGCTGGAACCGCTAGGCGTCGAAGCCGACGTGATGGCCTGGGGGCTGGCGCTGGAGCGCCTGTTCATGCTCGCGACCGGCGCCGAGGACATCCGCGACGTCCACGGGACGCTGGTCGACCTTGAGTTCCTGCGGAACGAGGAGGTGGTGTACTGATGCCCACCGTCGAGATCGACCCCGACGAGCTGCGCGAGCTGACCGGGCACGACGAGAAAGACGACGACGAACTCCGCGAGGATCTCTTCGCGCTCGGCCTCGAGTACGAGGGCGAGACCGACGACGGCGAGTTCGAACTGGAGTTCGCCCCCGACCGGCTGGACCGCCTGTCGGTCGAGGGCGTCGCCCGCTCGCTGCGCTACCAGTACGGCGACGACCGCGGCGTCTACATCCCGGATACGAACGACGCCGAGTGGACCATCCGCGTCGATTCGGACGTCCCCGACGAGCGCCCCTACGTCACCGGCGCCGTCGTCCGCGGGCTCGACATGGACGAGGCGGCTCTGGAGTCGCTCATCCAGCTGCAGGAGAAACTCCACGCGACGATGGGTCGCCAGCGCGCCAAGGGCGCCATCGGCGTCCACGACCTGACCATGCTCAAGGGGCAGGTCGCCGCCAGCGGCGGCGAGGACACTCCAGAAGAGGAGGAGGACCCGCGCACCGAGACCGCCAGTCCGGGCGGCAAATCGGTCAGGTACACCGGTATCGGCAAGCACGAGGACACGTTCGTCCCGCTGGAGGAGAACCACGAGATGAGCCCCCAGGAGGTACTGATGGGCCACCACACCGCCCACAAGTTCTCCGACCTCGTCGAGGGCTACGAGCGGATGCCAGCCATCTACGACGACATCGGCCTGTTCTCGTTCCCGCCGGTCATCAACGGCAAGCGGACCGAGGTGACCACCGACTCCCGGGATCTGTTCATCGAGATGACCGGCACCGACCAGTGGACGATCGACCACATGCTGAACATCGTCACCTACGCGCTCGACGCCCGCGGGGGCCGCGTCGAGGAGGTCGACGTCGAGTACGCCGACGACGCCTCCGGCGACTACGCCGGGAACACGCTCACCCGCCCGCTCTACGAGACCAAGCGCAAGACCGTCGCCCACAGCGACGTCGAGTCCATGCTCGGCATCGGCCTCGACGGCGAGGAGGTCGTCGACCTCATGGAGCGCGCTGGCCTCGACGCGATCGCCGACGACACCGCCGAGGACGACGTCCACTACGGGGTCACGGTCCCGCCCTATCGCGTCGACGTGCTCCACCCCGTCGACGTCATCGACGACGTGGGCCGCGCCTACGGCTTCAACGAACTCGAACCGCGCTACCCCGACGTGTCCACCGTCGGCGGCCGCCACGAGCGCTCCCGGCTGGAGCGGGCGGCCCGGACCGCCCTCGTCGGCATGGGCTTCGAGGACCTCCTCAATTTCCACCTCATCAGCGAGGAGGCCAACTACGAGCGCCTCGACGTCGAGCGCGGCAGCGACGTGCTCGGCGGCGGCGACCCCGCGGTCATCCAGGAGCCCTACAGCGAGGACTACGAGATCGTCCGGACGTGGGCGCTCCCCTCGGTGATGCTCGTCCTCGAGAACAACACGCACCGGTCGTACCCGCAGGACCTCGCCGAGATCGGCGTCGTGATGGACCAGGACGACGGCGAGCCGACCAAGATGGCCGAGCGCCACACCGTCGCCGCCGCGCTCGCCCGCAACGACGCCTCCTACGAGGACGCCAAGAGCCGCCTGCAGGCGCTCTGCCGTGCGTTCGACGTCGAACTGGCGACGCCGCCGACGGAGCACCCGTCGTTCGTCTCCGGCCGCACCGCGGACGTCGTCATCGACGGCGAGAAGGCCGGCGTCATCGGTGAAATCCACCCGAAGGTGCTCGTCGAATACGATCTTGAGGTTCCGGTCGCAGCCTTCGAGTTCGACCTCGACGCGCTCCGAGAGTAAACCGACCCACTCCGGGGCTAACTCGACGCGCTGCGGAAGTACCGGGGTCGGATCGCTCTCTTCAATTCTGTTCACTCGCCGACGTACTCGATCCGGCCATCGGGCTCGACAGACAACTCGTCCACTTCGCGGGCGTATTCGACGAACGCGCGGTATTGCAGCCCGTGTAACTCGCGAGCGTCTGCGCGACCGACCGTCTCGAACTCGTCGGTGTAGACGACGTAGCCGTTGACCGCGAGCCGCAACTCCCGGCCGGCTTCCAGCGGGCCGCCGTCGAAGAACACCCCCGTTTCGTCTGCACCGCGCTCTCGCCGGATCTCGACGCCGGAGAACTGTCCGGTCCAGACCTCTCCGTCGCGGCCGTCGACGCCGTCTGGATGGACGGATTCGTCGACGAGCGACCGCAACTCACTCCCCGAGACGGTGGCGACGAAGACGCCCGCTTCGAAGGGAGCGATCCCTCTGAGGTCGGCGACGGTCACGTCGGGGCCGATGGGCGGCCCGTCGCGAAGCCCACGGGTGTCGACGTGGGCCACGTCGGCGTCGGCGACCCAGCGGAGCGCGTCCGTGGCGAGTTCCGCGAGCACGCACTCTCCGCGGAGACACCGGGCGCGATCCCGGGGGATGGGCTCGTCGACGGTCGCAACCACTTCGGCCAGCCCCGCGTCGGCGAGGCGCTCGCGGAGGGCGTCGGCCGTCGCCTCGTCGAGTGGGCCGTCGGGCACGTCGCAGCGAGTCGCGGTTGCTCCGTCACCGTTCAGTTCCACCTCCCATATCACGCGGCCGTTGGCGCCGGGGCGGACGAGGAGCGTGCCGTCGACGCGGTCGCGTGTCACGTCGTGGACGTGCCCGGCGAGCACGGCGTCGGCGGCCGTTTCGCGGGCGATCTCACGGGCTACTGCGTCGCCGGTGTGTGCGAGGACGACCAACAATTCCGCGTCGAGCCCATCGGTAGCCTCTCGGACGGCGGCTACCGGGTCGGTCACGTCGACCGACCGGGGTAAGGCGAGCGTCGGGCCGCTCACCCCGACGAGGGCGACCCGTTCGCCGTCACACTCGACGGTCTTCGTCGTATCGACGCCGGCGAACGACTGCCCGTCAACGCGGACGTTCGCGCTCAGCCAGTCGGCGGGCGCTTCCGCGACGACCGCCCGAGCGTCGTCGAGCGAGTGGTCGAAGTCGTGGTTCCCGAACGTCTCGGCGTCTGGCCGTACGTGCTCGAAGAACGGGAGCGTCTGCCGACCGCGTTCCTCGATGGCGAGCGCGCCGGGTGCGAAGTGATCGCCGGTGCCGACGACCAGCGCGTCCGGGTCACGACGGGATTCGATCGCCCCGACGAGTCGACCGACGCGTTCCGGGCGGTCGAAGGCGTTCTCCAGGTCGGAGTAGTGGAGGAGTCGCGGGGACATCGGCTCGGTCACTCCCCGGAGCCCGCTTCGCCCGTCTCCGTCAGTCGGCGTTCGTACTTCGCGAGCGATTCGTCCAGCGCGGCCTCGGCGTCGACGTCCAGCGCCTCGGCGGTCGCCAGCAGCGAGAACAGGGCGTCGCCGATCTCGTCCTCGCTGACGGTCAACTCCTCGGGAGCGTCGCCGTACTCGCTCGACTTCGCGGCGTCGGCGGCGATCTCTCCGACCTCGGCGGCCAGATCGAGGACTCGGTAGGCGGGGTCGGCGTCCATGTCGTGCTCGTCGACGAACGCGGCGACGCGGTCCTGTGCGTCCATGGCCCGCCGTTCGATCCGACTCCGGTTAACGGTTGTCGGCGGTCCGCCGTTCCGCCTCGTTCGGGTGGCTGGGTTCGACCTATTCGATCAGTAACTGTTAATGTCCGCTCGCTATACCCGGTGGCTGTGACCGGGGCGACGCTGGACGATCTGGCGCGTGCGTCCGAGCGACGGAGTCGTGTTCCGTCGCTCTTGCTGGGCGCCGTGGGGGTGGTCGTCGCGCTCTCGATCGACCTGCTCGCGGCGGCCGGGATCTGCGCCGGTCTCTACGTAGTCTCGCTCGTCCCGCTGTGCGGTGCTCGCGACGAGACGCGACTCGCGACCGACCGATCTCCCGAGGCAGTTCGCTCGGAGTTCACTGGGCCCGAGTGCCCGCTGTTTGCCATCGAGCGTCAATGGGTCGACGCGGCGAGCGACCACGAGTCGGGCTTCGAGTTCGTCGCGGAGGGACTCAGTGGGACATGGAAGACGGTCTTCGACGTCCGCGAACCGGTCGAGGGGAGCGCGGATTTCGTCCTCGAAATGTCACAGTACGACCGCGTTCAGTCGACGCACGCCGTCCGGATCGAAGCCGGTGACGACCGCGAACGGACGGTTGTCGTCGTGACGAGCGAGACGAGAAAGGTGACCGCTGAGAAGTGGCTCCGCGCGTTCCTCCAGGGGCCGATCTCCGACCGCGCGCTGGAGCGGCAGGGGTACGACGTCCTCGAGTCGAACAGCTCGCTTTTCATCTGATTCGGTACTGAGGAAGACTCGGGTTCTCGCGGGTTTCGACTGCTGCCCGTAGCTATATCCCGCGACCGTCCGATACGGGGTCATGGCTGCGCTCGAAGTCGAGGGACTCACCAAGGACTACGGCGAGGTCCTCGCGAACGACGACGTCACCTTCTCCGTCGCGGACGGCGAGGTGTTCGGCTACCTCGGCCCCAACGGCGCCGGGAAGACGACGACAATCCGGACGCTGATGGGGTTCCAGTCGCCGACGGCCGGGCGCGCGACCGTCCTCGGTCACGATGTCACCGACGAGGAGGACCTGATCGCCGCCAAACGGCGGATCGGGTATCTGCCGGCCAACCCCGCGTTCGACGAGGACGTGACCGGTCGGGAGGTACTCGACCTCCACGGTGCGATCAAGGGCGAGCAGCGCCGCGCGGAGCTTCTGGAGACCTTCGACCCGCCGATCGACCGGGAGGTCCGCGACTACTCGACGGGGAACGTCCAGAAGCTCGGCCTCGTCCAGGCGTTCATGCACGACCCCGACCTCGTCGTGATGGACGAGCCCACGAGCGGCCTCGACCCGCTCATGCAGCGGGCGTTCAACGAGTTCGTCGACGCCGAGAAAGAACGGGGGCTGACGGTCTTCCTCTCCTCGCACGTACTCAGCGAGGTGCGCCGGGTCTGCGACCGGGTCGGCGTCCTCCGCGAGGGGCGGCTCGTCACCACCGAGCGCATCGAGGACCTGCTCCACCGGACGGGCAAGTTCGTCCGAGTGCGCGTCGCGGGCGACGTGAGCGCGAGCGTGTTCGACCTCGACGGCGTCCACGACGTGTCCTGCAGCGGGACCGACGGCGGGGTGGCCGGATCGAACTCCGCCGGGGCGTCGAACCCCGTCGGCGAATCGAGTCCCGGCGGGAAATCGGGGGAGGCGTCCCGCCGGAGCGACCCGGTCACCGAGTGTACGTTCACCTTCACCGGCGACGTGAACGCACTGCTCGACCGCCTCGGCGAGTTGACGCTCGTCGACCTCGATATCGAGGAGGCGCCGCTCGAAGAAGTGTTCATGCGCTTCTACGGGGGCGACGATGCTTGAGATCGCCCGTTACGAGGGGCGCCACCGCGCCCGGGGCGCCGCCGTCGCGACTGCCGCGCTCAGCGGGTTCGCCCTCCTCTACATCTTCGTCTACCCCACGTTCGCCGAGAGCCTCGGCACCGACATCGACCAGCTGCTCGAAGCCTACCCCGAGGCGCTCTCGAAGGCCTTCGGTGTCCAGTCGCTTGCGAGCATGGAGGGGTATCTCGCTTCCGAGCTGTACACCTTCGGCTGGCTGCTGATCGTGGGTCTCTACTTCGCCTACGCCGCGGCGTCGCTGATCGCCGCCGACGTGGAGCGCGAGCGGATGGACATGCTCCTCTCGCTGCCCGTCTCGCGCGCCCGCGTGGTCCTCGAACAGTTCGCCTCCCTCGCCGTGCCGCTCGTCGCCCTGTCGGCGGTCGTCCCCGTCGTGGTCGTCCTCGGGACCGCCGCGGTCGACTATCCGGTCCCCGCCGCCGACGTCGTGGCGCTGCACCTCCTCTCGATCCCCTACCTGACGACATGCGCCGGCATCGGACTGATCGCGTCCGTGGTCTTCGACCGCGCGAGTCTCGCCCAGCGCGCGGCGGTGGGCGTCCTCGTCGCGCTCTTCTTCGGCGAGTCGCTGCTGACCGGCACCGACTACGAGGCCCTCGGCGCCGTCTCGCCGACGCGGTACGTCGACCCCAACGCCGTCCTCCGGGAGAGCGAGTACGCGGTCGGTGACGCGCTCGTGCTCGCCGTCGCGACGCTCGCGCTCGTCGCGCTCGCGGCCGTCTACTTTCGGCGGAAGGACATCGAGTGAACGGGCACTGACGGGGCGTTAGTCGAGGTCCGCGCCGATCGCGTCTTCGATCGAGTCGAAGCCGTCCCGTTCCAGCAGGTCGAGCAGGCCGCGATTGATCTCGCGGGCGATCGACGGCCCGCGGTAGAGGAAGGCGGTGTACAGCTGGACGACGCTGGCGCCCGCGCGGATCTTCCGGTAGGCGTCCTCGGCGGTGGCGACCCCGCCGACGCCGACCACGGGCACGTCGACGCGCTCGGCGACGAACCGGGTCGTCTCCGTCGCGCGCGCCTCGATGGGCGCGCCCGACAGTCCGCCGGTCTCGACGCGGTTCTTGCTCTGTAGGGTCTCCGGGCGCTCCGTGGACGTGTTCGTCGCGACGACGCCGTCCAGCCCGAGTTCGGTGACGAGATCGAGCGTGTCCGCGATCGCCGGCTCCGGGAGGTCGGGCGAGAGCTTGACGAGCAGCGGCTCGGCGCCGGCGTCCTGGAGTTCGGTCAGGATGGCCGTCATCGCCTCGCGGTTCTGGAGCTCCTCGAACCCCTGGGAGTTCGGGCAGGAAACGTTGACGACGAAGAAGTCGCCACCGTCGGCGACCTCCTCGTAGGTCCTGCGGTAGTCGGCGGGCGCGCCCTCGGTCCCGACGTGTTCCGACTTGGCGATGTTGACGCCGACGGGGACGGGCGCGTCGAGGGCGGCAAGTCGCTCGCCGACGACGTCAGCGCCGTCGTTGTTGAGGCCCATGCGGTTGATGACCGCGCGGTCCTCTCGCAGGCGGAACATCCGGGGGCGGGGATTGCCCGACTGCGGGACGGCGGTGACGCCCCCGACTTCGACGAACCCGAAGCCCAGCGCGGCCAGCCCGCGGGCGGCCTCGGCGTTCTTGTCGAAGCCGGCGGCTACCCCGACGGGGTTGGAAAACGACTGGCCGAACGCGTCGACGCCGAGTCGGTCGTCGTCGACGGCGTAGTGGCGCGCGATACGGGTCTCGAACGGGCGCGTCCCGGCGAGCCTGACGGCGCCGTGGCCGAGGGTGTGGGCGGTTTCGGCCGGCAGTGAGAACAACAGCGGTCGAGCGATGTCGTATCCGTTCATGTGTAGACGCCCCGACGACGGGGCTGGGCCGGCCCGGGCGTCAAAACTCGTGTTCCACGTCGTCGGGGTCGGCTTTCTGAATGATGATCTTGTTGTCGCGGACCCGGACGAACACCTCGTCGCCGATCTCCATCCCGGCGACGGCCAGCTCGTCCTCGTGGATGTTGATGTGGACGTTGTGGTACTCGCCGTCCTCGTCTTTGGCGCCACTCGGGCTGAGCTTCTTCTTTCGCACCATCGCGCTATCCTATTCGGCCCTTCGCCGCAGGATACACTTAAGTCTACCGTGCGCGCCCGGATCCCACACCGATCGGCGGCTTTGAGGTGCATGATTCGGCGCGCGCGAGATAAATTCTCGTCGGCTAACCCGGAAATCTGGGGCGGTTCGACCGGCGATCGCGGTCGTTTCGAGCACCGCATATAAACGAATCGCTAGCACGCGGTGCGATCCGGGGGTATTTTTATAATGAATCATGTGCTGAGTTCGCATGGAGCGGTCGAATCAATGGCACCCGACAGCGACAAGCGCAACTTCGCGCTCAGGACGGAGAACGGCGAGGAAGACAGCGTCTTTTCGGGGAGCACACCTCGACAGGCGGCACTGAAGGCTGCGCGACGGCTCGACCCGGCCAGCAGCGAGGAGGCGGCCGACCGGCAGTCTATCCGGCTCCGAGAGAAAGGCACCCACAAGGTCCACATCTACGAGGGGTGGTCCTGGAAGGAGTCCCCGCCGGAAGTCGACATGAACGAGTGGGACGCCGAGGACCCCTCGGACGTGTGGATGAACGAGGTCGACGAGATCACGAAGGCAAACGTCTCGAAACAGGGCGTCGAACACCTCGACGAGATTTGAGCCGGTCCGGCAGGACCACCCTTCGTGGCCCTCCCTGATTCGCCCGCAACCAGCAGCGGGTGCCTCAGCCCCTCGTCCGCGTGCGTGAACTACATATGAATCGCCCACCGAGCGGTACGTGCGTGGCTCCCACTCGGCCGGACCGAGCGCGCAACGCGCGGGATGACCGGCCGCTCTCCTTCCACGCGACATTCCGAACCCGATAGCGGCGTCGCCGGCGCCGACTTCTGTGATCCCGTCCCATGAAACCGCGTGACGAGGCGGGTACCGATCCGACGGCCTTAAGTAAAACACCCCCATCGTATCGGGTACGAAGCGGCGTGGGGCGACGCCCCGCTGGGATGCCGGTCGACGGCACCTCGGCGGTCTCACCTCGTGCCAGTCGGACCGAGTGGGTCGAAGGGGTTATATAACCCCGTCGGCCTACATTACGGTCCGAAGGAGATGAGGATTCCACCCCTGCGGTCCGCCGTACAGATGGGATCTGATGTTAGCCCTGGTAGTTCGGTGATACCCGGTCTGTGACCGTGTGTCGCCGGATGCTAGATACGATAGCGATCGAGATCACACTCATACAGAGTGTGTTCCCGCCTAACCCCCCTGCTCTGCAGGGGAACATTCCGGTTGATCCTGCCGGAGGCCATTGCTATCGGAGTCCGACTTAGCCATGCTAGTCGCACGGGTTCAGACCCGTGGCAAATAGCTCAGTAACACGTGGCCAAACTACCCTCTGGACGGGAATAACCTCGGGAAACTGAGGCTAATTCCTGATACGGCTCGCATCCTGGAGTGGAGCGAGCCGGAAACGTTCCGGCGCCAGAGGATGTGGCTGCGGCCGATTAGGTAGACGGTGGGGTAACGGCCCACCGTGCCGATAATCGGTACAGGTTGTGAGAGCAAGAGCCTGGAGACGGAATCTGAGACAAGATTCCGGGCCCTACGGGGCGCAGCAGGCGCGAAACCTTTACAC